>CAZXJS010000010.1:0-93740 GCA_964641085.1 uncultured Prevotellamassilia sp. | reverse complement strand
GCAGGGCAAGGTGAAATCCGTAACATCTAACGAAGTGAAGGATAAGCCTGCAAAGGAATCACAAAAAGCTAAAGCCGAACATTCTTCATCAGATGACCTGCAAATCCTACATACTGGTATTGCCAAATACACCGGCATCGAGGAACACGGCATGAGTGTCTGGGCGGTAAAGGCGGTCAAGGAACGTCTTAACGAGTTGAAATACCGCACTGGCGGCAAGGTTGGTTACCGTGCCTTCACCAACGCTGCCTTGGAGTTCGTACTCGACAGATACGCTGAAGAGTTAATCGCCATCTTTGACGAGAAGTAAGGCGCAACTGCCAATGTTATTACTCACAGACTCACATTCTGACATTTGTGAGTCTGTGAGTTTTACTTGATGGTAAAAAGTCGAGCGTATCGTCATAAAAAGGAAAAAATTGTAGTAACTTTGCAAGCATGAAAACGACTATGTGCAGACAATATTACCATACGACACTGTCTGCCTTGTTCGATGAGGAGAATGATAGTATGCAGATGGATGACTTGCTTGAGCAATATAACCAAGAGGACGGCATCGTCGACCACGAGCGGGACAGCCAGGCATATCAGGCCGTGATGAAGAACGAGCTTCGCCACCACATCGACAATATGATCCGGCAACAGCTTACGGAAAACGAGCAGTCTATAGTGGAACGTTACTTCGGTATTGGCTGCTCTGCTCACAAGCCGTCACGCATCGCCGAAGACTTAGGCATCCGTGAGCGGGAAGTCCTCGCCATTGTGGACGAGTCCGTCCGCAAGCTCCGTGAGTGCGATTATGCCATCTACCTCTACCAATACCTGCATGGCAAGAGGTTATAACGTTTAAATGGCTTCATTTCTCAGAATACCCCTCTTTTTTGCGAATGAAGAAAAGGAGATCTTTATCAGCAATGGTGTATTTTGCATTACGGACGTTCTTAACCTCTTTGTCAAGAACATGGAGATTGGACAACTTAAATGTGTATGACGAGAGTTTGTTTGATTCTACTTGTAATCTTTCTGAAAGTTCTGTCAACCTTAGGCCGTTCTCTGAGAGGGCTATAGCCGTGACAATCCTTTTAGAAATATCTGGCAAAGAACAAAGTTTCATATCCATGGTAGCATAAAGGAAATCAAACAATATCTGCTCATCCTCGACCTTAGATCTGGACATCGTCATCACATTACGGACAAGTTGAACGTTTCTAATGGAAGTCCCCAAAACTGCCAATAGATTTAATGCCCTTTCCTTGCCCTTATTATTATCAATGCCAAGTATTTCCAATGCTTGTTCTATGGTTAAATTGCCAATATTGGTTATGGCAAACCCATCAAAGAATGCAGCCCTGTAATCGGTTAGAGCTTTTGGCACAACCGACGAAGAACCTATTAAGATAGGGGCTCCGTTCTTGTTCAGCAATCCTCTAAGGCTATATTGCTCATTATCTGACATTCTATCAAGCATCTTTTCAATATCATCTATCAAAACGACTAATCGCTTTTCTTGCGAGGTCGCCGCATCTTTAAACATTGAGAGAAGAACGGATGCAGACGAAAGGGCAGTTTGATTGGGGACAAGAACATGAAA
Organism: uncultured Prevotellamassilia sp.; assembly: GCA_964641085.1. Taxonomy (GTDB): domain Bacteria; phylum Bacteroidota; class Bacteroidia; order Bacteroidales; family Bacteroidaceae; genus Alloprevotella. The sequence goes on along the minus strand of CAZXJS010000010.1, from coordinate 92,149 downwards.
GCCCGGCATTTCTTTTAAAATACGAAATTCAAGAGCCTTCAATAACCATGTCTTACCTGTGCCTCCACCTCCAATAATAATACATGGCTGGGGTATGGAGTCTGTTCCCTCGCTTGACACATTCTTGACAAGCAAGTCAAGAACAGGCTTGTTGGCTACAAAATTATCTCTGATAACCTTTTCAGAGACACCTTTGCCCATTTCATATAAAGGAATATAGCGCATGGTCAGGAGCAGAACTTATTTTTCCAATAATCACGCAATAAAGGCGAGCGAAAGCCCCATTTGCCGTCTATATTAATAAGGTAGCCATCATTATTCAACATGTTCAAGACTTCTCTCGCCTTGAGATTGCAATCATCTGGAGAGAGATTCTTATGTTCTTGTTGATAAAGTGAAATCAGCAGACTTGTAGAGATTCCTTCTGGAGACATGCTTAGTTGGCCAAGCATTTTTCTTGCATCCTTCTCATTGGGGAATTCGGCAAGACGCTCTGACCATGTTGAAAAGTATTCGCTGTTTGAAAGAATGGAATAAACGTGGTCAATGTCATTGTTCGTGACTTTTCCATCTAATCCAGATAAGACCAATTGCCAGACAATCAGTTGAATGAAATAAGGAATATTCCAGTTGAGCTTGTTGACCGTGTAATCTACAACGTTCTCATCCATAACAAGTCCTGTGGACTCAGCTAAAGATCTCAAAAGCCCCTTGGCCTCCGCTTTGTCTAATTCATCCAAATGGAAATTGGTCAGATCGTTGATAGAGTAAGACAGACCATGCATCTTGGTGAAGTTGTTCAACCCGACAGAGCCGGAGAAAAGCCACCTAACCTGCGTTCCGCTTACTTGACGAAGACTTCTGAGCCAGTTTAATATAAAGCGGGTTCTATCCTCGCCTCCGTCTTGTCTCTGTAGGCAATTCAGGAACAGGGTTAACTCATCAATAACAATAAGAGACTTTGTTTTGTGGTCAATGGCGTTTTTGAGGACTTGGTATAAGTTGTCCTCTTTTATCAGTTTGTCCACATCTACGGTTACAGGTCCGATTTTCAATGACTTGATACTGCCAATAGCAGATTTCATAGTTTTGACAGCTGAAGATGCAGCTTCTGCCCAAATATGTTTTTCATCGAGTGCGGACAAAAGTAGTTCAAGGAATTCCCCCTCGTTCTGAGTTTCCTCAAGATCGATATATACGCATTTCCAACCCTCCTCACTTTTTTGGGCGATGAGTTTCTTGGCAAATGACGACTTGCCGATACGGCGCGGTGCAGCCAAAAGAAGAGAATTACCTGCGTTTAGCAACCTGTTGGCAACTTTTAGTTCGCGTTGCCTTCCATAGAAGTCTTGACCTTCCACAGGAGGTCCTATTCTGTTAGTGATTGGCATAATTCTATTTTTTTGCAAAGATAATCAGTTGTTTTATAAAAAACAAATTTTATAAAAGATATTTTTTATAAAATAAATCTTCTACTAAATTATTCATGCCGACTTGGCAAGTTCGGCACAAAGCAACGGCTATATATTCTAATCGCCGTAAGTTTGTACCAGAAAGACACCTCGGCGAGAGTGTACTTCATCTCAAATCAGCAAACAGCGCATCCATGGTTACTACCTGCTGAAAGTCGCCGCTATACTCGTTGTGAGTCAACCCGAAGGTCGTTATCAGTGTGCAGTGAACAGACTTACGCCTTGGAATCATCTCCGAAAGGACGTTGAGACGATGAACAATGGTCGAATGGTATGCCTTGCTGACAGTAAACTCCTCATTGTAGAACTTCATCTCACACATGTTGACAACATTGTCGTTCCTGTCAATGAGCATATCAATTTGAGTTCCTTCAGTATTGTCATCACCTTTCACTGACCATGAAGACTGGGAGGTCATGACACCAAGGATTCCAAGAGCCTGCTTTATTTGTGGAACATGATGAAAACACACTTCTTCAAAGGCAAAGCTACGCCAGCTGTTAATTGAGGATGAAGTAACGTTATGCTCCCAAAGATTCTCATCAGTACCTTTCTTGCCATTGACAAATTTCAGGTAAAACAAGCAGAAGGGGTCTGTCAGCCTGTAATGAGTATTACGTTTGCTCTCACCAAATGGAACGTATTCTTCGATAAAGTTGCTGGCAATTAACGCATCCAGCATCTTTGAGAAGTAACCGCTGTCTTTCACTCCAATACCCTTTAATATTTCGTTGCGGGTAAAGCCGACATGCTTTGCAGAGAGAAACTCTACTATACGCTTCATTTCTTCGGGGTTCGTGAAAATAGACGTGAACAATCTGTCGTATTCATTGGCAAGCCTTGCACCATTCTTAAAGAACATTCCGTCAATATTCTGTGCCAAACTCAGTCTCTTGTCCATATAACCGAGATAAAAGGGGATGCCTCCAAGAATCATATAGCTTTGAACGATGTCGTATCTTGAAATCTTAAAGCCATTCTGTTTGAAGTACTCCTCGCATTCATGAAGGTTAAAAGGCAAAAGCTTTATCTCGTATGTTGTTCGGCCATATAGTCCGCCATGGTTGTTGACAAGGTTGTCAAGCATCCAAGAGTTTGCACTGCCACAAACTACAAGCATCAGGTTGTCTCTGTGACATGCCCATGTATTCCAAAAGCCCTCAAAAGCAGTAATGAACCCGGAACGAGGGGTGTCCATCCATGGGAGTTCATCGAGAAAGACTACCTGTCTGGTATTCCCATCATCCTTGCTTTCCAGAAGCTGTGAGAGCACGAAAAAAACCTCCATCCAAGATGTCGGACACTTTTTCTTCTTCAAGCCATACGTCTGAAGGGAATAGTAGAAGTGCTTGAGTTGTTCTTTCAAGCTGTTCTTCTTGTTTTCCTTCTCAACAGGTGACAATCCTGCATGCCGGAATGTAATCTTACCTTTTAAAGTCTCATCGACTAGAAAAGTCTTGCCAACACGCCTACGACCATAGATAGCCACAAACTCGGCTTTTCCACTGCCGAACAAGCGCTTAATCTCTTCAATCTCTTTTTCTCTTCCTATTATTGCCATATGTGCATTTATTTTTCAGCAAAGGTACTAAAAATACCGTTCACCGAAAAAATAAGACATTGTTTTTTTTGTTATAAATACATAGGATTTAACGGTTAACATCTACAAATATCATCAAATGATTAAGAAAAAACTCAGCGAAAACCAACTTTTTTATGCCTTTTTCGCTGATTTTTCAGACTGATTGTTGGAGCATTTGACTTTTCTTTGTATCTTTGTTCCACGTAAATAATATTATTATGAGATACCCAAACATTATAGGTAGGGAGCAAGAAATAGCGACATTAGAAAGGCTATATAAATCGAAGAAATCGGAGTTTGTGGCTATCTATGGCCGTAGACGCATAGGCAAGTCCTATCTTGTCAGCGAGGTGTATGGTAAAAAAATCACCTTCTCTGCCGTCGGAACTTATACAAAGAATGATGACAAAGACGATGAGACATACAGACGAATACAATTAGACCATTTTTACGATTCATTGTTACTGTCTGGTCTTGATGCTTCTGAACATCACCCTACAAATTGGCGTGAGGCTTTCCTGTTGCTGAGGAAGATGCTCGAAGGCATCAAATCCCGCCGTAAGGTCTTGTTCTTTGACGAATTACCATGGCTTGCGGGACCGCAGTCATCAGAAATGATTGCAGAGTTGGGCTATTTTTGGAATTCATGGGCAGACAGAGAGCGCAATATTGTACTTGTTGTATGTGGGTCGGCTACCAGTTGGATGCTTAACAATGTTATCCGCGATTATGGAGGTCTGCATGGAAGACTTACCGAAACCATAAAGCTATCCCCGTTCTCTTTGGCAGAGTGTGCTAAGTACTACAGGAAAAATGGTTTCCGACTGTCCAAATACGAGATGTGTGTCAGCTATATGGCTTTTGGTGGCATACCTTATTATTTGGATCGTCTTAGGAATGATTTGACGGTCACTGAGAATATAGACAACATCTTCTTTTCCAACGAGAATATTCATCAAGAGTTCAAAGATGTCTATACAGGTCTCTATTCAAGTAAGGAACGTTATGTGGATATAGTGAAAGTAATAGGCAGCAAGTTCTATGGAATGACACAGAAGGAAATCAGCGATGCATTGAAATTGAAAAGTGGAGGAACGCTGACAAAGCTGCTGGACAATCTTATGGAATCTGGCATCTTGCGTAATTATCCACGTTATGGGAAACAACGCGTGGAAACCGTTTACCAACTCATAGATTTCTTCTCTCTGTTTTATCTACGTTTCATCCTTGGCAAGCAGCCGCATAAGGGGCAATGGAACACTATCAACCGTACGCCAACCTTTTACACTTGGGCTGGTGACACCTTCGAGTTGTTGTGTATAGAGCATCTTCCACAGATTCAAAAAGCCCTTCGCATAGCTTCTATAGACAGAAACTATTGTTGGAGTACTAAGAAAGGTGATGGTAATGGAGCCCAAATAGACTTGCTAATTGAGAGCAATACAAGCAGAACCGATTATGTATGTGAGATGAAGTTTTCGGGTGGCAAATACTCTATCACGCAGGATGACGAGGATGATATGCTGAACAAGATGGATGCCTTTGCAGCAAGCAAAAAGCACAACAAGACCCATTCCATCCAACTCGTACTGGTGACAACTATGGGGCTTGCGAGAGTTGAGCATGCAAGCATCGTCAACCAGACAGTTGTGATGGATGACCTATTTAAGTAAAAATCATTCATCCTAACAACAGGCTCAGCAGTTCTTCCTTCGTCATCTTGTCCTTGAGCATCTTCACGAGTTCTTCCTTGCTGAAATCGGAATGCCGCATGGCCTTCAACTCTGGCAGGTCAAGTAGATATGAGTTGTATTCCATCTGCACCTCAAGGGGGTAAGGAGAGATATAGCGTTTGGTTATCTGTCCACGGTTGCCGATGGAATGCCCCATCGCAAAACTGATATAGTCCATAGGTATCTTCTGTCGGCTAAGGTTAGTCGCGAAGCTGTGGCGAGCGTAGGTCGATGATGGCGCGACATCCCATCCTATAATCTTTGCGACCTTTGCCATGCGGTCAGCAACATTGTGGTTCTCTTGATGAATCTTGTTCCTTGCTTTCACGCCATCTGGGTCAACTCCTTCGCCTAATAGGAATGGAAAAACGAGACCACCATGAGAATAAGGCGCGCCAAGCTTAGCAATTATTGTCTCTAATGGAGGAATTATTGGAATGATAACCTCAGAGCCACTTTCAGAATGGTCTTTCGTCTTATGGCGGAAGAACCGCAAGGCATTGTGCTCAGAGACATCGTAATAATCGTCATACCGTAGCAGAGCCAAATCATACAGGTTGCAACCATTGCAGAGATACTGGCAAAGCAACATTCCGAGGCTCTGACGAATAAGGTCTGGTGTTTTATATTCGGCAGGAATCTCGCCGTCAACAAAGAAATTGTACAGTTCTGTCATTTGCTCCACCGTGAGGAAGTCAGTCTTACGGGAAGAGCCAGAAGGAATCTTTATCTTCTTTGGGTCGGAAGCTCCGAAAGGATAGTCTTTCTCAAGCATGTAACCATGACTTATACATGCCTTGAACACAACACGTATGGCACGAAGATAGAAACCGATGGTTGTTTGGGTATAACCAGCCGACTTCATATAGTCAATCCATGCCTTGACGGTGTTTATATCCACGCTATAACCGTCCTTGGGCTTGAACACACCGCTCTTGAGGAAACAATCGCGGGCATTGCGGTATGTTTCTGCCGTACTCGCTTTCTTTTGTGCGATAATCTCATTCCACAAGACTTTTTTGTTATTAATAGTCAGAATTAAGCAAAATCACGTAGTATCGTAAACGCTCACAAAGATACTAATTAATTGTGAATCAGCCAAATATCATTTTAGAAGCTATCATAAAATCTTACATATTTTAACTGTTAATCAGGGGGTCGTTGGTTCAAGCCCATCCTGAAGCGCAACGAGCGAAGGGACTGAAATCCTTAAGTTAGGACTTCAGCCCCTTCGCTCGTTTGTATGGTTATCTAAATCCGAAGCCGGGCAGACGGAGAAGCGGATGCCTCATTGCGGCAGCGGGGTGCGACGCCCGCGGCCGTACCAAGAAAAGAACCACGCGACGGCAATGATGAGGACAAGGCCTCCGACGGTATAGGAAACTGTCGGGGAGAGGCCAAAGCCTATGTTGGAGATGCAGAGGAACGTGGTGCAAACGACCGTCATGAACAGGGCGGGCACGAGGGTAAGGACGTAAGCCTTACGAGCGCGGACGAGGTAGGCCGTAGCCGTCCAAAGCATAAAGCAAGAGAGCGTCTGGTTGCTCCAACCGAAGTAGTTCCAGATTACGTTGAAGCCGTTCTCGTCGGCAACGTTGAACCAAAGTAGCAGGGCGGCAACGACGAAGAGGGGAATGGCGATGGCAAAACGGTTGCGCAGGGAGTGCTGGCTAAAGTGGAGCGAGTCAGCTATGGTGAGGCGTGCGCTGCGGAAGGCGGTGTCGCCACTGGTGATGGGGGCGGCAACGACGCCGAGCAGGGCAAGGATGCCGCCGACAAGGCCGAGCCAGTTCTGCGAGACCAGCGTGACGACCTGCGGCGCAGGCGTCGTCAGCGTCCCGCCGACGGACGCGGCACCGCCATCATAGAAGAACCAACTGGCTACGGTAGCCCAAATGAGCGCTACGACGCCTTCCGTGATCATGGCGCCGTAGAAAACGGGGCGGCCGGAGCGTTCCGACTTCATGCAACGTGCCATCATGGGGCTTTGCGTGGCATGGAAACCGGAGATGGCGCCGCAGGCTATCGTGATGCAAAGGCAGGGGAATACGGGCTGTCCGGCAAGGTTCTTCACGGAGCCCATGTCCCACACCTCGGGCAGCGACGGCCATTTGATGAAGAGCACCGTGGCCAAAGCGACGGCCATGAACAGCAGGGCAAAGGCGAAGACGGGATAGATGCGCCCGATGATCTTGTCGATAGGCAGCATCGTGGCGAGGATATAATAGACGAAGATGACGATGATCCACGTCATAGTAGCGAGGGAAGTGCCCCCCCGTCATGTGTCCGAGGATGATAGCGGGGCTATACACGAAGACAGCGCCCACCATGAGCAGGACGAGGATGGAGAAGACTAGAAGAATGGCCTTGGTGGTCTTACCCAGATAGATGCCGACGAGTTCGGGCATGGAGGCTCCGCCATGACGCATGGAGAGCATGCCGCTGAAGTAGTCATGCACGGCGCCGGCGAAAATGCAACCTAAGACAATCCACAGATAAGCGCCCGGGCCGAACTTGGCACCCATGATGGCACCGAAGATAGGTCCGGTGCCTGCAATGTTGAGAAACTGTATCATGAAGATTTTCCAGCCGGGCATGACGATAAAGTCGACACCGTCGTTCTTGCTGACGGCCGGGGTGACGCGGTCGTCGGGGCCAAAGATGCGCTCTACGAAGCGGCCATAGAACATGTAGCCTAAAAACAAGGCTACGAGGCTGAGAAGGAAAGAAAACATGGGTATATCGATCGTTAAAACAGCGCAAAAGTAAGTATTACATAAGACAAAAAGAAAGCGGAAGAGCGTTTTCACCCCTTCCGCTTGACAAGTGACGACAGAAGTCCCGCCTGCGCTTACATACTGCCTAAAGTTGCCTCGAGTTGCTGTATGGTGCTGACGACGGAGAGCAATTGCTGCGGCTCGTCGCGCAACAAACCGCGAGCATGGAGGGCGCGGAGCAGGGCAAGCAGGGGCTGCCAGCAACCCTCTACGTCGAAGAGCAGGATGGGCGGCGCGGCGAGGCCAATACTCCGCATGGACAGGGCGGTGAATATCTCGTCGAGCGTGCCGACGCCGCCGGGCAGGGCAACGAGAACATCGCTAAGAGCGAGGAGCTGCGCCTTGCGGTCGTGCAAGTCGGCCGTGCGAAAGGTCACGTCGAGCGCATCGCTGACGGCATCGCGCTCGACGAGGATTTGCGGCACGACGCCAAAAACGCGCCCACCACTACGCCGCGTGGCTTGCGCCAAGACTTCCATCAGTCCCTTGCCGGCGCCGCCATAGACCAACGTGCGGCCTTGTTGACCAATCCAAGTGCCCACGGCCTCGGCCGCAGCACGATAGGACGGCGGCACGTCAGCATTTGCAGAAAGGAAAACGCCTATCTTCTCGTATTTCATAGGGTATAGCACCCAAAAAGGCTGACGCCACAGGTGGGCATCAGCTTGGTGCGGGTTACTTTTTTATCGTGCCGCTACGACCTCAATCTCTAAGCGTGCGCCCTTAGGCAACGTACGCACGGCAACGGCGGAGCGGGCGGGGAAGGGCTGCGAGAAGAACTCGGCATAAGCCTCGTTCATGGCGGCAAAATCTTCCATGTCGGCCAAAAAGACGGTCGTCTTCACTACGTTGCGCAACGAGAGGCCGGCAGCTTGGAGTATAGCCTCGGCATTGCGCAACGACTGTCGCGTGAGGGCTTTTATGTCGTCTGCCGGAAATTTTCCCGTAGCGGGATCGAGAGGCAACTGCCCGGAAACGTACACGAAGCCGTTGGCTTCGACGGCTTGGCTGTAGGGGCCGATGGCGGCGGGAGCGGAAGGGGTAGCGTAAGACGTCATATATAATAATGTGTAAGGGGTGTAAGCCTATTTTAGGTAATCGTCGAAATAGCGGGTAATCCTCTCGTGCAGGTGCACCTGGTCGCGGCCGTACATGTTGTGCCCCTGTCCGGGATAGGTAAAGAGGTCGGGCTGCGTACCGGCATCGATGCAGGCGCGGAGGAAGGAGAGCGTGTGCTGCGGCACGCACGTGGGGTCGTTGTAGCCAAAGATGATTTGCAGGCGTCCCTTCAGGTTCTTGGCTTTCGGCAACAGGCTGCTGCTCTCGTAGCCTGCGGGGTTTTCGGCGGGCGTATCCATGTAGCGCTCGCCGTACATCACCTCGTAGTACTTCCAGTCAATGACGGGGCCGCCCGCCACACCCACCTTGAAGACGTCGGGATAGGAGCACATGAGGTTTGTCGTCATATAGCCACCGAAGCTCCAGCCGTGGACGCCGAGGCGCGCAGTGTCAACAAAGGACTGGTGGCGCAGGAAGTCCACCCCGACCATCTGGTCGCGCATCTCTTCGTCGCCAAGATGGCGGAAGGTGCAACTTTCGAAGGCAAAGCCGCGATCCGTAGAGCCGCGATTGTCGAGCACAAAGAGGCAGTAGCCTTTCTGCGCCATATAAATTTCCCACGGACGGGCGGCATAGTGCCAGCGCTCCTCAACATTTCGCAGGCCGGGGCCGCCATAGACGTAAACTACGGTGGGGTATTTCTGTGCAGGGTCGAAGTGGGTGGGTTTCACGAGGCGGTAAAAGAGCTGAGTGCGGCCGTCGGCTGCCGTCAGCGACCCGGAGCTTATTTCAGGCACTTCGTAGTCAGCCCAGGGGTCGGCCTGCCGCTCGAAGAGGCGTACGTCGGCTTTCGCTGTGGAGAGCACGTCGTATTCGCGAAACACGTCGGGCGCCGTCCAGCAGTCGAAGAGCGTCGTTCCGGCGGGAGAAAGCTTGGCCTGGTGGACACCGAACCCGTTGTCCAAGAGTGTACGTCGGCCAGTGGCGATATCTACGGCGTAGAGGTTGTTACGCAAGGGCGACGCCTCGGTAGAGAGGATGATGACGCTACGCTTCGGGGCGTTGAAGCCGAGAACGTCGAGCACAACGAAGTTGCCCGAAGTCACCTGCCGCACTTCCTTTCCCGTAGTGTCCATAAGGTAGAGATGGTTGTAGCCGTCGCGCTCGCTTTGGTAGAGGAAGTGATTGCTGTCCCAAGGCAGGAACGTCAGACCATGGACGGGGTGAACGTATTTCTCGTTCGTCTCCGTATATATCACGCCTTTACGCTCGCCCGTCTCAGCGTTGTAGGCCACCAGCTCGGCTTTGTCTTGCGACCGGGGAAGTTCAATGAGATAGAGTGTCTTTTCATCCGGCGACCAAGAGGGATTGGTGAAATACCTGTCCGTCGGATCGCCCGTTTGCATGTAGATAGTCTTGTCTGTCCGGGGATCATAAACGCCTATGTACACCTTGTGGCTCTCCATGCCGGCCATGGGGTATTTCTCCGGCGCTTCTACGGCCTCGCGCTTGGAAATATCCACCAGCGGATAGTCACGCACCATAGTCTGATCCATACGTGTGAAGCAGAGCTTCTGACCTGTAGGGGAGAAGAACGTGCCTTTGTTGTAGCCAAACTCGTCACGGTGGACGCTGGTGCCGTATTGCAGCTCGCGGGAGCCGTCGTGTGAAATCTGATGTTCCACGCCGTCAGCGGTACGGAGGAAGAGGTTCCAGTCCTTCACGTAGGCCTCGCTGCGGGAGGCGGGGCAGAAGTCGGCATGTTGGATGCCGCGGGTGCGGGGTGCCTGCCACGTGATGCGGCGGCTGTGCCAGTCGTAACAAAGGTTCAGGTCGGGCGTGCGGAGTAGCACTTCCGTCTTTGCACCATCGGGAAACTGCGCTGCATAAAGGTTCAGGCCGGCGCCATCGTTCTCGGTGCCGATGAGCGCCCGCACTTCGTCGGCCGTGAAGAGCGTCTGCGGACTGCTCAGACGCCCCTTGGCGTCGGCCACGACACGAGCCTCGTTGGCGTCAAGCTGCACGTAGCGCTCGCCCCAGAAGTTACCGAACACGCGGGGCGGCATGAGGTTCCAGTAGTTCGTGCCGCCCGACATTAGGTCGTCCAAGGTAAAAGTCTTCTTTGTTTGCGCTGTCATGGGCAGGGAGATGAGCATACACGCGGCGGCCACGAGGGCTGCCAGGCGTGAACTATGTGCGTGTGGAAATGTCATGTCAGGAATTAGCTTTTTCTTACTTCATGAGGCTTACGGTGTCTCAGTCTTCACGTCGGTTATCGTAGCCTCTATTGCCGCGCGGTTTGCGGAAGGGTCTGGAATCGCCCGTGTTGTTGCGCTTGCGGTCGTCGGCGTAGCGCGGTTTGCGGTCGTCAAAGCGGCGGGGGCGATCGGTGTAAGGCTTGCGGTCGTCGGCGTAGCGTGGTTTGCGGTCATCAAAGCGGCGAGGGCGGTCATCGTAGCGGCGAGGACGCTCGTCAGCACCGTTGTCGCGACGCTCCTTGCGCCCATAGACACGTTCATACATCATGTGCCTCCCGCGGAGTATGGCATACTGGCGGGCTTCTTCGCTGTCGTCTTCCGCCTCGTCGCTAAAGCGGCGGCGGAAGCTGTCGTCTCGGCTTCGGAAACGCTTCTTCTCCGCGTTGCGCCGCCGGTCTTCCTCCGTCTTCACGTCGCCTCCGGCGGCGCGAAAGGCATTGAACGACCCGTCGAAGAGCTGATACTTGCGAAGCTCGCACTCTATGTTTCCATTGAGCAGCTGTATCTTCGTAGAGGGTCGCAGGCCGATGCTGTCAAACAACTCCTCCTTCGAGGAGATAATCCAAGCCTCGTTTCCTTTGAACTCATGCTTCAGCCGCGTACCGATGGCCTCGTAGAGTCCCAAGATGTCGTCCGGACGCAGGCGTTCTCCGTACGGAGGGTTGGTCACCATGAGCGCCTTTTCTTCGGGTTGTTTGAATTTGCGGAAGTCCTGCTGCTGGAAGGTGATGATGTCGCTGACGCCGGCACTCTTGGCATTGCGTACGGCGCCCTCCAGCGTGGGGCGGTTGATGTCGTAAGCGTAAATATGGTGGGTAAACTCACGTTCGGCCGTATCGTCGTTGTAAATACGGTCGAGCAAGTCGCGGTCGAAGTCCTTCCAGTTTTCAAAGCCGAACTTCTTGCGGAATACGCCGGGGTAGATATTACGCGCCATGAGTGCGGCCTCAATAGCTATCGTGCCGGAGCCGCAGAAGGGGTCGATGAAATCCTGCTGTCCGTCCCACCCCGCGAGGCGCAGGATGCCTGCTGCCAGCACTTCGTTCAGGGGAGCCTCGCAGGAGGCCACGCGGTAGCCGCGCTGGTGCAGGCTGTCGCCTGACGAGTCCAAGGAAAGCGTGCAGTCCGTCTCGGCTATGTGGATGTTAAGCCGGATGTCCGGTTGCGTGATGCTGATGTTTGGACGCTTTCCTTCCTTCTCACGGAAATAGTCCACTATGGCGTCCTTGACCTTGTAGGTGACGAACTTCGAGTGGCGAAACTCCTGGGAGAATACGACGGAGTCAACGGAAAAGGATGTCTGTAAGTCGAGATACTGTTCCCAGTCTATGCTGTGCACAGCCTCATAAACCTGTTCGGCGTCTTCTGCACGGAAATGTTTTATGGGCTTCAAGACGCGCACGGCGGTGCGTAGGCAGAAGTTGGCGCGGTAAAGCATTTCTTGGTCGCCGGTAAACGACACCATGCGGCGCCCCTCCTGCACGTTGTGGGCGCCCAGCGCCGTAAGTTCCTTGGCCAGGACGCCTTCCAGTCCTTGAAAGGTCTTGGCTATTATTTCAAATTCTTTCATTGTTTGCTTTAAAAGAAGGCCTTTCCGTTTCTGTGCTAAATGTACAAAGCCATGTCGCTGGGTTCCACATAGCCGCGTGCCTGCTTCAGCACGCGACCGGCGGGTACGTCGTTCGTTACCCACAGGTTGCCGCCAATGACGGCGCCGCGGCCTATCGTGATGCGTCCTAAGATGGTCGCGTTGGAATATACTATTACGCCGTCCTCCAGTATCGGGTGGCGGGGCACGTTTTTCACGGGGTTGCCGTCGGCATCCAGCTGAAAGCTCTTCGCGCCCAGCGTAACGCCTTGGTACAGCTTTACGTGGTTGCCTATGATGCACGTAGCACCGACGACGACGCCCGTGCCGTGGTCTATGGTGAAGTATTTGCCTATCGTTGCGGCGGGGTGGATGTCTATCCCCGTTTCGCTATGCGCCAGCTCCGTCATGATGCGGGGTATCAGGGGCACGCCGAGGCGGTACAGCTCGTGCGCTATGCGGTAAACAGTCAAGGCTTTGATGGCGGGGTAGCAACTGATCACCTCGCCGTAGTTCTGCGCAGCGGGGTCGCCCAAGTAGGCCGCCTCCACATCGGTAGCCAGCACGGCGCGCACGTCGGGAAGCTGCTCTACCACCTCTTGAGCTATGCCCTTGGCCTTGTTGTGCAGGTCGCCGTCGGCACAATTGGTCTCGCCGCGGTCACACTCAAAGCATAAGCCGGCCTCCACCTGCTCTATAAGTAGGTTGTAGAAGCGTTCCACGTCCACCCCGATGCTGTAAGAAACGGTAGTAAGGTCTATGCTCGACTTGCCGTAGTATCCCGGGAAGAGAACGGCGCGGCTCAGGGCGATGATTTCCTGCAAGGCGGGCGTAGAGGGCAGCGGGTCGCCGTGGCGGTGCTGATGGAAGAGACCTTTCATGCTCCCCATGTCCGAGAGGCGCCCCACCGTCTCTTGAAAGTCCTTGGCAAAGTTTTCTTTCATGCTGTGTTCTCAGTTACCGTCGTGTCCCGACTGTGTGCAGAGGTTGCCGGCGCCGCATCACGGGCTTCAGTCATCGACCCGCAGATTACCCGCGCGTTCGTTGCCCGACGGTGCACCGTCTTATAAAAAAGAAACAAAGCCGGACCTTCGCAGGTTCAGCTTCGTATTTTCTTTGCGCCTTGCAGCCTTAGGCCAGTGAGTTGACGTGCTGCGCCACGCTGCTCTTGATGTTGGCGGCCTTGTTCTTGTGGATGATGTTTTGCTTGGCCAGCTTGTCCAGCATCTTCTGCACCTTGGGCAGCAGCTCCGTTGCAGCCGTCTTGTCCGTCGTGGCGCGTAGCTTACGCACGGCGTTGCGCATCGTCTTGGCGTAATAGCGGTTGTGCAACCGGCGGGCGGCGGACTGGCGAATTCTCTTTTCTGCTGATTTGTGGTTTGCCATTATTCCTTGTTGTTATTTCGTTTGTAGCCTATAGCAGAGTCGAACTGCTCTTTAGAGAATGAAAATCTCTCGTCCTAACCGATAGACGAATAGGCCTGCCGTGCAACCTTTGCCTGCCGCGCTTCCGCAGTCTGTTCACGAAAAACGGCGGCGCAATTGCGGATGCAAAAGTACGGCAAACATTCCACCCCGCAAAATGTTTCTTCTCTTTTTTTCCATGCTTCTTGGCGCAAAAAGCTTTTGGGACGTTCTTCTTGCGGGGTAGCCGCCCTGCCGAAGGGGCTTTAAGCGAGCGGGCGACACCGGGAATTCGGCGCCGCCCGCTTGAGATGTAGCCGGAAGAAATCAGTTGTTCGTCTCGGTTAAGCTGTTGGGCTGCATCACCACGGTGAGGCAGTATCCCTTCGCGAGCATGACGTCGCGGCAGAAGCGCTGCACGTCGGCCGTCGTGACGCTACGTATGGCGTCCTCGCGCCCCGTGCGGCGGTCTATGCCCCAGCGGGTCTTCGCGCTGAGCAGGTTTGCCCAGTACTCGTTCTTCTTTTGATTCTCCGCGTAGGTCTTCAGCTCGTACTCCTTCACCTTGTTCAGTTCCTCTTCCGTAACGCCTTCTTTGGCTATCTTGTCGAGGTTTTCTCGGATAAGCACAAGGGCTGAGTCAACCTTGGCGGGCTTGGAGGGGCAGTAGATGTAGAGCGTGTACTGCTCCTTGTAGCCGTAGTCGGAGCTTGCTCCGGCGCCGCAGCTGTAGGCCAAGCTGTGCTCCTCGCGGATGTCGTTGAGTAGGCGCTGGCTGAGTATTTCTCCAAAGGCGTTGACCACCTCGGCCTCTTTCGCCGTGAAGGGGTCAGCGGAATGCCAGAGCTGCAGGATGTTGCTCTTCGGCGTCTCCATGTCGCGGCTAAACCGGTTCGTCACGGTTGCGTCCTGAAGATCCACCTTCGGGTCTTGCCGTTTCTCTACGCGCTTGGCGGCGGGTATCGCGGCAAGGTACTGCTCGGTGAAGGCGCGCAGGCTGTCCTCGTCGAAGGCACCGGTGAAGGTAAACGTGAAGTCGGAGGGCGAGTTGAAGCGGTCAGCGTAGATGCTGCGAATCAGGTCATAGTCAGCTTGGTCGTATTCAGCACTGGTGATGCGGCTGAGGCGGACGTCGTGGCCGTAGAGCGTTGCCGTGATGGAGTCTGAGAAGGCCGTCTCGGGCTGTTTCTCAGCGTCTTCGGCCTGCTTCTTATCCGTCTCTATGAGGTTGGCGAAAGCCTCCGGGTCATTGCCGGGTTGGGTGAAATACAGGTAGAGCTGCTCGAAGAGAGAGCGCAAGTCCTTCGGCGTAGCGAAGCCGCTGAAGCCCTCGCTGTCGTAGCCTATGCTGGCGTTGACGTTCGCCTGCTTTCCGGCAAGGGCCTTGGTCAGCTCCGTCTGCTTGAAGTTGCCCAGGCCGGTAGCGTTCATCACTTCGTCGGTCAGCTTTGCGTTGAGGCGCGTCCGGGCGTCCTGCATGTTGAGCGCGTTATATCCACCCCAGCTGTGGGCGGAGAGGAGCACCTGGCTGTTGTTGAAGTCGGTCTTCTTCAGATATACCGTAGCACCGTTGGAGAGTGTCCATTTCTTGTAGCCGAAGTCGGCGGCTTCCTCCTTCTTTATCTTCCCCTTCTCGGGCAGCTGGCTGACGAGGGGCTCGTCCTTCACGTTGTCCACGTAGGCTTCAGGCTGCGCGTTCCAAGCAGTTGCCACGGCGCCCGCCAGGCTCTCCTGCGTAGGCAGCGCCACGCCTTCTTTGTCGGGGTATAGCGCCAGGACGACGAAGTTCGTGTCCGTGCCGGCGGCCATCTCCTCGAGGAGCTGTGCCGACATGGGCACGAGCTGTCCCGTCTTGTTGAGCTGCTCGGAGAGCATCTTCGTCGTGTTGTACTCGGTTTCGATGCTGGGAATGGCGTCGCCTTCGAGGAAGTGGCGCACATACTGCGGCACGAAGAAGTTGGTGCGCTGCTTGTCGCGGTTGTTATATACGGTCTCCAAGCTACTGAGGTATTCCTCGCTGGCACGCGCCAGCTCGGTGCCCGTAATGCCGTGCAGGACGGCGCGGCGCAGCTCCAGCATGACGGTCTGCAAGGCTTCGGCATCCTTGCCGGGCTTCGGGAGCACATAGACCTCGAAGGCATCCTTCGTCTTGCTGAGCAGATACTGGCCGTAGCCCACGCCGGCCTGCAGGAACGGGCAGTCGGCCTGCTGGCTGAGCTCGTTGAGCCGCGCGTTGAGCGGCCGCGTGACGAGGCTGACCAGGTAGTTCTGCAACAGGTAAGCTATGGAGCCGCGCTCCTCGCGCGTCATGGCGTCCGTCTTGAAGAAGACGGCGATGGAGCCGTTCGCTATCTCCTTATCCTTATCGATGACGTAGATGGGCGCGTCCGTATCCGGCACGGGATACATGACGTATTCGGCCTCGTGCTCCGGATTGGGGATGTCGCTGAAGAGCTTCTTTATCTTCTCCACAACTTGGTCGGCATCAATGTCGCCTACGACGACGATGCCCTGCAAGTCGGGGCGATACCAGCGGTGGTAGTAGGCACGCAGCGTGTCGTAGGGGCAACCGTCCACCACGGACATGAGGCCTATCGGCATACGCTCGCCGTAGCGCGAACCGGGATACAAATCCGGCAACCGGCGGTTCAGGATGCGCTGCGTCGCGCTGGAGCGCAAGCGCCACTCCTCGTGGATGACGCCACGCTCCTTGTCAATCTCCTTGTCCTCCAAGTTCAGGAAGCCCGACCAGTCGTGCAGGATGAGCAGACACGAGTCTATGTTCTCCTCCGATACGGGCACCTTGTCAATGTTGTAAACGGTCTCGTCGGTCGAGGTGTAGGCATTCAGGTCGTTGCCAAACTTCACGCCGATGCGCTCCGTGTAGTCTATCATGCCGTTGCCCGGGAAGTGCTCCGAGCCGTTGAAGGCCATGTGCTCCAAGAAGTGAGCGAGGCCGCGCTGCGACTCCTCTTCCTGCACGGAGCCTACCTTCTGAACGATGTAGAAATAGGCTTGCTTCTCGGGCAGGTCGTTGTGGCGCACGTAGTAGGTCATTCCGTTAGGCAGCACGCCCATCTTGACGGCGGGGTCAATAGGCAGGGGCGGCAACTGCTGTGCCGTGGCCCGCGAAGTAGGCGCAAGAAGCGCCACAGTGGCAGCACACAGCAACATCTGGATACGTTTCATAGCTTAATAGCTTTGGGTTTATTGAGTTGTGTTCTTTTGTCAAGGCGCAAAGGTACGCATTTTCGCCACACCGCACAACCTCACTCCTTTATTATAATAAGGAGAGAGACGCCAAGCCCCCTCTTGCGTGCCGCCCGCCTCCCCTTACTCTTTTGCCCTCGCTCACCGCGCACCCGCCCGAAGCCGAATTTCAGCCGGGAATGTTCGCTCCTAAGTCCGACCTATTCTTTGTTTGACGTTCGACAAACTTATGTGCGACGTTCGACAAACTATTGTGCGACGTTCGACAAACTATTGTGCGACGTACGACGAACAGAAAATCCCTCGCTTCTGTTGCCGACTCCGTCGTACCTGTCGGCCTATGCGTCGTCGGCCTTCGGAAGTTATAAAAGCGTACTGAAGGCAACCCAGCCACCCAAAGAGGCTGCGCCGTAAATGAACTGCACCCCAAAAGTTAGACATTAAACTTTGAGGGGGGGCATTTCATTACGCCCCAGCCTCTTTTT
The DNA here is from genome assembly GCA_964641085.1 of uncultured Prevotellamassilia sp. Lineage (GTDB taxonomy): Bacteria > Bacteroidota > Bacteroidia > Bacteroidales > Bacteroidaceae > Alloprevotella. The sequence continues at coordinate 74,581 of CAZXJS010000010.1, read as the reverse complement.
CTGTAAGGGTTTGCCGGAAACTAATCTCCCGTCCGGCTTGGGAGCTTATTATTGAGTCTTCACTATCATCAACGGCAATGTAGCCTTGGTCGATTCGTCAGTATTCTGTTTATAACGGTAATTATATCCTTTCTGACTAAGCCAGCTATTCATGGTTTCCATAGCCGTACTCCATTCACTTTCATCGTTTATTTTGGTTCCACCCTGCATACCTGTATCCATTGCCCCAGTCGAGCTTGGACCATTTGGGTATGCATGATCGGAAGACCAATAATTATAAGCTTTAGTACCAGAATAAGATAATCCATTTATAGCCCAAGCCGCATTTGTTTCACCGGTATTATAACAACACCATGTTACTGTATAAGCATTTTCGCTTCCTATAATACCTGCTACATACTGCTGACCAGAATTGGTCCTTTGGATACAACCGGCATTATAACAGCCAATTATATCTGCGTAATTTGCGGAATATACACATGAAACAATACCCGCAACATAGTAGGATCCAGTAACGGCTGCAGTACTATAGCAAGCAATAATACTTGTTTTTTTGTTACTGCTGCTGCTGGTGCCGCCCCCCCACACTCTTCCAACAATTCCACCGACCATACTTCCGGCACTACTATAAGTAGATGTTATCGTTCCTCCCTCAATAGCGCAATTTTCTATCGTATTGCTGTCCATAGTACGCCCTGCTATGCCACCTACTTCCTGCTGTGAACAGGTTATACTTATCTTTTTCATTTTAAGATTCCTCACCGCACCATTTTTGAGACAACCGATAAATCCGGCACAACTTGTGGTTTGGTTTATCGTCATCCCTGTAATGGAATATCCGTTACCTTCAACAGTGCCTGTATAAGGATCGGATGCCGTACCCACCGAAGTCCAGTTATTTGTAGCTTCTTCAGCCAATGCCAACACGATGTCCTTCTCAAGTGTCAGGTTTATACTCTTATCGCTGTCTGTATGATTGCGCCAGGCCTGCAAACCATCGGTATTGTACACAAAGTAAGTATTGTTCGCTACGTAACACCCACAGTACACAGTAAGATTCTCCGCATTCAATTCCTCTACCAGTTTTGCAGTTTCCAGTTTAGGCAAATAGAGAATCATGGTCTTGCCGGCAAGGGCTGTGGCAATAGACGTCTGCATTTCATCGGTCAGATCGCCCTTTACAATCCATGTGGTGACATTTCCATAAGTCAAAGCTTCGGAAATAGCCTCCTGTACCGCCTTATTGGTAGCTAACTCGGGAACGGTAATGGTGGCGGTTTTACCGTCAGAAGAGATAACAATTTGGGCTTTTATCTCTTCCGCATTGCCCTCGCCTTTGTCTTTGTCGTCAATGACCGGACCGCCGTTGCCCCAGTCTTTCACGGTGACAGACGAGATTTCGGCTTTGTCCTTGCCGACGGTCAAGGTGTAGGAATAGCTGTACCCGGCTTTCAGCGCGGGGATGCCTTTCACGGTAAGGGTTGTTCCCGGGTCTGAATCATCTGCGTCATTCGCCTTTACGGTGACGGTGAGGAACGTTGTCTGCTGTGTGGGTACCTCGGTTTGTACCGCGGTTTCACCGAGCAGGGCGTAATACTTGCCGTTGTCTGCTTTATAGGGTGTTACGAAATACCCATTATCACTAATGTACACCGGTTCTCCGTCGGTATAACCAAAAGTATTGTTGTTCACAGTGATGGCGGTGACGCTGTAGCCTGCTTCATACTGGTCGTTGAATTTGATTGAGTCGATGACCACGCGCGCCATCTTGCGCGCCATCTCAATGTCAATCGTTCCGGCCGCCGTGGCAGGTTTGTCCTTGCTGCCGGAGAATGTCATGTAGTCGGCTTTCTTGATTTTGTCAATCGTGCTTTGGTCATTCGGCACGGTGAAAAAACTCATGGATGTGCTTCCATCGACCGGATAGAAGGCTTCGAAGTTGAGCGGATTCTTTGTCCATTTCAGATAGCCGCTTTCGGGAGTCCAGTTATCGTCCGTTTTCGTGTAAACCACGGCGTTCTGCCCTTGCGCCTTGACTGATATTTGGTCGCCGTCGTTGAATGCGGTTTGTTGGGTGTCGTCCGTGGGATTGCTGCGGGCTACTACGTTGCGGCCTGCTGTGGCGTTGAGATGCACGGCAAGCGGATCTTGCTGATACGACTGTTCGAGCAGGTCGTCGCTGCTGCAAGCGGCCAACACCGCGAGCAACGAAGCCGCCGCTGAGTATTGTATAGTCTTCATACTACGTATTTCTGCTTAGTGTGTTATATGTGCTGTGCTTATTCGGTTTCTATCGAGCCGGGGTCTGCGTTCTCCCAGGGTTTGGCGGTGATGCCGCCGAGGTTGACGATGTCTTTGCCCACTACGAGGTTGAGCGTATAGGCGTTGCCGCTCTTGAAGCCGAACCCGCTGTGGCTATAGACGTACCAAAGGCCATTGAGGAGAACAGCCACCTCGAAAGCGGCGTTCTGCGGCACGAGGATTGCCTCATAGCTTTGGGTGTAACCGTCGGCTACGCTGTCGGCGGTTGCCATCTTGATGCTACCCGCACTGTCGGTGGTCGTAACCGTACCGTCTGCAAGGTTTAGGCTGTAGCCGGTTTTCGTTTCGCCGAGGGATACGGAAGTCGGCGTGGGCGTGCCCTCTTGCGTCAGCTCCGTGCCGTAACGGATGTTCACCGTCAGCTTGCTCATCACGTGATTCAGTCTCACGTTGAGCTTCTTGGCCTCGGTGTCATAGAAGATGTCTTCGATTGTGTCCGGAGCGGCCGGGGTGACGTCGGCTTTGGCATAGAGCAGATCCGACTTTAGTCCGTTCTCGGCGGTCGTCTGGTCTTCCTTCACCGTGCCTGTAACGGCCTTGTCCAAGGCGGCGCCCTTGACATAGGGGGCGTACGCCACTATGGTTACCGGCGCGTCAGCTTTCTGCCAGAGCATCAGCTTCGCGAGGCCGTTTTCGTTGTCTTCATAGGAAGCCCATTCGCCGGTGGTGTCGTTCTTTTGCATATACACGTTGCCATACGTGTAAGTGCTGTTTTTGCTGTTTGTCACGAACAATCCGAACTCGTTCGGCCCGTCGGAGGTATAGCCGAGTGCGAGCGAACGGATGTCGTTCACGGAGGTCTCAACGCGTATTACGCCGTCCGCGGGCAGCACGTTCTTCGGCGCGAGAGCTACCTCGTCGCTTTCGCACGAGGTGAAAGCTGAAAGGTTAAAGGTCAAAGCTGTAAGCAAGACCATTCCTTTTGTAAGATTGATTATTTTCATATAATTAGTTCTTTACTTTTTTGATGTTTTGATACTTGAGGTGAGCAAGGCGATGATTTCGCGCAAATCACTGTTCAGCGAATCAAACTGAGAGGTGGATATACGATTGGTGGCGACAAGCAGTTCGAGCCAGTATTGGGTTTCATCCGCCTCTTTCAAGGCGATGGACAACTTACTCACGAAATCAGCATTGCTCTGCGCGTTTTTTCGTTCACGTGCATTTGCGCCGATGCTTGTACCGCTGCGTAAAATCTGTTTAGAAAGGATGGTATCATACTTTGACTTAGAAAGAAAGTCATACAACCTTATAATGCGTATTGCAAAGGCCTTGCACTTGTCATCAATAACACTCGTGCCCATTCTGTTCCCGTTTTCAGATTTCAGATTTCAGATTTCACCTTCCAGCTTTTCGCTTTCACTTTTCACCTTTCACCTTTCCGCTCGTCAGTCTTCCTGCGCTTCTCCGCCGTCGATAGTGTCGCCGCCTTCCCACGGAGCGATTGTCACTTCGTCAAGTTCAATCTTGTCGCGGCCTACGATAAGGTTGATGGTCGTCATCTTACCGGCGGCAAAAGAGATGTCCACTTTGCTGGTGAAGGTGTAAGTCTTGCCGTCGATGACGATAGCCACCTGCCGCACATTGCTCTGCGGAATAAAGACGGAAGTGTACGTAGTATTCTCCACCACTTCGGGTATAGCAATACCAACTAAGTCAGATGCCGACGTCACGGCCTTGGTGAGCAGGTTGACGGTGGCTTTATCGGCCGCGTTGCAAATCGCTACCGAGCTGACTTCCGGTCTGGTGTTTTCAGCAGAATTACCCTCGGTCCACTGGTTGCGGAACTCCAGGTTCACAACCACCTTGGCCATCACGTGGGTGAAGCGCAGGGGTACGGCAGTTTCTGCATCGGTGGCTTTCTTGCCGTCGGTGTTCACCGCTACAAGCAGGTCGCTTAGCTCCTGATCGTTGACATTGAGCGTATAGGCGTACTGCGTCAGGTCATTGTCGAGCGCGGAGCCCTGCGCGATAGCGGGATACACGCCGATGAAGTAGTGCGGCGTCGTCATGTCCTTCCACAGCATCTGCGGAGCGGGTGTCCACTTACTGCCGTTGAGGGTGTTGACGGAGTTGTCCACCACGCGGTCGGACGGAGCCGGGGCGGCGTCCGCGCTACCCGTCCAGGCATAGACGCTGATTTTGTCGCCTTCTTCGAACTCCGACGCATTGCCGGAGGCTGCCACGCGGCTCACGACGCGCCTCATGTTGCCGATTTCGGTCGTCACGGTGATGTACTTCGACGTTTCCGTTTCAAACTGCGGTTCGTCGCTCTCGTTGCTACATGCGCCCAGAGCCAGTACACCGGCTGCCAGGGCAATCATCTGAATCGTCTCTTTCATTTTAGGATTTGATGAGTTAATATTGTGTTAGTTATCTTGTTGACTTCCGTCCTTGCTCACTTTCAGCGTGGGCAGTTCGCTGCCGTTGTCCTGCCAACAATCTTTTACATTATATATAGTGCCGCCGACAGTGAAAGTCGCGGGATTATTAGGGTTCGCCACAATGCCATAGACTTGGGAGGGATTCTCGAAGATGCTGCATTCCGACTCTGATATCGTTGGCTTATTATCGTATGTGTATCGTTCGTTTGCACCACGTCCGGCAAAATAGCTCAAGGACATTGTTGAAGAAAAATCAGATGTCACATAGGCAACACATGCAGCTTTGTTGCTGCCTGTCAGCGTACAGTCTGCGTATGAGCCGGAAACCTCTAATTCGTTATTACCCCAAAGGCTACCCACCAGACCGCAAGTGTAATTCCCCTGCATTGTTCCGTTAACCGAACATGCAAAAAACTGTGTCGTGCCATTTTCTCCGTCTGTTGCTCCACAAATGCCTCCAAAGTATGTTATACCTCCGTTACCGGTAGCGTTCAGTCCTTCTACTGTACATCGGCTGAAAGATACATTAGCTCCGTGTGTTTGGGCTTGACCTGCTATTCCGCCAACGAAAGCGCTCCAAGAAACGTTACTCCCATAAACGACGGTGATTTCGGCATTTTTGATATGACAGTTATCAATGATACAATTATAATTCACGACTGATACGTCTCCTGCAAGAATTCCTATATACGGTTGATTTTTACCAGATGTCACAGTAATTTGGGCATCTTCAATCGTAAGATTGCGTATCGAAACATCGTTATCTGAGTCTAAGATGCGACTAAACAATCCAATATTCGTAGTTCCGTATTGGTCCGCCAATTCGGATTGATTAATTTTCACATTCTTGATGGAGTGTCCGCCTCCGTCAAAATGTCCGTGAAACCCATAATTCTGTGTAAGTCCGATAGGCGTCCAGTTTCCTCCGGCAAGGTTTATGTCGCGGGTAAGTTTATAATATTTGTTTTTAGTCTCATACTCGTTCACGTCCAATGCCAAATGTAGCAATTGCGCGCCATTGGCTATCAGATACGGATTTTCCTTCGTACCGTCGCCACCGGCAAACGCTTCCGCTTTTTCGCCTTCCCATTCTTTGTCCATTGTGCCAGCCTGTGGCGTTGCCGTCCAATTGCTGACAGAGAAGCTGTTTAGTGCCAAGCGGTCTTCACCGATAGTGAGAGTGTATTCGTAAACATGGTTCTCCTCGAAATCAATGTCGGTTGTGAACTCTACTGCTTTGCCGCCTACATTGACAGAGAAGAGTTTGAAGTTCGTTGCCTCTCCGGGTATGACGAGCGCCGTGTAACAGACTTCAACGCCTGTTTCCGGCGCAGTATCAGTTTGGGGCGTAACCGCTACCGCATTGCCTGTAACGGCAGCTCCGGTGTATCCGCTGTGCGGCGAGCGAATAACGGCACCGGCCAAAATGCCGTCGTTAAGGCCATCAGAAGACCGTCCCATAATCTTGATTTTTACCTTTGCTGTCTTGTGGCAGAATTCAAGGTTCAGACCTGCTTTTCGCTGAACTTTCTCTTGCTTTGCCGTCATATAGTTGGCATCCTCTATACCGCTGCTTTGGTCAGTTGGCAGGGTAAAGCTGTTATAAGTGGCTGTGCTCGGATAAGCCGCGTAGAAGTCGGACTTGTCATCATTACTCCAATACAACGTGCCGGTCCAATTACCGTCGCTTAGCTTATAGGTTGCGGCACCGGTGCCGTCAGCCGAAGTGGAGAGCGAGAACTCATCGCCATTAGCAAACCCATTGGCATCGACGGCTGCACGGCTCTGTGTCCCCACGGTGGCTGATGCTATGCGCACGACGTCTGTTTCCGGCGCAAGGTCGGCGGCATAGTCCTCACTGCACGAACAGAGTGCTCCGGCAATCGACAGCGCGGCAACGCCTGAAAGTATGTGATATTTTGTTTTCATCGTGTTCAATTCTTTTCAACGGTTATTGTTCCTTTCATTCTCTGTGGCGCAACTCCGGCCGAGCGAGCCTGTGCGGATGTCGTGTTGCTGCCCGCAGGTATGGTAAGCGTCAGTGTATATGACTTGCCGCTTTCGATGGTAATATCCTCTGAAGGATAGTAAGTGTATGTTTTATCATTGTATGTGCAGATTACCATCGGTGCGTCTTTGAGAAAGGTTTGAGGCAATACAAGGATACCGTTCCAATTATCTATCCCCATCTCCGCCTTGCGGACAGACGGATATTTTATTGCTCCCCCATCCAAAGAAGCGGTTTCGAAGAAGTTGTTGAGCTTGACATTTGTCGGTTCTATCTCTCCACCACTTCCATACTGAAAATTCAGCGTCAGCTTGCCCATAATGTGGCGATAGTTATTTATTTTCAATGTCTTATTGTCTCCTATCAAACTGCTTACGGTTTGCGACCGGTCGGCATTGATAGAGGCAAAGCAATGGTCGGTGCCATGCTTCAGCGGTATATTGTTGTATTTGGCGTTTGCGTCATACGGGCTGTAAATCACTATGTGCGGTTTTTCGTCCATGCCTTTCCACACGTGTTCTATCATACTATTGCCACTCAGTTTAAGGTTGTCGCCATTGTCAGGGTCGTTATCGCCATAATGCACAAATATCCCGACACCATCTCCGGCCGCTTCCGGCAGGGCTACGTTGGTGGTATAGCCTGGTTCAGATACCGGGTCTTCCCAAGAAGTGATTGAAACCGACGCCAGTTTCACCAAGTCCTTTCCCACTTTGAGGGTAAAGGTATAATGATTCCCGCTCTCCAATGCGGTGTTGGTATTTACCGTAAAAGTCTTGCCGTTTGCCGTCAGCGACATAAGTAGTTCATCTGCGGCTTTTGGGGCGATGATGGCCGTATAGCCTTCGGTCTGTGAGCCGTAAGGTGTGATGTTGACAAAAGATAAGCTTATGCTTTGAACCGAGGCCTCGCCTTTTTCGGAGCTGTAATCCAAGCTTATAGCATTGTAGGACTTGAACGTGACATCGCTGACCGTTGTATTGCCATTTAATTCCGTGCCGTAATCCGTTATCTTCACGGTGACCTGTACCATACGGTGCTTGAAGTCCAACGACAGCGAATTGTCCTCGCCCAACGCCGTGCGGTCGGTGGTCATGAAGTCGGCGGCATACCGCCCTTCGTCGCGGCTTTGGTCTTTCGCATCGTCAGGCAGCGTAAAGAGGAATGGTGTGCCGGTGCCGGTCACGCCGATGAAATTGGCATCCCGCACAGGAACAAGCAACGCCCCGCTTTGCACCCATGCTCCGTTCTCATAATTCAGTACGGTATGGTTGTCTTCTGCCGTCCCTTTGTAGGCATAAACGGTCAATGTTTCATATCCTCCGTCTATTAACGAAGCCGGTTCACCGGCGGCCGACCGGGTCAGCACAATCTTGTCCACAGTTCCTTGCGACAAGGCGGGACATTCGTCTTGACTGCACGACACCGGCAGCAATGCCGCCGCCATCAAGCCTATATATAATATGTATCTCATCATTGTTTCTTATCTTTTATCTCTGTTCTCTCCTCTCTCAGCTTTCCGGGTTCAGTATTTCCCCGTTGACCACCCAGCCCTCGGTCCAGCCCTCGATGGTTACGGGCGAGAGGTGCATGAACGAGCGTATTTCGGAATACTTCAGGCTGACGAGGTATCTCCCCGCAATCTTCATCACGGGAGCTTCGACGTAGAAGTCGCTGACTGATCCGTCGGGCCGGCTGAGCCGCAGGGAGAGGCGCGTGTGTGTGTTCCCCTCGGCTGTCGGCATCAAGCGCGCCGTTGCCGTACGCAACGAGCCTTCGGCGGCTGTAGTCTCCGGAACGACGACCGGTACAGTCGTGCCCGACGGTACGCCGTAACTGCCGGCGGTGTCCTCCTCTGCCGGATATATCCCTGCCGCAGCGTTGTTGACGGTGCCGGAGAGTGTCACGCCGTCCGGAGCGCCCTCTATGTCGACGACCAGTTCGGAGAGCACGCGCGTCAGCGGCAACTGCACGCGCTGCACGCCGAGACCGCTGTAGCTCACTTCCACCGCGCCATACCAGGCATGGGCGGGCGACGTGCTTGCATCGTTCAGCGAGATGAACGGCTTGCCGTCAGCATCTTCCTCCATCGTGAACGGCTCCGCAAGGTTGGCGGTTGCCAACGTGAAGTATTCTCCTGCGGGCAGCGGGAACAGTTGTCCGGCAAGCTCGCGCGGACTGCCGAAGCATCGTTCGCCGGCCACTTGTCCGCCCATTGCGCTTATGCGCAGCGTGAGGCTGTTTACCTGTGTCCCCGCGTCGCCGGCATCCTGCCAGGTGAGCTGTAGGCCGAGGCCGTTCTCGCCCTCGTGGCAGGCGTCTGTGCACGAGGTCAGCAGTAGCAAGGCGCACACGGCGCACGGTGGCAGCAGCATACGGCGATATAGTCTTTTAATCCTTGTCTTCATATCCTTATTCTCCTTCGTTGATTTCAACCTTTACCGACCCGGCTTGTTCCGTGTTTACGCGGCGGGCTTTCGCTGCGGCGGTCGCCCTGCGGTCACTGCCGTGGCCGACGGCGGCGATGCGGGCAGCCGCGATGCCGCGGCGTACGAGCCATGCCTTGACCGCCTCGGCTCGACGCAGCGAAATGCGCCGGTTGACCACCACGCTTCCGCGCGTGTCGCACCAGCCGTTGAGCCTCACCTTCATATCCGGATGCTCGTTGAGCAGTTTGAGGATGATCCGCAGCTTTGCTTCTTCGCGCTTCGAGACGGCAAGGCTGTTGAAGGCAAAGTACACCTCGGGGAAGATCGGAACGACGGCTTCGGTTTCTGCAACCTGATTCGGTTCGGTTTCTGTTTCCTGTGCAATCGGTACAGTCGGAGTAACGGCGGTCGCTTCCTGCTTCGACTTGGCTGCGACAGTATCAGCAGCTTCGACGGTTTCGATAGCCTCAATCGGTCGTGCGGGTTCTTCGGCGTACACCTCACGCCCGGGGACGAGCGGCAGCACCGCCGGCTCTCCGCGTCCCGCTTTCACCTTTCCGCTTTTCGCTTTCACCTTCCCGAACGTCCAGCCCACGCGCACGCCGCTCTCCCAGATGAAGTTGCGGCCATGCCGGTAGTCGGGCATTCCGTCCAGGATCTTGCCGGTCAGAGCGGTGATTTCGGTGTAGATGCCGATGTTCAGGTTGCGCGTGACGGCGTAGCCCGCCTGCAGACGGCCGCCGTAGCCGAGATGCCACTTCGTGTCCTGTTCCTTGACCTTGATATTTCCCGCTATGGTTCTGAAGGTGGCTTTCGTTCCGACGGCATACAGCGCCGGCGAGGCGTCGAGCGTCCAGCGGCTCGTGTTCGTCTTACGGAAGAAGCCGAGGAGGTTCACGTTGAGCCGCGCACCGTACTTCTGCAGGCTTACGCGGCTCTTCAGGTCGGCATACGCCCAACCGTCCAGGCCGAGAACGGGGGCGTGATAGTGCGAGCCGTCGGCGCCGACCCAGTAAGCGGAATTGACGCAGCAGTCGCGGGCGGACAGCGACGTCTTGCTCCGGCTCAAGGAGAGTTCAGCGGAGAGCATGGGGTTGAAGCGATAGCCGCCGAAAACGCCGACGGCATACCCCGCGCGGAATTTGTCGTGTCCAAAGGCGGTGAACGTGCTGAAGCCAAGCGGCATACCGCCCTCCACGCCGACGTACCAGTCGCGGCTGGCGGGGAGCGAGGCGGCGGATGAAGCCGCAGCCGGTGGCAGGAAAGCTATAACCAGGGTAGCGCCTCGCAGCACGAGGCGCCTCAGTGGGCTATTCATTTTGAAAATAAGGGTTTAGGGGATTGGCAAAAAAAAGCGCTATCGACGGACGCTATAAGTGCCGTTCGGTAACGCGGTCATAAGATGTTGAGGCAGGGTCGAGCCGCTCGGAATAGCGGAATGCCCTTGCGTAGTTTTGTACTTGGGGAAAACTGTGGCGGAACGCTCATTGCTGACGACTCCGTGGCGGCCTTTTCTTGCCCTGCCGCCGGCGGGCGATACAGATAACAATAGGGGGGGGGTAATAAACAGCTGATTTACTGGAATTTGTTTAACCTCAGCCAATTCCTCATACTCCGAAAAAGAAGAAACGTCTTGCCTCACACGGACAGCAAGGTCTGCCCATGCTGCCGTCGTATGGAGGTACGACACCATCCGCAAGGTGGTGTTCGTGAAGGCATTGCGTTGCATCTTTAAACCCGAAATAGCGTGCAAAAATAATGATTTGCAAGAAAACAAAACGGCAGGAGCTGAAAAAATTTGGGAAGCTCGCCGCCGGCCTCCGTTAGCGCTCGTTTCTGCCCCTGCGATTTTTGGTGTTTGTCGCTTCCTTCCCCCGCGCTGTCTCTATGCATTCGCCGCTTCCTGCCTACTTCGCGCGCTCCACGTCCAACATTTTTACCTTAAAAAGGGCTTCGCTACCCTTTTTCCGTACCTTTGTGGCCAAATCATCTTTACACACTTCTTTTTCTACATGAGACATCAAGCCCTCCCCCACCCGCTGCGCCGGCGGCGTCCTGCCGCGATAGCGCTGTGCCTGCTGGCTATGGCTGCGCCCGTCGGGGCGCAACAGGGTGCCCTGACGCCGTCGCTCCTCAACGAGCTGCGCCGCGACGGCGCCCTCACGCCGCAGGACAAAGCGCTGCGCAACGCCCTGGCTGCTAACAGCATCAACGACCTGACCCGCGCCGCCTACAACCCCGAGGCCACCGACACGCACTTTGCCTACGAAGTGCCCTCAAAGGGTATCACGGATCAGAAACAGAGCGGACGCTGCTGGCTCTTCACGGGGCTGAACGTGATGCGCGCCAAGATTATCCGCGAACAGGGATTGGGCGATTTCCGCCTATCGCCCGCCTACGTCTTCTTCTACGACCAGCTGGAGAAGAGCAACCTCTTCCTGCAAAGCGTCATAGACCACGCCGCCCAGCCCCTGGACGACCGGCTGAACAGCTGGCTCTTCGAGCACCCGCTCAGCGACGGCGGAACCTTCTGCGGGGTGCAGGAGCTGGTCAGCAAGTACGGCATCGTGCCCGCCGAGGTGTTCCCCGAATCCTACAACGCCAACAACACGTCGCGCATGGCGCAGCTTGTCTCGCTCAAGTTGCGCGAATACGGTCTCGAACTGCGCCGCCTCGTCAGCCAAGGAAGACCCACGCAGGAGCGAAAGGCCGAGATGCTCGCACAGGTGTATCACATGCTTGCCCTAAGCCTCGGCACGCCGCCCGAGAAGTTCACCTGGACGCTGCGAAAAGCCGACGGCACGGCCGTTTCCACCCGGGAATATACGCCGCAAAGCTTCTACGAGGCCTTTGTCGGCACGGACCTCCGGAGCAGCTACGTCATGATGATGAACGACCCCTCGCGACCTTATTATAAGATGTACGCCGTGCAGCTCGACCGCCACACCTACGACGGCCCGGACTGGACGTACGTCAACCTGCCCATGGCGGAGATAAAGGCTATTGCCCTGCGCTCCATCAAGGACACGACGATGCTCTACATGTCCTGCGACGTGGGCAAACAGCTGGACAAGGAGACGGGCGTCCTGAGCCTGCAAAACTACGACTACGGCGCGCTCTACGGCACCTCCTTCCCCATGACCAAGGCGGAGCGCATACAGACGTACGCCTCGGCCTCCTCACACGCCATGACACTCATGGGCGTGGACGTAGATAGCACAGGGCGCACCACAAAGTGGGAAGTGGAGAACAGCTGGGGACCGGCCTACGGTCACGACGGACACCTCATCATGACGGACGCTTGGCTCGACGAATACCTCTTCCGCCTCGTGGCGGAGCGGAAATATGTCGACCCCGACATCCTGAAACTCCTCGACCAGAAGCCCACCGTCCTCCCGCCCTGGGATCCCCTCTACTAACACACCGCGGCGTTTCCCGCACAGCTTAAAAAATTCGCGGTTTCATCGGAAGAAACGGCCCTCGCCAAAGCTTCTACCCGCCGCCGCACCCCACTCCGCCCCTACTGCGCACGCGACGCCTTCCGACCGCGGCCGACGGTGGCTTTGAAAGTCCGGCCTGCCTGCTGATACCCCAAGGTATCAGCGGCAGGCCGGACTTCTTTTTCGTTCTACCTCAGACGTATCGGCTGACAGCTCGGATGTATCAGCTGACAGGTCGGACGTACCAGCTGACAAGTCGGATGTATCAGCGGACAGGTCGGACGTATCAGTTGGCAGCTCGGACGTATCAGCGGACAGCTCGGACGTATCAGCGGACAGGTCGGACGTAGCGCGGAAAAGAAAACTGCGCGCAGACATTCGCCGCCAAACGACGGGAGGCAGGCGCCCACTTCATCGCTACCCCTTAGGCCGACCGACCTAAAAAGGGCATCACCTTTGCCGCGCAAGCCGCCGAAGACAGAGTACGCCGGAAATGCGTTGTCAAGAAATACGAGAATTTTCAGAAAAAAAGAGATCGCAGACCAACGGAACGAACACGCCGCGCGAAGGCCTAAGATTTCACGCCAAGGCACGGCCATAAAAAAAGCGCCCGGGCATCGAGGGACGTCCGGGCGCAGAGTGTGCCTTTCAGATAGGCCGGCGGAGAAGGCTTACTTCAGCAGCACCTTCTTTCCACCTACGATGTAGAGACCCTTCGCGGGGTTGGCCACGCGGCGGCCTTGGAGGTCATAAACGGCCTTATCGTCGCGACTTTGACTCGAAACGGGCACGGTGGAGATTGCGGTGGGATCATCCACGAGTACGACGTCGATAGCCGTGAGGCGGTTCGTTCCCGTGGCCACGAAAGCGGCGCTGGCGGCCGACGTGGGCAGGATATAGGCGGCCTGGTAGCGGCTCTGCGTGTTGCCCACCTTGTTGAGTCCGCGGGCGGCGGCAACGGCCGTGGCGGCGTCAAGGGCTACGGTGTCTTCACCTTCTACGGCAGACAGCGCAATGTTGGATGCGGCGTAGGCGTAGAAGACAATTTGCTCAAACTGCTTGCCTGCGGGCGCCTGGAGCCGGAGCACCTGCCCCGTGTAGAAGCGCAGGTCGCTGTAGGATGTACCTTGCCAGAGGCGCGGCTTGTTTGTGTCGCTCTCGCCGTAGGAGAAGGAGAGCGTGATGCCGTCCTGCTCCACAGTACCCGTGATGTTGCCGGCGCTAAGGCTGTCGCTGCTACTGGTGGGGAGCCCCCAAGCGTTGGCAACGAAGTCGAACTCGTGGACGTCGCCCGTGAGCGATTTCGTGATGGTGTAGGTAGCGGTGGCTTCGGCGCTCTGGTTGCCTTCGGCATCAACGGCATAGGCCGTCACGGTGGTCGTCTCCGTCAACGTGAAGGGCTCGGCATAGGTTGCGGCGTCGGCATCGCCCAGGCGATAGTAGATGGTGGTGCCTTCGTCGGCGCTGAGCGTCACGGTGACGCTGTCATTATAGGTCCCGGCGGCGGGGCTGAAGGTCGGCGCGGCGAGAACGGTGCCGGCTACGACCTGCACGTTGCCCACTTCCCACGTGCCGGCTGCCGTACCGGTGCCTTTATAGCGGAAGTAGATGCGAACGACTTGTCCGGCGTAGTCGCTGAGGCTCACCTGCGTGGCAAGGAAGTCGGAGAAGCCCTTGCTGGGCGCTTCGGGATAGGTGATTTCCTGCACGTGCTCCGTGCCTTCCGCGTCGACGACGATGACTTGCGCCTCGTCGGCAATGGTGCCGAAGTAGGCGTTGATGCTCTGCTCGAAGGTGAGCGTGGCATCAGCCACGCCCGTAAGGTCAATCTTCGGCGTCTTCAGGTCGGCCTGGGCGTCGGTGTTGGCGCCGTTCAGGTAGGACGTGCCCTTCATGTAATACGTGCCGTTGTACGAACCGGCCTTCCAAATGTCGTAGTTGTCGGTGGCCATGGTGCCTATGCCGCCGGCAAAGGTCTCGGCGTAGGGCGGTGCGACGGTCGAGATGGGACTTACGACGTAGGCCTGGCTTACTACTTCGCTGGCCGTGCCGTCTTCGTCGTAGGCTATGGCGCTTATCGTAGCGCTGTCGGTCAGCGTGATGGGCGTGAGGTAAGGCGTGCTGGTGTCGTCGGGCGTCGTGCCGTCGGTGGTGTAGTATATAGAGGTACCATCACCGGCGGAGAGGCTGACGGTGACGCTTTCGTTGTAGGTGCCACCCTCGGGCGAGAAGGTGGGTGCGGCCACGGCGGCGGCAGCACCTTCCGTGACGCTGACGTTCTTAATCTCCCACGTGCCGGCAAGGTCAGCCGTGCTGGTATAGCGGAAGGCTATCTGCATCTTCTTACCTGCGTAGGCTGCGAGGTCTATGTCGCCGGAGTTGGCGAAGGTCCAGCTGGTGCCGGCGGGCCACGTGGGGACGTTGAGCGCCGTCCAAGCCGTTTCTCCCTCGGCGCGGGCTACGACGCTGAGGGCTGCGGTAACGTTTGCCTGGCTCGAGAAATAGTTTGCGCAGTGGTCGAAATTGAGCTTAGCGCCGCTGACGCCCGTCAGGTTGATGATGGGCGAAACGAGGTAAGCCTCGGCTGCTACGGCTCCGGAGACGTAAGCGCTGGCCTTGGCGTAGGAGGAGTTGGTCGCCCAGACGTAAGAGAGCGTGCCCAGTTCGACGTTCTCCACAGAGAAGAGGCCGAAACTTCCGGCCATCGTCTCGGTGTAGGGCAGGGTGACCTCGGAAACGGTGGCCGTGGTGTCCGTCTTGGTGGTGTCGGTAACCGTGGTGTCGGGGTCGGTGGTGGAGCCTCCGTCGTCAAGGCTGGCGCCGTCAAGGGCTACGACGATTTTCGTGGCGCGCGACTGGTTCGTCGGACAGGAGAAGGTGATGCTCGTGGCTGAACCGGTCCACGTCCCGACCTTTAGATTGTAGGTGTAAGTGCCGGGCGAGAAGTTCTCGAGGCAACCCGGACCTTGCTTGGCTGTGTTGTTGGCGGTGCAGGTGAAGGAGATGCCCGTGATGTTGCCGGCTGTGGACGTGATGGTCGTGGTTGAGTTTTTGTAGAAGCGATACTCGCCGCTGTTCGTTTTACCATTGACGGCGGCGAAGGCGGCGTCGGTGCAGCTGATGGTGACACCGTCTTTGCTGATCTCATCCGCAGCGCCATTGCCGGTGTTTGAACCGTTGTCAGTGCCGGCCGTGAAGGTCACCGTGGTCTGCGCACCTGCGGCGAGGGCGAGACCGAAGGCGGCCAAAAGGGTGTAGAATTTCTTCATACGGTTTTGATATTTGTGAAAAAAGGATTGTCTGAAAGTACCTCCCCGGCTTTCCAAGGCGGCGGAGTAGGCAAGTACAAAGGTAGGCATTTATGATGTAGCAGGAGGCTTAAAAAATGTGAAGAAAGCGCTACGTGTGCGTTTCTTCAGCTATTGCCACGGGCGAGGTTGCGGGCGAAGCGGTTCATCTCGGCGCTCAAGGCGCGCGCCCGGCCTGCGGTGAGCTGATCAAGGAGAGCCCAAAAGCGCGGACCGTGGTTCATCTCGCGCAGGTGGCAGAGCTCGTGGAGCAGGACGTAGTCCACGAGGTGGGCGGGGGCTGCCATGAGCCACACGTTCAGGTTAATATGTCCCCGGGAGGAGCAACTGCCCCAGCGCGAGGCGAGGTTTTTCAGCGTGACGCCGGTGGGCTGGAAGCCATGGCGACGCGCCAGCTCCCGGAGGCGACTGGGCAGATACTGGCGGGCTTGCAGGCGTAGCTCTTCGGCAACGACGGCATGAAGCCACAGCAGCGTGCGCGCCTCGCCGAAAGGCATCGACGCGGGCAGGCGGACATCGACGCGGCCGGGCTCGTGCGAGACGGTGGCACGGGCAACGGGGAGGACGTGGAAGTGGAACTGCAGCAGATCGGTCTCTATACGAAACTGCGGCGTGACGACTATGCGCAAACCGCTCATGGCTACAAAATGACAAAAGGAGCGCCGCCACGCGCAGATACGAAAAAAGTGCTGACACGCAAAACCTGCGCACCAGCACCTGGCGTGGTTGTCCTACTCCGACTCGAACGGGGACTGAGAGTACCAAAAACTCTAGTGCTAACCATTACACCATAGGACAAGCCTCTGCCCTTCGTGGAAAGGGCAGGGCAAAAGTACGGCTTCCGGAGGATACGGCCAAGCTTTTTCGGGAAAAACTGAAGGATAAACCGCATCTATACCTATATATAACGTATGCACGCAGGGAGCGGCAGGCGTCAGAACGTGACGCGGAACATGCCGCGGATGCCCCATTTGTGGCTCTCGGAGATATAGTCGGTGTAGGTGAGGCGGCGAACGTACTCTATGTGGAAAACCTTGAAGATGTTGTGAATGCCGGCGATGACCTCGACGTAAGGTTTCTTCCAGTCCATGACGTGACTGAGATATTTGAAGCTGCCGTCGGCCTGGAACTCGCCGGGAAAGTAGTAGAGACGGCTGTCGGCGGCATGCTGCGGCAAGAAAGGATTGTTCTTGTCCGTAAGGTAGCCCCAAAGGACGTTACATCCGATGTATTCGCGCCACTTGAGCTTCTTCAGGAGCGGGATGCGGTTGAAGATTTTGCCATTCATGTCCCACGAAACCATAAGCGAGGCGTAGCGGTCGTTTAGGAACTCCATGTTGTTGATCAGGTTGAACGTGTTATCCTCCATGATGTAGGAGAGGTTTGCCGCGGGCATAATTAGGAGTGGATAGGGCACACGATTCCACTGAATTCCTGCCTTCAGCTGCGTGTCAATCTTGCCCCAAGAATTGAGCCAAAAGCGCTTGTAGATGCTGGCTTCGGTCAGGTTATAAGTATAGTCGGAACCAAGAATTCCTTTGACGCCGGTGGTGTGGGAGAGGCTGTAAACGGGGAAGTCTAAGTTGGGCGAATAGCGGCGTTGCTTGGTGTTGATCCATTTAGCTCCCGGGCTGTAGGTCAGGCTCAACGTGGCGTCGGTCGTTACGAGGTTTTTCTTCCATTGCGCAACGTCGTTAGCGGGGGCACCGGTGCCGTTGAGCGGCTGATAGAACAGGGCTGCCGTCGGCTCATCCTTCTCCCGCCGGAGGCTGGCTCGGAGGCGCAGATTGTTTTCCCACTCGCGGTCGTAGCTTAGTGCTATCCGCTCGAAGTACATCATGTGGTTAACCTTGGTCCACTTCAGCGATGTGAAGACGTTGTCCTTATCTGTGGGCAGAAAACGGTCAGATGGCGCCATGACATCGTTGGTGTAGCTGAGCGTAAGGTTATGGACGGGAAATTCGCGGGGCAGGTAGGCCTTGGGAAGGAAGCTGTAGGTGACTTCTGCCGAGCCCATGAGGCGCTTGTCCTTAAAGCCATAGGCGAGATAGCCTTTGCCAAACCAATGCGGGTCGAGGTTGGCCGTTGTTTGCGCGGAGCCACGGATGCGGAAGCCGTTGACGAAGTTGGACGTCATAACGGTATTTATCGGTCCGATGTCCACCTTGGAACCTTTCTTGGGGTCAGCAGTCGTTTCGACGAAGTTCTCGATGAATGCCTTGGCTATCCAGAGCAGCGGCTTGAAGCCTTTGACTTTTGAAAGCTCTGTGACGAGCTGGTCCATGCGGCTCTCCGATTCCGAGAGCGGGTCGGAACGGTATTGCTGCCAGAAGGCGTCGCTTTTCATCATGGCGTCGCTCGCCGTCATCTCGTTGCCCTTGAATTTGAACGTCTTGTCGGGTATTTCGTCGAAGGAATAGTTGGAATACTCCGTGAGGCGCTTCACCATGAACTTTTGGAGGAAGTTCACAATCTTCATCTCCACGATCATGTTGTCGTCAGCCAAGACTTGCTCGCCGGTGGGCAATTGCCGGAAGGTCTGGATGATGCGCATGTTCTCTACATAGTTCACGTCGGAGCGACCCGGGATGCCGAGGTCGGCTTTTACAATGCGGTAGGTAGAATCAAGCGCCACGTAGAGCGAACCTGAGAATCCGAAATCTTGGGCGTTGTTCGGCGTGAAGGTCACCTCTTGGCATTTTATTCCGTCCACCACGAGGGTATCGGCCAGGAAGTAGCGGTAAAAGCTGATGCCCGTGGAGGTAGATATGGGCGAGGTGAAAGGATACTGGAGCAGTCGGACTTCATCTTGGTAAATGTCGACGTCAGTAAAGCAGTCTTGCAGGACAGTAGCCAGTAAGTTGCCGGTATAGAAGAGGTCGCCCAAGCCGTTTGACTTTTTCCCTTTGATAATGGTTTTCTCTGAGCGTGGGCTTCGGCGGTATATTTCTTGGGATACGGTCTCGTCCACGCTGATGGGCAGGATGCGCTTGCCGGTCTCGTTCAGCGTCTCGACGTGTTCCTTGAGGAAGGGGAGTTTCTTGAACTTGCCTTCTTGGAATACTTTCTCGGTCACGTCGTTGAAGGCGAAAGTCAGTCGCGCATACTTGTCGTAGCTGTAGTAGTCGTGCAGGCGGAGGTCGCTCTTCTTCTTGGCGGCTATCACGCGGCGCATGAAGGCCACGGCCGGGTTGTCCTTGCGTGAGTACTTCTTCTTGTGAACTGATACGACGGCTTCGCCCAGCTCTGTGTAGGAGACGGGCTCCAGCTTCACGTTGAGCGTGTCCTGTCCGACCTTGAGGCTGAGGGTCTGCGGCTTGTAGCCGACGAGCGAGAACTTGAGCTTGTGCCGCCGGTAGGCTATACGATACTGCCCGTTAATGCCGGTCTGCGTCCCGTTGTTGCTGTCGTAGTACACGTTGACGAAGGGCAACACCTCTCCCGTCGTGGCGTCTGTCACGACGCCCGTGATGCGTTGCTGCGCCAAGGTGGGTATGGCGGCGACCATGATGAGGAGCAGTAGTAGGGTGCGTTTCATTCCGAGAGGGTTGGTCGGGAGGGATGGTCGGCAGTTGCAAGTTGACGCCTCGTCGCCGACACTGGCTATTTGACGGTTATACCGACGGGCAAAAGTCAAAGAAAATGCCCGCTCGCTGTCCTTTTCGTATGTTTTAGTATTCTAAAAGGCCTTTTAAGGATTGGCGGTTAGTAAAGAAGCTCCACGCGCCGGAAGGGCTGGTTCCGTCGGGCAGAGCTTCTGTCTGGTTGTTTGTAGTGTGTATCTATGGTGTGTCAGTCTATTTCCTCGTCGGCTTCGTAGCCGCCCATCTCACGCAGAGCGTTCTTCAGCATGACGTATTGCTTGAAGAGGTGGTTCACGGGCACTTCTCCCTTCGTGTAGTCGTGCATTGGGCTCTTCAGGAAGAAGGAGAGGAAGCGCTGGATGCCGTAGCGGCCGTCGCGCGCCGCAGCGTCCGAGAGCAGGACGAGATCCAGCAGCAGCGGGGCGGCAAGTATCGAATCGCGGCACAGGAAGTTTATCTTTATCTGCATGGGGTAGCCCATCCAGCCAAAGATGTCTATGTTGTCCCAGCCTTCCTTGTTGTCGTTGCGCGGCGGGTAGTAGTTGATGCGTACCTTATGGTAATAGTCCGTGTAGAGGTCGGGCTGTTCTTCGGGCACGAGTATGCTCTCAAGGGTGGAGAGCTTGCTGACTTCTTTGGTGTGGAAGTTTGCAGGTTCGTCCAGCACGAGGCCGTCTCGGTTGCCCAAGATATTGGTTGAGAACCATCCGCTCAGCCCCAGGCAGCGCGTGCCGATGATGGGCGCGAAGCCGCTCTTCACGAGGGTCTGTCCCGTCTTGAAGTCTTTTCCGGCAATGGGCATCTTCGTCTGCTCGGCCAGTTCCCACATGGCGGGTATGTCTACCGTCGTGTTGGGTGCGCCCATGATGAAAGGTGCGCCTTCCTTGAGGGCAGCGTAGGCGTAGCACATCGAAGGTGCCACGTGCTCCGTGTCGTTTGCCTTCATTGCCGCTTCGAGGGCTGCGAGCGTGCCGTGCACCTGTTCGTCCACGGGTACGTAAATTTCCGTCGATGCTGCCCAGATGACGACGAGGCGAGCGCATCCGTTCGTCTCTTTGAAGGTGCGTATGTCCTCGCGCAGCGCTTCTACCATGTCCCAGCGCGTCTTGCAGTCCTTCACGTTGTGCCCGTCCAAACGCTTAGCGTAGTTGTGGTCGAAGGCGGCCTTCATGGGGACAATCTTTTTCAGCTCTTCCGCCACGGGCTCTATGTCTTTTTCCTTCAGCACCTCGGCGTGCAGGGCCGATTCGTAAGCATTGTCGGGATAGACGTCCCACGTGCCGAAGACAATGTCGTCCAGGCTGGCCAGCGGTACGATTTCGCCGTAGTGCAGGTATTTCTTGTCCTTACCGCGTCCTACGCGGATTTTGTCGTACTGCGTCATGGAGCCGATGGGCTTAGCCAATCCCTTGCGAGCCATCAGAACACCGGTCATGAATGTCGTGGCCACGGCTCCGCAGCCGACGACCATTACGCCTAATTTTCCTTCTGCAGGTTTCATTGTTGCGTTTATGTATTTTTAAAGTCTTCTACTTTTTGCGTACGTCGGGCATAGCCAAGCCCCGGCGCTTCTAAACCCCCAAAAGTACGTAAAGTTTACCGCAAGGGAGGTTTTTGCCCCTCTTTTTTTCTAATACGTCCTAATTTCTCCCGGAAACGTGCGCATTTCCTTACTTTTTGCGCATTCCCAGCGCCTTATTCTCCGCAGCCTCCATCGTAGCGCGCTCGCCGGGGCCTTTGTCGTTCAATCCGCAAAGGTGCAATACGCCGTGGATGATGACGCGGTCCAGCTCTTCGGCGTACGTTGTGCCTATCTGCTCCGCATTGCTCCTGACGGTGTCCAGACTTATGAAGAGGTCACCGCTTACTACGTCCGCTTCATCATAGTCAAAGGTGATGATGTCCGTGTAGTAGTCGTGCCCCAAGTACTGCCGGTTCACGCGGAGTATCTCCGCGTCGTCCGTGAAGACGTAGGCTATATCGCCCACCCGGCGTCCGTAGCTTTGCGCGACGGCCTCCACCCAGGCGCGAACGGCTTCGGGGTCTATGGGGGGCAGGCCGGTATGTAGGGCGTGGAAGGTTATCATGCTTTTCCCCGGGTTACGACCGGGTTGTCAGTTGTCGAAGAGCCCGGGCTCGCCTCCGGCAGCGGCGTAGGGGTTACGCCCCAGGTGGCGATAGGCCAGGTCAGTGGCTTCGCGCCCGCGCGGGGTGCGCCTGACGAAGCCCTCTTTGATGAGAAACGGCTCATAGACCTCCTCCACGGTACCGGCGTCTTCGCCGATGGCCGTGGCAATGGTTGAGAGGCCGACGGGGCCGCCTCGGAACTTGTCGATGATGGTCAGCAAGATTTTGTTGTCTATCTCGTCCAGTCCGTAGCGGTCTATGTTCAGCGCCTCCAGGGCATAGCGCGCTATGCCGAGGTCTATGCGCCCCGTACCCTTCACCTGCGCGAAGTCGCGCACGCGCCGCAGCAAGGCGTTTGCCACGCGCGGCGTGCCGCGGCTGCGTCCAGCTATCTCGTCGGCCGCTTCGGCGTCTATAGGCACGCGCAGGATGCCCGCACTGCGCTGCAAGATGCGGCGTAGCGTCGCTGCGTCGTAATATTCAAAATGCAGGTTGATCCCAAAGCGCGCACGCAGCGGTGCCGTCAGCAGGCCGCTGCGCGTCGTCGCCCCGACAAGGGTGAAAGGGTTCAGGTCTATCTGGATGCTGCGCGCCGCAGGCCCGCGGTCTATCATGATGTCTATCCGATAGTCCTCCATGGCGCTGTAGAGATACTCCTCAACGACGGGTTGCAACCGGTGTATCTCGTCAATAAACAGCACGTCGTTGGGCTCAAGGCTCGTCAGCAGGCCGGCCAAATCGCCCGGCTTGTCCAAGACGGGTCCCGACGTCAGCTTGAAGCCTACGCCCAGTTCGTTGGCGATGATGTTGGCCAACGTGGTCTTGCCCAAGCCCGGCGGACCGTGCAGCAAGGTGTGGTCAAGCGGTTCGCCCCGGTACTTCGCCGCCGCCACGAACACGCGGAGGTTCTCCACCGCTTTTTGCTGGCCGCTGAAGTCGTCGAAGCGCAGCGGGCGTAGCGCGTTCTCGAACTCCTTGTCCTGCGGCGTGGGAGCCATCTGCTCCGAGCGTATGTCGAAGGTGTCTTCTATCATCGTCTCTCTTTTCGTGCGGCGGTCTGCTAAGTAGCGGCGAAGATACAACTATTTTTTAGAACCCGCGCGGGTCGACCCACGCCCGTGCCGCCGCCGGGTGTAACCTCCGGCGGCGCCGGACTGCGGCTGTGCGGCTATCTGTCCCGCGTTCAGGCGCCTTGCCGACGTTTATCGCTCCTCCACAATCTCCGCGAGCGCCTTGCGACGCTTCTCGGGGTGCGGGCAGTCCGGTGCCACGTGCCCCAAGGGGATCACGGCCACGGCCTCGTAGCCCGCCACGGGGAACAGTCGCGAGACGGCCTCCACGTCGTAGTTGCACACCCAGCACGTGCCCAGTCCGCGCTCGGCGGCGGCCAGGCACAGGTGCTCCACGGCGATGCCCAGGTCCACGTCGGCATGTGCCTTGCCGTCTTGGGCGCGCGTCCAGCCGCCGTCCGAGGCTTTCAGGCAGAGCACGTAGAGCGGCGCCGTGCGAAACCACGGCCGGTCGTAGCATCGGCGGATGCGCGCCTTGGCGTCCTCAGACGTCAGCACCAGAAACTTCCACGGCTGCCGGTTCGTGGCCGACGGGGCTAGGCGCACGCACTCCATGATGTAGGCCACGGCCTCGCGGCTCACGGCCTCGTCCGTATAGCCCCGCGCCGAAAAGCGCGCCGAGGCCAATTCTTTGAAATTCATTTCCTTCTTGTTTTATGATTAAGCTACCCGCCGCACCGCCGCCAAGCACCCGTTCAGCACCCGTCAAGCGTTACCCCCGCCTTCATCGCCGTCAGGCGCTCAGCAGTTCCTTCCCGAAACGGTGAAGTATTTCCTTTATCTCTGCCACTCGCCGGGGGGACGGTTTGGACGTCCCGTAGATATAGCGAGCAAGGAGACTTCGGTTGATACCCAGCCTGCGCGCCACTTCAGAAACGTTTAACCAAGGATATTTGGCAAACAGAGCGCCGATTTCGTTTGCTTCAGGCTCCGACGTCTCCCGGAAACTGGAAATGTGCATGTCTGCGTCAAGCTGTTCCCACCGGATGTCCTCCCCGTCGTCGCCTATGACGAAATCATTGCGCTGAGCCGTGCTGGCCTCAAGCAGCTCCGGGTAGGCTTCCAAGGGGCGGCTGAACGTCTTTCCGGAACGGGTCAGCATGTAGATGCGGCCATTCTCGAACCACACGTTTTTAATCTTTTCCATATCCTGCTCTATTATTTTAACCGAAGCGCCTGTGCCATTCCGCCACGAACTCTTCCTTGAAATTCTCGCACGTAGCAACGGCCTTCTTCAACGTCTGCTCCTTCAAGCCGTGATTATAGACCACCTTCACCTGCGGCTGGAGTTCTATCTTGGCCTTTTTGCCTTCATAGCTTACGTGCACATGAATAGGCTCATGCTCGTCCAAGTAAAAAAAGAAACGGATGCCAAAGGCCATCAGTAGGGTAGGCATGCTTTACCGAGTTGTTTACGGCAAAGGTAGGTATAAATTTTTACACCTACAAAGACGCAACGCCCCACCCCTACCCTTTTCCGCTTTTCTTCTTTTCTTCCGAAGGCACTCACGCTCCAGATCTTTGCCGCGCAGAGGCATCCGATCCGCAGGGCGGGGTAATACGGTACAGCGCAAATGAGTCGCCAACTAAAAACGTCGCAACCGGCGCTTTCCCCTTCACCGCGCGGTGCAGCCCGCACCTGTCCGCTGATAGCTCGGACTTATCGGCTGATAGCTCGGACTTGTCAGCTGACAGCTCGGACTTGTCAGCTGATAAGTCGGACGTACCGACCGGCACGTCCGAGCTGTCAGCCGATGAGTATAACTTGCTGTGTCACAAGGCGCCAACACGACAAAACGCCTACCTGCGGGAAATAGCAAAAAGCAAAGTGTCAGTTTTCATCCGCATAAAGGCGCAAAACGTCAGCGTTTTCTCCCGCCGAGAAACCCCGTGCCGCCCGTGCTTTACGGACGCCGGCACGCCCGGGCGTGGCGGACAACGGCCTGCGCCTCACCCGAACACGTCGCGCAGCACGGCGAGGCTGCGCAGCTCGGGAAACGACGGGACGTGAAGGCGATAATACTCCACCACGAAGGACAGCAGGCGCGAACGCTCGGACCCGCTGAAGCGAAAGACGCGCATATTGCCATACTCCATGCGCATGAGCGTAGGCAGATGGGCGGCCAAAGCGGGCTCCACGTAGTGCGGATGGGGCGGATGCCGCAGGGTGAACGTGGAGCTTTGCATGTCGAAGAAAGCACCGTCGCGGTAGCCCTCTACGTTAGGATAAAAGCCTAAGAAGCGCGACAGGCGAAGCAGAAAGACGAGGTGGAAATTGGCATAATGCGACGTGCTGGTATCCAGCCAGTCCAGCGACTGCCACACGTAGCTGAAGAGCTGGGGCTGCGGCGGTTCGCCGCGTAGTGCGGCGCGCAGAAACTCGGCTAAGAAGAGCGCCACGGCGGCTTTGTCGGGGGCATAGGGTATCGTAGCCCAGGGAATGCCCTCCACGCCGCGCGGGCGCGGCAGCCGCGTGCGGCCGTGTTCCGTCCAGCGCAGGCGTAGCCGCGAGAGAGGCTGGAATAGCCGGTGGCGCCCCGTAGAGCGACGCCCCGAGCTGACCCCCACCGCAAAGCTCCGGAAGCCTTCCGCCTCCGTAAGCACGTCGGCAATGAGCGTCGTGTCGTTATAGCGTAGCGTATGCAGCACGAGGCCGCGCGTTTCTATCTCCATCGTGCCGCGAAGTTACCATTTTCCGCCGGCAAAGCATTGCGAAGCGCCGCGACGCGCGCAAAAGCGAGCCGGACAGGCGGATACCTGCGACGTACAGCGTTTTTCCAAAAAATAAAAAGAAACATAAAAAGCGCCCGCCGGGCTTTGAAAAGCGAGGCAGACAGCCTATATTTGCACAGTGACCTATTAAATCCCCATGCTATGCAAGACGAAATCTATGAAGACCCCCGCTTGCAGACCGATGCCGAGCGAGAGGAGTATGAAGCGGAGGGCGACGCCGGTACACCGCAGACACGCTACGCCCGCGAACGCCGCATGAAGGAAAAAGACGAGTGGTACAGCATCCTCGACGAGAAGGAATGACGCTCCCCGCACTCAGTAGTACCTACGTAAAAGCCGAAGCCGCGCGCCTCGGCTTTTTCGCGTGCGGCCTGGCACGGGCGGAACGCGTCAGCGCGGCGCGCGAGGCCACCGTGCGCGGATGGCTCGCCGCAGGGC
The DNA here is from genome assembly GCA_964641085.1 of uncultured Prevotellamassilia sp. Taxonomy (GTDB): domain Bacteria; phylum Bacteroidota; class Bacteroidia; order Bacteroidales; family Bacteroidaceae; genus Alloprevotella. The sequence goes on along the minus strand of CAZXJS010000010.1, from coordinate 48,738 downwards.
GCCACGCCGAGATGAGCTACCTGCAACGCCACCTCGAACTACGCCTCGACCCGCGCCGACTGCTCTCGGACGCCCGCACCATCCTCGTCGTGGCCATGAACTACTGCCCGCCGACGCGTCCCAAAGGCTGGACGCTCGCGCGCTACGCCCTGGGGCAGGACTACCACGACGTGCTGCGCAGCCGCCTCGGCGAGCTGCGCCGCCGCATCTTGGAGAAATTAGCGGTTTCATCGGGCTTGGAAGCCCCACTTCCGACCGATTTTATCGAACAGAACGGCCGCATCTGCGTGGACACGGCGCCCGTGGACGAGCGCTACTGGGCGCAACGCGCGGGGCTGGGCTGGCAGGGACGCTCCGGACAGCTCATCCTGCCGCAGGGCGGGACGTACTTCTTTCTCGGCCTGCTGCTGCTGACGCCCGAGGCCGATACCTACGACGAACCGGCAACGAACCGCTGCGGGAACTGCCGCGCCTGCGTGGAGGCCTGCCCCACCGGGGCACTGACGGGCGACGGCACGCTCGACGCCCGCCGCTGCCTCTCCTACCTCACCATAGAGCACCGCGGACCGCTACCCGAGGGAACGGGAAAGCGCATGGGGACGTGTTTATACGGCTGCGACCGCTGTGCTGAGGCCTGCCCCTGGAACGCGAAGGCAAAGCCCACGCAGGAAGCGGCCTTCCGGCCACGACCCGAACTGATGCGCATGACGCCGGAAGACTGGCAACGCCTCACACCCGAGCAATACCGAGCACTCTTCAAAGGCTCGGCCGTCAAACGTGCCAAATACGAAGGTCTGATGCGCAACATCCGCGCCATAGCCGCTGCACAGGCCGAGACCTGACGCAGCGACTGCCATACAAAAAGCCGCCGCCTGCCGCTCCCACAGGGGAACGCAGGCGGCGGCACTGTCTTTGCCGACGCTTAGGCGGGTCGGCGCCCGTCAGTTGAACGAAATCTCCAGATTGTCGTAGTCGATGGAGATCTTGCCGAAACGTGCCAGCGCCGTCTGCCCGAGGAGCAGCGGCGCCTCGATATTATCGATAACGGAAGCCTGCACGTTGTGCAGCTCTATATCACCTATCTGCAACGAGCGCAGACGGATGACGGTGCCCTCGGAGATGGAGCCGTCGGCCGTACGGTAGTTGCTGGAGCCAAGTATGTCACTCTCCGTGATTGTGCCCTGGCGCACCATGACAGTGGCTTCGGCGGCGCTCATCGTAATGTCTGAGGCGCCTGTATCAAAGACGAACTCCAGCGGTAGGCCGTTCACCACGATGGGCACCTTATAGACGCCGTTGTCCTTGCGCATCTTGACCTTCGTCCCGCCGCGCACGGCACGCGTTTCGCGGTAGGCTTCCGTGCGCTCTCGGCGCGTATCGCCGTAGTCCGCCGTCTCGCGGGCGTAGCGGCGGTGGCTATGGCGGGCGCAACTGGGCACGAGGCACAGCAACACGGCGGCCACACAGCATAAGAGGGCACGCTGCGCAGCGATCACAAGGCTATGATTGGTTTGTCGGTTCATGTCAACGGAAAATGGTTACGAAAGCTTTCTCTTCGACTACCCAGCGGTTGCCGTCGCGGCGCAGCCGGCCGGGACTACACGTGTAGGTGCGCTGACCGGGCACTGCGGTATCGTCCTTGCGCTGGCAGACGGGGTCGATGTAGGTCTGGGGATTGTCGAGCGCGCGGCGCAGGTCGCTACGGTCGGACGGCGAAAAGCTGTAGGCGGCATGGAGGCCGTCCGCGTCGGGCGTGAGGATGTATATGGCTTGGTCGGGCGCGGAGAGCTGCGTCGTGGCGTCGAAATAGCCGCCGGCAGCGGGCTGCTTCATGAAGATCTGCGTGAGGCGGGGCTTACTAACCGCGCCTCCGGGCTGCAAAGCTTGCTGCGCCGTGGGCGGGGCGGGGGCTGCGACCGACGGCGTACGGGTTTGGGCTTGTTTCAGGGCGGCTACCTCGGCTTGCAACTGCTGTATGGCGCCTTGCTGACGTCCCTGCTGCGACGTAGCGCCTTGCAACTGGGAGCCCGTCTCGCTCTGCAACCGGCGAAGCCTGTTGCGCAGTTCGTCGAAAACGGTCTTCTTGGACGGACGAGTGACGAAGAGCAGGATGAGAGCCGCCCACGTCAGGATAAGCAGGGCTACGAGCGCGTAGAGCGCCAGCGAGACGTTGCGCACGTCGGCCCGAAGCGCCTCCACCTCGTTTTGAGCATGGCGGTCAGCGTCGAACTCCGTCGGCGCGGCTTCGACCTCGCCCCCGGCTTCGGCATTCCCCGGCTCGTCAACGGGTGTCTGCTCAATAGGGGCGTAAGACTCCAGGATGCGCTGCAGCGAGTTCACCTTGCGATGTATCTCGTCCAAATCATGCTGTGTCCGAGCGTCGGGGCTGCTACTTCCAAGCTTTTCATATATCTTGTCTTCCAACATGACCTGTTCTTTCAAGGCTTTTTCCACACGCGCCTTTTCCTTTTCACGCGCGGAGTCTCGAGACGTGGGCTGCGGTGCAGCAGGCGGGACGGCCGCCTCCGCTTTGGGGGAGCCTTGGCGCGAGGCGGTGTCGGCCGCCTGCGTGGTGGCAGATTCACGGTCGGCACCCCGCACACCTTGCGACCGGCGAGGATTACCGCTGCAAGCCGCTGTCACGGTGCATAGCAGCACCAAGAGGGCAAGGAGAGTAAATGAGAATCGTTTCATAGGGAATGTCTTTTGTTATCAGCGACGCGGCGCAGGCCGCGAGGCTTGTGTAAAATCAGCAGTGCGAGATATGGCGCACGCGAAGGGAAGGACAGCCTCAGCGCTTGGCGATGCACTCGGCCAAGCGGTTGATGCCGCCCCACAGCGGGAAGGCAAAGAGGGAGTCGTCCAAGGCGGGATTTTGTTCGCCGGAGGCTTCCTTCAGCCGCGCGTCGATGACGCTGCCCAGGTCTTCAGAGGCTTTCTGCACTAACACTTCACGATAGCGCTCAAAGTCCGTCTGATTGGTAATACCAAAGTAATTGGAGAATGAATACTTGTCGTTGAGCGAGAAGAAATAGCTGACGTAGTCACGATAAGACTGAAGCACGGCTTGGCGCACTTCGCTACTGATCATGCTAAACTTGAGACCATCCTGCACGGCATCGAGCTGGGGCGAGCCGGAGTAGAGGGTCTGTATGCTGCGCACATCGTTCACCACGTCGTCCTGCGTCATGCAGAGGCCGCCTTTGCAGGTTATTTCCTTGGGGTTCTTCTCTTCCTTCAGTTCTACGTTGCCGTCGTCGCCGAGGACATCATTGAACACGACCTTGGCAAGGCCTTCCAGCAGCGTCGTGGAGCCAATGAGCGGGAACATGCGCGACGCTGTGCCGCTGACGGTCAGATAGGCAGGCGTGCCCAAACCTTTCTTCTTAAGAAGGTGGGCGGCATAATAGATTTCACTGGTGAAGAAGAAGAGGAGCACAAGGCGCATATCGTCGTCGTGGCGCAACACGTCGCTGAAGGATATGTCGTGATCCTTTTGCAGCGCGGCGTTCTTCTCAAGTGAGAAGAGAAAATTGACGTACTCTGCGGAGCTACCTGCCCTGTAAATCTTGCGCTCCAAGGCTTCCGCGTCGCCACCCGTGCCGAGCAGGAGCGCAGCGAACTGGCTCTGATAGCGCGCTATGAACCCATTGGTGGACATGCCGCGCCCGACGAAGTCGCCGTAGAGGTTGTTGCCGGCAAAACGGATGGAGGAGAGCGCTACGGGCAGGTTCTTGTCGTAGATGACAAAGTCGCTCGTGCCGCCGCCCACGTCGATGGAGAGTACCGGGCGGTCAACGGACGTCACGCCTTTCTCATTCTTATAATAATAATAGGGAGCGAGCGATTCGGTTACGACCTTCACCTGGCAAGACGGGCTGACGAGTTCCGCACAGAGGCGACGCCAGCATTCCTCCAAGGGACGGCGCTGGAAGTCCGTCATGCTGACGGGGTAGAACCACGTGACTTCCGTCTTGTTCAGGTCGCCGCCGTTCAGCAGCACCTTGCTGCGCACCAAGAGCAGAAGCTCCTCGAAGAAAGGCTCTATAAGCTTCTCGTTGTTGCCGGCCCACTTCAGTTCGGTCACGGCACGGTTGCCGGTGTAGGTGACGAACTTCTCGTAGTGGAAACCTATCGTGTAGTCGGCTAGGGGATACTTCCGGCGAGTAGTAGCGTCTAAGCCCTCCGCCGTACAGAGGTTCGTACGCATAGGGAAAAGCGCCGGCGAGGGAGCACCGATGCGGTGGGGGACGAACTGCTGGTACTCGGCACCCGTCACCGTCGGCATGTCAATGTCGGCAGCGTGGAGGCCTTCGCGGTTGAGGGAGAGGATTTGCTCGTCCTGGGCCGTGATGTCGAAGGGTTGCGTCAGTTTTCCTTCACCATATTCTATGTGCGTATTCGTCGTGCCAAAATCTATGGCAAAGCGGAAGGCGCGAGAGCCGTTATGTAGCTGGCGGAAGATGGGAAGCACGATGTTCTCTGCGAAGCCATTGCTGACGGTAAAGAAGTCGTACTCCACGTCAAGGCAGTAGTACTTGGAACTATACCACTCCGTGTCGCGCTTATCGTTGCGCAAGACTTCCACAGCCGGCAGCGGGGCGGACTGGCCGTCCTTGTAGGCTTGCACGGTGTAGTTGTAGGCGCTCGTGGCGGCGCGGGAGTCCTCATCCGTCAGGTAGATGCGCTGCGGTTTAGAGAAGTTGCCTTCCAAATGGTAGGAAGGATAGAGGAACACGTCGAAGTGGCACTCCACGATGCGCCCCTCATTGCGCTGCACGTCGGGATTGCTCTCCTCTTTGTAGTAGAGGCGGTCGAAGGTGACGATCTTGCCCTGCTGCACGGGAAGGTTGAGCGTTACGCGGACGGCATTTGACTCCTCGCGGAGCGACACCATGGGTTTCTTATGTCGGTCGCCCACATTGCCACGAAGCTCCTGGGCAGAAAATAGGTCGAAGATAAGCGGTTTCAGCGGTAAGAGATAGGCATAACCTTCCGTCTCAAAACCCGCCGTGAAGAACTTACGGCTGTCTATGGGGAATACGGTTTGGATGAGGTACGGCTGTAGCAAGTCGTCAACGGTAAGGTAGGGATAGGTAGCTCCGTCGAAGGGCAACACGCGCTGGTCAAGGGGGTGCGGATCGTAGAACGGCGCGGCTTTATGTCCGTCCCACACACTCGTAGTGTAGCGCATGCCCGGTTCGGAGTAGGCCGTGTTGGGTAGCACAAGGGGCGCGTCGCCTTGCCAACGCGAAGAAAGGACGCGAAAGTCGGACGTCTGCTGTATTTCCATAGACACCTCCAGACCTATCGGAATGTTTCCTGTGAAATAGAGCGTCTTTTGCCCCAAGCGGAGCGGTTCGTAATTTTCGTAGTCCGCTGCCGTCAGCGCGTTGATCTCGTCCTTCAGCTGCTGGTTCGTACTTGCCTTGTAGGCAGCTTGGATGTATTCGTTCACTTCCGGGTATATGCGGCCGAACAACGGCTGCTTGCTGAGTAGCCAGACGTACTTAAAGAACGCCTCGGAGCGCTCGTGCAGGGCAAGGTAGGTAGCCGGGTTACTGTCAAATGCCTTGTGCGTCGTGCTAAGATCGACGTCAACGTACGATAGGTCGTTCACGGAAGCTATGCAGAGCGACGTGGGCGAGGTGCCACCCACGATGTTCAGCGGCGAGGGGCCTTGCCGGTAGTTAAGCAGGTAGATTTCCTGCATCCGGCCGAAGTTGAAGGCGTCCGCGTCCTGGTTAAGAAACAGCTCCAGCGTCTCGGCCAGCAACTGGTGCTCCGGATAGCCGTCTGCCTTTAGGTTGGCCAAGTCGGCAGTCTTGTCCCAAACGATGATGTCGAACTTGCTTTGGAATTTCTTGTAGTTATAGAGTATCTCAAGCAGGTCAAGGGCGTGCGATACCATCTTGTGGTATATCGTTTGCCCCGTGACGTTCGCCGAGCAGTAGGCAAAGGCGGAGCGGACGAGCTCAAAGCCTGCAAAGGGGGAAGGTATGGACGTGATGGGCAGGTCGGCCTTCGAGCCGTTGGGGTCTGCGATGGCCTTGATGGCCGTCGAGCCGTAGCGCGACGTACGTCCCCAACCGTTGATGGTCTCGCTGTCACTATGGTTGAAACGGAAAACGTGAGCCATGGTCTTTATGCTGTTTTACTATGGGTCTATGGTTATATAACAGGCCGGGGCTTCAGAAGAACTTCTCCCTAAGCAGATCCGCCACGGAGCGGTAGAGCAGTTCCACGACGTAGTCGGCCTTGTTCTCGAATTGCTGGTGCAACGCCTTAGAGTGGCGCGCCATTTTGTCGTCAATGCCGGTATATCCCTTGAGGTTCTTCGATGATAGGCGCTCAAAGAAACCGCTCTTTTTCGGCTCTATGCCGTTAAGTCCTTGGAATACGTCGGGCACGTTTCCCAGCTGGAACGGCGCGAAGCCGCGTTTGTTCGCCGCAAGCTCGTTCAGCCAAGCGTAGAAGCCCTGCAGGAAGGTCGTCAGGTGGGAGAAAACGGCACTGCCGAAGAGGCTGGCATCTACGCCTTCCTGCTTAGCCCACACAGCGTCCAACGTACTGTTCAGGTGGTAGAAGTAAGTCTGCGCGAAGAGGTAGAAGCGGCACAGCGCCTCAGACATGACGCCCTGCGTCTGCGGACTAAGCGACGGCAGAATCATCGGATCGTGGTTCTGAGCCGTTGCAAACTCCTTGTAGTACGGGGCGTTAACGGGGTTCCCGTTCACGCGGTCAGGAATATCCTCGTTCGTGAAGTCCACTACGGCCAGCGCAGCGGCCAGTTCCACGAAATGCGCTAGGTTCTGCTGGGCGCTGGCTCCTTCCACGTTGTCATAGTTCATTTGCAGCGCATCCGTGATGTAGTAGAGCGCATCGGTGTCGATGTTATTCTCGTAATACGTCAGGGCAGCTTTGGCCTTCGAGATGAAGGTCTCCATCTTTATCTCGCTATGCTCGTCGGCCTTCAGCCCGAAGTAGGGCAGCACGGTGATAGCTCCAATCGGCGCGTTGGACAACAGGGCGCCATTCGGGAATTTGTAGTTCTGGGCATTGCGCAATGTCTTGAGAAGCAGCGGGAAGCCGGCAGCGCCCGTGCCTCCGAAGATAGAGGAGATGATGAAGATGCGGTCGCCCTGCTGGAAGTTCTGCAAGATGCCCTGCAGGGACGTGAAGTCGTTCAGCACGACGGAGCCGATGTTGGGGTTTCCCTTGAAGCCCACTTCCAAATCGGTCGCCAAGTTTTTCTCCGAGAAGAGGAGCTGCACCAGAGCGCGGTTTTTCGTGTCCAAGTTCAGTTCCTGGATGAACTGGCCGAACGTCTTGTTGGCAATGTTGGCAATGGGCAGGCGGAAGTCGGTTCCCATATCGTCCAGCTCCGTCAGGAAGAAGTCGCTCGCCATGTTTGGCTGCGGCAAGCCCAAGCCCGCACGCGTAGCGCGATATTGTATCATCAGCTCTATGGTACGTGTCAGGTCGCCATTTGCCTTGTCCGGATCGATAATGACGGGTACGACGCGCGTGACGTTGCTTCCCAGGCGCACACCGGCAGCCAAGAGCATCGTCAGCGAGCGCATAACGCGCGACCCCGTGCCGCCAATGCCGAAGAGATATAATGTACTCATGTCTATATGGGATATATCAGGTTAGAAGGGAATCCTGCGGCATTTCGTGCTCACCGTGCGACTCCACAACAGGGAGAAGAGAATGCACAGCACCAAGGTGTAGAGGAATACGATGCCGGCGAACTCAAAGTAGTTGAGGATGATGACACCGGACGCCTGTATCTTCTTTTCATACAAGTATTCGTCGATTCCCCAGAAGGAGACATACGAGGTCCAGCCCGAAGTTATAAGGCACAGCAGCAACGTCATGACCCACCACACCCATTTCTTCGCCAGCTGGATGTGATCCAACGGCCAGTAGTAGATAAGTAGTACGACGAGCGGCACGAGTAGCGTGATGAGTGATACGGGTGTGTAGAGACCCGCCTTATACATATAGTCAGAGAAGCTACCTAAGTAGAAGCCGCCCCAAAGTTCGAAGATGTTAGCTATGAAATCATACATGGCCGTCTTATTTAAATTGGTATTTCTTCACGGTTATGTCTGCGCGGAGCAGGTCTGCTCCTTTAGTCTTGCTTTCGAAGGCGTCGTATATGCCTTTTATCATGTTAGCAATGGCAAATGACTGCTCGGCAGCGGGCACACCCGCGATGTCGTCCGGCGCATTGGCTTTCTCCACCCAAGCGGGCAGGGTGTTAGTCAGCGCCAGCTCCATATCCATCTGCTCTTTCCCCGCCGGAATGCTTATCCTCACAGCCCAAGGCTCTTTCATATCCGGCACGTTGGCGAAGGAGGGGCTGTCATTCTTCACGCGCCAAACGTTCTTCACGCGGCAGCCCGCCGGTGTTACGCGCCAGTTGGCCGGGTCGCAGAAGTACGCCTCGTCAGCCGCCAGGCTTTGGGCGTCGAAAGCTACGGAAAAATCTACGGTATTCTCCATGCCGTCGCACCTCATTGACTCTACGGTCAGCGGGTCGTGCTTGTCCAGCTTTATGAGCAACGTGTTGCCCGCGTCATCCCCCGTCAGGATTTGCAGCGGCATCGGCTCGCCCGCCGCCGCCAGGCTGGAGGTATCCAGGCGCCGTGTGCTCAGGTAATATTGGTGTTTAAGCCCCGGTAGGTGCGCCGCGTCCAGTTGCATCTGCGACACATACTCCTCCAGCACCGGAGCACTACCCATCAAGAAAATGTAGTACGGCCGCACCCCGGTGTAGGGAAAGGGCTTGTCAGCGCGATTGTAGTATTTCCCTTGGAACTGTGAGGTACACTGCAAGATAAGCACCGCCATGTCGGGAATGGCGTCCGTTGCGTCCAAGAAAGCGTGCATCGTGGCGTTCTTCGCGTTCGACACGCTACCGCTCACGTCGCCGCCGTGCACGGAATAGATGCAGTCGGAGAAGAGTACGGAAACGCTGTTCGGTCGTGTCTGCCGCAAGATGAGTTTGAAGATGGTGTTGATGTCTGTTGACCCCGTGTTGCCCACCTTCATCGTCCCGGGTGAGAGCTTTGACACGAAGTTGTCCACGTCCGCGCCGAAATCCGTCGGATATATCGTGTCGTTAACGTAGTATAGGTGCGCCTTGTCCTTCAGGTAGTGGCTGCTCTTGGCGATGAAGTTGCCCAGCACGTCCTTAAACTCCGAGCCGGTCGCTACGTAGCCGTCCATGCTGCCGGAGTTCTCCATGAAGATGTCCACGGCTCCGAGCTTCGGTGCGGCCGGTTTCTTAGCCGCGGCGGCCTGCGCGTCTTCATCGCCCGCTCCGCCGCCCCGGGAGCGTCCGCCGCACGCCGTCAGACTTGTCAGCAACGCCGTGCAAACCATCACCGCGCTCACTAAGGGTAGTATCTTTTTCTTATCCATATCTTAATATTGTCGGATTTAGACTCGTCGCTTGCCGTGTCCTTCACGAGCAAAGATAACGGCTTTCCTTCTTTTATCACATCCTATCCGGCGTATCTTCTTTCCTTGTCTTCCCTTTAATAATCCGCAGGCGCCGCTGTTGTGTCGGGCGCCCAGTCGTCGTAATAACTTGTATCGACGGCCGCGCTGTCAGTAGCTATGGAATCTGCGGCTTCAATCCCATCATAGTCGCCACTACCATTTCCATCTGCCTTGGCAATGCCCCACACAAAGATAATGATCAGTAAAAACAACATCCATCCCACTACCCCCCAAGCGAGGTTGTCTGATCCGCCACCGTCGGGTACTTTCCCGTCTGTGTGCTCCGACCCATTTGGGGGCGGCGATGCTTCCTCCCCGCCGGAAACATTAGAATTCTCGGTTTCATCGGGAGGAGGAGGGGGCGGCGGTTGGGGCGAAGCCGGTGCTTCCGTCGGCGGCGTATTTGCTGACGGCTCTTCTGCGGGCGGTGCGGGCGTAGGCACGGGCGGCGTCGGTTGAACCACGCCCAGCGGATATCCGCAATGGATACAGCGCGGAGCGTGTTCGCTCACCCAAGCACCACATTCCGGACATACTCTCAAACCCATCTTTTATCCCGTTACTGCGTTTTGCTGAGCTTTGTGCTAAACGTACGGCCGTTTCCGTAAGCCGACATGACGCCCGTGAAGGTCAAGCCGTCAAACGTTCCCTGGAAGTCGCCGGTGTAGCCGTCGTTCTTGTCCAGCTCATAGAACTGCATGGCTTGTGTTTTCGGGTCGTAGGTGCCGGATATGTAGAGGCGGTTCTTCGTCCCGTAGCGCGTGTAGTAGTACGAGCCGTTGATGACGCCGTCCGTGATGCTCATGTCCATCACGACGCCGTACTTGCCCACAGATCCCTCCAAGTGGAGCGCTTGGTTCAGCTGGTCGGGGTTGCGCTGCGGGCCGGCGGGCACGGCGGGTTCGGGCGCTGCCTGCTGTGCGGCGGGCGCTACCGTTTGCTGTACGCTTACCACGGTGTCCACGCTTCCCTTGTCAGCCGCTGCACCCTTGTCCCGCCCAAAGATGAAGTAGAGGAGGCCTCCCACCACGAGCAGGATAAGCACTACGAGCAGCACGATGACGAGCGTATTACCCCCTCGCCGTGGGGGTTGCGGCGCATACATCGGTTGCGGCGGGTTCTGCGGTGGCGGCACGGCCGTGGGTGGGGCTACCTGCGGCGGCGCGGGAGGTGCAGTCGCTGTAAGGGTTACTTCAGGTGTACTTTCTTCCGGCAGAGCCGCGCCGGTTTCCTCCCGGTTCAGGGGAGCACCGCACTGCGGGCATCTTGCGGCTCGTGTGCTGACGTCGGCTCCACACTCGGGGCATTTCAGTAAAGGCATATCTAATATAGGTGTGGTTATAGCATTCTTGAGAACAGCCGTTGGCGCAAAGTGTTCAGTCCTCTGCGCCTTCATCCGTAGCGCCATCGACCGCCGGCGCTTGTGCCTCTCCGCTCACGGGTTGCTTCCCCTGCATTGAGGCGAAGGGGTCGGCGGGAACCGCCTCGGCGGCCTGCTTCACGCTGGCGCCCTGCGCTTCCGTGTCTTGCTCTGCCGTAGAAGTGCGTCCCTGGTTTTCAGGCAGCGACGCGGGGTTCTTACCCGTCGGTTTCGGTGCTAAGGGATTATCCGTCAGAGACGGTTCTCCCTCACCGGTCGTCGGATTCCAGCGTACCACGGGTTCTTGATCCGAAATTATAGGTGTAGTTCCTACGGGCGAACCTTGGGGCTTCTTTACGTCAACTACTTCCGGAATGGGCGGCGGGGTAGCCGACCCGGGGCTTGGAGTGGCGGGTATGCCCGCTGCAATAATGTAAGGCGTGGGACAACCGCATTTAGGGCAATACGGTGATTGTGTGCTGACGTTGTTCCCGCAGTCGGGACATCGTAAAAGAGCCATATACAGAGCTTTTTCTATTTCTATCGGAGCCTAATTCCGCAAAACGGCTGCGCCCCGGGATGCGTAAAGCAAGGGAGCGGAGACGGCAGCGCGGAGTAGGCTCACGTCTTTCTAAATGGCAAATATATGTTTTTTTAACGACGAATAAGCTTTTTCTAAACTTTTTTTTCGAACGGGTGGCGACGAAACGCCCCTGTATAGCCGAGCAAGGGCTCACTCTGCAGCGGAGGCGGGCTTGAGCCTTCCGTCCTTAACTTCCCAGAAGGTGGGCGCTTGGATGGAGGCGTCGTGGCTGACGAGGACGATGGCGCAGTGGGCACGCTCCGCCTCGAGGAGCGCATAGAGGAAGTCGCGCCCGGCACGGTCTAAGTGAGTATCCGGCTCGTCCAGCAGGAGCAGGTCGGGGCGCCCCACGAGGGCGCGCGCCAGCAGGACGCGTTGCCACTGTCCGCCGCTAAGCATGGCTATGGGGCGGTCGGCAAGAGCTGCGAGGTGCAGCTTTTTCATGTTTTCATCGAGGTATTCTAGGTCTTCTTGGCGCGGACGTGCCAGCAGGGTATGGCGGCTCAGCAGGCCGCTATGCACCACCTGCCGCACGGTGATGGGGAACTGCCGGTCGATGCGGCGATACTGCGGCAAGTAGCCTATGCGCAGCCCGGGTCTGCGCGCCACGCTGCCGACCGTCGGTTTGAGCAGTCCGGCCATGAGGCGCAGCAGCGTCGTCTTGCCGCCGCCGTTGGGACCCGTCAGCACGATATAGTCGTCCGCGCCTACGTGCGCCGTGACGCCATGCAGCACCTCGCGGCGGCCATAAGCCAGGTGGACATCGGTAAGGGAAATCAAATCAGCCATGGTAGAGCAGTTCCGGGTTCATTCGTGCGCCAAGGCCTCGGCCACGCGGTGCAGCTCGCCGGGCCAGTCGTAACCCAGCGGGTTCACCTCTACGACGCGAGCTCCCACCTCAGCGGCCACGCGCCGTGCGGCATTGCCGTTATTTTCGGGCGTCACGAAAACGGTCGTCACGCCCAAGCTGCGGCAGGACGTCACCAGTTGCGCCAGGCGCTGCGGCGAGGCTTCCTTGCCGTCCTGCTCCACGGCGAGCTGTTGCAGGCCATAGTCGCGGGCAAAATACGCCAAGGCGGGATGATAGATGAGGAAGGCGCGATGCTGCACACCATGCAGTCGGCTCCGGATGGCGGCGTCGAGGCTGTCGGTACGCTGTTGGAAACGGGCAAGATTGGTGCGGAACGTGGCAGCCCGTGCCGTGTCGGCCTCAGCCAAGATGCGGCACACGTTGGCCGCAATCTGCGCCGCGTTGCGCGGCGACATCCAGACGTGCGGGTCGCCCCCTTCGCCGCCGGGCGTGGCGGCATCGGGCAGCAGGTCGAGGCCGTCAATGACGCTGACGCTTCTGACCTCCGGCGCCATGGAGGCCAAGCGTGCCAGGCGCACACGTTCGAAGGGCAGTGTGCCGATGCTGAAGTAGAAGCGGCTGTCGGCGAGCGAGAGCATCTGCCGGGGCGTCGGCTCGTACGTCTCGGCACTGGCGCCGGCCGGCGTGAGCGAGACGACGCGGTAGGCATCGCCGGCCACCTGCTCAACGATGTAGCGCAGCGGCTCCACGCTGACGGCCAGCTGCGGGCGGTCGTCACGTTGGGGATTGTGGCAGCCCGGAAGCAAGCCTGCGACCACAAGCAAGGCTATGGAAGCGAGGAACAAGGAGCGACGAAGGCGGGACGTATGGGGCATAAGGCTTTACAGGTTAAGTTAGGCAGATCGGAAAGGGCGGACGATTCACGCCGCCTCGTAGGCCGCTATGAGGAGGGCGTAGCGGGCGAACTTCCCCACGAAGATGTTGAACGTTGAGTAAGGCAGGCGGCAACGCAGGTAGCCCATAGAGACCGTCAGCACGCTGCCCAAGAGCGGTATCCACGCCAGCAGTCCCGCCCACGAGCCATATTTTCGTACGTAGCGCAGACCGCGCTCCAGCTTGTCAGCCTTCACGTGGGCGTATTTCTCAATCCATTCCACCTTGCCCAGGCTTCCTACGCCGTAGTTGAAGAGTCCGCCCAGCGTGTTGCCCAGCGACCCCCAGATGAGCAGGCCGCGAGCGTCGGCACCTGCCGCCAGCAACCCCACCATGACAACCTCCGAGGAGAAAGGCACGAAGCTGCCGGCCAGAAAGGCGGCCAAAAACATGCCGAATACGCCGTGGGCTATGAGGAAATCGGTGATAGCTTCCATCTATCGCTGCAGAAAAGGCAGTAGCCCGTAGTTGTAGAGACCTAGGACGCAGAGACCCGCCACGTTAAGCACGAACCAGAAGCTCATCAGCCCGCCACCGCGAGCCAGCGTCCAGTAGTGGGCTATCAGGGGCGCACTGTTCACCAGCAAAAGCGGCCATAAATCCGGAAAAGCCGCGGGCCGCACACACAGCCCGCCCACCAGCACCACCTCGACCATGATGACGAGGTAATAGTCCATACGTACGCGGATCTTATCGTTGAAGTTTGTGCGGTAGTAATGGAGCAGGCCGAGCGCTACTTGGAGGCCGAGAAAGGCGGCGTTGACCTGTTGCCAAACGGGCAGGCTGCCATAGTCCGGCCTCTCCCACGTGAGCCAGGGTCGGACGAAGGCGAAGGCCTCCACCCCCTCGCCACGCACCGCCACCCAAGCGCCATAGACCAAGGCGGGCACGGCCAGGCCGAACAAGCCCGCCACGAACGTCCGCCACGTCAGGATGCGGAGCTGCACGAGCATAGAGGCATAGAACACAAGGGCGAGAAGGAGGAACGGGGGAAAGCAAAACGCCCCTACGCCCAACATGGCGAAGGCATAGAACGTCTTACCCTCCGAGCGGATGTGCTGATAGGAGCTGAAGAGCAGGAAATAGGCCGCGACGAGGCAGACAGGGGCTACCCAGACGGCGGAGGCGTCGTGCAGGAAAGGCGACGCGGCGGCCAAGGCGAGGAACGTGGTGCTCACCATGCGGGAGCGGACACGCAGCAAATGGTTGCGATTGGCCAGCTCCATGAGCATATAAGCCAAGACGAGGGCAACGGCCAGCCCGCCCCACCGAAGGGGAACTTCATAGTCGGGCGCACACCACACAGCGCAACTGACCGTGACAACGAGGGGCAAGGTCAGCTGCGAGCGGGTGATCTTTGTGCGGAGCGTGGCGTCACGCATGGGCTGTTGGGGGTTAGCACGCGGCGGTAGGCGTCGCGTGAGCTTAGCAGGCGTCTAAGTCGCGGCCTATGTCGTGGCGGAAGTATTTACCTTGGAACTGTATCTGCTCGGCGCCGTCCAAGGCGTGGCGCAGTGCGTCCCGGCGCGTCGTGCCATAGGCGCTCACGGCGATGACACGCCCGCCGCCGGTGACGAGCGTATTGCCGTCAAGGCGTGTCCCGGCATGAAAGACGACGGCGTCGGGGACGTCCGTGCCGGTTATGGGGAAGCCTTTCTCGTAGTGGCCGGGGTAGCCGCCGCTGACGCACATGACGCAGGCTGCGGGGCGCGGGTCGAAGACGACGGGACGTTTATCCAAGTCGCCCTGTGCCACACCTTCGAAGAGGTCCACGAGGTCGCTCTGCAGGCGCAGCATGACGGTCTCCGTCTCCGGGTCGCCCATTCGGCAGTTGTACTCAATGACTTTCGGCTCGCCGCCGCAGTTCATCAGCCCGAAGAAGATGAAGCCTTTGTAGGCAATACCCTCCCGGCGCAAGCCTTCTACGGTGGGGCGCACGATGCTTTCCTCCACCTTATGCATCCACTGGGGCGTGGCAAAGGGCACGGGCGAGACGCTGCCCATGCCGCCCGTGTTGGGGCCGGTGTCGCCCTCGCCGATGCGTTTGTAATCTTTGGCCTCAGGCAGTAGCTGATAGTGTTCCCCGTCGGTCAGGCAGAACACGGAGCACTCCACGCCGTCAAGAAACTCCTCGATAACGACGCGCCGGGAGGCCGTGCCAAACATGCCGTCCCACATGCCGCGCAGCGCCTCCTGTGCCTCGGCGAGCGTGTCCAGGATAAGGACGCCCTTTCCGGCAGCCAGGCCGTCGGCCTTCAGCACGTAGGGCGGTTTAAGGCTACGCAGGAAGCTGTCAGCCTCGGCAGCTTGGTCCGCACCGAATGTCCGGTAAGCCGCCGTGGGGATGTCGTGGCGCTGCATGAAACCTTTGGCAAAGTCTTTCGAGCCTTCCAGCCGCGCCCCGTCGCGCCCGGGGCCTATCACGGCTACGTCGCGCAACAGCGAGTGGTGGGCAAAATAGTCCGCTATGCCTTCTACGAGGGGCGCTTCAGGTCCCACGACGAGCATCTCCACTTCATAGTCAATCACAAACTGAGCCACGGCGTCGAAGTCGGAGGGATCCACGTCGACGTTCTCGCCGCAGACACGTGTCCCGGGGTTGCCGGGAGCTATGTACAGCTTTTCTACGCGCGGGCTCTGCGCTATTTTCCAGGCTAAGGCGTGCTCGCGGCCGCCGCTGCCCAAAAGGAGTATCTTCATGTTTTCAATGGTTTGGTAGGTTTGCAAAGTTAACAAAAAAAACGGGAACACCACCCGTGCCGTGGCCTCTTGGCTCCGCGCCTATACGACGGCGGGCGCACGAGTGGGCACGTGTCCCACCTCGTGCGCCCGCTCCGCGTCGCTACGGGGTAAAAATCAGGGGATGACTGATTAACAAGGCCTATCACCCCGGCACGGCCGCGTAGCTGTGGCGGCGGAAGGCCGACGGCCTACTCTTCCGTCTCCGGTGCCTTGTCGATGAGGTCGAGGAACTGGTCGAGCTTCGGCGTCACGATGATTTGGGTGCGGCGGTTACGCTGTTTGCCCAGTTCCGTATCGTTGTCCGTAATGGGGTTATACTCTCCACGGCCGCCTGCGGTGAGGCGCGAGGGGTCTACGCCGTACTGCTCCTGCAACGCGATGACCACGCTGGAAGCGCGCAGGCACGAGAGGTCCCAGTTGTTGCGGATGTTGGGCCGGCTAATGGGCACGGGGTCCGTGTTGCCTTCCACGAGGACGTCATAGTCCTTGTAGTCCTTGATAATCTTGGCTATCTTCGCCAAGGTCTGCGCTCCGCGCTCGTTGATCTCGTAGGAGCCGCTCTTGTAGAGCATGTTGTCAGCCAGGGAGATATAGACAACGCCCTTCAACACCTTCACGTCAACCTCTTGCAGCTCGTCGCGCGAGAGGGAACGCGTCAGGTTGTTCGTCAGCACCATGTTGAGCGAGTCGCTCTTGCTCTTGGCGTCCACCAGCTGCTTGATGTACTTGTTCGAGGCGTTAATCTCGTCCACCAGCTTCTCTATGTTGACGCTTCCCTGGGCGTTGGTGCTCAGCGAGCGGTCGAGGGAGCTTTGCAGGGTGTTCAGGTCGGCGCGCAGCTCGGCGTTGCGCTTCTGCTCGTCGGCTAAGCGCTCGGCGAGGCTCTTGCTGCTGGCGTTGCAGTCGGCCAGCTGCACGCGGGTGTCTTCGCCCGTCTTGCGCAGCTGCTCTATGGTCTGCTGCAAGTTGGCATTCTCGGTTTGCAGGTTCGTGAACTGCTTCTTGCTGACGCAACCCGTGGTGCATAGGAGTGCTACGCCGAGGAGCGCCAGTAGGGATTTTCTTGCTTTCATGTATCTGCTCTTTGGGGTTAAACTTCAAATTTCGGGCGCAAGATAGGGATTAATCCGCAAAGCGCACCTCATTTTTAGAACCTTTAATATATTGACGGGCACGAGGCAACAAGGGGAGGGCAAATAGCGCGTGAACGCGTCGTGCCCTTATCCTTTCGCCTCGGGCTCACCACGACGCGCGGGCATGGTGGACATCCCTCGCCGATACGTCCGACCTTTTCTCTTGTTCGTCCGACCTTATCGCGGGCACGTAAGACCTAATCGTCCACAAGTCCGACCTTGTTGCCGACACGTCCGACTTAATTTTTGTCCAGCCGTGGGTGTACAATTGTACAGCCACGGCTGGACATTTGTACACCCACGGTCGGACATTTGTACACCCGTGGCTGGACAAAAACCACATCCGACCTGCGAGCAATCAGTCGGCACCTATGCGCACACAGGTCGCACCTACCGGCTGCACGGAGCGGGCTACATTGGCAGCGCAGGCGGGGGCGACGGGGTAAGCCGATAATGTTGGATTATCCGACGAGACAGATTATTCCCGGCCCGTTTCTTGATTGACGCTACCCCGAAGAACGCGGACCCAAGATGCCGTTACGCGCGCGCGTTCAATAAAAGAAAATGAAAAGATGTTTTCCATATTGTTAAGGAGTTTATAAATTTGCGGCCGAGACGTGTAAGACAAAAACCAGAAAATCAATATAAAAACACCACAAACCATGAGACGCACACTACTCCTCGCCGCCCTGCTGACCCTGGGTTTCGCCGGTGCGCAGGCCGACCTCGTCGTCCTGAACCAAGACGGTACCTCGCAGGAAACGCCCCTTGAAAACGTTCAGCGCATCAGCTTCTCGGGCAGCAACGTTGTCACCACGCTGAAGGACGGAACGACGCTCACCACGCCCCTTGCCGGCGTGCAGAAAATCTACTTTGGCAACGACTCGGGCAATACCGGTATCGACCAAGTGGCCATCACGGAAAAAGAAAGCCTCCTCATCAACGGCAACACACTGACCGCCAACGGGACGGGTACGCTCCGCGTGCTGTCTGCCGACGGGCGCGAACTCATCAGCCGCCACTTGTCGGGCAAGGGCGAACAGGTATCGTTCGACAACCTGCCGCAAGGTGTTTACATCGTCACGCTGAACGGCCGCTCCGTGAAGCTGCTGAAGAAATAATACTCCGCACACATCATGAAAGGGAAAACATGGACTCTCGCCGCGCTCCTGTTGCTCGGCGGAAGCACTTTGCGGGCGCAAGAGGCCGTAGAGGTAAACCGCACGGACGGCGTGACGTTGCTCACTCCCGTTGCCACGACAGACAGCATCACCTTCTCCGAGGACGGCGCGACGGCCTTCTTCCACCTGACGGACACGACGGGCACCGTCAGCGTGGCAGACATTGACAGCATCACTTTCGGCGACACCATCAGCAACGTCCTCGTCACCTACTCCGCCGCCGGTGTCAGCGTCTTGAACCCCTACGCCTTCCGGGGCGTGGACATCACGGTGGGAGACGGGAACGCCGTCGTCGTGAACGCCACGACCGACGCGGAAGTGAACTACATCCTCGCGGGCAGCGGGACGGGCTCTTTCAAAGTCTATGGCACGAAGAAACAGACGCTCACGCTCAACGGACTCACCCTGACCAGCCCCGACGGACCCGCCGTAAACATACAAAACAAGAAGAAGACCACCGTCGTACTTGCCGAGGGCACGACGAACACCCTGACCGACGCGACCACCTATACGGCCTACGGGAGCGAAGATATGAAGGGCACGCTCTTCTCCGAGGGACAGCTGGTCTTCGAAGGCACGGGGAAGCTGAATGTCTCGGGACTGTATAAGCACGCCATTGCCTCAGACGACTACATCTCCGTCACGGACGGCAACATCAGCGTGACGTCCGCACAGAGTGACGGCCTACACGCCAACGACTACTTCGAGCAGACGGGCGGCACGCTGACCATCACGGGCACCACGGGCGACGGCATCGACGCTGACGCCGGATACATCGACATCAGCGGCGGAACGCTCGACGTGACCGTCACCACAGCCGACACGAAAGGCCTGAAGTGCGACAGTACCATTACCCTCAGCGGCGGGACGATAACCGTCACCGTGGAATCGGCGGCAACGGCAGGGAAGTGCGTCAAAGCCGGCAAAGACATCAACGTAAGCGGCGGCACGATAAAGCTCTACGCCTACGGAGCCATTGACCTGACCGATACCACCGACCCGGCTTACACCACAGCGTTGAAGACCGACGCCAACTACACCCAGACGGGCGGCGATGTCACCCTAAACGTGACGGGAGCGGCCGGACGCGGCGTGGCCTGCGACAGCACGTTGACCTTGCAAGACGGTTCGCTGACCATCACCAACACGGGTGCCACGCAGAGCGGCAGCTCCTATTTCTACACCGCCAAAGGCATGAAAGGCGGCGTAGTAGCCATCGACGGCGGCACACTTACCATCAGCATGAGCGGCGCCGCAAGCAAGGGAGTGCAAGCTGACGCCGACGACGGCAGCGGAAACCTGACGATAACCGGCGGTACGATTAACGTCACCACCTCCGGCGCCGGAGCCTACGACACCACGGAGCAGGACGCCAAAGGCTGCGCCGGACTGAAGGCAGACAACGACATGACCATCAGCGGCGGCACGCTGACGCTGCGCTCGACGGGCACGGGTGGGAAATGCATCCGCGCGGACGGCACACTCACCGTCAACGACGGTACAATCAACGCCACGACCACCGGAGCTATCTACAAATACAGCAACAGCATCACCGCCTCGCCGAAAGCCATAAAGGCAGGAGAGAAGACACAGAGCGGCTACAGCTACACGTACAGCGGCGGAATGGTCTTCAACGGCGGAACAATCAACGCCTCGGCTACCAACCACGAAGCTATCGAGTCAAAGAACACCATTGAAGTCAACGGCGGCTACATCTACGCCTACAGCGGCGACGATGCCATCAACTCAGCCAGCACCTTCACCATCAACGGCGGCTACGTCATGGGCAACTCGTCGGGCAACGACGGACTGGACGCTAACGGCAACTTCTACATCACCGGCGGCACCGTCTTTGCCGTAGCTACCACTTCGCCGGAAGTAGGCATCGACGCCAACACCGAGGGTGGATACCAATTATATATTACGGGCGGAACGGTAGTGGCCATCGGCGGCCTCGAAAGCGGTAGCTCCATAAGCAACGGCACGGCCAAGCAGGCGTCATCGTACAGCAAAGGAAGCACCTATGCCCTCTACAACGGCAGCAACCTCGCGCTGGCCTATAAAGTGCCGTCGAATAGCAAGATGGGTAGCGGAATGGTGGTTTACACCTCCGACACGCCGACCCTCTACACGGCCACAGGCAGCGGCACGACGTTCTGGGACGGATACGGCTATACCTCAGCCACCAACAGCAGCAGTGTAAGCCTCAGCACCTACAGCGGAGGAAATAGCGGCGGCGGTGGCGGTGGCGGCGGTCAGCCCGGTGGCGGCGGCGGTGGCGGCGGCGGCCGATTCTGAAAAAGAAGAAAGACGGCTACAGTAGCCCCGAACGGCAGCGGGAAAGACTTCACACCTAACGCACCCCCGCAGGCTTTTGCCTTCCTACCCCGAACAAAAACTCCTCTTCATGTCGGCTTTTATGCGACGACCTCGTTCGTACGCACAAAAGCCGACATTATTTATAATAAGGCTTCGTCACGGGCGAAACACGGTCAAAACCGGCAGCTGCCTAACCGGCTAAACTGCGGGAGTGCCGAAAACAAGCCAAAAAGAAAAGTAAAATGACGAAAATAGGGTTTTTCGGGATGAAAACTTGCTCTTTCTATAAATACGGTTTAGATTTGCGATGTTTTAGAAGCCACGACTCGTGACACAAATCCACGCCCCACAGGAGCAACCCGACCTATCTACGGGAAGAAACCACTAGCTATGAAAACCTACGAGAAACCGACAACTGAAGTCGTTGACACCACGCCATACGACCGCTTGGCTTTAAACGTAAACCCATCCAAGACTGCAAGCGTACAATGGGGACGCCGCAAAGACCCAAGTGCCACCACCGACGACGGAGGCAACGGTTTCGGCAGTGCCCTCTGGAGCGACATGGAGTGACATAAGCATAGGAGTACGACTACCATCCAACACAAAAGGCGCCCCCTCGACACACAGAGGGAAGCGCCTTTTTCTTTTTAACCCACGCGGACGGGCACGACCAAGGAACACCCGGCAAAGCGCCGAACAAATAATAAACAAAACGCCGATAATAAAGGGACAAGCGCGGCAGTGAGCGTTGCAAGTTCGGTCTGAAAAGCATAACTTCGCGCAAAACCAACTGCACACCCATGCTCGAAATACACAACCTGTACGCACAGGTGGAAGGAAAGGAGATACTGAAAGGCGTAAACCTCACCATCCGCGACGGCGAGGTACACGTGCTCATGGGACCTAACGGCTCTGGAAAGTCAACCCTTTCCAACGTCCTCGTAGGCAACCCGAAATATGCCGTAACCCAAGGCAGCGTGACGTTCAACGGCAAGGATCTGCTGGCACTCACGCCCGAAGACCGCGCACACGAAGGCATCTTCATGTCCTTTCAGACCCCCACGGAGATACCCGGCGTCTCGATGACCAACTTCCTTAGGGCAGCCGTCAACGCCAAGCGGGAATACAAAGGCCAAGCGCCGATGCCCGCCGCCGAGTTTCTGCGCCTGCTGCGCGAGAAGCGCAAACTGGCCGGCCTCGACGCACACTTCATGAGCCGAGGCGTGAACGAAGGCTTCAGCGGCGGAGAGCGAAAACGCAACGAGATATTCCAAATGGCCGTACTGGAACCTACCTTCAGCATCCTGGACGAAACAGACTCCGGCCTTGACGTGGACGCCCTGCGCACCGTTGCCGAAGGCTTCAACAAGCTCCGCACGCCCCGAACCAGCGCACTCGTCATCACACACTACCAACGCATGCTGGACTACCTGAAGCCTGACCACGTACACGTCCTCTTCGACGGACGCATCGTGCGGAGCGGCGACGCAGCCCTCGGATACGCCATCGAGGAGCGCGGCTTCGACTGGCTGAAAGACACCCCCAACACCTGAAGAGTATGGGACGAGAAGAGGCTCTGCGACAATATCTGGAACTATACAGCACACACGCCACGCTGCTTGCCAACCACTCCTGCGCACCCCTCAACGCGCAGCGCGCAGCGGCGTACGCAGCGCTCGAGAAGGGCGGGCTGCCAACGCGCAAAGTGGAGCGCTATCGCTACACCGACGTAGCACCTGACCTTACGCCGGACTACGGGCTCAACCTGCACCGTCAGGCGCCCGAGGGAGACCCTGTGGCAGCCTACCGATGCCGCGTGCGCGGCATCAAGGCTTGGACGCGCTACGTCATAAACGATATCGTCCTACCGCATAGCGCAGGCGACGAGCCGCTGCCGGGAGGAGCCTACGCCGGTTCCCTTTGTGCCTACGAGCAAGAAAAGCCCGGTTTCATCGCAAAATACTACCACACCATAGCTGGTCAAGACTACGACGCCCTATGTGCGCTCAACACGCTGCTGGTGCAGGACGGCCTCCTTATCTATATACCCCCCGGCGTCCGCCTCGCGCAGCCGCTGCAAATCGTAAACGTCTCATCGGGTGACAAGAACGTGATGTCAAACCGGCGCGTACTCCTTGTGGCCGGACAGGGCGCAAGGGCTACGGTGCTGGTATGTGACCACGCTTTCGGAACAGGGCGCTACCTGACGACAGAAGTGACCGAGGCATTCATAAGCGTCGGCGCAAAGGTTGACATCTACACCGTAGAGCAGACCAACGCCCGGAACGCGCGCTTCAGCTGCACGTTTGTAGAGCAGGAAGCGGAAAGCCGCGTCGTCCACGGCAGCCTGACGCTGCAAGGCGGCCTCTCGCGCAACCGCACAGACGTCCACCTTTCCGGCGCAGACGCCGCGCTGGAGGCTTACGGCGCCGTCGTAGCCGACGGCACGGAACACGTGGACAACAACCTGCTCGTCTGCCACGACGCCCCGCGTTGCACGAGCGACATGCTCTACAAATACGTCCTCGACGGGCGGAGTGTCGGCGCCTTTGCGGGAAAAGTGCTCGTGCAGCCCCGGGGACAACAGGCACGCTCGCGAGAGACGAACGCCAATCTCTGCGCTGCACCCGGCGCACGGGCTTACGCGCAGCCCATGCTGGAGATTTACGCCGACGACGTACGGTGTAACCACGGATCAACGGTTGGAAAACTCGATGAAACCGCACTTTTCTATATGCGGCAACGGGGTATCCCGGAGGCAGAGGCACGCCTGCTTTTGCAACACGCCTTTATCAACGAGGTGTTGCGCCACATCCGCGTAGAGGCTCTTCGTGAGCGGCTCGCCGAGCTCGTTGCGCTACGCTTTAGGCGTTCCCTGCCGCCATGCGACGGCTGCGACCCGGGCGCAACGGGACACGCAGCACAATAATCCGGAACTATGGACATACAAGCTATACGCGCTGACTTCCCCATCCTTTCCCGCACCGTACACGGGCATCCCCTCGTCTATTTAGACAACGCAGCGACGACGCAGAAACCGCGCCAGGTGGTGGATGCCATGGTTGCTGAATACTACAACACGAACGCCAACGTGCACCGCGGCGTTCATTTCCTCTCCGTCCAGGCTACGGAGTTGCACGAGCAGGCTCGCGAACGCGTACGGCGCTTTCTGAACGCACGCTCCGCTGCAGAAATCATCTTCACGCGAGGCACGACGGAAAGCCTCAACCTGATGGCCACCTCCTACGCCGAAAGATTTTTGCAACCCGGCGATGAAGTCATCTTGAGTGAGATGGAGCATCACTCAAATATCGTTCCGTGGCAGCTACTGCGCGACCGCTCGGGGATAGTACTGAAGGTCATACCCGTACGGGCGGACGGCAGCCTCGACCTCGCGGCCTATCGTGCGCTATTTACGGAGCGCACACGCTTGGTCTCCGTGGCGCATGTGAGCAACGTGCTCGGAACGGTGAACCCTGTGGAGGAAATAGCCCGCGAAGCGCACGCACACGGTTGCCACGTGCTACTTGACGCCGCGCAGAGCGTACCCCATTTCCGGGTGGACGTACGCAGCCTCGGCTGCGACTTCCTTGCCTTCTCCGGACATAAGGTTTACGGACCGACAGGTATCGGCGTGCTATTTGGCAGGGAAGAGCTGCTGGACGAGATGCCCCCATACCAAGGCGGTGGAGAAATGATAAGCCACGTCACATTCGAGAAGACCACCTATGAGCGGCTTCCCTACAAGTTCGAAGCCGGCACGCCGGACTACGTCGGCTCCCACGCACTGGCTACGGCGCTCGACTACATAGACAACATAGGGATGGAAAACATTGCGGCGCACGAGCGGAAACTCACACGGCACGCCATGGCGCGCATCGGGCAGATAGAAGGTGCCAAGATATACGGTGAAACCGCAGAAAAAGGAGCCGTCGTATCGTTCAACATAGGTAATATTCATCCCCTCGACCTTGGCACCTTGCTCGACCAACTTGGCATCGCGGTACGCACCGGCCACCATTGCGCGCAGCCACTCATGCGGCGCTACGGCGTAGAAGGCATGGTGCGCGCCTCGTTTGCCCTTTACAACACGGAAGAAGAAATCGACCAGCTGGCAGACGCCATAGAGCGCGTACGCCGCATGTTTTGACACGCCGCACAGGCTCGGCAGCAAGCCGTCTGCGCGGTCGTTTTTTTTGTATATACCCCACAACAAACCCCACGTTATGTTACTTACCACCACCCAACTCATTGAGGGACACCCCGTGCGCGAATACCGCGGCGTGGTATCCGCCGAGGCCATCATCGGAGCCAACGCCATCCGCGACATGAAGGCCAGCTTTCGCGACTTTTTCGGAGGCCGCTCCGCCTCATACGAAGAAGTGATGCGCGAAGGGAAGGACACAGCGCTACGCGAGCTGGAACAACGGGCACAGCAGCTGGGTGCCAACGCCGTAGTAGGCATCAGCTTAGACTACGAGACGATTGGCACGAACGGGTCGATGCTCATGGTCGCCGCGTGCGGCACGGCGGTTGTGATCTGACGCGCTATGCTCAAAGCATATTTCCAAGCAGGCGTCGTAGAAGCGGGTTGCGACGAGGCAGGCCGGGGCAGCTTGGCCGGCAGCGTTTATGCAGCCGCCGTAGTGCTTCCTGCGGACTACGAAAATGCCCGCCTGAACGACTCGAAGCAGCTCACGGCGCATCAGCGGCAGGCGCTGCGCCGCGAGGTGGAGCGCGACGCGATGGCCTGGGCTGTTGGCACGGCGACGGCCGCTGAAATAGACCGGCTAAACATCCTGCAAGCCTCACTTCTGGCCATGCATCGTGCCCTGGACGCCTTGCAGGTGCGACCCCAGCACATCATTGTGGACGGCAACCGTTTCCGCCCGTACCACGACGTGCCGTGGCACACCATCGTTAAAGGCGACGCCCAATACCTGAGCATCGCCGCAGCGAGCATCCTGGCGAAGACCTACCGCGACGACTACATGGCGGCACTTGCCACGCGCTACCCCGGCTACGGCTGGGAGCGCAACGCCGGCTACCCCACGGCGGAGCACCGCCGCGCTCTGCGCGAACTGGGTCCCACGCCGCTCCACCGCCGCACGTTCAACCTGCTGGGTGGCGACGAGCCGCAGCTCTTCACGGCGGACAACTTCAGACCGGACAGCCAGAACCAGCTCGCTTAGAGCCCGGCACGACATAGGCGCCGCAGGCGCTGGCGGCGCTTTTAAATTTAATAATGTGTGCATCCACACATTTTTTTCTACTTTTGCGCCCGAAAAGAAAGAGACGGCCTATGGCAGCGCAGAAAAACCTGGTCATTGTGGAGAGCCCCGCAAAGGCCAAAACGATAGAGAAATTTCTCGGTACGGACTACAAAGTGATGTCCAGCTTCGGCCACATCCGAGACTTGAAGAAGAAGGATTTTGGAATAGACCTAAAAACCTTCACGCCGCAGTACGAGATACCTGAAGACAAGAAGAAAGTGGTCAGCGACCTTCGAGCCGCGGCCAAGAAGTCAGAGACGGTTTGGCTGGCCTCGGATGAAGACCGCGAGGGAGAAGCCATCAGTTGGCATCTGGCAGAAGTCTTGGGAATAAACCCGGAGGAGGCCCACCGCATCGTATTCCACGAAATCACAAAACCGGCCATCGTATCGGCACTGGCTCATCCTCGACATATAGACCTTAACCTCGTGGACGCGCAGCAGGCCCGGCGCGTGCTTGACAGGTTGGTGGGTTTCAAGCTCTCGCCGGTGCTGTGGCGCAAGATACGCCCGAACCTCAGCGCCGGGCGCGTGCAGAGCGTCGCCGTGCGTTTGGTGGTGGAGCGCGAGCGCGCTATCCAGCGCTTCACGGGCGAGACGGCCTACCACGTCAGCGCCCTGTTCGACGTGGCCGTACCTGGCGGCACAGCCACGGTGAAGGCCGAGCTGAAAAAAGGCTTTAAGACGAAGGACGAGGCACTTGAGTTCCTGGAAGCCTGTCGCGGCGCAGAGTTCCGCGTACGTGCCGTGCAGACGAAGCCGACCCATCGCTCGCCGGCACCGCCCTTCACGACATCAACGTTGCAGCAGGAAGCGGCACGTAAGCTGGGCTTCCCCGTGGCGCTGACCATGCACGTGGCGCAAAGCCTCTACGAGGCGGGGCACATCACCTATATGCGTACAGACTCCATGAACCTCTCCGCACTCTTCCTCAACGCCTGCGCCCCCGTCATCGAGGAGAAGATGGGGCCGGGCTATCACAAGCGGCGGCAGTACCACACCCACGCGAAGGGGGCTCAAGAGGCGCACGAGGCCATCCGCCCCACGCACATCGAGGCCGAGCACATCACGGGGACGGCACAGGAGCGCCGTCTCTACGACCTGATATGGAAACGCACGGCGGCGTGCCAGATGGCCGACGCCCGGCTGGAGCGCACAACGGCCGAAATCAGCGTCAGCACGCGCACGGAGCTGTTTACGGCCGTCGGCGAAGTGGTTAAGTTCGACGGTTTCCTGCGCGTCTATCGTGAAAGCCGCGACGAAGACGAGGCGCCGCAGGAGGCAACCACCCTGCTGCCCCCCATGGCGGAGGGACAGACACTCACGCCCGGCCGCATCACGGCGCAGGAGCGACGCACCCAGCCACCCGCACGATACAACGAAGCTTCCCTCGTACACAAGCTCGAGGAGCTTGGCATTGGCCGCCCCTCAACCTACGCCCCGACCATTTCAACGATACAACAGCGGCAGTACGTCGTACGCGGTGACAAGGCAGGTGAGAAGCGCAAACACAACATCCTGACCTTAGAAAACGGAAAGATAAGCGACACGAACCCCACGGAGAACGTAGGCGCAGAGAAGAACAAGCTGTTGCCCACGGACGTAGGGATGGTGGTCAACGACTTCCTGGAAGAGAACTTTCCGGAGATTATGGACTACAACTTCACGGCAAACGTGGAGAAGGACTTTGACCGGGTGGCCGAGGGCAAGGAGGACTGGACGGCGTTGATACGTGAATTCTATGCCAACTTCGAGCCGCAGGTGGAGAAAACGTTGCAGGCCAAGACGGATCACCGCGTTGGGGAGCGCGTCTTGGGCACCGACCCGCAGAGCGGACTGCCCGTGAGCGTCAAGATAGGGCGCTATGGCCCCATGGCGCAACTGGGCAGCGCCGGAGCGGACGCCAAGCCGCGCTTTGCCACGCTGAAACCGGGGCAAAGCATCGAGACGATAAGCCTCGCCGAGGCGTTGGACCTCTTCAAGCTACCGCGCACGCTGGGTGAGTTTGAAGGCGCGCCGGTAGTCGTCAACGCCGGTCGCTTCGGCCCCTACGTGCTTCACAACAAGAAGTTTGCGTCCATTCCCAAGGGTGAAGACCCGCTGGAAATCACCTTGGCGCGCGCCGAGGAGCTCATCGTGGCCAAGCGCGAGGCCGACGCCAAGAAGCACATAAAGACCTTCACCGAAGAGCCCGGACTGGAAATTCTGAACGGGCGCTTCGGTCCCTACATAAGTTTCGAGAAAAAGAATTACAAACTGCCCAAGGAGGCCGCCGCACGCGCCGGCGAGCTGACGCTGGCGGAGTGTCGCGCCATCATGGCCGAGGAAGCGAAGAAAGCGCCCAAAGCCACGCGCGGACGTCGCCGCACCACGCGCTGACGTGCGCCACGCCGCAGGACAGCCCGCCGGCACGAGCCGCCCATACGCCTGCGCGGTTCGACCGTTCTACACTATAAAAAAACAACACCAGCGGTATGAAGTGCATCATACTGATAGGCTACATGTGCGTCGGCAAGACGACGATAGGCCGGGCGCTCAGCAAGGAGCTGGGGCGCACCTTCTACGACTTGGACTGGTACGTGGAGGAGCGCTTCCGTCGCCGCGTGCCGCAAATCTTTGCCGAGGAGGGCGAAGAAGGCTTTCGCCGCAAGGAGCGTAACATGCTCCACGAGGTGGCAGAGTTCGAGAACGTCGTGCTGGCCTGCGGCGGCGGCACGCCGTGCTACTATGACAACATGGCGTACATGAACACAGTGGCCGAGACGTTCTATCTGAAAGCCACGCCCGAGACATTGCTGCGCCACTTGGCCGTCAGCCGCGGCCGCCGCCCCCTGCTGGAAGGCAAGAAGCCGGAAGAGCTGCGCACCTTCGTGACAGAACAGCTCCGGGAGCGCGAAGCCTTCTACAGCCGGGCTCACCACATCATCGACGTAAACCTGCTGGACAGCCCCGGCCGCGTGCAAGACGTAGTCTCCGCCATACGCGCCGCTGCCTGCCCTCCGCACCCCCGCGGCTGAACCCCCAAACGGCAGCCGCCGCACCATATACCCACACAACATGAAGAAATGGAGAATTGAAGACTCGGAAGAACTCTACGGAGTAAAAGGATGGGGCGCCAGCTACTTCGGAATAAACGATAAAGGCCACGCCTACGTCTCCCCCCGAAAAGACGGCGTAAAGATAGACCTGAAAGACGTCGTCGACGAGCTGGCACAACGCAACATCTCGGCTCCCGTGCTCCTCAGATTCCCCGACATCCTTGATAACCGCATCGAGAAGACGTCGGCCTGCTTCGAGCACGCCGCCGAGGAGTACAAGTTCCGCGGCCAGCACTTCATCATCTTCCCCGTGAAGGTGAACCAGATGCGTCCCGTCGTCGAAGAAATCATCAGCCACGGGAAGAAGTACAACCTGGGGCTGGAAGCCGGTTCCAAACCGGAGTTGCACGCCGTCATAGCCACCAACATGGATTCTGACAGCCTCATCATCTGCAACGGCCACAAGGACCGCAGCTACATCGAGCAGGCGCTGCTGGCCCAGAAGCTGGGGAAGCGCGTCTTCTTAGTCATAGAAAAACTCCCGGAGCTGGAAATCATAGCCCGCGCGGCACAGAAAATCGGCGTCAGCCCCAACCTGGGCATCCGCATCAAGCTCGCCAGCAGCGGCGCCGGCAAATGGGAGGAGAGCGGCGGCGACGCCTCCAAGTTCGGCCTCACATCGGCCGAGCTCCTTAGGGCGCTGGATCAGCTCGACCGCCTGCAGATGCGCTCCTGCCTGAAGCTCATCCACTTTCACATCGGCTCGCAGATTACCAAGATACGACGCATCTCCACCGCCCTGCGCGAGGCAGCCCAGTTCTACGTGCAACTGCGCGCCATGGGCTGGGACATCCAGTTCGTCGACTGCGGCGGCGGCCTGGGCGTGGACTACGACGGCACGCGCTCCTCAAACTCCGAAAGCTCCGTGAACTACAGCATCCAGGAGTACGTGAACGACTGCGTCTATACCTTCGTCGACGCGGCCGACAAGAACGGCATCCCCCACCCCAACCTAATCACCGAGGGCGGTCGCTCACTCACCGCCCACCACAGCGTACTCATCCTCGAAGCCATGGAAAGCGTACACCCCGCCATGATGCCCGACGACTTTGAAACCACAGCCGGCGACCACCAGCTCGTGCGCGACATGACGGAAATCTGGGACAAGCTCTCCCCCCGCTCCATGCTCGAGGACTGGCACGACGCCGAGGACATCCGCGAAGAAGCGCTCGACCTCTTCCGCCTCGGACAGCTCGATCTCAAGACGCGCGCACAGATAGAAAGCATATACTGGAGCATCACAAACGAGGTGACAGAGCTCGTCCACCACCTCAAACACGTGCCCGACGAGCTGCGCGACATCGACAAGCGGATAGCCGACAAATACTTCTGCAACTTCTCCCTCTTCCAGTCGCTGCCCGACGCCTGGGCGCTGGACCAAATCTTCCCCCTCATGCCCATAGCTCGGCTCGACGAGCGACCCACCCGCAACGCTACGCTGCACGACATCACGTGCGACAGCGACGGGAAAATACCCACCTACGTTCACGGCGGCTACCAGCGGCCCTACATCCCCCTGCACCCCATGCGCGCAGGCGAGAGATATTATATCGGCGTGTTCCTCGTCGGCGCCTACCAAGAGATACTGGGCAACATGCACAACCTCTTCGGCGACACAAACGCCGTACACATCAGCGTCAGCGGCGAAAGCTACCACATAGACCAGACCATCCACGGCGAGACGGTGGCCGACGTGCTGGAGTACGTGCAGTATGACCCCAAACGCCTCATGCGCCGGCTCGAGTCGTGGGTGGAAAAAGCCATCGCCGCCGCGCGCATCACCAAAGCCGAAGGCAACGAGTTCCTCTCCAACTACCGCGCCGGCCTCTACGGCTACACCTACTTAGAGTGAGACCTCCGCAGCCGCAAATCCGCACGAGCCAAGCCCCGAACGCTTCGAAAACCTCACAGGCCGCACTTGCCCACGCGCAGGTGCGGCCTATTTTTTTGCAAGTCCGACGTAGGTTTTGTACAGCCGTGGGTTTACAATTGTAAAGCCACGGGTTTACAATTATAAAGCCACGGGGTTACAATTGTAAAGCCACGGGTTAACAATTATAATCCCACGGTTAGACAAAAACCGGCTCGGACGTGCGTACGGATAAGTCCCACCTGCCGGGCAAGAAGTCCGGCGTGCCGACCCGCAGCAGACGGCACGCCGGTCGCCAAGCCGACGCCGCGAGCACACCGAAGCACAGAAGCATCTTTTTTTCAAACCTATTAACAAAAAAGCAGGCGCGATATTTTGCATGACAAGGAGAAACGGTTATCTTTGGCCACAAAATGAAAGATACACTTCGCAAAAACGAACAAACCCTAAACACATTTTTTATTAACCAACCAAACAAAAGCCTAATGAAAAAGATTACCTTTCTTCTGGCGCTGATGCTAAGCTTTGCATTCGGCGCACAGGCTCAGAACAACAACCGCTACGAGGCCATCGGCTTCGGACAAGGCGGGCAGTTGTCTGAAATCGAGGAAGGCGTGCAGGTGGCCTTGGCTCCCGCCTTGGCCGAGAGCAACAACTTCCTTGTAGGCACGGGCATGTCCTCGACTATCACGGACGACGGCGTGTTCGAGTTTGAGGTGGCCAGCACCGTTGGCGACACAACGATTTACTACCTGAAGCAATCCATTTCAGGCAAGTACCTCGAAGACCCCGCCTACAGCAGCAACGCCATCTCCTACACCGACTCCAAGCTGCGTGCCGCGCAGCTCGTAGCCAGCCACCCCTACGTCTATGAGAGCACAGCCCTCGTGGACACCGCCATGAAGTATGAGGAAGAGAACTTCAGCCTCTACACCATGACGACGGACGCAGTGACCGGATCTGAAGACCTGACCTTCAAGTTCATGGCCAGAACGAGCGCCAACAGCTACGGCCTGCTGAACCTCGTGACGAGCGGTGTGTGGAACCTGACGTACAACAACAACACGTGGGCCGTTTACACCGTAGAGAAAGAGAGCGCCTACCAGACGCTCTACGACATCTACAGCGAGATGTTCCCCAACGGCGAGACGAGCCTGGCCATCTTCATTGCCGGCGACGACCCCGGACAAGTAGATCAGTCCTACGTTGACGAGCTGAAAGCCGCCTACGACGAGGCCACCGAATACATCAACAACGAGGGTGGCACGGACGAGCAGTACGAAGCCTCCTTAGCTCGCATACAGGCCGCCTGGGCAGCCTGCGAGGCTAACATCAAGCCGATGCGCGAGGGCTACTTCTACTTCTCCAACTGGCGCACCCAGTCCACCGGCGGCACGGCTATACCGGACAACGCCGTCTATGAGAACACCACCACGAACCAGACGGAGTGGACCTGGACGCAAGGATGGACACGCCCCGACGCCCCGACGGCCGACGACGCCCTCTACATCTACCACATCATAGATAGCGGCGACAACGACTCCACCTTCTACATCCAGAACCTCTACACGAAGCGCTACTTAGGCTACCAGCCCAACAACAACTCGAAGATACCGACCACCGAGCAGCCCGAAGAGAAGTATCACATCACGATACACCCGACGGAGCCCGGCATGTTCTCCGTAAGCTCCGTAAGCCGCGAGAAGAGCAGCGTGGAGAAGCAGTACGACTACCCCGCCATGCACGCCGCCGGCGACTACGAGGCCATCGTGTTCTGGACGAAGGATGCTCCCGCCTCCGCATGGTACTTCAACGAGATACCGGCCGACGAAATAGCCGAAGTTGAGGAAGGCTTGGAACAGGTAATCCTGAACAAGAACCTGACGGAACTCGTCTCCGAGGCTGAGGCAGCCTACAAGAAGGGCTTCTCCTACAGCTCCAACGCTTCGAAGGACAGCAACTACGACGACGCCGGCCTCGCCACGGACATCAGCCAGCTCTGGACGAACGCACAGGAAGAGAGCGAAGGCCCGCTGGCCAACGCCTTGGACGGCGACTTCACCACCTTCTTCCACTCACGCTGGGACAACGGTGCAACGGCTGACAACGGCGCTACGTACCACAACATCTGCGCCGACCTCGGTCAGGCCGTAGAGGCCGTAGCCGTGAAGATTACGAAGCGCATGAACGGCACGCCGACGAACTACGCCAACAACGCTCCCGGCCGCGTTCACTTCTACGCAACGAACGACACGACGGGCTTCGGCACGGGCGACTACAGCAACTGGGTAAGCCAGGGCGTGGTAGACTTCACCTACCCCTACGCAGCCGAAGTCAACGAGACGAGCTACAACAACGAGACGGGCATCAACTCCTGCGCCTTCGACGGCCAGTATCGCTTCGTGCGCCTCGACGTAGAGACTCGCCTTAATGGCGCCACGGGCTGGTTCAACCTGAGCGAGATTCGCTTCTACGAAGCCGCTTACGACCCCTCGACCTCACTCATCGAGGCCGTGCCCGACGACATCAAGAACGCCCTGCTCGAGCAGCTGGAGATAGCCAACGACGAGCTTATCGACGAAGCCGCTACACAGGAGACGATAGACGCCCTGCAGGCAGCTCTCGACGAATTTAACGCCAACTATCCCGACCCGCAAGTAGTTAAAGACCTGCTGGCCGAAGCACAGGCACAGGCAGAAGCTGCCGAGGAAGGCGACGAACTGGGCTACTTCGAGGCAGGTGCCAAGCAGGAACTCACCGACGCCCTGGCCGCAGTAGAGGTTAAGGACGTGATGACCATGGCCGAAGTGAACGCCGCCAAGGATGCCATTGAGGCCGCCCTCGCCGTGTTCAACTCCAAGCTCATCACCCCGGTTGACGGCACGTACTACTGGCTGAAGAGCGCCAGCTCCAACACCAGCGTAAACGGCAACTACGTATATGCACAGGACAACGGCGTGAACCGCGTTAAGTGGGGCGGCCACTCCGCTACCACGGGCGACGACGCCAACATCGAAGGCCGCCTGAACTACATCTGGAAGGCCGTGAAGAACAGCGACGGCACGTACAGCTTCATGAACGCCGCCACGGGTACTTACATCGGCAAGCAGACCGAGAACGCTACGGGCATGTACATGAACCTGAATGCCTACGACAGCGAGATGACCCTGCAGTCCGCCAAGGTTGCCGGTCTCTTCAACCTCGTACAGGCCGACGGCGTTTACATGAACGCAGAGCCCAGCAGCTACAACGTAGTAACGTGGGGCAGCGCCAGCGGAAATGACAACAGCGCCTTCACCTTCGAAGAAGCCAACTGGAACCAGGCCTACTACGTAGACGTGACGACCACGAACCCGACGGCCGTCTGCCTGCCCTTCGCTATCACCGCCATGAACGAAGGCGTCACCTTCTACTCCGTACTCGGCGTGAAGGACAACGCACTCCAACTCGCAGAGATAGCAGAGAACACCGAGATAGCAGCCGGCACGCCGTTCATCCTCGTAGCTGACGCAGGCACGGCAGGCTTCAACTACTACCTCGTAGGCGACCCGACCGTGGACAACATCACCTACAGCTTCGAGCCCGGCTCGCAGAACGGTATGTACGCCACCATCAGCGGCAAACCGCTGACCAGCGGCATCGGCTACCTGAAGGACGGCAAGATGCTCCTCTCCGACGGTACCAACACTGCCAGCGCCAACTCCGCATACTTCACCAGCGAGCTGACCACAACGGATCAGGACGGCGCACTCTCCATCCCCATGGAGGGAATGCCCACCGTTAACAACGAAGGCTCCACCGACATCCAGGCCGTAAGCACCGGCACGAACGCAAACGGCAAGATGTTCGACCTGCAAGGCCGCCGCGTACTGAAGGCTCAGAAGGGTCTCTACATCATCAACGGCAAGAAGGTTTACGTAAAGTAACCACCGCCGCAAGCTAACCACTTGGCCGCCGCCCACACCGGGCGGCGGCCTTTTTCGTGCCCCATAGCGAAGCCGGGCAGTCCCCTACACCCTGAAAAGAACCGAGCACTGACACATTTCAGAGAGAAAGAACTAACTTTGCCACATACACAATAATATATTTGAAGCCCATGACCCGACTGGCCACCCTCCTGCTGACAGGAACGCTCGCCCTCAGCGCGCAAGCCATACGCCCGCGCCCCGTGCCCTACACCGTCACGCAGAGCGACGGCACCACGCTCACCGTCGTCAAACACGGAAACGACCACCTCGCCTTCTACACCACACAAGACGGAAAAATCTTAGTACGCAACGCCGACGGCGACCTCTGCTACGCCCGCCTCGACGGCGACCTGTTACGCCCCACGGCGTACATCGCCCACAACGCCGCACAGCGCGCAGCAACGGAGCAAACCTTCGCCCGCGACAGCGCCATAACCCCCACCCGGCTCGCCACGTTAAAGGCTGAAACCACACCACGTAGCCGGAAAGCAATCCAAGCCTCGACCTCCGACGGCCTGGGCAAGTACGGGACAAGCGGCAAAGGCGCCGTAGGAAGCATTGGCACCTACACGATACCCGTCATCATGGTGCAATTCTCCGACCTCAAGTTCCAATCCTCCACCACCGTGGAGAAGATGAACCGCTTCTACAACGAAGCCGGCTACAGCGACGAAAGTGGCTGCGTAGGGTCGGTACGTGACTACTTCGTAAGTCAGAGCCGCGGCATGTTTACGCCGACCTTTGAAATCGTAGGTATCGTCACGCTAAGCAACAGCTACAAGACATACGGCGCCAACGACAGCTACGGGCAGGATAAAGGCTGGCAAAACTACGCTTTCCTAAAGGACTGCGTCAACGCAGCCGCAGCGCAGGGCGTTGACTTCGCCCAATACGTCCATGGAAGCGGTGTGCCCCTCGTCGCCCTCCTATATGCCGGAGCGGGCGAGGCCACTGACTATTCCTCAAACGCAGAAAACTACCTCTGGCCCGCAGAGGACGACTGCGACATAGACATCAACGGCGTACACTTCAACTCCGTCTTCATGGGGAACGAACTTTATTATGATGGCTCGCTAATGGGAATGGGCGTCTTCTGCCACGAGTTCGGCCACGCGCTCGGCATGCCCGACTTCTACTGCACTGACTACAGCTACGAGGCCGACGACGCCTTCGGTTTTTGGGACATCATGGACTGCGGCGCCTACGTCAACAGCAGCCGCGCCCCCATCGGCTACACCGCCTACGAGCGTAGCTACTTAGGCTGGCTCAACCTCGTCGAGCTGGGCAGCGAAGCGCAGAAAGTGACGCTCAACAAGGCCGACGACGCCGACGGCACCAACGCTGTCATCATACGCAACAGTCGTAGCGAGACCTTCATCCTGGAAAACAGGCAGCCGGGTACGTGGTATCCCTCCTCCTTCGGCAGCGGCATCATGCTACAACGCTACACCTACAGCCAAGCCGCCTGGAGCCAGAACATACCCAATAACACGCAGTCCAAGAAGCGCGCCTGCCTCTTACCGGCTAATAACGTCAAGTTCGACTACGGCACAAACGTCTCGCCACGTAACCTCTACGGAAACGGCGTGAACGAGATAACGTCGCTCCCCACCTACTCAGGCACGGCGAAGACCGACGCGCCGATTTACGACATCACGAAAAGCGGTTCTGACATTACCTTCTACTGGCTTAGCACAGACATATCGCCCTACACCGTGGGCGACACGCTGGAGCAGGACGGACTCACAAGCCGTTACGCGGGCAACCTTCAGCTCCTCGTGGAGCCTAAGGCCGACGGCGCCTATACGGGCGAGGTGCAGATACCCGACACCTTCACGCGCGACGGCCTTACCTACACCTACGTCGGCATTGACAGCCTCGCCTTTGCCAACTGCAACGGGCTGACGGCCGTCAGCATTCCCGCCACGGTGACGCAGATTGCCGCCGACGCCTTCCGCCACACGCCCGCCCTGAAGCAGATCGTAGTAGCAGCCGGAAACGAGGCGTTCCAGTCCGTCGACGGCGTGCTGTTCACCCGTTCCACGTTGTTAGACGAAGCTTCCGCCCCCACCGTCCGCCCCCGCGCCGCCACAGCCGCGCAAACGGCGACGTTCAACTTTGGAGAAAACACGCTGGGGCTGCCCGTATCCACGTCGGCCAGCCCTTCGGCGGGCAACATCACCGACCCCATCACCGTGGACGACGTCACGCTGACGACCTCAAGCGGCACCACGGCCACCCGCCTTTGGAAAAGCACGAGCACGACGGATCTGCGCGTGTATAAAGACGGCGGCTCGCTCACCTTCTCCGTCCCCGACCGGCAGCAAATAGAGCAAATCGCCTTTACCTACTCCGCGCTGAACATGACGGCCTCGGAAGGCACGCTCACCGGCGGCACGTGGACGGGCGAGACGCAGAGTGTCACGTTTAGCGCCAACGCAACGTGCAAAATCACGAAGGTAGTCGTTACCTACAGCGCCGCAGCGCCCGCCGAGGCTGCCCTGCTCCACTACCCCGCCGCCCGGGACGCGGAGTACACCGTCCCGACGGTCGTCAGCCGCCTGGCCGACTATGCCTTCGAAGATGCCGCCGTCAGCACGCTCGTCCTCTCCGACAGCCTCCTCACCCTGGGCGCCAACGCCCTAAGCACGGCCGCCCTCACCAGCCTCACGTGCCCCGCCACAACGCCGCCCACGGCAGTGAGCGACCCCTTCACGACCGTCGATAAGTCGCTATGCACGCTCACCGTGCCCGCAGAGGCTGAGGCCGCATACCGCGCAGCCAACTACTGGAAGGAATTCTTCCCCGCCACGGGTATTGCCACGGTCACCGCGCCCGCAGCAGGCAGTAGCGCCCGGCCGTGCTTCGACCTCTCAGGCCGACGCGTCAGCCGCACCTCGCGGGGCGTCTATATCTTAGGCGGACGCAAAATCGTCGTCCCCTGACGTCGCGCTACGGCCAACGCCGTACGTTCTACAAGGCACCTGTCGCCCCATCGGCGGCAGGTGCTTTTTTGTAAGTAAAAAGGGAGTAAAAAGTAGCAAAAGATGTTATAACGCGCCGCCCGGTTTGTGGAAGTCAGAACTTTACCCTACCTTAGCCGTTAGAAGCTACGCCGTCGCGCCCCGCAGCTTGTTGCCGCCCCGGCGCCGGTCCCCCCGCCCCCCCGGCGGCCTGCTTCTCAACTTTCTAAACTCATGGACAGCCAGCACAATTATTGCGTCATCTTGGCCGGAGGCGTCGGCAAGCGCCTCTGGCCCTACAGCCGCCGCGAGCGCCCCAAGCAGTTCCTCGACTTCTTCGGCGCCGGGCGAACCCTCATCCAGCAGACCTACGACCGCATTGTCCGCTTCATACCCCCCGAGCGCATCTTCGTATCTACCTACACCGACTACGTAAGCCTCATCCACGAGCAGCTTCCCGCCGTTGCCGACGACCACATCTTGGCCGAGCCGGTGCAGCTCTCCACGGCGCCCGCTACGGCCTGGGCAAGCTACCACATCAACACGCTCGACGCAGCCGCCAACATCTTCGTGACGCCCTGCGACCAGCTCATACTCTACGAGGACCGCTTTGCCCGGGAGCTCCAGGCCGCCCTGCACCACGTCGCCACCCACGACGTCTTCCTCGCCCTCGGTGTTCCCGCTACAAAGGCCAACACTGCCTATGGCTACATACAAATGGGGGAGGAAGTACAGCCCGGCCTCTTCACCGTGCGCTCGTTCACCGAAAAGCCCGACCTGCCCTATGCCCGCACCTTCGCCGAGAGTGGCGAGTTCCTGTGGAACACGGGGCTCTTCGTCTGGAACGTGCGCACCTTCCAGCGCCTCAGCCACCGCCTTATGCCCGCCCTGCACGAGGCTATCACCGAGGCCGGCGCGAGCCTGACACCCACCAAGGAGCTCGACATCGTACGCCGCCTCTACCCCGCCGCAGCGCGCCGCAGCATAGACCTCGTCATCCTGGAACAGGCCAACCACGTCTTCGTGCAGCAGTGTAGCTTCGGATGGTCCGACGTGGGCAACTGGCCCGAGCTGCACGCCGTGCAGCAAAAAGACGTAGATGGCAACACCGTCATCGGAGGTGCCAAAGTCATGCTCAGCGGTGCGCGTGACAACACGGTATGCCTGCCCCGAAACGTCGCCGCCGTCATCCGCGGACTCGACGGCTATCTCGTCGCCGCCGAGGGTAACGTCATCGTCGTATGCCCCAACGACGACCCGGGGCTCGTCAAGAAACTCTTCAACGAGGCCGCCGTCACCATGGGCGAGGAATACGTCTAACCCGACGCCCACCACCCAAAGGCACAAACGAACCCGCACCCCTAAACGAAATCAACAGAACCACACATTATTAATCCCTAAACAAGTTCCCCAAAGCCGCAGCCTGCGCCTCGCCCACCGTAAGAGCGAAGCAACAGCCACAGCCCGGGGACAACGCCTATGGAAACCCTATCTATCACCTTCATCGCCGTCGGCCTCATCATCGTGCTGGCCATCTTCTTCCACTTCGTGCCCTTCTTCCTCTGGCTTAGTGCCAAGGTAAGCGGCGTACGTATCTCCCTCATCCAGCTATTCCTCATGCGCATCCGCAACGTGCCGCCCGGCGTCATCGTGCCCAGCCTCATAGAGGCCCACAAGGCCGGGCTGCAAAACATCACGCGCGACAAGCTCGAGGCCCACTACATGACGGGCGGCCACGTGCAGCGCGTCGTCCACGCACTGGTAAGCGCCAACAAGGCCAACATCGACCTTAACTTCGAGAAGGCCACCGCCATAGACCTCGCCGGGCGAGACGTATTCGAAGCCGTACAGACCAGCGTCAACCCCAAGGTCATCGACACACCGCCCGTAGCAGCTGTCGCCAAGAACGGCATACAGCTCATCGCCAAAGCCCGCGTCACCGTCCGCGCCAACATACAGCAGCTCGTCGGCGGCGCAGGTGAGGAAACCATCCTGGCACGTGTCGGCGAAGGCATCGTATCCAGCATCGGCTCGGCCGAGAGCCACGAAGAAGTGCTTGAGAACCCGGACTCCATTTCCAAGCTCGTGCTGCGCAAAGGCCTCGACGCAGGCACCGCCTTCGAGATACTATCCATCGACATCGCCGACATCGACGTGGGCAAGAACATCGGCGCCACGCTACAAATGGACCAAGCCAACGCGGACAAGAACATAGCGCAGGCCAAAGCCGAGGAGCGCCGCGCCATGGCCGTCGCCACGGAGCAGGAGATGAAGGCAAAGGCGCAAGAAGCACGCGCCGAAGTAATCCGCGCCGAGGCGCAAGTGCCCCTCGCCTTAGCCAAAGCCCTCAACGACGGAAACATGGGAGCCATGGACTACTACCGCCTGAAGAACCTGCTCTCAGACACCGACATGCGCGCCGAAATAGGCAACATAGCCAAGAACGGACTGCCCGGCACGCCGCCCAAAGCGCCGAAATAGAGCGCACGGCATTAAGAGACCCCGCTGCCGCAAAAGACAGCTCCGAAACCCAACGACAAGCCCGGAATGGCCACCGCCACTCCGGGCTTTGCTTTGCGTAAGTACGCGATAGATGCAAACAGCTCGGATGTATCTAATTATAAGTCCGAGTTATTTTTTGTACAGCCACGGGTTTACAATTGTAAAACCGTGGGATTACAATTGTACAGCCGTGGGATTACAATTGTTAACCCGTGGCTTTACAATTGTAAACCCACGGCTGTACAATAATTACGTCCGACGTAGCCGCGGATAAGTCGGACGTAGCGGCGGATAGGTCCGACGTAGCCGCGGATAAGTCGGACGTAGCGGCGGATAGGTCAGACGTAGCTGCGGATGGGTCGGACGTACATTTCCATATTAAGCTTTGGTTTGTAAAAAAGAACGCCCTGAAGGGGCGTTGCACTTTAGCCCGGGGGTTTAACCCCGGGGTACGCCGCAGCAACACTCAATTGGCGCCCTGTAAGGGCGCTGCAAAATCATAAAACGGGTATTTGCAGCACCCCTTCAGGGCGTCAATTCCTTAGGAAACCGTCTAATCCCGGGGTTGAAACCCCGGGCTAAAATGCACCGCCCTTTCAGGGCGGCATTGCGGTAGGTTATGAACAATTAATCGGGACGTACGGGCAATAAACGACGATGTATGAACCTCCTTCCGGGACGTTCGCGCCACGAACGGCGATGTATAAACCTCCTTCCGGGGCGTACGGGCAATAAACGGGGATATATGAACCTCCTTCCGGGGCGCACGTTCGGCTAACGGCCGGATGCGTGCAACCAATCGGGGCGTACGGACAGCGAGCGGAGACGTAGGGACGAGAAGGTGCCGATTTCCCCGATGAAACCGCAAATTATGCGGCGGTTTCACACCCTATTTCCCGGAGAGGTAGGCGTCGACCTGCGCTGCGGCGTCGCGTCCGCTGGCCATGGCGCGTACGACGAGCGAGGCGCCGTTTTTAGCGTCGCCGGCGAGGAAGGCATTCTCGGGCAGCTCGGCGTGCTGGGGGCGCAGGAAGCCCATGGCGAGCAACACGAGGTCGGCCTTGATGACCTCCTTGGGGCCTGCGCTGACCATCTTGGGCCGGCCACCGGCGGGGTCGGGTTGCCACTCTACGGGCTCCACCTCGACGCCCGTGACGCGTCCGCCTTCGCCAAGAAAGCGCAGCGTGTTGATGTTCCAGCGGCGAATGCAGCCCTCTTCGTGGGCGAAGGTGGTCTTCAGCACGCGGGGATAGGCCGGCCAAGGGTTCTTGGGGTCTTCGCCAACGGGAGGCTTGGGCATTATCTCTATCTGCGTGACGCTCTTTGAGCCTTGGCGGTGGGCCGTGCCGATGCAGTCAGAGCCGGTGTCGCCGCCACCGATGACGAGGACGTCCTTGCCCTTCGCCGTGACGCGCTGGCTTTTAGAAAATTCCTGCCCTGCGAGGACGCGGTTCTGCTGTGAGAGCATCTCCAAGGCTAAGTGTACGCCGCGCAACTCACGCCCCGGCACCTGAAGGTCGCGCGCGACGGGCGTCCCGGTAGCTATGACGTAGGCGTCGAAGCCTGCGGGCAGCTTGGTCTCGTCGATGGTCTCTCCGTAGCGGAACGTGATGCCCTCCTCGATGAGTAGCGCGAGGCGGCGGTCTATAATAGCCTTGTTGAGCTTGAAGTTTGGAATGCCGTAACGCAGCAGTCCGCCGGCATTCTCGTTGCGGTCGAAGACGGTGACGTCGTATCCGCGGCGGTTCAGGCGGTTGGCCGCTACGAGGCCTGCGGGGCCGGCGCCCACGACGGCTACGCGCTTGCCGTTTCGCCGGGGCTGTACGGCGCGGACGTAGTCCTCTTGGAAGGCATACTCCGTGATGGCGGCCTCGTCTTCGCGGTTCGTCGTGGGCTGCCGTTCGCTGAGGTTCAGCACGCAGGCAGCCTCGCAAAGGGCGGGACATACGCGACCGGTAAACTCGGGAAAGTCGTTCGTAGCTGCGAGCAAGCGGTAGGCCAGCTCGAAGTTGCCGCGGTATAGTGCGTCGTTCCACTCCGGCGGCTTGTTCCCAAGCGGGCAGGCCCAGTGGCAGAAGGGCACGCCGCAGTCCATGCAGCGCGAGGCCTGCGCGCGGCGGTCTTTTTGGTTGAGTGTCTGCTCCACTTCGCCGTAGTCGTGGATGCGGTCGTGGATGGGGCGCATGTCTGCCTCCACGCGGTGTATCGTAAGAAAAGCTTTAGGATTTCCCATGTCGGTAGGTGTTTAAAACTCGCTCTGCATATCGGCTATCTTCTGGCGGAGCTTGCGCATCTGCTCCTCTTGCAGCACTTTCTTGTACTCAATAGGCACTACTTGGATGAAATCTACGACGTAGCGCGCCCAGTCGTCGAGCATGGCACGTGCGAGCTGCGAACCGGTGTAGAGGTAGTGCTGGCGCACGAGTTCGTGGAGCTCTTTCTGATATACGCTGCTC
Organism: uncultured Prevotellamassilia sp.; assembly: GCA_964641085.1. Lineage (GTDB taxonomy): Bacteria > Bacteroidota > Bacteroidia > Bacteroidales > Bacteroidaceae > Alloprevotella. The sequence continues at coordinate 6,031 of CAZXJS010000010.1, read as the reverse complement.
TCGACGAGGTTTATCTCCACCATGTCCATATTGCAGAAGTAGTCGAAGTGGTGCTCCTTGTCCCAGACGTAGGCTACGCCTCCGGACATGCCTGCCGCGAAGTTGCGCCCCGTCTCGCCCAAGACGACGACGCGCCCGCCGGTCATGTATTCGCAGCAATGGTCTCCGGCGCCCTCGACGACGGCCGTAGCGCCGCTGTTGCGCACGGCAAAGCGCTCGCCGACGCGGCCGTTAACGTAAAGCTCGCCACTGGTGGCGCCGTAGAGGCCCGTGTTGCCGGCTATCGTGTTCGCCTCGGCCGCAAAGCCGGCACGCGAGGGCGGCAGGATGGCGATGCGCCCGCCGCTGAGGCCTTTGCCGAAGTAGTCGTTCGTCTCGCCCTCCAGGCGGAAGTCGACGCCACGCGCCAGAAAGGCACCGAAGCTCTGCCCCGCGGAGCCTTTGAACTTTATGTTTATGGTATGGTCGGGCAGCCCGGCCTCGCCATACTTTGCGGCTATGGCACCGCTGAGCATGGCGCCGACGGCGCGGTCCGTATTCTTTATGGCGTAATCTAAGTTCACCTCCTCCTGGTGCTCCAGGGCGGGCGCGGCGGCTGCAAGGATGAGGTTGTCCTTCACGGGCGGCAAGGTGTGCACTGTGCCTTGGAAATGCAGCGCGGCGTCGGACTCCTCGCGGTGGAAGAGGCGGCGGAAGTCAAGGCGCGAAGCTTTGCTGCCGTGTGGCACGGGCTTGGTTATAAGTAAATCCGTACGCCCCACGATGTCGTTCAGACTTGTGAAGCCCATAGCGGCGAGCTGCTCGCGGACATCCCGCGCAAGGAACGTGAAGTAGTTGACCAAATACTTGTAATGGCCGCGGAAGCGGGCGCGCAGCTCGGGGTTCTGCGTTGCCACGCCCATGGGGCACGTGTTCAAGCTGCACTTGCGCATCATCACACAGCCTAAGGTGATGAGCGCCGCTGTGCCGAAAGCGAACTCCTCGGCACCCAGCAGCGCCAGGAGGATGATGTCGCGCCCCGTCTTGAGCTGACCGTCCACTTGCAGGCGTACCATGCCGCGCAGACCGTTGCGAACGAGCGTCTGCTGCGTCTCGGCAAGGCCTATCTCCGGCGGAATGCCCGCGAAACGCATGGAGCTGGCCGGCGAAGCGCCCGTGCCGCCCTCTGCCCCGCTGATAACCACCAAATCAGCCTTAGCCTTTGCCACGCCGGCCGCAATGGTGCCCACGCCGCTCTCGGCTACGAGCTTCACGCTGACGGCTGCCCGCGGATTAACGTTCTTCAGGTCGAAGATAAGCTGGGCAAGGTCTTCGATAGAATAGATGTCGTGGTGCGGGGGTGGGGAGATGAGGCTGATACCCGGGATGGAGTTGCGCGTTTTGGCAATGATTTTGTTCACCTTGAAACCGGGTAGCTGGCCGCCTTCGCCGGGCTTGGCGCCTTGGGCTACCTTTATCTGTATCTCCTCGGCATTTGCCAAATACTCGGCGGTAACTCCGAAGCGGCCACTGGCGACCTGTTTCGTCTTAGAGCTTAGGGAGATGCCGTCAACCTCCGTGTGGTAGCGATCATTGTCCTCTCCGCCCTCGCCGGTGTTGGAGCGCGTGCCGAGAGCGTTCATGGCCAGGGCGATAGCTTCGTGCGCCTCCTTGCTAAGTGCGCCGAACGACATGCCACCCGTCACCAAGTGCTTGACTATCTCGGATTCGGGTTCCACCTTGTCCAGAGGTATGGGTCGGCGCTTGTAGTCAAGGAAGTCGCGGATGAAGATGGGCTGCGGCTTGTCGTCGACGAAGCGGGCGAACTCCTTATATTTTTCGTAAGAGCCCAGACGTGTGGCCAGCTGGAGCGTAGCTATCGTCTCGGGATTCCAAGCGTGCAAGATGCCGTCTCGGCGGTAGTGGAAGAGGCCGTCGTTCTTCAGGAACTCGTCCGGTTCGTGCGGCGTGAAGGCTGCGTCGTGCATCCGAATAGCGTCGCGAGCAATGGTTTCCAGGCCGATGCCACCAATGGTCGAAACGTCCGTGCCGAAGTATTCCTTCAGGATGCCGGCGCCCAGCCCGACGCTCTCGAAGAGCTTTGCGCCGCGGTAGGAGCGTATCGTGGAGATGCCCATCTTTGCCATTATCTTGAAGAGCCCCTTCTTCACGGCTTTGATGTAGTTGGCCTCGGCTGTCTCGTAGTTCTCCTGAATTACGCGCCGCTTGACGAGGTCTTCCAAAATGGCAAAGGTGAGGTACGGACAGAGAGCCGAGGCGCCGTAGCCCAGCAGCAGGGCGGCGTGCATCGTTTCCCGTATCTCGCCGCTCTCTACGATAAGGGCAGTCTGCACTCGCTTACCGACAGAGATGAGGTAGTGGTGCACGGCGCTCACGGCGAGCAGGCTGGGAATGGCTGCGTGCGCCTTGTCCATATCGCGGTCGGAGAGTATGATGTAGTTGTAGCCTTGGTTGACGCAGTCGGCGGCACGCTTGCAGAGCTGATCCAGCGCTATTTTCAACCCTTCTGCGCCCTGTGCGCAGGGAAATAGGATGGGCAGCTTGATCGTGTTAAACCCCTTGTAGCGTATGTTGCAGAGAAGGTCGAGCTGCGTGTTGTTAAGGATGGGGTGAGGCAGGCGAACCATTTTGCAGTTCGACTCGTCGGGGCGCAGGATACCCGTACCGACGCGCCCGATATACTCCGTGAGGGACATGACGAGGCTCTCGCGTATGGAGTCTATGGCGGGGTTCGTCACCTGGGCGAACTGCTGGCGGAAGTAGTTGAAGAAGACTTGCGGCCGCTCGCTGACGACGGCCAGGGGCGTATCGTTTCCCATGGAGGCCGTCGGCTCCTGTCCGTTCAGCGACATGGGGATGAGCGTGTCCTGCACGTCCTCTTCCGAGAAGCCGAAGGCGCGCTCTTTGCCCAAGAGGTCGTCCACGGCGTTGGGCACGTGACGCCCGGAGCGTAGCTTCTCCAGCTGTATGCGGTTTGTCGAGAGCCATTGCCGGTAGGGATGTTCCGAGGCAAGGCGCTCTTTTATTTCTCCGTCGTAATATATTTTTCCCTCTTGCGTATCTATCAGCAGTATCTTGCCGGGTTGCAACCGGCCCTTCTCGGCTATCTCCGTCGGGTCGAAGTCCATGACGCCGACCTCCGAGGCTACCACCATGAGCCCCTTCTTTGTCAGCGTATAGCGGGCGGGTCGCAGGCCGTTGCGGTCGAGCATGCCGCCTGCATATCGGCCGTCTGTAAAGAGGAGTGCCGCCGGGCCGTCCCACGGCTCCATGAGGATGCTGTGGTACTCGTAGAAGGCCTTCAGGTCCTCGGAGATGGGGTTTTTGTCGTTAAAGCTCTCGGGCACCAGCACGGCCATGGCGTGCGGCAGGCTTAGGCCGCTCATCACCAGAAACTCCAAGACGTTGTCCAGCGAGGCGCTGTCGCTCATTCCGGGCTGGATAATGGGCACGATGTCCGATATGTCGCCCAGCGCGCCCGAGTTGAGCACCGGCTCGCGCGCTTGCATCCACGAGCGGTTCCCACGTATCGTGTTGATTTCTCCGTTGTGGCACAGCAGGCGGAAGGGTTGCGCCAGCCCCCACGTGGGGAAGGTGTTCGTAGAGAAGCGCGAGTGAACCAGCGCCAGGCCGCTCGTGAAGTAGTCGTTCGTCAAATCCGGGTAGTACTCCCGCAGCTGCAAGCTCGAGAGCATACCTTTATATACTATCACGCGGGAGGAGAGCGAGCAGACGTAGAAGTCGGCGTCGCTGACGCGGCGCTCCACGCGCATCCTTATCCTGTAGAGCAGGCGCTCCAATTCCGGCGCCTTCTCCTCCGAGACGCCCGTCACGAAGACCTGCTTCACGTCCGGCTCCGTGCGCAGCGCCGCCTCGCCCAGGCAGGCGCTGTTCGTCGGCACCGTCCTGAGGTGCATCAGCGTCAGCCCCTCGCGCTCTATCTCCTCGATGAGGATTGAGAGGATGGCGTCCTGCCGCTCCTTCTCCTTGGGCAGAAACACCAAGCCCGTCCCGTAGCGCCCCTTCTCGGGCACGGGGATGCCCTGAAGCAAGATAAACTCGTGGGGTATCTGGAGCATGATGCCGGCGCCGTCGCCTGTCTTCTTGTCCGCGCCTTCTGCGCCGCGGTGGCGCATGTTTTCCAGCACGCGCAGCGCGTTGTCCACCAGCGCATGGCTCTTCCCGCCATGGATATTCACCACCATGCCGACGCCGCAGGCGTCGTGTTCGTAAGCCTTACGGTACAAGCCGCCGTCTGCGGCTCGGCCGTTTTTTTGTATGTCCACTTTTCCTATCATTTGGGTGGCAAAACTAAACAATTAGTTTCACTTTTCAACCAAAAGCGGCCGAAAATCTCGTTTTTTGTCAGTGCTAACGCCTCAAAGTTGCGTTTTTGTCATCTCTACCTGCCGTTCGCGGCCACCTCCCTGCCTCGCAAAACGCACCAACCCCGCATCCAGCCCCCGCCGCCTGGCTCAAATCGTCGTTAGCCCGCCGCTATCTGCTTATAAGTCCGTACTATCGGTTCGCAGCTCGGACTTAGTTTTTGTCCAGCCGTGGATGTACAATTGTCCAACCGTGGATGTACAATTGTCCAGCCGTGGGTGTACAATTGTCCAGCCGTGGGTGTACAAAAACTACCTCGGACTTATCCGCGAATAAAGCGGCTCTGCGAAGGACGACTCGGCATTTCCCGCAGGACAAAGTCCTCGCAGTCGGCGCGAAAGCGCCGTTTTCCGGAGATAACAGGGAGAAAAGACAGGGCGAGCCTTGCTTTTTGCAGAATAAGGCGTACCTTTGCCGCCGGAAGGACGCTCCGTGCGCCCCCTCCACGAGGAAAGATTTGGCTGCTTGCAACCTCGAAAAAAGAATGCTAAAAGGAACGACGGCTAAGTCCCGCGAGGTACGCCGTCGCATGAGGAAAGCGCCGGCGACGGGCGCTTTATTTTTTGCCCGTCGCGCCCCGAAAGCGTTTAACCCTTCTTAAAAACCTCACACTATGTATCTGTTCACATCCGAATCCGTCTCCGAGGGACACCCCGACAAGGTGGCCGACCAAATCTCCGACGCCGTGCTCGACGCCTTGCTGGCCTACGACCCCGGCTCGAAGGTTGCCGTCGAGACACTCGTCACGACAGGGCAAGTCATCGTCGCCGGCGAGGTAAAGTCAGAAGCCTGGATCGACCTCCAGGACGTCGTGCGGCGCACCATAGCCCGCATAGGCTATACCGACGCCGCCTATAAGTTCGACGCCGAGAGCTGCGGCATCCTCTCCGCCATACACGGGCAGAGCGGCGACATCAACCGCGGCGTGGAGCGCGCCACGGCGATGGAGCAAGGCGCAGGCGACCAGGGAATGATGTTCGGCTACGCCAACAACGAGACGGACAGCTTCATGCCCCTGCCCCTCTCCTTGGCCCATGACCTGATGATAACCCTCAGCCGCATACGGCGCGAAGGGCGCGAGATGACCTATCTGCGCCCCGACGCCAAATGCCAAGTCACCGTCCGCTATGACGACCACGACCGAGCCATCGGCCTCGACACGATAGTTGTCTCCACACAGCACGACGAGTTCATCACCGCCGCCGAGGCCGGCAGCCAGGAGGAGGCCGACCGCCAAATGCTGGAGCGCATACGCCGCGACGTGGAGCAAATCCTCATACCCCGCACCTTGGAGGAGCGCATCACGACGCCCCGGGTGCGCGATTTCTTCCGCGACCCCACGATTAAGTACTACGTCAACCCCACGGGCAAGTTCGTCATAGGCGGCCCCCACGGCGACACGGGTCTTACGGGGCGCAAGATCATCGTAGATACCTACGGCGGACGCGGCGCCCACGGCGGAGGATGCTTCAGCGGGAAAGACCCCTCGAAGGTGGACCGCTCCGCAGCCTACGCCGCACGCCACATAGCCAAGAATATGGTAGCCGCCGGCGTCGCCGACGAGATGCTGGTACAACTCAGCTACGTCATAGGTCGTGCCGAACCCGTCAGCATCTACGTCAACACGTACGGAAAGAAGCACGTC
>CAZXJS010000009.1:0-98630 GCA_964641085.1 uncultured Prevotellamassilia sp. | reverse complement strand
CCGCAGTTCCTGCGAACTGTGGGGTTTTGTGCGTTTAGACGGGAAGCAATTCCCTGCCGTTTTTGGCTGGCTTATAACACGACAAAGAATTTGCTTATTTTTGTGGTAAGTAAAGTGCTTTTTCTTGGCTTTTGGTTCCCAAGGCACTTCGTCTTAGGTATAATATACATATAAAAGATTAGAAGCTATGGGACACACAAGCGAAACAAGTCGGTATAAAGCCTCCATAACAAAGGCGCTAAAAACAATCGGCACTTACAACGACGGGTATGCCGTTCTTGTCAATTCGTTGGCTGACACACTCCGCACCCTTGATTTCTGTAGGGATGAAATTGACCGATTAGATACGCCGACAGAGCACGACAAGACGCGATACGGAGAGAAATTGTCGGCAAATCCCGTATTCAAAATACAGAAAGACGCGCAAGAAATACTTCTAAAGCATTGCAAGCTATTAGGGCTAACATACCAAGACATCTCCGGACTTTCCGAGGAAGAGGATAGCCCGTTGGCAAAACTCTACGACGCGATGGAGACGAGCGATTTGCGCGTTTGAGGGATTACCATGCCCACGGCGGTAGTATCCCAAATCCATTCACCTTAGTATCGTAGTATGTTGAAATGACAGCGCTGATTATAGTCACTATACCGAAAAAGAGCATACATCCTAAAGCGAATCCTAAACAATTACCAAAAGCAGCCAATATCCCAAACAAACACATCATGAGAAAGGAAAGAAACGCGCAACCGCACCCAGCATCTGCACGCTGCTCCTCTTTTTTCTCTTGTTTTGTCGGCTCGCCTACGATTTCGCTGGTTACCTCTATTTTGATATGGTTTTTCCCTTGGTCTTCCATAGCATGAATCAAATGTTACATCGGCAAATATAAGAAAAAAGAAATGGCAAAGGAAATAAAGTACAACATTAAAATCGGCGTCAACGGGAAGGAAGAGCTTGTCTCGCTTGATACGCCGCTAAAGGAGCTACACAAAAACATCGACCTCTCTAAGACGAAGTCGGAGAAATTGGCTCAATCGTTGGCAAACTTCGCCAATGTGACCGTTGGCATTAAGAACGTCGCAGAAGGCTTTGCCAAACTAAGAGATGCCATAAAGGAAGTCCAAACGGCAAACGCAAATGACGCCATTCTTACCGGCCTTGACGGGAAGGAATTAGTGCAGCTTCAGAGCAAGGCGAAGGCTCTTTCCAATACATTCGGAGCGGAGTATAACGAGGTAATGCTTGCGGCCTTAATCTTCCGCTTTCAAGGTTTAAATCTTTACAACTACGAATAAAGTATTTACGCCTCGCATTTAGCCTTTTACGCCTTTAAGAAAAACATTAGCAATCAGTACCACTCGCCGCTGTCGTCGCCCTTTCCTTCTTGTGCGTCGGAGCCAGCATCGGCGTCCTCGGACTTTTGCTTGGATTTCAGAGCATCAGGGCGCAGGTTGCCGTGCTCGTCGAAGAGTCCATAGGTTGTACGCAACACGCGGAACTCCGTGCGGCGGTTCAGGGCGTTGGCTATCTCCTGCTGGGCGGGAGGTAGTTGGGCGATGCGGCTTTGTGTCAGCGTGTCGCCCGCATGCAGGAAGGGATACTGGGCAGAAAGGCGTTTGTTGATGACCTTCGGCATACGCTTGCCGTAGCCTTTTGCGGTGAGGCGGGCGGGTGCGATACCCGCACTGACGAGGTAGCTGACAACGCTCTCGGCACGCCGCTGCGAGAGGCGGTCGTTGTAGGCGTCCGTGCCGCGATAGTCACAGTGGGCGCCGAGTTCTATGGTCACGTTGGGGTTTTCCTTCAGAAGGGTGGCGAGCCGGTCGAGCGCAACGCGGGAGCTGTCAGTCAGAACAGCCTTGTCGAACTGGTAATATATGCCGCGCAGCAGGACGGGTACGTTCATGGCGGGCAGGGGGAACTGCAAGACGTTCTGGCGCACCTCTTGCACGGAGTCAGGCGTAAGCTCGGCTCGAACGTTTAAGTAGCCGGGGCAGGTGGCAAGGAAGAGGTAGTGAACACCTGCGGAGACGGGTTGCTCAAAAGAGCCGTCAGAGAGAACACTTAGCCGCTGGTTCGTCCCATCAGAGCCCACCATGTAAACTTGTGCCTTGGGAAGCTCGTATCCATCGACTTCATAAACCCATCCCTTTACCGTCTGCATCTGTTCGGGGTAGCTAAACTCAAATATCTTGTCCCAGCCGCGCCCGCCCGTAGAGCGAGAGGAGGAGAAATAACCGTGGGAATGCCACCCTTCGAAGGTGATGCCGAAGTCGTCGGCGTTGGAATTCATGGGTGCTGGCAGGTGTGTCACTTTCCACGTTCCGGTAGCGGTGTCCTCGCGGGCGTAGTACAGGTCAAGGCCGCCAAAATTGGGCGTTCGCCCGTCCGAGGAGAAATAAAGGTCGCCATTGGCGCGGAAGGCAGGAAAGCATTCATTTCCGGCCGTGTTGATGTCCGCTCCAAGGTTTTCTACGGCTCCTACACCGTGAGCATCGACCAGCACACGCCAGATGTCGAGCCCGCCGTAGCCACCGGGCATGTCGGAAGTGAAGTATAGCCAGCGGCCGTCGGGCGAAATGGCGGGATGAGCATAGGACGAGAGCGTGTCGGAGGTTAGCTTGAGCTGCGTAGGCTTTGCCCAGCTGGCGTCAGCACGTTGCGACGTCCAAATTTCAGCCATGCGCGGATATTCCGCATCGGTGCGACAAACGGTTAGGTACATCTTGCTACCGTCCGGGGTAAAGGCGCAGGCTCCTTCGTCGTATTCCGTATTTAATCCGCCGGACACAGCCTCCGGCTTTCTCCAGTTTCCTTTCTCATCCTTCTTAGAAAAAAAGATATCGCCGGGCTTCATGGCCGTGATACCCGACACATCCGAGCCCTCAGTCTGGCGCCGCGTGGTGGAGAAGTAGAGTTGCGAAGCCTCTAAGCCGTTGTAAGCAGGACAATAGTCGGAGCGCGTAGAGTTAAAGAGGGGAGCAGGCTTCACGGAATAGGCGGAGCCTTTCTCACGTTCGGCAGGCGCCACTTGGCATGAGAGTAGCCCGCCGGTGGCCGCCTCATCATAAGGATGCGTGTCGAGGTATTTTTTGTAAGCTGCGGCAGCTCCGTTGTAGTCGCCGAGGAGGCGCATCATATCTCCCTCGCGCAAGTAGGTAAGCGTATCGGTATATTTGTAGCGTTCGGCGTTTCGGTAAGCACCTAAGGCGCGCGCCGCGTTACCGTATCGCCGATAGGCATCACCCATTTTGTAGCTCAGCTCGCCGCGCAGCGCGCGGTCTTTTGAAGGCGTGCGCTGATAGGCCATCTTGTACTGTCCGGCAGCTTCTGCGTATTCGCCAATGGCAAGCGCGTTGTCGCCCCGCTTAATGGTGCGCGAGACGGGCGAGCAGGCCACCCACAGCAACATGAGCGGCATATATATATATGGTGTAGGCAGATATTTTCGCATAACGACTTTTTACCAAGCGTCGGGAAGCAGGCCACACGCCGAGACTCCGACCTTATATAATAATCGTGAAAACCACCGAATTATTGCGTCGTTCCACGAAGAAATAGTACTTTTGCGCGAAGAGGAAGCGCCGTTCTACGGCGCCCTCCAAAGCCAAGAAAGCACACCAACTACACCAAACATCCCCATGAAACAGATATTCGGCGGGCGCATCCTGACGCCCGAAGGCTGGCTTCAAGGCGGTTCCGTCATCGTTGAGGGCGACAGAATCGTAGAAGTTTCCAACAACGACCTACCTGTGGTCGGAGCAGAGCGCATCAACGCCCAAGGCGGCGACATCGTGCCGGGAGGCATTGAGCAACACTGCCACGGCGGCGGTGGGCGCGACTTTATGGAAGGCACCGAGGAGGCTTTCCGCGTTGCCATCGACGCGCACATGCACCACGGCACGACGTCCATCTTCCCCACCCTTTCTTCCTCCACCATGCCCATGATCTACGCAGCTGTAGAGACTACGGAGAAGCTCATGAAGGAGCCGGACACCCCCGTGTTGGGTCTGCACCTCGAAGGGCACTACCTAAACCTCGACATGGCAGGCGGACAAATTCCCGAGAACATAAAAAACCCCGACCCCGAGGAATATATCCCCTTGCTGAACGGCACTACTTGCATCAAGCGCTGGTCTTCTGCGCCGGAGCTGCCGGGTACGATTGAGTTCGGCAAATTCTGCCACGAGCACGGCGTACTTAACGCCATAGCACATACGAAGGCGGAATACAAAGACGTGAAGGCGGCGTACGAAGTGGGCTACACGCACGCCAACCACTTCTACAACGCCATGGTAGGTTTCCACAAGAACCGTGAGTTCAAGCACGAAGGGACGATAGAAAGCATCTTCGAAATAGAGCCTATTACCGTAGAAATGATTGCAGACGGCATACACGTTCCTCCCGTTATGCTAAACATGGTTTACAAGCTGAAAGGCGTGGAGCGGACGAGCCTAATCACGGACGCCTTAGCCGTGGCCGCCAGCAACAGCACGCACGCCTTCGACCCCCGCGTCATCATTGAGGACGGCGTCTGCAAACTGGCCGACCGTAGCGCCCTGGCAGGCTCCATAGCTACGATGGACCGCCTCGTCCGCACCGCTGTGCAGCAGGCGGGCATACCTATGGCCGACGCCGTGCGCATGACGAGCGAGACGCCCGCAAAAATCATGGGCGTGTACGAACGCAAGGGCTCGCTCCAGCGAGGTAAGGACGCAGACATCGTAGTTTACGACGCACAGCGGCAACTTACGTTCGTCATGGCTATGGGGCGCGAAATAGTAAATGAGCTCTAAGGATACGCACCGGCGGATATGCATTCAGCCCTAAACATTTAGCAAGCCGGCCTTGGGAAGAGGCGCTTCAGCCTTCCCAAAGTCGGCTTTCGTGTACCCTTTTCTGCCGAAGAAGCACCCGTTTGTTTCGAAGAAGCACCCGTTTGTTACGAAGAAGCTACCGTTTGTTTCGAAGAAGCACCCGTTTGTCTCGAAGAAAATGAAAGAAGCTACCGTTTACTCCCGCCCCGTGCTGGACTTTGTCACCGTCAGCGCCGAATACTGCCGTCAGGTGGAGCAATGCGCCGAGACGGAGCGCGAAGACTTCGTCCGCATCATGCTAAGCCTGCTCCCCATGGTCTATCTGAAGGCCGGCCTCGTCGGCGACATCCCCGACGTGGCGGGCTACAACGAGCCTAAGGTGACGGAGGACGATTACAACTACGTGCGCCGGAGCATAAGCCGCCTGCTCGGCGCAGACGACGACTACCTCGACGTCTTTGCCGAAGATTTCAAGTATTCTGACCAGCCCGTGCTCCAAACCGTCAGCGAGAACCTGGCCGACGTCTATCAGGCGCTGCGCAACCTCGTCGAGGTGTTCCGTGGTGGCCACGAGGAAGCTATGACCGTCGCCGTAGCCGAGGCACTTGACGAGTTCCGCCTCCATTGGGGGCAAAAGCTGCTCGGCGCCCTGCGTGCATTGCACGACCTGCGCTATCCCTCCACCGAACGCTGACGTCCGCACAGTGCCGGCATTTTCCAATCCCTCTTTGCTATGACGCAACTGTTCCGTAAGACAGACAAGCACATCATACCTACCCTACCGCGCTTCACCTTTCCCGGCCGCATTGTCGTCATTTCCCGCCAGGGAGAAGCGGAGCGCGCCGTGCGAGCCTTGGAGCGCCAAGCGCTGCTGGGCATCGACACGGAGACAAAGCCCACCTTCCGCCGCGGCGCCATGCACAAGGTGGCGCTTCTCCAAGTCTCTACGCGCAACACGTGCTTCCTCTTCCGCCTCAACGTCCTTGGCTTCACCTCTGACCTGCAGCGGCTATTGGCCTCAACGCAGGTGGTGAAGGTCGGCCTTTCTCTGCGCGACGACTTCCACATGCTGCGCCTGCGTCACGACTTCACGCCGGGCGCTTACGTGGACTTGCAAGATACCGTCCGGGAGATGGGCATCGAGGACATGAGCCTTCAGAAAATCTTTGCCAACGTCTTCCGCCGGCGCATCTCAAAGTCTGCCCAGCTGACCAATTGGGAAGCACCGCTTCTCTCAGATTCCCAAAAACGCTACGCTGCCACGGACGCCTACGCCTGCCTTGTGCTCTACGACGAGCTACGTCAGCTTCAAGAGAGCGGCGACTACGAAATCATCGACGCCCCGGAGACCGAGCCACAGCACGATAATACGCCCTCAGGCTCTGCGCGCTGACGCGCTCACCGACACTAAGAAACTGCACATCATGCTTACCATCCAACTGAAACGGGGCAAGTCTGAAAGCCTCAAACGTTTCCACCCCTGGGTCTTTTCCGGTGCCATAGCGCACAAACCTGCCGCGCTGCAAGAGGGCGACACGGTGCGCGTGGTCGACGCTGCGGGCGAGCTCCTCGGCACGGGGCACTACCAAAGTGGCTCCATCGCCGTGCGCATCCTTTCCTTCCGCGAGCAGGCCTTGGACGGCGCTTTCTGGCGCAGTCGCTTGGCCGAAGCCTGCCGCTTGCGCCGCGCGCTGGGCCTCCTGGAGCAGGCGAACAACGACATCTGCCGCCTCGTACATGGCGAGGGCGACCGCTTACCCGGCCTCATCATCGACCTCTACGGGACAACCGCCGTCATGCAAGCCCACAGCACCGGCATGCACCGTGCCCGCCACGAGATAGCGGCGGCTTTGCGGGACACCCTCGGCGACCGGCTGCAAGCCATCTACTACAAGTCAGCCACCACCCTGCCCGACGCCGTCAGCGCAGCCGAACGAGAAGGATACCTCCTCGGCCAACGGACGGACGACGTATTCCAAGAGAACGGCATGAAGTTCCACGTCGACTGGGAAGGCGGACAGAAAACGGGCTTCTTCGTCGACCAGCGCGACAACCGCGCCCTCCTATCCCGTTACGCCCAAGGGCGGCGCGTGCTGAACCTCTTCTGCTATACCGGCGGCTTCTCCGTCTATGCCCTGCGCGGCGGAGCCCGGCACGTGACGAGCGTGGACAGTAGCGCACGCGCCATAGAAGCCGCCCGAGCCAACGTGGAGCTTAACTTCCCCGAGGGTGCGCCCCACGAAGCCGTCACGGCCGATGCCTTCCAATACCTGCAAGCTGCGGAAGCCCCGCTCGACCTCATCGTCCTCGACCCGCCGGCCTTTGCCAAGCACCTCAGCGCCGTGCGCAACGCCCTGAAGGGCTACACCCGCCTCAACGCCGCCGCCATCCGTAAGGTGCAACCCGGCGGTTTCGTCTTCACCTTCTCCTGCTCGCAAGCCGTTAGCGCCGCCCAGTTCCGCTTGGCCGTCTTCACGGCGGCAGCCACAGCCCGACGCCACGTGCGCATTCTCCACCAGCTACACCAACCTGCCGACCACCCCGTAAGCATCTATCATCCCGAGGGAGAATACCTCAAAGGCCTCGTCCTGCAAGTAGAGTGAAACGCGAAGCTCGCCCCGAGGCAACTACGCATTTATAGTTTTTTAAACATAAAAAGCGGGGCACCTCTTGGCCATCCCAAGAAAAGGCTATACTTTTGCAACCGCAAACAGGGAAATAGCCCCTACATCGCGGAGTGGAGCAGTTGGTAGCTCGCCAGGCTCATAACCTGGAGGTCGTTCGTTCGAGTCGAACCTCCGCAACTTAGAGACGCGTTGCTTCGGTAACGCGTTTTTTTATGCCTCTGCGCGAACGCCTTATCTTGCTATGCTCCGTTCTTGCTAAGCCCCAAAGCCCCTTTACGAGACGACACCCCGCTTTTACCCACCGGTAAGTCCGACTTGTCAGCTGATAAGTCCGACCTGTCAGCTGATAGCTCCGACCTGTCAGCTGATAAGTCCGACCTGTCAGCTGATAGCTCCGACCTGCCAGCCGACACATCGGACTTGTCAGCCGACACGCGCAACCGGCTATTGTGCAAACGTTTAGCGGCGTTTTGCAAAGCTTTAATCAAAGCCGGCAAAAGCAAAGTGTCAGTTTGTGCGGTTCATCTTTTAAAAAGGAAAGCAGACGCGCCCTTTTGCTTACGCTTTGCAGACAATCATTTTTCGCACGTTTCAGTTCTTAGGAAAGAAAAGCCGTCGCGCCGGTCGCCCGGGCAGACGGCCGCAGCAGCACGTCGGAGCCGCAGCAGAAGCGTGCGGCGTGCCATGACGCCGATAGAGCGGTTTGGCATTGCGCGCTGATTTCACTACTTTTGCTTTCAAAATTACAAACCAGCATGGTATTCCCCGAAAACTATGAAGCAAAGACGGGGTTCTCAGAAATTCGCACCTTGCTCAAAGGGCGTTGCATGTCCACGCTCGGCACGGAGTGGGTAGATAGGGAAGTGAAGTTCCGCACTGACCCCGACGAGATACACGAGCTACTCAGCCAAGCGGAAGAGTTCGCCCGCTTTCAGCGCGAAGAGGATGACGTTTACGAAGAGAACTTCTTCGACGTGCGGCAAGCCTTGCTACGCATACGCCCCGAACGCACTTTCTTAGAGGAGATAGAACTTTTCGACTTGAAGCGTTCTCTACGCTCCGTGTGCAACCTTGTTGACTTCTTTACCCAAGGCACTAAGGGGCAGGAGGGCGAAGCGACGAGCGAAGCGGCCGCCCCCGCCTACCCCGCCCTTTCCCGCCTATCGGCCAAGGTGAGCACGTTCCCGCAAATCGTACGCCGCATCGAAAGCATCCTCAATAAATACGGCAAGGTGAAAGACACCGCCTCGCCCGAACTGCTCTCCATCCGCCACCAGCTCGAAACCACCGCGCGCAGCATAAGCCACAGCCTGCGCCAAATCATCACCGACGCACAAAAGGAAGGCTACATCGACCGCGACGTAGCCCCAACCCACCGCGACGGACGCCTCGTCATACCCGTAGCACCCGCCTTGAAGCGCAAGATACATGGCATCATCCACGACGAAAGCGCTTCCGGCAAGACCGTATTTATAGAACCCACGGCCGTAGTTGAAGCCAACAACAAGCTACGCGAGCTGAAAGCAGCCGAGAACCGCGAGATAGCACGTATCCTGCAAGAGCTGACAACCGAGATACGCCCCTTGGCACCCGCCATGCTGGACTCGCTCCATTACCTTGCACGGATTGACTACCTACGGGCGCTGGCCAGCTTCTCCGAGACCTTCGGCGCCACCGTGCCCGAAGTGAAGCCCTACCCCCACATAGACTGGGTTCAAGCCGTCCACCCGCTGCTTCAGCAGTCGCTGAAACGCCACGGCACGCAGCAAGTGCCCCTCGACATCGCCCTGCGCGACGACCAACGCATCCTGCTCATCTCCGGCCCCAACGCAGGCGGCAAGTCGGTCTGCCTGAAAACCGTCGGCTTACTGCAATACATGATGCAGTGCGGCATGCCCGTCCCCATGCGGGAGAACAGCGTCATGGGCGTGTTCCAAGATTTGTTTATCTCCATTGGCGACGAGCAGAGCATCGAGGGAGAGCTGAGCACCTACTCCTCGCACCTCCTTACCCTAAAGACCATGATGCGCCGCTCCACGCCACGCTCCCTCATCTTGGTCGACGAGATGGGCAGCGGGACGGAGCCGCAAATTGGCGGCGCTCTGGCCGAGGCTATCCTGGACCGCTTCGTGAAGAACGGCGCTTACGGCATCGTCACGACGCACTACCAAAACCTCAAACGCTACGCAGACACGCAGCCCACCGTAGTAAACGGCGCCATGCTCTACGACCGCGCCAAGATGCAGCCACTCTTCATGCTGCGCATCGGACATCCCGGCAGCAGCTTCGCCATTGAGATAGCGCGCAAGATAGGTCTGCCCGAAGACGTCATAGCCTACGCCGCAAACCTCGTAGGTAAGGACTACGTGCTCTCGGATAAATATTTGCAGGACATAGCCCGCGACCGCGCTTATTGGGAGCATAAACGGCAAAAGGTACACTCACAAGAGAAACAACTGGAGGAGACTCTGGCAGGCTACGAGCGCCAGATGGAAGACTTCAACCGCGAGCGAAAAGCCGTCATGCAGCAAGCCAAAGAAGAGGCGCAGGACTTGCTGCGTGCCTCGAACGCCAAAATAGAAAAGACCATTCGCGAAATAAAAGAGGCGCAGGCCGAGCGAGAACGCACCCGCGCCGTCCGCAAAGAGCTGGCAGATTTTGGCGAGACGCTCAAAAGCAAGGAAGAAAGCGACAAGATAGACCGCAAGATAGAGCAAATACGCCGCCGCCAGGAGCGAAAACGCCGGAAACGCGAAGGCGGCGCCGCCACCCCCGCCGCAGCCGCCCCTACAAGCCGCCCAAACAGCCCCGGCGCGGCCGCAGCCACTCCCCAAAGCCCGGCAACGCCCATCACCCCCGGCATGTACGTCCGCATAAAGGGACAAAACACCGTCGGGAGAGTGGAAGAAGTCAGCAAAAACCAGGCGCGCGTCCTCTTCGGCATGATGCACACCAACGTACCCCTGCAACGCCTCGAAGCCTCCGACGCACCGCAGCAGGACAACGTGGCGCAAGTGGCCACCTTCGTCTCCCGACAGACCCGCGACGCCATATACGAAAAGAAGCTGGCCTTCAAGCCCGAGATAGACCTCCGAGGCATGCGCGGCGACGAGGCGCTAAACGCCGTCTCCCACTTCATCGACGACGCCATACTTCTGGAGCAGCCCCGCGTGCGCATTCTCCACGGCACGGGCACGGGTGCGCTCCGCCAGCTCGTACGCCAATACCTCCACACCGTACCCGGCATCCGCGACTACCACGACGAGCACGTCCAGTTCGGAGGCGCGGGCATCACCGTGGTAGATATGGAGTGAGCCGACGCATTTCGCCGCCGCCACTTCCCCTTCCCGCACCATTTCATTACCTTTGTCCCACCCTACAACCCCACTACCCTAATGCAGACCGTCACCGTCCGCGACAAGAAGTTTGCCGTCTCCATCCCCGCCCCACGCATCGCCGAGCGCGTCAGGGAAGTAGCCGCACAAATCAGCCGCGACCTCGCAGGCAAGCACCCCATTTTCCTCGCCGTCCTCAATGGCGCCTTCATCTTCGCAGCTGACCTGCTGCGCGGCGTTACTACCGACTGCGAAATCACCTTCGTGCGCTACTCCTCCTATCAGGGCACGCAGTCCTCGGGACACGTCGAGCAGCTCATCGGACTTAACGAAGACCTGCGCGGACGTACCGTCGTCGTAGTAGAAGATATTATCGACTCCGGCCTGACCATGCAGCACCTCCTCGCCACCCTGAAGTCCTACGAACCGGCTGAAATCCGCGTGGCCGCACTCCTCGTCAAGCCCGGCAACCTCAAGGTGAAGCTCGACGTACCTTACTGCTGCTTCAAGATACCTAACGACTTCATCGTCGGTTATGGCCTCGACTACGACGGAGAGGGCCGCAACCTGCCCGACATTTACACCGTCGTAGATTGATTTACGAAACCCTATCCCTATGAAAAATATCGTCATCTTCGGAGCACCCGGCTCCGGCAAAGGCACGCAGAGCGACATCCTCGTGCAAAAATACGGCTTCAACCACATATCCACCGGCGACGTCCTTCGCGGCGAGATTAAAGACGGCACGGAGCTGGGCAAGACCGCGAAAGCCTACATCGAGCAAGGACAACTCATCCCCGACAGCCTGATGATAGACATCCTGGCCAACGTGTACGACAGCCTCTGCCCCTGCGAGGGCGTCATCTTCGACGGATTTCCCCGCACCATTCCCCAAGCCGAAGCCCTCAAGCAGATGCTCGCCGACCGCGGCACGGAAGTCAGCGCTATGTTGGAGCTGCAAGTGCCCGACGAAGTACTTGTGGAGCGCCTCCTCAACCGCGGGAAGACATCCCGGCGGGCTGACGACAACGAGAGCACCATCCGCAAGCGCCTCGACGTATATCACACGCAGACCGCCCCGCTTGCCGACTGGTACGAGCGCGAAGGCAAGCGCCATGCCGTAAAAGGCTACGGCGAGCTGGCCGACATCAACGCCGCCCTCTGCGACATCATCGACAACGTCTGACACGCCACGCCTGAAACCCGCTTCCTTCTTTCACCAAGCGGGCATAGCCCATGGAATCTAACTTCTGCGACTACGTAAAGATATTCTGCCGCTCCGGAAAGGGCGGCCGCGGCTCGGCACATATGCACCGGGCGAAATACATGCCCAACGGCGGGCCCGACGGCGGCGACGGCGGGCGCGGCGGACACGTCTTCCTGCGCGGTAGCCACAACTTCTGGACGCTTCTCCACCTGCGATACGAGCGCCACGCCTTTGCCGGAAACGGCGAAAACGGCGGAAAGAGCCTTTGTCACGGTGCCGACGGGCAGGACAAGTACATAGACGTCCCTTGCGGCACCGTGGCCTACGACGCCACGACCGGAAAATACCTCTGCGACGTCACGCGGGACGGGGAGACCGTCCTGCTGCTGCGCGGCGGGCGCGGCGGGCGCGGCAACTGGCACTTCCGCTCCGCCACCAACCAAGCGCCCCGCTACGCCCAGCCCGGAGAGCCCGCCCAAGAACTCATGGTCATCCTGGAGCTGAAGCTGCTGGCCGACGTAGGCCTCGTAGGCTTCCCCAACGCCGGCAAGTCCACCCTCCTCTCCGCCCTATCCTCCGCCCGCCCCAAGATAGCCAATTACCCCTTCACCACGCTGGAGCCCAGCCTCGGCATAGTGCCCTATCGCGACGGGAAATCCTTCGTCATGGCCGACATTCCCGGCATCATCGAAGGCGCAAGCGAGGGCCGCGGCCTCGGACTCCGCTTCCTGCGCCACATAGAGCGCAACTCCCTGCTCCTATTCCTCGTCCCCGGCGACACGCAGCATATTCAGAAGGAGTACGACGTCCTGCTCTCCGAGCTGCGCCGCTTCAACCCCGCCCTGCTCGAGAAGCAACGCGTCCTGGCCGTCACGAAGTGCGACCTGCTCGACGAGGAGCTTATCTCCCTGCTGCGCGCCGAGCTTCCGCCCGACGTCCCCTGCGTCTTCATCTCCGCCGTCTCGGGACTGGGCATCGACCGGCTCAAAGACGTGCTGTGGCAGGAGCTCAACAGCGAGAGCAACAAGCTACAAGCCCTGGCCGAAGGCGGAAGCCTGGCTCACCAAGACCGAGAACCGCTCACGCTGAGCCGCGATTTTGCCCGGTGGGAGCCGGATTATGACGACCACACGCCCGACGCCGACGCAGGAGGCGAAGAAATCTACGACCTTTCCGAACTTGAAGACGACTGACCCGCCCCCCGGCGCACTCCTGCTCCACCCCACGCCGCGCGAAGTGTGCGCCTTCACGACGCAGCGGGCAGGCGGCGTCAGCTCGGGAGCATACGCCACGCTCAACGTCGCCTCCCACGCCGGCGACCGGCCGGAAGACGTCCGCGAGAACCGTCGGCGCCTGGCCGAATGGCTGGGCATCACGCCCCGGCGGCTACTCATCCCGCAGCAAGTCCACGGCACCGTCGTGCGGAGCATAGCGGCCGACTTCTTCTCCCTAAGCATCGACGAGCAAACGGCAGCTTTAAACGGCGTAGACGCCCTCGTGACCGACCTGCCCGAAACCTGCATCGGCGTCTCTACGGCCGACTGCGTCCCCCTCCTTTTCTACGACCCCACAAACGGCGCCCTCGCCGCAGCACATGCCGGATGGCGCGGCACGGTAAGCCGCATCGCCACGGCCACGACGGACGTCTTAGTCCGCAACTACGGCTGCCGCCCCGCCACGTTGCACGCCATCGTCGGCCCCGGCATCTCGCTCGCCGCCTTCGAAGTGGGAGACGAAGTTTACGACGCTTTCCGCCGCGCAGGCTTCCCCATGGAGCGCATCGCAAGGCGAGAAAAGAAGTGGCACATCGATTTGTGGGAAGCCAACCGCCTCCAGCTGCTCGACGCCGGCCTCCAGCCCGGCAACATCCACGTCAGCGGCCTTTGCACCTACCTCCACCCCGACACCTTCTTCTCCGCGCGCCGTCTGGGCACGCAGAGCGGTCGCGCCTTCAGCGGCATACTGCGGCGCGAAGCCGACGCCGCGCCCTGAAACAGCACGCTCCGGCCTCATATCCCCCTTTTTACCCCAAAAATGTCCGTCCTTTCTCGAAATAGGTCGGACTTTTTTTGTGCCAAGTCCGACCTAATCTTTGTTTGACAATTGCCAAACAATTGTGCGGCAATTGACAAACTATTGTGCGACAATTGACAAACAATTGTGCGGCAATTGACAAACTATTGTGCGACAATTGACAAACATAAAATAGCTCCTACCTATTTTAAAATAGTTCCCGCTTAAAAAAGGGTAGCTACCCGCTACGAACGTCTGAAGGGTTACGATTGGGCTATCAAACGGACGGTCGGACGAAGAGATTAGGCCGCCACGGAATTTGCGGACAGACGGGAGCAAACAGGGCGTAACGAGGCGGGAGAAAAGGGGCGCTACGAAGCCGTAGGTATTAACAAAACGCCCGCGAATAGGCGTCGGTCGCGACAAAAAGAGGCTAAAGAGGCAGGGAAAGGAACAAAAAGCGCGGAAAAGGCAAAAAAAATTGGCGTAGGCCTTTGCCGTATGATAGGGAGTGGGTACTTTTGTCGCAGAAAACGAACCTCCCTATGTTTGGAACGCTTGCAGCTTGCTTTTGGTGGCGCCTCTTACAGCTTTAAAAGTAGTAAGTGGACACCAGCCGGTATGCGCCCAACGGGAGAAAGGAATAACGAGGAGGCCTGTCGCACTTGCGGCAGGCCTCTTTTGGGATATGCAGGGCTGCAAAGCCTTGGCAAACAAAGAAAACTAAAGGAGAAAAAAAGAAAGCATGAGTGAGAAGAAACAGTACGCCGTAGATAGCGAGGGCTACTACGGAGCTTACGGCGGGATGTACATTCCGGAAATCCTGCACGCCTGCGTGGAAGAGCTGCGCCGCACGTATCTGGGCGTAATTCAGAGCGAGGAGTTTCAAAAGGAGTTTCGCGCGCTGCTGCGTGATTACGCGGGGCGCCCCTCTCCGCTGTACTTGGCAGGGCGCCTGTCATCCAAATACGGAGCACGGATTTATTTGAAACGAGAAGACTTGAATCACACCGGCGCGCACAAGATAAACAACGCTTTGGGGCAGGCGCTGCTGGCCAGGCGTATGGGAAAGCGGCGCATCATCTGCGAGACGGGCGCCGGACAGCACGGAGTGGCCACGGCAACGGTCTGCGCGCTGCTTGGCCTTCCCTGCGTGGTCTATATGGGGGCTACGGACGTGAAGCGCCAGCACACAAACGTGGAAAGGATAAAGATGCTGGGCGCGGAAGTGGTGCCCGTAGAGAGCGGAAACAAGACGCTGAAGGACGCGACAAACGAAGCCATCCGCGACTGGTGTTGCCACCCGGCTGACACGTACTACATCATCGGCTCGACCGTCGGGCCGCACCCTTACCCGGACATGGTGGCGCGCTTGCAGTCCGTAATCAGCGAGGAGGTGAAGTGGCAGCTCCGGGAAAAAGAGGGGCGCGACTATCCGGACGTGCTGATGGCGTGCGTAGGCGGCGGGAGCAACGCTGCGGGCACGGTGTACCACTACCTGGACGACCCGCGTGTGCGCATCGTGCTGGCCGAGGCGGGGGGCAAAGGCATAGACACGCCCTACTCCGCCGCAACGGTGCACTTGGGGCGTCCGGGCATCATCCACGGGAGCAAAACGCTCGTCATGCAGGACGCCGACGGCCAGATCATGGAGCCCTACTCGCTCAGCGCGGGACTGGACTACCCCGGCATAGGGCCGCTCCACGCGCACTTGGCCGCCACGGGGCGCGCCACGGTGCTGGCCATCAACGACGACGAGGCCGTACGCGCCGCCTACGAGCTGACACGCCTGGAAGGCATCATACCCGCCCTCGAATCGGCGCACGCACTGGCCGCACTGGGCAAAGCGGGACTTAAACGGGACGACGTCGTCGTGCTGACCGTTTCCGGACGCGGCGACAAAGACATGGAGACCTACCTGAGCCATAAGCCCGCAGACATAGACTAACCCCGAAGAAACCCAATGGACATGCCACACTACACCTACCACACCGCGACGAAAGCCATGCCGGGCGACCTGCACACGCCCGTAGAGACGTACCTCTGCGTGCGGGATATGTATCCGCGGAGCTTACTCATGGAAAGCTCGGACTACCACGGCGGCGAAGACGGGCGCTCCTTCATCGGACTATGTCCCATCGGGCACGTCGCCATAGCCCACGGCCGGGCGGAGTTCGCCTACCCCGACGGCACACGTGAGGAGCAAGAAATCGGCGAAGGCTTCACCGTGGCGCAAGCCCTAAGCTATTATCTCAAGAGCTTCGAGGTAGCGGGCGACTACGCGGACTACTGCGGCCTCTACGGCTACATGTCGTCCAACACGGTGCGCTACCTGGAGCCCATAGCCGTGAAAGACACGACGGAACGGCGCAACGACGCGCCCGACGTGCTCTACATATTATATAAGTACCTCATCGTCTTCAACGACTACCGCAGCGAGATGATGCTCGTGGAGCTGTGCGCCGACGGGGAAGCACCTGACCTGCCGCGCGTGGAAGCTGCTATCCGGCGCGGCGTACCTGCGACGTACGACTTCCGAGCTGTGGGCGAGACAACGAGCACCCTGACCGACGACGAGCACCGCGAAAACATACGGCGCGGCATCCGCCACTGTCTGCGCGGCGACGTATTCCAAGTAGTGCTCTCCCGCCGCTTCGTGCAACGCTACCGGGGCGACGACTTCAAGCTCTACCGCGCCCTGCGGAGCATCAACCCGTCGCCATATCTATTCTACTTCGACTTCGGCGGCTTCCGCATCTTCGGTTCTTCGCCCGAGACGCACTGCAAGGTGGACGCAGAGCGCCGCGCGACTATTGACCCCATCGCCGGAACGACCCGGCGCACGGGCAACAAGGAGGCAGACGACGAGCTGACGCGGCAACTGCTTGCTGACCCTAAGGAAAACGCCGAGCACGTAATGCTGGTGGACCTGGCAAGGAACGACCTGAGCCGCAACTGCCACGCCGTGACCGTCGAGTTCTACAAAGAGCCGCAGTACTACAGCCACGTCATCCACTTAGTCAGCCGCGTGAGCGGACAGCTCGACGCGGGCGCCGACCCGGTGCAGGCTTTCGTCGACACGTTCCCGGCCGGCACGCTGAGCGGCGCACCCAAAGTGCGCGCCCTGCAACTCATTGCACAATACGAGCCGCACAACCGCGGCGCCTACGGAGGCTGCATCGGCTTCATCGGCTTCAACGGCACGCTGAACCAAGCCATCACGATACGCACCTTCGTCAGCCGCAACGGCGAGCTTTGGTTCCAGGCAGGCGGCGGCATCACGGCGCAAAGCAAGG
This sequence comes from uncultured Prevotellamassilia sp., assembly GCA_964641085.1. Taxonomy (GTDB): domain Bacteria; phylum Bacteroidota; class Bacteroidia; order Bacteroidales; family Bacteroidaceae; genus Alloprevotella. The sequence continues at coordinate 81,334 of CAZXJS010000009.1, read as the reverse complement.
TGGAAGGCGAGCTGCAAGAGGTAAACAACAAGCTCGGCGCCCTGAAGAAAGCCATCCTCATGGCCAGCGACAAGTAGCACGCCGCACCTGCCGCCAAACACCTACTATCTAAACCTACAAAAGTCAAGCCCATGACCACCGTAATCATAGATAACTACGACTCCTTCACCTATAACCTGAGCCACCTACTGAAAGAGCTGGGCGCAGACGTCACCGTACTCCGCAACGACCGCTTCGAGCTGCCCCAGCTCGCCCGCTACGACAAGATAATCCTAAGCCCCGGCCCCGGCATTCCCGAAGAGGCGGGACTGCTGACCGACGTCGTGCGCACCTATGCCGGCCGCAAGCCCATACTCGGCGTCTGCTTGGGCGAGCAAGCCATCGGCGAAGTCTTCGGAGCGAAGCTTACGAACCTGCAAACCGTATATCACGGCGTGCAGACGCCCGTCACGCTGACAGCCCCCGACTACGTCTTCCGCGGTCTGCCCGAGCGCTTCGACGTGGGGCGCTACCACTCCTGGGTCGTCAGCCGCGACGGCCTACCCGCCGAGCTGGAAGTAACAGCCGTCAGCGACGAAGGTTTTATCATGGCCCTTCGCCACAGAAACTTCGACATCCACGGCATACAGTTCCATCCCGAATCCGTACTGACGCCCCACGGAAAGACAATCCTCGACAATTTCCTTAAAGGAGAAGCCTGAAACGACACACTCCGAACTTATAACCATAAAAAACCGACCTATGAAAGACCTCCTCAACCGCCTTTTCAACCAGGAACGCCTCACGAGCGCAGAGGCCAAAGCCGTCCTGCTCGACATCACCCGTGGCAAATACTCCGACCCGCAAATTGCCGCGTTGCTGGCTTGCCTGAACATGCGCGGCGTCACGCCCGACGAACTTATCGGCTTCCGCGAAGCGCTAATGACGACCTGCGTGCCCGTAAACCTTGACTCATACGCGCCTATCGATATTGTAGGGACGGGCGGAGACGGGAAAAACACGTTCAACGTCTCTACGTGCGCCTGCTTCGTCGTTGCCGGCGCGGGCTACAACGTAGCGAAACACGGCAACTACGGCGCCTCGTCCGTTAGCGGCGCAAGCAACGTCATGGAGTTGCACGGTGTGAAATTCAGCGCCGACCCTGCGCTGATGCAGCGCTCAATGGACGAGTGCCACATCGTATATATGCACGCACAGCTCTTCAATCCCGGCATGAAAAGCGTAGGCCCCGTCCGCGCAGCCCTACAAGTGCGCACCGTGTTCAACCTTCTCGGCCCGCTGGTAAACCCCTGCAAACCCAAGTATCAGCTTCTCGGCGTAGCAACCCTCTCGCAGATGCGGCTATATACCGCCGTGCTGCAGCGGCTCGGCATTTCCTTCACCATTGCAAGCAGCGTGGACGGCTACGACGAGATTTCGCTGACGGGAGAGTTTAAGATAGCGTCCAACACGTTTGAGAAAACCTACCTTCCCTCCGACTTAGGGCTGACGCAGGCGCGTCCCGAGGAGCTTAGCGGCGGCGCTACGCCGCAGGAGGCGGCAAGCATTTTCGACCACGTGCTGGAAGGCACCGCCACGCCGGGACAGCGCGACTGCGTGCTGGCTACCGCCGCCTTCGGCATCCAGACCATGGCGCCGCAGAAGCCCCTGGCCGACTGCCTCGCCGCAGCTCGCGAGTCGCTGGAAAGCGGTGCGGCGCTACGGACATTCCGCAAGTTTGTAGAACTAAACAGCTAAGCCCGCTATGGCCGACATCCTCGAAACCATCGTAGCCCACAAGCGGCAGGAGGTAGCCGCGCAGGAGGCTGCCTGCCCCCGCGCCGAGCTTGAACGGCAGATAGCCCGGCGCCCGGCACCCCTGGACATGCGCAGCGCCCTGGCAGCCTCGCCCACAGGCATCATAGCCGAGTTCAAGCGCCGCTCGCCATCCAAGGACTGGATTAAACGCGACGCCAAGGCCGACGTGATACCCGCCGCCTACGCTCGCGCCGGCGCCGCCGCCCTCTCCATCCTCACCGACGAGCGCTTCTTCGGCGGCACCCTGGCCGATGTGCGCACCGCGCGGCCGCTTACCTCCGCCCCCATCCTGCGCAAGGATTTCGTCGTCGGAGATTATCAGCTCCTCCAAGCCCGTGCCGCCGGCGCCGACGCAGCCCTGCTCATCGCGGCCTGCCTCACGAAGGACGAGTGCCGCAGCCTGAAGCGCCAAGCCCATGCCCTCGGCCTGCAGGTGCTACTTGAAATCCACGGCGAAGGCGAGCTGGACTACGTAGAAGGCGACGAAGACATGATAGGCGTGAACAATCGCGACCTCGGCACGTTCCATACCGACGTAGCCAACTCCTTCCGCCTCGCACAGCGCCTTCCGCCAGACGCCGTGTGCGTCTCCGAGAGCGGAATATCCGCCCCCGAGACCATACGTCAGCTGCGCGAGGCAGGCTTCCGCGGTTTCCTCGTCGGCGAAGCCTTCATGCGCTGCGCAGATCCCGCCCTGGCCTTGGCCTCCTTCATCCAAAAACTCGAGACATGCTGATAAAAGTCTGCGGCATGCGCCAAAGTGAGAACATCCGCGCCGTAGAAGCCGCCGGAGCGGACTGGATGGGCTTCATCTTCCATCCTCGCTCGCCGCGCTACGTCTCCGCGCCGCCCGCCTACCTGCCACAGCGTTGCCGCCGCGTCGGCGTCTTCGTCAACGCCCCCGCCGCAGAGATTAGGCGGCAGGTGGAAGCTTTCGGCTTAGACTTCGTGCAGCTCCATGGCGACGAGACGCCCGCCCGGTGCGCCGCGCTGCGGCACGAGGGCTTACGCATCGTCCGCGCCCTGCGCATCGCCACGGCCGAGGACGCCCGCCGCGCCGCCGACTACGCCGAGAGCGCCGACTACCTCCTCTTCGACACGCCCTCAGCCGACTATGGCGGCTCCGGGCAGCGCTTCGACTGGGCCTGCCTCCGAGCCTACGACGGCCCCCTGCCCTTCCTGCTCAGCGGCGGACTGGGCGCCGACGCACTGCCCGCACTCGCCGCCTTCCACCACCCCCGCTGCATCGGACTGGACCTAAACAGCCGCTTCGAGACGGCACCCGCACTGAAAGACGCCGCAGCACTAAAAGCCTTCATCCAAAGCGCGCGCCAACTCAACCTTTCCCAAAACCTATGAACCGCATCAACCAACTCTTCCGGGCGCACCCCGAGCGCCTACTCTCCATCTATTTCTGCGCCGGCTACCCCACGCTCGACGGCACGGCCGACGTCATACGCGCCCTGCAAGCCGCAGGCGTCAGCATGGTAGAAGTGGGCATCCCCTTCTCCGACCCCATGGCCGACGGCCCCGTCATACAGCACGCCGCCACGCAGGCGCTGAAAAACGGCATGACGCTGCGCCGCCTCTTCAGCCAGCTCAAGGACATCCGGCGCGACGTCAGCATCCCCCTCATCCTCATGGGCTACCTCAACCCCATCATGCAATACGGCTTCCCCGCCTTCTGCCGGAGTTGCCGCGAGGTAGGCGTCGACGGCGTCATCATACCCGACCTTCCCTTTAAGGAATACATGCAGGAATACCGCGCAACGGCCGAGGCTGCCGACCTGCGCACGATCATGCTCATCACGCCGGAGACCAGCGCCGAGCGCATACGCCTCATAGACCGGCACACGGACGGCTTCATCTACATGGTATCCTCCGCAGCCATCACAGGCGCCCAGAAGTCCTTCGACGAGCGCAAACAGGAGTACTTCCACCGCATCAACGCCATGCAACTGCGCAACCCGCGCATGATAGGCTTCGGCATCTCCAACCGCCAGACCTTCGAGTCGGCCTGCGCCAACGCCAGCGGCGCCATCATTGGCAGCAAGTTCGTCACCCTCCTCGGCGAGACGGGAGGCGACGCACCCAAAGCCATCGCGCAACTCATGGAAGCCCTGAAACATTAAAGAGAGCCGCCCCCACGCCCCTACGAACCCCTTTTCTACAGCCGGAATCCCCCTCCGCGCCGCCACAAAACCTTTTCAGACATTTTTAGAAGCCATCTAAATCCGATTTAGGTAGTACCTGAAGAGGATTTAGGTAGTACCTGAAGACCATTTAGGTAGTACCTGAATACGATTTAGGTGGCTTCTAAATACCATTTAGGTAGTACCTGAACGATGTATAGGTAGTATCTACATAGAATATAGGTAGTATCTACATAGAATATAGGTAGTATCTACATTCAATGTAGGTAGTATCTACAAACAATGTAGGTACTATCTACAAATGGGCAGGTCGGCCTTGCGGCGGCTTTGGGCGGCCGTAGGGCGGAGAAAAACGGAGCGTCAGGGGCGTCGGCGGAAGGCGCAAAAAGAAGGAAGGTAGCTACGCACGTGCGCGGCTACCTTCCTTCTTCATTTGAGGTACCTAGCAGAATCGAACTGCTGTAAGCGGTTTTGCAGACCGTTACCTAACCACTCGGTCAAGGTACCCTTTCGGCACAAACGGTGCCTCTTTGTGGCTGCAAAGATAGGGCGATATTTTTAGGCGGCCAAACGAAGGGGCAGAATTTTTACGTCGCTGCGGGCGTGGCCTCTGCTTCGGGCCGCCGGGCGGTATAGAGCGTGGAGAGGCCGAAGGTGAAGCTGCGCGAGCGGACGTCGGCAAAACCGGCGCGGCGCAGGATTTCGCACATGACCTCACCTTGCGGGACGACGGCCATCGTGGCCGGCAAGTAGCGGTAAGCGCGTGCGTCGTGCCCCACGAGCTGCCCCATCAGGGGGATGTAGGCGTGGGCATAAAGCCAGAAGAGCTGACGCATGGGGAAGCGGCGCGGCGCAGCCAGCTCCACGATGACGAGGCGTCCGCCGGGGCGCAGCACGCGAAGCATCTCGCGCAGGCCGCGGTCGAGGTCGGAGAAGTTCCGCACGCCGTAGGCCACGGTGACGGCGTCAAACGAGGCGTCGGGCAGGGAGAGCGCGAGGCAATCGCCGCGCTGAAACGCCACGACATCGGTCAAGCCGGCCGCAGCGGCCTTCTGCCGCGCCACGGAGAGCATGCCCTCGCTCAGATCGACGCCCACGAGGCGCGCGGGGCGCAACAGGCGGGCGGCGAGCAGGGCAAAGTCGCCCGTCCCCGTAGCCACGTCGAGCACGCGTTGGGGTTTGTAAGGCTGCAAGGTGCGGATAGCGGCGCGCCGCCACCGGCGGTCGATGCCTAAGGAGAGCGTGTGGTTAAGCCGGTCGTAGGTGGGCGCGATGTGGTCGAACATGTGCTCCACCTGCGCCCCCTTCTCGCCCGTTGCGCCGTAGGGCTTTATGGCTTCCTGCCTATACATGGACGATAGTCAGGAGGCCGCACTGCCGGCAGCGAGGTAAGCCTCCACGTTCTGCGCGATGCGTGCGGCGGGGTCGGCGTCGGGCGCGGGCCGGAAGGTTTCGCCCGTCAGGTGCTCGTAGAGCTCCACGTAGCGCTCGGAGATGCCGCGTACTATCTCGGGCGTCATCTCCGGCACGTGCTGCCCGGCCTTGCCCTGGAAACCGTTAGCCATGAGCCACTCCCGCACGAACTCCTTGGAGAGTTGCCTCTGCGGTTCTCCGGCGGCGAAGCGCTCGGCGTAGCCGTCACTATAAAAATAGCGTGAGGAGTCAGGCGTGTGTATCTCGTCCATGAGGTAAATCTCGTCGCCATGAAGGCCAAACTCGTACTTTGTATCTACGAGGATGAGGCCGCGGCGGGCGGCTATCTCCGTTCCGCGCCGGAACAGGGCGAGGGCGTACTGCTCCAGCCGGGCATACTGCTCCGGCGTGGCGAGGCCGCGCGCCAGTATCTCGGCTTTGGAGATGTCTGCGTCGTGCTCGCCCAGCTCCGCCTTCGTCGTAGGCGTGATGATGGGCTGGGGAAAACGCTCGTTCTCCCGCATACCGTCGGGCAGAGTGACGCCGCAGATCTCGCGCACGCCGCCTTTGTAGGCGCGCCAGGCACTTCCGCAGAGATAGCCGCGAACTATCATTTCCAAGGGGAAGCCTTGGCAGCGCACACCGGCCGTCACGGCCGGGTCGGGCGTAGAGAGTTTCCAATTAGGGCAGATGTCCGCCGTAGCATCCAGGAACTTTGCCGCAATTTGGTTGAGCACCTGACCCTTGCAGGGGATGCCCACGGGCAGGATGACGTCGAAGGCCGAGATACGGTCGGTGGCCACCATGACGAGGCGGCCGTCGGCGAGGCTATACACGTCGCGCACCTTGCCATGATAGACGCTCTGTTGGCCGGGAAAGTGGAAATCAGTTTTAGTTAAGGCTTTCATTGTTTTTGTAGGGATTTGTCAGTTGGGGTGTTGGGATTTTCAGGCGGCATATGCATAGCCGCGTTGCGCTGCCGGGCTTCCTCCTCGTAGGCCTCCACGATGCGGGTGACCAGCTTGTGGCGAAGGATGTCTTTCTTCTCCATGCGGATGACGGCAATGCCCGGAATGGCGCTCAGGACGCGCAGGGCGTGGACGAGGCCGGAACCCCGCGTCGGGGGGAGGTCAACCTGCGTCGTGTCGCCCGTGACAATCATCTTCGTGTTCGTCCCCATGCGCGTCAGGAACATCTTCATCTGCTCCACGGTCGTGTTCTGCGCCTCGTCGAGTATGGCAACGGCGTCGTTGAGCGTCCGGCCACGCATAAAGGCCAAGGGAGCTATCTGTATGACGTTCGTAGCGACGTATTCCTGGAGCTTAGTGGCGGGAATCATCTCTTCCAGGGCGTCGTAGAGGGGCTGTAAGTAGGGGTCAACCTTTTCCTTCATGTCGCCGGGCAGGAATCCGAGTTTCTCGCCGGCCTCTACGGCGGGGCGTGATAGGATGATCTTGCGCACCTCCTTATTCTTCAGCGCTCGGACGGCGAGTGCGATGGCCGTATAGGTCTTTCCGGAACCCGCAGGTCCGACGGCGAAAAGCAGGTCGTGGGACTGGTACGCTTCAACCAAGCGCCGCTGATTTTCTGAACGGGCGGCAATGGGGCGTCCGCCCGTGCTATAAACGATTACGCCCTCTGCAGCGGCCTCCCGCGTAGGGTGATGATGCACCACGTCGAGGACGTCCTCCTCCGAGAGCGTGTTGAAGCGTACCACGTGTGCCTCCAGACGCCGCACGACGTCTTCAAAGGCGGCCACCTCGTCCTCGCCGCCCATTACCTTGAGGACGTTGCCGCGCCCGATAATCCTGAGCTTTGGGAAAAGGGCACGAAGCAAGCGCAAGTTAGCGTTTCCCGTGCCGAAAAAGAGGACGGGGTCGGCCTGTTCTAATATAAAATGGCGTTCAGTCAATGTGTCACGAATTATGCGGGACGTAGCTACTCACACGTGCCGTGCGCACGGCCGCCCGTCTGCCCTGCGAAGCGGGAGCCGGGATGCGCGGCGCGATACATGGGGGCTGCTCCGCACCGGCTCACTTGCTACCCAGCACTTGCTTCATGGAGTTGATAGCACCGGCGAGGTAGGTGCGCTGTCCGTCCACGTCGTCGACGAACCAGTTGTCCCTGTCGCGCTCGTAAACCAAGGTATAGCGAATTTTGGAGTTCTCAGACTCTTTCATGGAAACGTTAACCTCGGCTTGGTCGTAGTCGTGCTTCAACACGGCCACCTTACCAGCGTGTACGGTGTCGCCGTCGCTACCGTTCAGTATGTCATAATCCAGGCAAGCGGGCGTGCCTTTCCGCTGGGTGTAGATGACGTTGAGGCTGTCGGCTTCGCGGTAGATTTTGGCGAAGCGGGGAGAGAGCACGGAGGTGATGTCTTTGTGGTTCTCAAAGATTTCAGCCGCCCGCGCTTTGATACCTTCCGGCGTATGGAGCACAGCGGAGATGGAGTCCTTCCTGGCGCGTTCGGAGCCGGAACCGGAGCAAGAGAAGCAGGAGGCGCCCAGCAGGAGGAGCGCTCCAAAGAACAATACGTTTTTCATTTTGCTTTATATATATATTGTGTGTTTCTATTATTGGCAGGCGCCCCCTTATTGTAGTCAAACGGCGCGGAGGAGCCGGGGTTTATATCCGCTTCAACCGCCTTGGACGACGTTTGCCAGCCAGCTACCCAGGATTACCATGGCCATGCCGAGCGCTAAGCTGCCGAAGAGATAGAGCTGGGCGTAGAAGCCGTGGCCTGCGTCGCGGAGCGCTGCGCCTTCCCCCATGAAAGTGGAGAACGTGGTGAAGCCTCCGCAAAAGCCGGTGGTAAGCGTCAGTTTAGTGGTCGGGTTTATGTTTCCGCAAAGGCCGTCCAGTCCGGAGAGAAAGCCGAGCAACAGGCAGCCGAAAGCGTTCACCGAGAGCGTGCCCCAAGGGAAGGACGCCGCAGTCCAGCGTTGCACGGCGCTTGAGACGACGAACCGGGCGCTACCTCCGAAGAAGCTGCCCACGCCGACCCAGAAGATGTCCTTTATCATGCTTTATCGTCGTTTGCCGGCCGGATGTTCCGCAGGGAGCGGGCTGCCCGAGCCGATTACCGGAACAAGTTCTCGTCGCTGGGCGCGTTGTGGCTGTTTGCGGGGCGTGACGGGCGCGTTTGCACGGCGGTGTCCGGCTCCAGCTCGTCGTTGGGCTGTTCCTCGTCCGGGCTATACTCGTCGTAGTCGTCGTAGCCGGGCAGTGCGAGGCTGTCGGGCACTGCTAAGGTGTCGGCAGGAGCCGGCTCCTCGTCGTAAAAGATATCGCCGCCGTAGGTAGCGGGATCTATCTCGCCAGGAGGATCGGCGAAGTGCCGCAGATACTTGCTTCGCAGCGTGGGGTTGGCCAGCACTTTCTGCATGAAGAGTCCGAAGATGGGCAAAGCCGCGCTGCTGCCGTAGCCGACGCCGCGCACGGGGCGGTACTGCCCTCCTACCCAAGCTCCGCCGACGAGTCCGGGCGTGACGCCGACGAACCAGGCGTCGCTGTGGTTGTTCGTAGTGCCCGTTTTCCCGCCTATGTCCAAGCCGTCGGCGCTGTAAGAGCCGATGTAGTTCTTCAGGGTGCGCCCTGTGGCACCACCGTCGAAGACTGCGGCTTGCAGGAGGCGTTGCATGTAGAAGGCAGTGCGGGGTGAGACGGCCCGGCTGGACTTTGTCCCCGCCTCGTAGAGCAGGTCGCCGTCGCTATTCAGTATCTGCATGACGAGAATAGGCTCCACGCGTATGCCCCCGTTGGCCACGCAAGCGTAGGCGTCCACCATGTCGAGCAGATCCACGTCGCTGGCGCCGAGCGCTAAGGCCGGCGTGTCGTCCAGCGGTGTGCTGATGCCCATGGCCTGCGCCGTGCGGATGACGTTGCCCGTCCCTACGCGCTGCCCGAGCTTTACCGCCACGGTGTTGACGCTTCGTGCGAAAGCCTCGCGCAGGGTTAGGTCACGATTAGAATAGCGCCCGTTGGCATTGGTCGGCACCCAGTGCTCGGTAGTGTCCTTGCGCTCGTCGTAAACGTCCATTTCCACTTTCTCGTCTCGCTCTCTGTCCATGGGTACGAGGCCTTTCTCCATGGCTGTGGCATAGACAAAGAGTTTGAAGGTAGAGCCGGGCTGGTGCGTAGAACGGATGTTGTCGTACTGCCACGTCTTATAGTCTATGTCGCCCACCCATGCGCGTACGTAGCCCGTAGTTGGCTCCATGGCGAGGAAGCCTGTGTGCATGAACTTCACCATGTATTTTATGGAGTCCACGGAGCTCATCGTGCGGGTTTGGGTGCCGTCGTAGCTAAAGAGCTTCACGGGGTGCGGCGCGTTCATGTAGTGGCGAATACTGTCGGGCTGCCCGGGGAAGCGTGCGACGAGGGTTTTGAAAACGTCGGAGCGGCGCGCGATATCGTCGATAAAGCGGGGTATAACACGGCCGTTCTCGTCGCGCCAAGGGACGCGTCCGCGCCAAAAGAGGTCTACGTCGCGCTGTACGAGGCGCATCTGCTGCCGCACGGCTTCTTCGGCGTAGCGCTGCATGGTGGCGTCCAGCGTGGTGTATATTCTGAGGCCGTCTGTGTAGGGGTCAAGCTCGGGGCACTTGGCTTTGACGTAGTCCAGCACGGCGTCGACGAAGTACTTGGCGCGTCCTTCGTTGGGGTTCTCCTGGGTAAAGTGGAGCACGATGGGCAGCGCCTTGAGCGAGTCGCAGGCGGCGCGCGAGAGCTTGCCGTGCGTCTGCATGTTCTCCAGCACTATGTTTCGGCGTTCGCGGCTTTTGACGGGGTTGCTCCGAGGGTTGTAAGAGGAAGTGGCCTTCAATAGCCCTACGAGTACGGCGGCTTCTTCCGTACGTAGCTTGTCCGGCGTTGTGTTGAAGTAGGTGCGGCTGGCTATCTTTATGCCGTAGGCGTTGCAACCGTAGTCCACGGTGTTTGCGTACATCTTGAGGATGTCCTTCTTGGAGTTGGTCAGCTCTATCTCCGTGGCGAGTATCATTTCCTTGCTCTTCATAACGAGCATGCGCACACCCGGGATTTTGCCGAGCAGTCCTGTGGAGTATTTGGACCGCACGCGGAACATGTTCTTCACGAGTTGCTGCGAGATGGTCGAGGCTCCGCGCGGCCTTCCCAGGACGGCGTCCTTTCCGGCGGCGAGCAGTCCGGGGAAATCTATGCCGTGGTGCTCGTAGAAGCGCTCGTCCTCGGTGCAAATGAGGGCGTCGAAGAATACGGGGGCTATGCTGTCATAGGGCACGGCCTCGCGGTTCTCGCGATATACTTTGGAAAGCACTTGCCCGTCGGCGCTGAGGATGAGCGAGGCCTCGGGACTCTTCGGGTGCATAATGTCGTGAATGGATGGGGACTTGCCAAAGAGCCAAAAGAGGTTTACGGAAACGGCGAAGACGTAGAAAATGAGGAATACGAAGAACGAGAGGATGGCCGCAATAAGCTTGCGCCACCAAGGCTTCCCTACGAAGCACCCCTTGTACCAATGCCACAAGCGCTTCGTGCCACGCCAACTGGCGGAGAGGCCGTGCCCAAGCTTGCGCCAGGGACTTCGTCGTTCTTTGGACATCGCTGTCATGTTTTAAGGTTTGGCAAAAGTACGACAAGGCGGGGGGAGTACCAAGTTTTCGCGGTTAATTCTTAGCCGGCGGCTTACGCCTCGCGAGGGCGGCGCACTCGTGAGGACGGGGCTGCGAAACAGCGACGCAAAAGGCGGTGCTGAGAAACGGGACGACGTTGATAGAGGGGACTTGCGCGGTTATAGCGAGGCGAGAACCGGAGAAAGCCGCTTGTAGGTCGGACTAAATTAAAAATAGTCGGCACGTAGTTTTTGTACAGCCGTGGGTGTACAATTTTACACCCGTGGGAATACAATTTTACACCCGAGGCTTTACAATTGTACACCCGTGGGTGTACAAAAACTAAGTCGGACTTACGGACAAATAGGTCAGACTTAGTTTCAAATAGGTCGGACTTAAAAGCAGATTTCTACGAGGGTACGGCGCATAGGCGAGGGACGTATGGCATGAGGGGCAGTTTGGCACCACGCGAAGGGGGATTGACGGAGCGTAGGCAGGGCTTGTCGGCAGACGGAAGCCGTAGAGAGGCGAATGGCAGCGGGGTCTGTGCAAGGGCGGGGCGCCCGGCGGCTTTTACCTTTTTTATAGGACGTTGCGGGTGCATATCAGGGGAAAGTTATAATTTTGCGACGCATCGCAACAAGCACGTACGCCCTCACTCGGCCGTTGTGGCGAACGACGACGGGGAGGGCGGAAAGCGTGAGCGAGGCGCAGCAAGCGATACGTACGACAAGGAGAATTATAACCACAAATAATATATCAACAATGGAAGACCAAGAGCAAAAAGCACTGATTGAATCGTGCGAAGCAAAGGCACGCGAATGGGCCACGTCTGACCTGTACGACGCCGAGACGCGGGAAGCCGTGAAGAAGATGCTTGCGAACCCGGACAAGACGGAGCTGATAGAGTCGTTCTACAAGACGCTGGAGTTCGGAACGGGCGGTCTGCGCGGCATCATGGGGCCGGGTACGAACCGAATGAACATATACACGGTGGGGGCGGCGACGCAAGGCCTCTCGAACTACCTGCTGAAGGAGTTCAAGGACAGGGAAGAGATTAGCGTCGTCGTAGGCCACGACTGCCGCAACAACAGCCGGCTCTTCGCGGAGACGTCGGCCAACATCTTCTCGGCAAACGGCATCAAGGTGTACCTATTCGACGACATGCGGCCGACGCCGGAGATGAGCTTTGCCATACGACACCTTGGATGCCAGAGCGGCATCATTCTGACGGCGAGCCACAACCCCAAGGAGTACAACGGCTACAAGGCCTACTGGGACGACGGCGCTCAGGTGCTCTCGCCGCACGACACGGGCATCATAGCCGAGGTGAACAAGGTCGGCGTGGCTGATATACGCTTCCAGGGCAACCCCAAGTTGATACAAATCATCGGTAAAGACATTGACGACGTTTACCTCTCGAAGGTGCACACGCTGAGCATAGACCCCGAAGTCATCAAGCGGCAGAAAGACCTGAGCATCGTATATACGCCGCTTCACGGGACGGGCATGATGCTGATTCCGCAGAGCCTGAAGCTTTGGGGCTTTGAGAACGTGCACTGCGTGCCGGAGCAAATGGTGAAGGACGGCAACTTCCCGACCGTTAAAAGCCCGAACCCGGAGAATGCCGAGGCGCTGACGCTGGCTATAGACCTGGCCAAAAAGATTGACGCCGACATCGTGATGGCCAGCGACCCCGACGCGGACCGCGTGGGCATGGCCTGCAAGGACGACAAGGGGGAGTGGGTGCTCATCAACGGCAACCAGACGTGCATGCTCTTCCTCTACTACATCATAAAGAACCGGAAGGCGCAGGGGAAGATGAAAGGCAACGAGTTCATCGTGAAAACCATCGTCACGAACGAGACGATACGCGACATGGCGCGGAAAAACGGCGTCAAGATGTTCGACTGCTACACCGGGTTTAAGTGGATAGCGCGCGAGATACGCATCCACGAGGACGAGGGCGACCTGCAATACATTGGCGGCGGGGAAGAGAGCTACGGGTTCATGGCCGAGGACTTCGTTCGCGACAAGGACGCCGTCAGCGCTTGCTCGTTGCTGGCTGAGATTTGCGCCTGGGCCAAGGACCAAGGGAAGACGCTCTACGACGTGCTGATGAACCTCTACGAGGAGTACGGCTTCTCTTACAACAAGACGATAAACGTAGTGAAGCCCGGGAAGAGCGGCGCTGAAGCAATCAAAGCCATGATGGACGCCTTCCGAGCCACGCGCCCGACGGAGCTGGCCGGCTCCAAGGTAGTGGAGACGAAGGATTACGAAGCGCTGAAGATATACGACGCCGACGGGACGGAGAAACCCCTGGACATGCCGGAAAAGAGCAACGTGCTGCAATGGTACACGGCGGACGGGACGAAGGTCAGCGTGCGCCCCAGCGGGACGGAGCCGAAGATAAAATTCTACGTAGAAGTGAAAGGCGACATGGCTACGCCCGCAGACTACCCCGCCTCCTGCCGGGTGGCCGAGGAAAAGGTGGAGGCCGTAGAGAAGAGCCTGAAGCTGAAGTGAACCTCGCAGAAAACTGAGCACAAAGAGTTGGGGGAGCTGCACAGTCCCCCCAACTCTTCACATTATGCGCACGTCTCACACCCCACCCGCCTCCCACGCGGAAAAAAGCGCCGAGCCGCTGTGGCTACTGCTTCACGAGGGCGCGTTGTTGCTTCGTTCGGACGGGACACTGCCGCAGGGCGCCACGCCACCCGCCGGACTGCCGACCGATACCCGGCTGCGACGCCTTCCCGGAACGCAGGCGGACGAGCCCTGTTACTACGCCGAATGGGAGAGACCGGAGCCGCCCGAGGGCTACCGCCTCGTAGAACTGCGGAAAGCCTACAAAACGCTTCCCCGAAACCATTACGACAAGGCCGGAAAGGCAAGGGAATTGCTTTACTGGGACAAGCAGACGCGCTACTGCGGCGCTTGCGGGGGTACGATGGTTTTCCAAACGGACATCTCGAAACGCTGTACCCGCTGCGGGCGAGAAGTGTGGCCGGGGTTGGCCGTAGCCGCCATCGTAGCCGTGACGCGCGGCGAGGAGATACTGCTGGTGCAGAGCAAGGCGTTCAAGGCAGACTATATGGGCTTGGTGTCAGGCTACGTAGAGACCGGCGAAACGCTGGAAGAGTGCGTACGGCGCGAGGTGCAGGAGGAAACGGGGCTGCAAGTGCGAGACATCCGCTACTACGGCAGTCAAGCCTGGCCGTACCCCTCAACACTGATGGCCGGCTTCACGGCTACCTACGCCGGCGGCGAACTCACGCTGCAACGCGACGAACTAAGCAAGGGCGGGTGGTACACGGCAGAGACGCTGCCCGCCGTCCCCGCGCGGCTGAGCTTAGCCCGACGCCTAATAGACGACTGGCTGGCTCGACAGGGCAAAGCGGCATTAAGCCAAAAGCTGAAAGATTTCTGACAGAAGGCATGACAGAAAAGGCATATACCCCCAACGAAGCAACACAGGCACGGCAGTACATGCTACGCTTGGCCCGCGACGCCCGCAAAAGGCCGACGCGAGCGGATTATGACCGGCTGAAGAACTACATCACGCAACAGTACGCGCAAAACGGCCTGCCACGCGACGCTTTCGGCCTGCACCCCGTGGTCACGGCGCTGCAAACCGCCTGCATCGCGGCGGAGGAAATCGGCCTCCACGGTCACGCGCTGGAGGCCTGCCTGCTTCGCGCCGCCGTGTGCCACGAGGAACAGCTCACACAGGCTGAAAAGCTCTTTGGAACAGACGTGACAACCGCCCTGCGCGCCTACCAACGCGCTGAAGCCCTGCTGGACACCAAGCCGGAGGCAATGGAGACGGACAACTTCCGCAACCTCTTCGTCTCCCAGTGCGGAGACATGCGCGTCATCCTTCTGCTCATTGCCGACTGCCTCTGCCGGATGCGACAGGTGCGGGATACGAACCGGAAAGAGGCACAGCGCAAACTCTCTATAGAGGCTGCCCATCTCTATGCCCCCCTTGCCCACAAACTGGGGCTTTATACGATAAAAAGCGAACTGGAAGACCTCTCGCTGAAATACCTTGAGCACGACGCCTACTACCTTATAAAAGCAAAGCTCAACGCTACGAAGGCGTCACGTGACGCCTACATAGCCCGCTTCATAGCTCCGCTGAAGGACAAGCTGGACGCCGAGGGCCTTAAGTACCACATAAAGGGTCGTACCAAGTCGATACACTCCATTTGGCAGAAGATGAAGAAGCAGCACTGCGACTTCGAAGGCGTTTACGACCTCTTCGCCATCCGCATCATTCTTTCAGCGCCGCCTGCCAAGGAGAAAGCGCTGTGTTGGAAGGTTTTCTCCCTGATTACGTACGAGTACGAATCGAACCTGAAGCGTCTGCGCGACTGGCTGACCGTTCCGAAAAGCAACGGGTACGAGAGCCTGCACATTACGGTGCGCGGGCCGGAAGATAAGTGGGTGGAAGTGCAAATCAGGACGGAGCGAATGGACGAGATAGCGGAACATGGCCTCGCTGCGCACTGGCGGTACAAGGGCATCCGGAGCGGAGACGGCGGCGTGGACGCTTGGCTGGCAGGCATACGCGCCGCGCTGGAACAGGGCGACGAGGCGCGCCTCTCCAAGAGCCTCAACGCCGACCTTCACGAGGACGTGGTGTACGTCTTCAGCCCGAAAGGCGACCTCTACAAGCTGCCGCAAGGTAGCACCGTGCTCGACTTCGCCTATCTCATCCACACAAACATCGGCAACCACTGCGTAGGCGGGCGCATCAACGGGAAGAACGTCTCCATGCGTCACGTGCTGGAGAGCGGGCAGCGCGTGGAGATAAACACCTCGAACCAGCAGACGCCCAAGGCCGAGTGGCTCACGTGGGCAGCGTCTCCCCGCACGCGTGCCAAGATACGGGCGGCCGTCAACGACCTGCAATCGGCCGACAGCAACCTGGCGCGCGAAATCTTGGCGCGGAAGCTGAAGAACAGGAAGCTGGAATGGAACGAGAGCGCCTGGAACCAGCTCATCAAGAAGCTGGGATACAAGGAGGCGACGGAGTTCTATCGCGACATAGCCACGGAGCGGCTCGACGTAGGCAACGTCATCAGCCAGTACACTGCCGCGTCAGGCCAGGGCACGCAGCCGCAAGCACACACGCCGCTTCACCGTGCCGAGGAGTTTGACTTCGAAAAGGAGAAGGAGAAGGCAGCGCCGGACAACCCCGACGTGCTCGTCATCGGGAAAGACCTGAAGGGCATTAACTTCCAGATGTCGCCCTGTTGTAACCCCGTATATGGCGACGATGTTTTCGGATTCGTCACCGTCAGCGGCATCATCAAGATTCATCGCGAGACGTGCCCGAACGCCCCCGCCCTGCGTGCTCGCTTCCCCTACCGCATCGTGAAGGCGCGGTGGGCAGGAAAAGGCTCGGGGAAGTACGCCATCACCCTCCGCGTCGTGGGAAACGACGACTTAGGCATCGTGAACAACATCACGTCCGTAATCTCCAAGGAAGAGCAGACCACGCTGCGCAGCATCAGCATAGATTCTAACGACGGCCTTTTTTCGGGCATTCTCACCGTTACGGTCAATGACACAAACGTCCTTGGAGCCCTCGTCCGCAAGCTACGCGCCATCAAGGGCGTCAAAGCGGTCAGCAGGAGCTAAGCGCCCGGGCGCCGGCTCCTTTTTTTGTGGCCTTTAAGACTTCTGCGAAAGATGAAACGCCTCACGTCGTGCAGCACGTTCGCCCTGCTTTTCGTCGTAGCCCTCGCCCTGCTCCCCGGCTCGGCACGAGCGCTCGGCAATCGGCACGACCCGGCAGCCGACTCCGTGATGCGCCGCGTCTTCTCCTACGCCCGCCGCACAGGGCTGCGACAGCAAGACTTCTTCGCCGACGTGTATCATCAAGTAGCGCTTCGAACGGAACGTAAGAACCCCCTGCTGAAACTCGTGCCCGGCATGTCGCACGTCGGGAGCGGCGTGAACGATTACTTCGGCGAGAGTCACTTCCGCCTTCAAGTACATCCCAACGGCGAGGTCGATGCTAAGGAATACGCCTACGCCGGTACAGCCTCGTGGATGCGGAATACGCGCTACCGGATCATTAGCCGCTACTCCTTATCTATCTACAACACGAAGCTATTCGTTGACCAAATCCTCTCACCCCTGCACCGCCGCAACCGGCGTTACTACCGCTACAGCGTAGAAGGCACGCAGACCGACAGCACGGGCGTCCGGCTCGTCACCATGTCCGTCCGACCACATTTCTACAACACGCAGCTCGTGCGCGGCACGTTCGTCGTGGAGGCTACGTCCGGGGCGGTACGCTCCTTCGACTTTCGTTTCCTCTACGCCCTGACGCATATCCACATTCGCGGCACGATGGGGCGTGAGGGGCAGTCACGCCTCATGCCGGAGCAGCTTGACATCGACGCGCGCTTCCGCCTTGTGGGCAACAAGGTGCAGGCTTCTTACCACGCCCTCACGCACTATCTCCCCGGGCTTTCCGCCTCCGACGAGCCACAGCCGCGTCGCACGCGTTTTGACCTGACCCGCCGCTACCTACTCCGCGTGGACACGACGCAAATCATCCGCAAGCGGGCTTATTTCGACACCCTACGTCCCTTTCCCCTTGCCCCCGCCGTGGCGCAGAAGTATGCACAGCTTGACAGCTTGGAGGCTGTCAAGGCTGAGCGCGACGCGGCCGCCCGCGGCGTGCAGACCGGCCTCCCCATCACCGACCTGAGCCAAGCGCCACAGCCGCGGCCGCAAGCCCTCACGCCCCTGCTCGACCGCAGCCTGCAAGCATCCCGCCGCAAGGGCATGAAGTTCTTCCGCAGCTCGGCCGAAGACTTCTTCTTCTCCAGCCACCGATACGATTTCAACCAAGAGCTGGGCGAGGTGAAGCTCCCGCCCATTCTCACCCCCGAGATGTTCTCCTACACCGGCTCTAAGGGTTTCATCCTGCAAACGAAAATCCGCCTCGACCTCAACCTTGCCCGACAGCGCGAGCTACATCTGCGCCCAAAGGCCAGTTATAGTTTCAAGCAGCACCAGTTCTACTGGCGCGTACCCCTCACCTTCCTTTTCTGGCCACGCAGGGAAGGCACCTTAAACCTCGAGGTGGGCAACGGAAACCGCATCTACTCCAGCACGCAAGCCGAGGCCGTGCGCGACAGCCTGAAGAACACCGCAGCAAACTACGACTCGCTGACGCACGTACTAAAGAACTACGCCTTCAACTACTACAAGGACCTCTACGCCCAGGCCGACGTCTCCTTTATGCCTTGGGCCGGACTGAAGATAAGCCTCGGCGCACGCTTCCACAAGCACACGCTCGTCGGTTGGAGCCACTTGGCCGAGCACACCGGCATGTTGCGCTACATTCGCTCCTTTGCCCCGCGCCTCCACATAGACTGGACGCCCTGCCAGTACTACTACCGTCAGGGCGCCCGCAAGGTGCTGACGCGTAGCCACTGGCCCACGTTCCGCTTCGACTACGAGCGGGGCATTCGCCTCGGCTCGGCCGACACGAAGTACGAACGCTTCGAGTTCGACACCCAATACACCAAAGCGCTCTACGCCCTGCGCGCCATATACGTCCGAGCCGGCTTCGGACTCTATACCAGCCGCGGCGACAACTACTTCCTTGACTACGACTACTTCCGCGACGAGAACCTCCTGGAAACCTGGGCCGACGGCATGTCCGGCAAGTTCTACAGTCTGGACCAGCGCTGGTACAATGAGTCTAAGTACTACGTCCGCCTCTCCGCCACCTACGAAAGCCCCATGCTGCTCTTCTCCCGCCTGCGCTTTCTCTCAAAAATCATACAAAAGGAGCGGCTCTATTACAACACCGTCTTCGTCAGCGCCCTCCACCCCTACACCGAGTTCGGCTACGGCATCTCCTCCCACTTCGTCGACCTAAGCGTCTTTGGCGGCATGGGCGACCACCGCAGTGCCCGGCTCGGCCTGCGCGTCGTCTTCCACTGGTTCTCCGGCTGGTAAGGCGCCGCTCCCACCGTCCCCCTGCGCCTGTCCACCCCAAGCCTGCTCCCCTACAAACGCCCGCCACCTTCACGCTTATCCCCCTTTTCGCTTACTCCCAAAGCCCTACCCCCATGAGCGACGGAAATTTCAACCGCACCCTCCTACCCCGCCACGACTACCAAAGCGGCGTGCGCGCCGGCCGAGCCGCCATGCGCACCCGCGCCGTAGCCGCCTTCACCCACCTCCTGCAAGAGGCCCGTCCCGACGCACCCGCAGCCGACCTCGAGGCCGAAATAGCCCGCTTCAAAGCACTTCTCGACCCATAGAGCTGAAGAGGCAGCCTGCACGGCAAATTTTTCCGCCCGTAAGTGCCGGCTATTTAGAAATAAGTCCTATCTATTGGGTTGTAAGTCGGACGTAGTCATTTCTAAGTCCGACCTATTCGTTCGTAAGTCCGACCCATGTTTTGTCCAGCCACGGCTGGACAATTGTACACCCGTGGCTGGACAATTGTACACCCACGGTTGGACAATTGTACACCCACGGCTGGACAAAAACTAAGTGCCGACTATTTTTAAATAGGTGCCGAGTATTATCCAATAAGTCCGACCTAAAAGCGGTTTCAAACGCCTCGGCCGTCTCTCGTCGGGGGAAAAACCGGCCGCCGGTCGGTCTGCAGCTACCGGCGCGGCAGGGGCTAAGACGTAAGTACTTGACACGGTGGCGGGGAAGTGCAAAAAATACGTAAAACCTTTGCTTTGCCGGGGAAATGGCGTACTTTCGCGTGCAATAAAAGTACTTGTACGCCATGACAGCAGATTTTATTGCCGACAAAATTGCGATGGACGGTCTCACCTTCGACGACGTCCTGCTCATCCCCGCTTATTCAGAGGTTTTACCGCGCACGGTGCGCCTCGATACCCAATTCTCACGTCACATCGCGCTGCAAATCCCGTTCGTAACAGCAGCCATGGACACCGTAACCGAGGCGCCGATGGCCATCGCCATAGCCCGCGAAGGCGGTATAGGCGTCATCCACAAGAACATGTCCATAAGCGACCAAGCGCGGCAGGTAGCCATCGTGAAGCGCGCGGAAAACGGCATGATCTACGACCCCGTGACTATCCACCGCGGCTCATCGGTGCGCGACGCGCTGGCCCTGATGCGCGAATACCACATAGGCGGCATTCCCGTAGTGGACGACGAGATGCACTTGGTGGGCATCGTCACCAACCGCGACCTACGCTTTGAGGAAAACATGACGCGGAAGATTGACGAAGTGATGACCAGCGAGCACCTCGTGACGACGTCGCAGCAAACGGACCTGCAAGGCGCGGCGCGCATCCTGAAGGAGAACAAGATAGAGAAGCTACCCGTCGTAGATAAGGAAGGGCGCCTCGTGGGGCTGATAACCTACAAGGACATTACGAAAGCCAAGGACAAGCCCCGTGCATGCAAGGACGAGAAGGGGCGCCTCCGCGTGGCAGCAGGCGTAGGCGTCACGGCCGACACGCTGGAGCGCATGGAAGCCCTGGTACGCGCCGGTGCTGACGCCATCGTCATCGACACGGCGCACGGACATTCCAAATACGTCATCGAAAAACTGCGCGAGGCAAAGGCCTCATTCAGCGGCGTGGACATCGTAGTGGGCAACGTGGCAACGGGCGAAGCGGCTCGCACCCTGGCCGATGCGGGCGCCGACGCCGTGAAGGTGGGCATAGGCCCTGGCTCGATTTGCACGACGCGCGTCGTGGCCGGCGTCGGCGTGCCGCAGCTCTCAGCCGTTTACGACGTGGCCTGCGCACTGCAAGGGACGGGCGTCCCCCTGATAGCCGACGGCGGCTTGCGCTACAGCGGCGACGTGGTGAAGGCGCTCGCCGCCGGGGGCTACAGCGTCATGATTGGCAGCCTCGTAGCCGGCACCGAAGAAAGCCCGGGCGACACCATCATCTTCAACGGACGCAAGTTCAAAGCTTACCGCGGCATGGGGTCGCTCGAAGCCATGGAAAACGGTTCGAAGGACCGCTACTTCCAAGGCGGAGTGAAGGACACGAAGAAGCTCGTACCCGAAGGAATAGCAGGACGCGTGCCCTACAAGGGAACGGTGCAGGAGGTAATCTACCAGCTCTGCGGCGGCCTGCGCTCCGGCATGGGCTATTGCGGAGCCGGGACCATAGAAGCCCTGCATAACGCCAAATTCACGCGCATCACCAACGCCGGCGTATTGGAAAGCCATCCCCACGACATAACCATCACCAGCGAAGCGCCCAACTACAGCCGCCACGAGTGAGCCGTGCGCCGCTATCGCCCCACAAACACTCGCTAACAATCATTTTGGAATGAAGAAAATACTGATACTGGCCGGCATCGCCCTGGCGCTGACAGCCGAGGCGCAGACGAAGGCCGACCCCATCATCATGACCGTGAACGGCACGCCCGTGACACGCTCTGAGTTTGAATACAGCTACAACAAGAACGGCAGCCAAGAAGACGCCGTAGAGCAGAAGAGCGTGGAAGAGTACGTGCCCATGTTCGTAAACTACAAGCTGAAGGTGGAAGCCGCGAAGGAAGCCCGCATGGATACGGCAGCGGCGTTCAAGAAAGAGTTCCTGCAATACAGGGACATGCAGCTGACGCCTTACATGGTTGACTCGCTGTACATAGACTCCGTAGCTCGCTCCATCTACGACAGCTCTGAAAAACAGCTGGGAGGTAAAGACCTGCTACAGCCGAGGCACATCCTCATAGGCGTGAAGCAAAACGCCACAGATGCCGAGAACGCAGCCGGCAAAGCGCTTGCAGACTCGCTCTACGAGGAGCTGGTAAACGGCGCAGACTTTGCGGAACTGGCCAAGCAATACTCAAAAGACCCCGGGACGGCCGCCCGCGGCGGCTTGTTGCCCTGGATAGGCCCCGGCAACACGTTGCCGGAATTTGAAGAGGCCGCCTACGCGCTGAACGTAGGCGAAATGTCGCACCCCGTAAAGACGGCAGCCGGCTACCACATTATAAGAATGGAAGACCGAAAGGCGCTGGAGCCCTACGACACGCTACGGCCGCAGATCGTGCGCTTCCTGAAGAGCCGCGGCATAGAAGAAGCGTCGGCCGAGGCGAAGATAAAGAAAATAGTGGATGCCTCCGGCGGCCGCCTTAACCGGGAGAGCGTCTTGGACAGTGTGCTGGCCGCGCACGTCGGGACGGACAATGACCTGAAGTACCTCGTGCAAGAATACCACGACGGCCTGCTCTTCTACGACGTCAGCAAACAGCAGGTGTGGGACCCTGCGAAGGCAGACACCCAGGCCCTGGAGACGCAGTTCAAGAAGAACAAGAAGAAATACGCCTGGACAGAGCCACGCTTCAAAGGCTTCGTCATACACGGGAAGACGGCAGCCGACGTGAAAGCCGCCAAGAAAGTGCTGAAGGCAAACGCTGACGGCGACTGGCGCGCCGCTATAAAATCGCAGGTAAACAAGGACTCAACCGTAGTGAGCGTCTCCGGCCCCATGCTCGTTAAGCCGGGAGAGAACGCCTACGTGGACGGCCTCGTCTTTGGCAAAGACAAAAAGGCGCAGAATAAGAAATACCCCGTCAGCGACGTCTTCGGGAAGAAGCTTTCCCAGCCCAAGAGCTACCTGGACGTGAAATCGGTAGTAGAAAACGACCTTCAGGACATCCGGGAAAAGGAATGGGTAGAAGGACTGCGCAAGAAGTACCCCGTCACCATCAACGAAGACGTGGTAAAGACCGTGAACCAACACGACTAAAAAGATGCTTCGCAAGATACTGGCGCTGCTTGCCTTTGTCCCGGCACTCGCCGGCATGGCACAAAACAATAACAACGTCATTGACGAGGTGATTTGGGTAGTGGGCGACGACCCTATCCTCCTCTCCGACGTGGAAGAAGTGCGGGTGCAAGCCGAGCGCTACAACTCCCCCATCAAATACTGCCAAATACCGGAGCAGATAGCCGTGCAGAAACTCTATCTGCACCAAGCCGACTTGGACAGCATCACCGTAAGCGAGGCCGACATCATTCCGCGCGTCAACAACATCGTGGAGTATTACCTCCAGAACCTGGGGTCGCGCGAGAACATAGAGGCTTATTTCCACAAGACGATAGCCCAGCTACGCGACGACCTGAAACGCAGCGAAAGGGACAACTACCGCATCCAAGAAGAGCAGCAGAAGATAACGGAGAGCGTGAAGGTGACGCCTGCCGAAGTCCGCTCCTACTTCAAAGACATGCCGGAGGACAGCCTGCCGCTCATAGCCACGCAGGTGGAGGTACAAATCATCACCGCACAGCCCAGCCCGACGCGCGAAGAAGTGGAACGCGTGGAAGAACAGCTTCGCGACTACTCCAACCGCATCACCTCGGGCCAGTCCACGTTCGGCACGCTCGCCCGCTTCTACTCTGAAGACAAAGGCTCGGCAAGCAACGGCGGCGAACTGCCCTACATGGGACGCGGCGAGTTGGTTCCGGAGTTCGCCAACGTAGCTTTCACGCTGAACGACCCGCAAAAGGTGTCGAAGATAGTAAAGACAGAATTCGGCTACCACATCATTCAGCTCATAGATAAGCGCGGCGATAAGATAAAGGTGCGCCACATCCTGCTTAAACCTACCATAGCCGACAGCATCTACCGGAAAGAGCTCACCCGCTTGGACTCCATAGCCAGCAACATTCGCGCAGGGAAATTTACCTTCGAGATGGCCGCCCGCGAACTATCGTCAGACAAGGACACGCGCAACAACAACGGCCTGCTCTCTCACCAACGGCAAGAAGATGGCGGACTGCCCACTTCCCGCTTCGAAATGAAGGAGCTGAACCAAGACGTGGCAAAAGTTGTCGACACGCTAAAGGTTGGGCAAATCTCCGCGCCCTTCCTCATGACCAACGATAAAGGCTATCAAGTCTGCGCCGTGGTAAAACTAAAAAGCCGCATCGACGCACACCACGCTTCCATGACGGAAGACTTCCAAACCCTGCGCGACGTAGTCTATCAAAAGCGCTGCAACGAGAAACTTGAAGCCTGGGTACAGGAGAAGATAAACAACACCTACATACGTATAAAGCCCGAATGGCGGGATTGCGACTTCAAGTACAAAGGCTGGGTAAAATAGCCGCGGCCTGCGCGTTCTTAGGTCTCTTTGGGTTGACTGCTACCGACGTTGTAGCAGCCACTACAAGGCAGAACGCGGACGACGACCCCATCATACTGGACCACGCGGACGAATGGATTTTCGACCAGTTCGACAATCCCGACGCACAGCGCCTTCACGGCCACGTGCAACTGCGACATGCCGGTATGCGCATGACGTGTGACAGCGCCGTATTCTACGAGTCGTCGCAGTCAGTCCGCGCCTTTGGCCACGTACGTATCACCCAGGGCGACACGCTTTCCCTGCGCGGAGACAGCCTGCACTACGACGGCTCCACACGTACCGCAGAGATGATGGGCAACGTAGAGGTGAAACACCGCAACCAAGTGCTGAAGACGCAGCAGCTCTACTACTCGCGCGACGAAGGCAAGGCGTGGTATCCCCACGAGGGAGAACTCATCGACGGGACGAACCACCTGCAATCCTACTACGGCGAATACTTCACCAAGACGCGGAAAGCCTACTTTGAAGACCCCGACTACCGCCTTTATGAGCAGAACGAGAAGTACCAAGGCTACCCGGTGACCCTCAAAGGCCAGCGCGGCACGGTCGTCACGCCTCGGCTGTACTACGACGTGGGACGGAAAGAAGCTCGCATCGAGGGGCGAACGAATATCCTTAGCGGAACGACGAACATCTTCACCCGAGCAGCCACTTACAACACGGAGACAGGCCGCACCCGCCTGGTAGGTTATTCCCGCCTAAAGGACGACGTGCGCAACTACATGGCAGAAGGTGAGAGCATGGACTACGACAAGCAGACCGGGCACCTCACGGCACAGCGCAACGTGGTGCTGGTGGACTTCAAGAACAAATGCACGCTGAAAGGCGACTTGTGCGAATATTTCGACGCCCCGGCCGCCCGCAGCGACTCTTCATACGTCGTGGGGAAGCGCGCAGTCGTCATCGACTACGCCAACGCCAAAGATACCCTCTATCTACATGCCGACACATTGCGCCTATTCTCCTACAACAACAAGACAGACAGCGCCTACCGCGTCGTGAAGGGTTATCACCGCGCCCGAGCCTTCCGCAACGACATACAAGCCGTCGGCGACTCCCTGGTCTATAACACTAAGCAAGCATGCATCTCGCTCTACCGCGACCCCATCGTGTGGGCAGACAACCGGCAAGTTCTGGGCGAAGAGATAAACGTCTTCACCAACGACTCCACCGTGGACAGCATCTACGTACGGCGCCAAGCCCTCCTTGTGGAACGCCTTGACGAGGAGCAACACTACAACCAAATAGCCGGAAAACTGATGCGAGCGTACTTCCAAAATGGTGAGATGACCCTTGGCGCGGTTGACGAGAACGTATGCATCATCATGTACCCCCTTGAGAAAGATAGCACCATAGCATTTCAAAACTACGCCGAGACGGCCAAGCTCCGCCTCTATATGCACGAGCGCAAGCTTCAGAAGAGCTGGGCTCCCTCCACCACAGGCACGCTCTACCCCGTCGGGACGGCGCCTGAAGAGAAGACCTTCCTGCCCAACTTTGCTTGGTTCGCCCACGTGCGCCCCAAGGACAAAGACGACATCTACGTATGGAAGCCTAAGGACAGCAGCAAACAGCTGAAAGCCACGCCACGGCGCGAAGCTCCGCTGCAAAAGCTGCAAGCCAACGCCCTGTGAAAAAGCAGGCGCGGCGCAGCGAATGCCCGCTCCGTTCCACACATTATTATATATACCTACCGCCTTGCCAGACGTTATTCACCTGCTACCGGACAACGTGGCCAACCAAATAGCGGCGGGAGAAGTGATACAGCGCCCTTCTTCCGTCGTCAAGGAATTGATGGAGAACGCCATCGATGCCGGCGCCACGACCATACAGCTGGTCGTCAAGGACGCCGGCAAGACCCTCGTGCAAGTTATCGACAACGGCAAAGGCATGAGCGAGACGGACGCCCGCCTATCCTTCGAGCGCCACGCTACATCTAAGATACAGTCTGCCGCAGACCTCTTCGCCCTCCACACGATGGGCTTCCGCGGCGAGGCACTGGCCTCCATCGCCGCCGTGGCGCAGGTTGAGCTGCGCACTCGTATGGAAGGGCAAGAGCTGGGTACGTGCCTGCAAATTGAGGGAGGCCGAGTCGTGGAGCAAATCCCCGTCAGCTGCCCCGTTGGTGCCAACTTCGCCGTGCGCAACATCTTCTTCAACGTCCCCGCACGCCGCAAGTTCCTCAAGTCCGACCACACGGAACTCTCCAACATCCTCACGGAGTTTCAGCGCATTTGCTTAGCCCACCCCACCCTCAACTTCCGCATTTATACCAACGGCTCGCTGCTCCTCGACCTGCCCGCCGGCAACCTGCTGCAGATGGTTGGCAACGTCTTCGGGCGGAAGCTCGCCTCGCAACTCCTGCCTGTCGACACCGAGACAGAACTTGTCAAGATACACGGCTTTGTTGGCACTCCCGAAAGTGCCCGCAAGAAATCCGTACATCAGTACTTCTTCATCAACAATCGCTACATGCGGCACCCCTCCTTCGCCAAGGCGGTGATGACGGCCTATGCACGCCTCATCCCCGACGGCGAGCAGGTGCCCTTCTTCTTAACTTTCGAGACCGACCCCGCACGCATCGATGTCAACGTCCACCCCACGAAGACAGAAATCAAGTTCCAGGACGAGCAAGCCGTCTGGCAAATCCTGCTGGCCGCCGTTCGCGAAGCCTTAGGCAAAGCCGGCGGCATACCGTCCATAGACTTCGATACGCTGAACCGGCCTGACATCCCGGCCTTCAACCCTGACGCTACAAACGTCGCTCCTCCGGACATACACATCAACCCCGACTTCAACCCCTTCAAGTCCGGCTCCGCACAAGCCGCCACCACAGCTCCCCACCGGCAGAAACCGCGCCCCGACGGCGGCTGGGCGAAGCTCTACGAGCAAGCCTTCGCCGGACTGCGCCAAGGTGCACACGCCGAAGCCGAACAGCCCACGCTATGGCCCGCAGGTATAACGCAGCAAAACGCACATTCCGCACCGACAATCAGGAGCAGCGCCGCCACACCTCCCACGCAGAACTTCCAGCCCGGCACGGCCGACCTCTCTACGGGCTATTTGCAGTACGAAGGGCACTACATCGTCTTCTCCGTGAAGTCCGGACTCATGTTCGTCGACCAGCACCGCGCCCACATCCGCGTCCTCTACGACAGCTACCTTCACGCCATACGCCACGAAGGCGGCATCTCGCAGGGCCTCCTCTTCCCGCAGGAGCTTAGCATAGCCCCGGCCGACGCTCCCCTGCTTTCCATCCTTGCCCCCACCCTGAAAGCCGTCGGCTTCGACCTCCAACCGGCCGACGGCTCCACCTACCTGCTGCGCGGCGTCCCCTCAGGCACCGAAGGCCTCGACCCCGCCGCCCTCCTCCAAGGCCTGCTCGCCGACGTCCGCCTCGGCAACGACAGCGCAGCCGACAAAGTAGCCGAGCGCCTCGCCGCTTCCCTCGCACGCAAGGCCGCCATGCCCGTCGGCGTCATACTTTCCCAAGAAGAAATGGGCGAGCTCATGCGCCAGCTCTTTGCCAGCACCACGCCGGCCTATACCCCCGACGGACACCCCGTACTCACCATTATACCCGCCGCAGACATCGAAGCACGCTTCAGCAAGTAAAAAAATTTGCTCATAATTGCCGCCATCTGCCTTTTTACCTATCTTTGCCGCGTAAGATCTAAGCAAAACGAGCAAAAGCCTAATTTCAAACCACACTAAAACATCAAACATCATGAAGAAGCTATTCATGTCGCTCGCCCTCGCCGCCTTCTGCACGGCAGGCATGGCACAGGAGACCTACGTCCCCACGACCAAGTACAGCGTAGCTACAAATTCTTTCTGGGACAACTGGTTCATCAGCGCCGGTGGCCAGTACAACGCCAACTTCTCCTCGCAGGAAGCCTCCAGCGTACCCTTCGCACCCTTCTCTTCCTATCGCGGTGAGTTCGGTTTCAACGTCGCCATAGGTAAGTGGTTCACCCCCGGCATAGGTCTGCGCACCAAGTTCGAGGGCGTTTGGAGCAAGCAGGTCAACACCAAGGCCGACCATCACCACTACAACTACTGGAACATCCACGAAGACCTGATGCTCAACCTTTCCAACCTCCTCTTTGGCTACAATGAGAAGCGCGTGTGGAACTTTATCCCCTACTTCGGCTTGGGTGTCGCCCGCAACATGACGTATAACGATTACGACATCTCTTATCAGGCCGGTTTACTCAACAACTTCCGCATCACGAAGCACATCTCCGCGTTCCTTGACGTATATGGCAACGCTATGGAAGGCAGCTTCGACGGCGCAGCTAAGAACGGCGTCGCCGACCCCTGGAGCAGCTACAAGAAGAGCCGCGCGCGCCACTGGGACAAGATGCTCGGCGCAGCCGTAGGCCTCACCTTCAACCTCAACAAGACCAACTGGGAGAAAGTGCCCGACGTCGACGCCCTCATGGCTATGAACAAGGAGCAAATGGACGCCCTCAACGCCTCCCTGGCCGAGCAGCAGGAAGAGAACGCACGCCTGCGCGACTTGCTGGCTAACCAGAAGCCGGCCGAGACTAAGGAAGTCGTCAAGACCGAAACCGTCACGCAGTACGTCGGTGGCACGCAGTCCGTCTTCTTCCCCATCGGAAGCGCCAAAATTGCCGACCGCCGCAACCTCGTAGGCGTTCAGCAACTCGCCGACTACGCCAAGGCCAACAACAAGCAAATCGTAGTCACCGGCTACGCCGACAACGCCACGGGCAACGCCAACATCAACAACCGCCTCTCCCAGCAGCGCGCCGACGCCGTAGCCAAAGAGCTGCAGAGCATGGGCGTAAGCGCCGACAACATCACCACCGTAGCCAAGGGCGGCGTAGATACGCTCGAACCCGCATCCTACAACCGTCGCGCCACCGTAGAAATCAAGTAACAATCCCCCTTCACGCCGCACGAACAGCGGCCTGTGAACCCATCGAGGCGTGCCCCGCACAAACAGCGAGGCACGCCTCCTTTTTTGTGGCCTCGCGTAGCCCGACCTCTGCCCTACAAGGCACAGTGCAACAGACACGCACCGGCCAACCCTGCCTCTCTCTCGCACCCGGCCGCCGTTTCTCGTCAGAAGGCTCGAAAAATCCAATTTTAATTCCGACTTATATCAAACCGGCCGACACCTATCTATTATTAAGTCCGAGCTATTGATTTACAAGTCCGACCTAATCATTCGTAAGTCGGACTTAGTTTTTGTACACCCACGGGTGTACAATTTTACAGCCACGGGTGTACAATTGTATTCCCACGGGTGTACAATTTTACACCCACGGCTGTACAAAAATTAAGTGCCGACTATTTCCCGATAAGTGCCGACTAATTTTAAATAG
Source organism: uncultured Prevotellamassilia sp. (assembly GCA_964641085.1). Lineage (GTDB taxonomy): Bacteria > Bacteroidota > Bacteroidia > Bacteroidales > Bacteroidaceae > Alloprevotella. The sequence goes on along the minus strand of CAZXJS010000009.1, from coordinate 51,877 downwards.
GTGCCGACTAATTTTAAACAAGTGCCGACTATTTCCCATATTGGCGCAGGACGGATTAGGTAAGAGGTAACGCGAAGCCAGCGGGAAGCTGCGAGAAGCCGGCGCAAGGTAACGCGAAGCCCGCGGGAAGCTACGAGAAGCAGGCGAAAGGCTACGCGAAGCCCGCGGAAAGCTGCGAGAAGCCGGCGCAAGGCTACAAGAAGTTCGGCAAGGGCAGACGCCGCGCCTGCCGCCTTTTTCGTACATTTGCAAAACGGGCGGAGCCACGCGCGCGCCGCTCACATTGAAACGAAAACCCATGACCCTACATTTCAGTCTTCACTACGTCGCCGCCAACGGAGAGTCCCTCGTCTTACGAACGCTGCAAGACAGCCGAACCGGCGAGCACCGCATGACGACGTCCGACGGACAGCACTGGACGTGCCGTCTGCAAGCGCCGCGCGGCACGTCAACTTTATCTTATAGCTATGCCGTGGTGCGCGGTGAGCAGGAAGTGCGGCACGAAAGTCCCCTGTTGCCCCACACGCTTCATCTCGCCGCCAAGGCGGGGCGGCAATATTTTTGCCGCGACCTGTGGGCCGACGCGCCGCAGGAGGCGCACCTGCTGAGCAGCGCTTTCACGGCGTGCATCGCGCCGCGAGAAGCCACGGCTCCGCCTGCGCCGACATACGGGCGCACCGTGCGGCTACGCGTTTGGGCGCCGCAGCTGTGGGCGGGGCAACAGTTGGCGCTTTCGGGCGCGGCGGAGGCGCTGGGCGGCTGGGAGCCGGAGCGCGCCGTACCCTTGGTGCACACGGGGCGCGGCGCGTGGGTCGTTGACCTCGACGCGGCGGACTTTCCGAAAGGGAGCTTGGAGTTTAAGTTCATCATCGACGGCGAGATGTGGGAAGAAGGCGCCAACCGCACGCTACAGTTGCCGCCCATGGCCGACGGCGCCGTGGCGGCCTACGAGCTGCCGACGCCCCGGTTCGCCCTGCCGCGCCACAGGTTGGCGGGGACGCTCGTTCCCGTCTTTGCGTTGCGCACGGCGGGAAGCTTCGGCGTGGGCGACTTCGGCGACCTGCTGCGCATGGTGCAGTTCGCGGCGCGCACGGGGCAACGCGTCGTCCAGGTGTTGCCCGTGAACGACACGACGTCCTCGCATTCGTGGACGGACTCCTACCCCTACGGATGCATCAGCGTCTTCGCCCTGCACCCGCAGTACATAGACTTGCGCCAGCTCCCCCCGTTGGCCGACGCGGCGGCGGCCGAGCGCCTGGAAGCGCGGCGCCGTGAGCTTAACGCGCTGCCTGCCGTGGACTACGAAGGCGTGAACGCCGCAAAGACGGACTACCTGTGGCGCCTGTTCCGGCAAGAGGGTGCGCAGGTGCTCGCTACGGAAGCCTACAAAGCCTTCTTCGCCGCGAACCGGGCTTGGCTGTTGCCCTACGCCAGCTTCAGCGTGCTGCGCGACCGCTATGGTACGGCCGACTTCACCACTTGGCCCGCCTCGCTGCGTCGCTACACGCCGCAGGTGGCAGCTGCCACGCGGCGCCTGCGCCCCACGCGCGGCGAAGGCCTACAAGCGGCGGTGGGCGACGAACAGATGGATTTCTACGGCTACGTTCAGTTTGCGCTCGACCGACAGCTGCGCCGCGTACAGGCCGAGGCGCGCGCGCAGGGCGTCATCCTGAAAGGCGACATCCCCATTGGCGTCAACCGCCACGGCTGCGACGTATGGGCCGAGCCGGCCTATTTCCACACCGACGGCCAGGCCGGCGCACCACCCGACGCCTTCAGCCGTACAGGGCAGAACTGGGGCTTCCCAACCTACGACTGGCAGGCCATGCAAGCCGACGGCTACGGCTGGTGGACGCGGCGCTTGAGCCACATGGCGGGCTATTTCGACGCGTTCCGCATGGACCACGTGCTGGGCTTCTTCCGCATCTGGGAAATCCCCGCCCACGGCGTAACGGCACGGCTGGGACAATTTTCCCCCGCCCTCGGCCTGACGCGCGAAGAGATATGCAGCTACGGACTAACCTTCCGCGCGGAGCTACATGCCGAGCCGTACATCGCCACGTGGGTGCTCCGCGAGCGCTTCGGGGAGCAGGCGGACAGCGTGGCGCAGACGTACCTCGACAGCTTGGGCGAAGACCGCTGGAAGCTCCGGCCAACGTGCGACACGGAGCGGAAGATAGCCGCGCTCGACGCCCCCGCAGCGCTGAAAGACGGGCTGCAGGAGCTGGCTACAGACGTGCTCTTCGTTCGCGACCACCGCCAAGCAGACAAGTACCACCCGCGCATCGCGGCGCAGGAGACCTACGCCTACCGCGCCCTGTGGGACAGCGAGAAAGCCGCCTTCGACCGCCTCTACGCCAACTACTTCTACCGGCGCAACGAGGCGCTTTGGGCGGAAGGCGCCCGGGAGAAACTGCCGCACTTGGTAGAAGCCACGCAGATGCTGCCCTGTGCCGAAGACCTCGGCATGGTGCCCGCCTGCGTGCGACCCGTGCTGCAACAGCTGCACATCCTGACGCTCGAGATACAGTCCATGCCCAAGCAAACGGGCGAACGCTTCGCCCACCTCTCAAAGAATCCCTATTACAGCGTAGATACGCCCACCACGCACGACATGCCGACGTTGCGAGAATGGTGGGACGAAGACACAAGTCGCACACAGGACTTTTATAACGCCATGCTGTATCGCACCGGTGCGGCGCCGCATCCGCTTCCGGGCCGGCTGGCTCGCGACATCCTCTACCGGCACCTCACTTCCCCGTCCATGCTCTGCATCATCGCGCTGCAGGACTGGCTTGCCATGGACGAAACGCTGCGCAGGAAAGACGCAGCGGCGGAAAGGGTGAACGTGCCGGCCGACGCGCACCACTACTGGCGCTACCGCATGCACTTAGACCTTGACGAGATGCTACAAAACGCCGACCTCATAAAGGAAATTTCCGACCTCGTACGCCAAAGCAGCCGCTACGAGCGCCGCAGGTGAAGGTAAAAGCCGCTTAGGGGTCACTACATGCCCCGTCCGGGTCTATGGTCGCCTATCGCTGAAGGAGACAAAAGAGACAGTAGCGACAAACTCGGAGACTCATCCATGCGGAAACCTGTCGCTGAAGGCGACAGGGAGCGTAGCGACTCGTTAACCGCAGGTAAACCGGCGGAGCGCAGCGACGAAGGTTCACCTGCGGCAGGTAAGCTCCCGTAACTCCGGACGCCAACGGCGTCCCTCCCACAACCGGCCACCCATCGGCCTGTCGCTGAAGGCGACACGGAGCGTAGCGACTCGTTAACCGCAGGTAAACCGGCGGAGCGTAGCGACGACGGTTCACCTGCGGCAGGTAAGCTCCCGTAACTCCGGACGCCAACGGCGTCCCTCCCACAACCGGCCACCCAGGACGGGATTGCCAGCCACGTCAAGGCGACCATATAGCAAAAACCACAACTATCCCAAACATACCCCCCAAGCACCATGCCATACACCCAATGCCTTTACCACATAGTCATACGTACCCGGCACTCCCTCCCGGCCATCACCCCGGAACACGAGCGTGACGTGTACCACAATATTTATAGTTATTGCCAGCACAAAGGTTGCAAGTTGCTTCGCGTAGGTGGGATGCCCGACCACATACATATCTTCATCGACCTTCATCCCACGCTGTCACCGTCCGCCTTTGTGCACGACCTCAAGATACATGTGAGTCATTATCTCAAGGAGCGCCGCGACCTGTTCCCACGCTTTGAGGGCTGGAGCAAGTCTTATTGCGCTATTTCCAAGAGCTATGACGAGAAGGAAACGGTCATCCGGTACATCAAAGGGCAGAAAGAGCACCACAAACGCGTGCCACTGGGCGAGGAATTGCGTACCCTCCTCGCGGCAACGCATATAGAGATTGACGAGCGCTATTTTCTGAACGACGCCGGGTAAACCATCGTTACGAAAGGGACGCCTTCAGCGTCCGCACATCTTTTGCCTGCCGCCAACCGAGGGTGAAACGGCTTCACTTCGTTCCGCCGTTTTACCCTCGGTTAACCAGTCGCTTCGCTCCGTGTCGCCTTCAGCGACAGGACAACCAGGTCGAGATGTACTCAGTAACAAATCGCTTCGCTCCGTGTCGCCTTCAGCGACAGGACAGCCAGGTCGAGATGTACTCGGTAACAAATCGTTCCGCTCCGTGTCACCTCCAGCGACAGGACGGAGCGGAGGGGTTTAGCAGACGGCGGGACACGGCTTAGTCTTATCCGTTAGTCTTGCAGTACTCGTTTGTCAGGGCGCAGCAGGTGGCGGGTCGCAACTACGTCTTACCGATTAGTCCGGAGGTGGGGGACAAAAACGAAGAGGTGAGGGACTTTGCCGAGGGAAAAGCGTAAATTTGCGCGGGGTTGGGAGGTGGCGATGCGTCGCGGCGTACCGCCACACCGCTAAACCCTGAGAGACAGACAAAGAAAAGGACATGATTTCATTAGACGTTATTTATAAGGCCGGCATCGTGCTGAAGCACGTCGTTAGACCTACCGCACTCATCCGCACAGAGAAGCTGAACCCGGCTTGCGACCTCTTTCTGAAACCGGAGAACCTGCAAGTGACGGGTTCGTTTAAGGTGCGGGGCGCGGGCTTCAAGCTCTCGCAGCTCACGGAGGAGGAAAAGGCGCGCGGCGTAATAGCCTGCTCTGCCGGCAACCACGCGCAGGGCGTAGCGTTGGCCGCAAAGCATCTGGGCATCCGTGCCCTCATCTGCATGCCCGCCGGGGCGCCCATCAGCAAGGTGGAGAATACGCGGGAACTGGGTGCTGAGGTGGAGCTGGTGCCGGGCGTTTACGACGACGCCTACGCCCGCGCCATGCAGCTGCAAGAGGAGAACGGCATGACCTTTATCCATCCCTTCGACGACGAACAAGTCATTGCCGGGCAAGGGACTATCGGCATGGAGATACTGGCCGAGCTGCCCGACTGCGACGTTGTCTTCGTGCCCATTGGCGGCGGTGGACTGGCCAGCGGCGTGGCCTTCGCCATAAAAGCGCTGAAGCCCACGACGCGCGTCATCGGTGTGCAGGCAGCCGGCGCGGCCTCCATGCTGCGAAGCATTGAGCACAACAAACGGGAGACGCTGCCCACCGTGCTGACCATTGCCGACGGTATAGCCGTGAAAGAGCCGGGCGTACATACGTTCGAGATATGCTCAAAGTACGTGGACGACGTCGTGACCGTCACAGAGGACGAAATATGCGCCGCCATCCTCGCCCTGATAGAGCACCACAAACTGACGAGTGAAGGCGCAGGCGCCGTAAGCGTCGCGGCGGCCATGTTTAACAAGGTGGAAATAGCGGGAAAGAAGGTGTGCTGCATCGTGAGTGGCGGCAACATCGACGTGACTATCCTCTCACGCGTCATCAACCGCGGCCTGATGAAGAGCGGACGCACGACGGAGATGCTTATAGAACTACCGGACCGTCCCGGCTCGCTTCTGGCACTCTCGCAAGTCATCGTAGGATTTGGCGCAAACATCATAAGCCTGCACCACGAGCGCAACGGCGAGAGTGCAGACGTGAACTCCTGCAACTTGCGCATCGTGCTGGAGACCAGAAGCGCAGAACACATCCGCGAGATACACGAAGGCATCACGAAAGCCGGTTTCGTCATCCTCGACACGCGCATGGCAAACTGAGCGACCCACCCTACGCACAACAGCGACGAGAGGCGAAGCAAGAACCAAGACATGGAAGAAGAGAAACGAGAGGACGTGGCGGCTACGGTGCGCACCGTGAAGCGTGAGTTGCACGCCATGATGAACGGCCCCGTCAGCCAATCGATGCGGGCAAAGGGACTGGCCTATAAGGTGAACTTCGGCGTAGAGCTGCCGCGACTACGCGCCTTGGCTGCGGAGTTGCCGCACAGCTACGCGCTGGCAGCCGCACTGTGGAAGGAGGACGTGCGCGAGTGTAGGCTGCTGGCCGGCATGGTGATGCCACCGGAGGCTTTTGGGGCAGACTTGGCCGAGCTTTGGTTGGAACAGATGCGCTACACGGAGGAGGTGGACGCCACGGTGTTTCACCTCTTGCAAAACGAACCCTATGCAGGGCAAAAGGCTTTCGAGTGGATAGCCGGCGAACGCCCCTTGGCGCGCTATGCGGGCTACCAGCTGTTGCGCCGTCTCTTCATGCGCGGCATGAGGTTGACTACGCGGGACGCCGGAGAGTTCCTGGACCATGCGGCAACGGACTTGCACGACAAGACACAGCACGCCGTACGCGTGGCGGCCTATAAGACGCTGCTCAGCTACATGGAACAAGGCATTCCGGAGGAGCGGCAGGGCAACAAAGTGCTGGAGACTTTAAACTGAGGCGCTGCACCGACCCGTAAACGCACACAACGCCCCGCTAAAGCACAAAAAGCCCGCCCCATTTGGCAAAGAGCCAAAATGGGGCGGGACTTTTAAACAGATTTTTCCTAAACGAGAATTTTCACGAGGCACGTAGCTATCCGCCGAGGGCAGGCAGTTACACAGCGAAGCGAGCGGCAGACTTGCCGGAGGCTAATGGAGCCACGGAAGCGCCGTCAGTCAGCCTCGTCGTAGAGCGTGCCGCCCAGCGCCTTAGCCTTATCCTCGAGCGTGCCGACAAGAGCCGCGCGTGCCTGCTCTATACGGTCGGTCTGCACGGTGTCGGCCATGAAGGAATCGCGCGCGGCAGGTTGCAGACGTGAGAGGATTTGCTCTATCTGCGTGCTCTCGTCGTCGCTGACCTTCCGCAGCTGGTCTATGCTCTTTGCGTCCTTCGCTGCGGCGGTGGCCTTTTTCACTACGTCGAGTATGACAACGGTTGTAGGGTTCTCATCAGCCGACGAAGCACCCTTGCCCGAACAGGCGGCAAGGATGCACGCGGATAGAAAGAAGAAAAGTATCTTTTTCATGAACATATTATATAATGTGTGAGGCGGAGCCGGCAGCAAGCCGCAGGGACTATGCCGCAAAGCCCAATCACGCCGCTTTAAGCAGGAGGCCTTGGCCGCTCAACCCCATTGCTCGGTGATAACGTACTCCTTGTCAGCCCCTACGACGCGTTGCATCTCGGCTTTGAAGGCATTTGCGGCCTCGCCGTTCGGCGTGGATTGCGTGGTGTAGTGACCTTCGAGCCCTTCGACCCAAACCTTGAGAACATAGACGCCGGCAAAATCGAGCGAATAGCGCTCTATCTTGTCGTAGTTAATGGGCTGCCCCATGAGAAGTAAGGTCTGGCTGTCGTCAAAGAAGAAGGCGTTGGCGGCCACGTCGTCCGTATAATGGGAGAAGTGGATTTCGCGGGTTAGCAAGCCGTACTTCTCCTCCAAAGCATCTAAGCGGGCAGGCCACGTGTCGGGCTCGCGAACCACTTGCTCTATAGGACGCTGCCGCGTGCCGCCTTTGCGCTGGTCGTAGTAAAACTTGCCGTAGCCTAAGAGGAGGATACCGCAGCATATGCCGCAGAAAAGGCCAAGTAGGAAATAGCTAATCATTGATTTATGCGTTTTAGTAAGGAATATATCGTAATAAAAAAAGAACCGGGCGGCTTCACTTGAAGAAACGTTCGATCTGTTTCAAGCCACCTTCGATGCAGAAGGCCACAACGACGTCGCCCGGCTGGAGCTGCGTCATGCCGTTGATGAGGTATCCCTTCTTTCCGCGCACCATGCCGCCAAGGGTGATGGTAGGTGGCAGTCCGAGGTCTTTCACGGGCTTCTTGGTAACGCGCGAACCTTCCTTAACAACGAGTTCCGCCACGTCAGCATTAGCCACGACAAGGCTTTTCACCGTCGTGACGTCGGCGCGGAGCATCATGCGGTAGATGTGGCCGGCGGCAAGGGTTTTCTTGTTCAATATAGAGCCAATGTCCAGGCTTTCGGCCATAGCTACGTAGTCAAAGTTCTCAACCATGGCCACGGTCTTGCGCACTCCGCAGCGTTTGGCGGCGAGGCAGGAAAGGACATTCGCCTCGGACGAGTCGGTAGCGGCGACGAACGCCTGCGCACGTTTGATGCCTTCGTCGATGAGTAAGTCGAGGTCGCGTCCATCGCCGTTGATGTACATGACGCGACTATTCATCAAGACGCTATCCAAGTGCTCCAAGCGGCGAGGGTCGGAGTCGAAAACCTTGGCACGCATGTAGTCTGGCATAATGGCCAGCGCGCGCTCCGTGGTACTGCCCGCGCCGAGGAATATGACGTCTGTAACGTCGGGGTAGTCCTCCTTACCGGCAATTTCCTTAACGTAAGCTACGTATTTCGGCGTCGTCATGAAATATACGGCGTCTTGATGCTTCAGCACGTCGTTTCCATGCGGTATTAAGGTTGCGCCGCGCCGCTTCACGGCTACGACGTGGAAAGGCGAGTCCGGAGCGCTGATTTCCCGCAACGGCTTCCCCACGATGCTCGCGCCATTGCGCACTTTCACGCAGACGAGAAGCAGGGCTCCATCCTGAATCTCGATGAGCTGCCGCACCCAGCTACGTTTTATCGTGTGCATAATTTCCTCGCCGGCCAACATCTCGGGGTATATGACGGAGTTAATGCCTGCGCTCTTTAGGAAATCGAGATTTCGCGGTAGGGTGTACTCGTAGTTGTCCACGCGAGCCACCGTTTTCTGGGCTCCCAGCTTCGAGGCAAGCATGCAAATGGTCATGTTGTGCGCCTCGTCGTCTGTTACACTGATGAAGAGGTCTGCCTTCCCCACGTCAGCGGCGCGCAGAGCTTCTATAGAGAGCGGCGACTCGCAGACCGTGAGCAGGTCAAAGCGTGTGCTGAGGTTTTGTAGGTGGGTGGCATCCGGGTCAATGAGCGTAATGTCATGGTGCTCCCGGGAAAAGAGCTTTGCCAGGTGTGTGCCGACGGCTCCGGCGCCTGCAATGATGATTTTCATGGTTTTATCGTTTGGCAGCGGCCTTGGAGCGCTCCGCAACTTCTCTTAGGGTTTTGGCTATGCCGTCTTGGTCAATCCCTACTTCCTTATATAAAAGGTCAACGCGGCCGTGCTCCACGAACTCGTCGGGCAAGCCGAGGCGAACTACGTCGGGGCGCAGGCCGTGGTCGACAAAGAACTCCAGCACTGCGCTTCCCATGCCGCCGGCTCGGACGCCGTCTTCGATGGTGACGACGTATCGGAAGGTGCGTCCGACATGCAAGAGCAGCGCTTCGTCAAGCGGTTTAAGGAAGCGCAGGTCGTAGTGGGCAATGCTTAGCTGTCCGTCCTTTTCTACGTCTTCTATAGCAGCTGCAGCGGTGTTTCCAATGGGGCCTAAGGTCAAGACGGCAATGTCGCGCCCGGACTTCAGGAGGCGTCCCTTCCCTACAGGCACAGCTTCGAGGGGGCAGCGCCAGTCCGCGAGCTGTCCCTTGCCACGTGGGTAGCGGATGACAAACGTCCCGCGCCCGGGCAGTTGTGCGGTGTACATGAGGCGCCGCAACTCGCACTCGTCGTAGGGCGAGGCTATGGTAAGATGGGGTATAGGGCGAAGCGCGGCGAGGTCGAAGGCACCGTGGTGCGTCGGGCCGTCTTCGCCGACGAGTCCCGCGCGGTCAAGGCATAGCACGACGGGCAGGTTGAGTAGCGCAGCGTCGTGAATGATGTTGTCATAGGCGCGCTGGGCGAAAGCACTGTAGATATTGCAGAACGGAACCATGCCCTCCTTCGCCATGCCGGCAGAGAAGGTCACGGCGTGGCCTTCAGCGATGCCCACGTCATAGACGCGTTCCGGCATCTCGTCCATGAGAATGTTCATGGAGCATCCCGTCGGCATGGCGGGCGTGACGCCAATGATTTTGTCGTTCTTGCGCGCCAGTTCGAGTAAGGTCTCGCCAAATACTTCCTGATACTTGGGAGGTTCGCCGGCTTTCTTTTCTTCCAAACGTTCTCCGCTGTCGGGGTTGAACTTCCCCGGGGCGTGATACTCCGTAGGTGATTTCTCCGCGGCCTCAAGTCCTTTTCCCTTGGTTGTATGTAGGTGCAGCAGCTTGGGGCCTGCCATTTCCTTAATCTGACGTAGCGTTTTCACAAGTCCCACCACGTCGTGCCCATCTACGGGGCCAAAATATCGTATGTCCATACCCTCGAAGATGTTTCGCTGATTTGTCAGGAAGGACTTCAGGGCGTTGTTCAAACGAAGGACGGCTCTGCGGCGATCGTCGTTCAGCCAGCCGTGGCGGGAGAGTTGCTGCGAGAGGCGGAAGCGCACACGGTTATACCAGCTACTGGTGTGCAAGTGCAGGAGGTACTTGCGCATGCCGCCAACCGAGCGGTCTATGCTCATATTGTTGTCGTTTAGGACGATGAGCAGGTTGTTCGGTGTCTCGCTGGTATTGTTTAGCCCTTCGAAGGCGAGGCCTCCGCTCATAGCTCCGTCGCCTATGATGGCAACGACGTGGCGTTCGTCTTCACCTTTGTGGTGCGCGGCGGTGGCCATGCCGAGGGCGGCGGATATGCTGTTGCTGGCGTGTCCGCAGGCAAAGGTGTCATATTCGCTCTCTAAGGGAGAGGGGAATGGTCTCAAGCCGTGGAACATCCGGTTCGTCTTAAACTGCTCCCGACGGCCGGTAAGGATTTTGTGTCCGTAGGCTTGATGCCCTACGTCCCACACGAGGCGGTCGTAGGGCGTATCATATACGTAGTGCAGGGCGACGGTGAACTCCACCGCGCCGAGGCTCGACGCCAAGTGCCCCGGGTTATGTGAGCACTCCCGAATGATGTCCTCGCGCAACTCGTCACAAACGGTGGGGAGCGCCTCTACGGGTAGCTTCCTAAGGTCGTCGGGCGAGTCTATGTGTGACAGATATTTATATTCGGCCATTACGTGAGGTTACAGCTTTCTGGGCTTCTTTTTCTTGCGATTTGCAAAATTAGCGTATAGCGTGGGAAAGGCAAAGGTAAACTTTGTTTTTGCCCATCGTCGTCTCAGCGCCGCGGCACCGGCGCCAAGGGTGCTTCCGAAGTGCGTCATGCCGTCGTATCATCCTTCGTGAGCAGCTTTGTTGGGGCTTGTTCGCGGTTTCTTACCAAGAGGCGGCGCACGGCGTCCACTTCGCCTACTACCCATATCGTCTCGCCGGGCTGTATCCGGCGGTCGGCCTGCGCCATCTCGATGCTTCCGCTGTCGTCGTCGCTTCTCTCGAAACCTACGACCATGCACTGGTAACGGTTCCTTATGCCGCTGTCCGACAGATATACACCGGCGAAGGGTGAGGTCTTGCCTACGCGGAAATGCTCAATTACCAAGCGGTGACGCCGGTCGTTTGGTGCCAACTTGAGCACTTCTGTTTTTAGGCGGTCGGCAAGTGCGTGCAGGCTGTCGTCGTCTCCGAGCGCCTCGATGCGGTCTCCGGGGAAGAGCATCGTATTGCCGTCGGGGATGTTCAGACGGTTGCCGCCGCGTACGATGGCTGCTACCATGACGCCGGTCTTTCTGCCCAGCTCCAGCTGTGAGAGCGTCTGCCCGCCCCAAGCGCTGTCTTCGGGCAGCGCCAGTTGCGCCAGGTGGATGTCGTGTCGGCGCAGCGTGCGCTCGTAGCCCGGCCGCTTGGCTTGTGCCCTCACTTCGCGCGAACGGAGATTTTGCATAAAGGTACGCTCCATGCGGACGGAGTAGTACTTCACGCGTTTCGAGATAGGATTCTTCCGGCGTTTACCTTCTATGCAGAAGGAAAGGATCAAGACGCACGCCGCCAGAATGTGCCAGTACCAGCGCAGGGGTGAGAGGTAGTCCAATACATAATAGACGGCACCGGCTGCCAGGGCGAAGCGTGGGATGAGGAGTAGGTAAAACAGGCCGAGACTCCGCCGGTCACCTTCGCGTTTCCAGTTCTTGACCTCCGGCGAGTGGAACTTGCGCGTCACTATGGGGCGCAGGAAGAGCGAGATGAGGGCAAGTATGATGAGGCCCGTGAGGGCGTTGCCCGTCCAGTGGCCGAAGAGGCCGCGCAGGGCGGGTAGCAGCACGGAGAGCCCCATACCTATGGCGGCCCACGTCAGTACTAAATAGGCCGCCGTCGTCACCAGCAGGTCGCGCATCATGGTTTTCCACGGCGAGGTGCACTGCGGTGCGGCATTGTCGGCCTTGCCGCGCTGTTCCAAGCGGCGTGCCAAGCTGCCGGGCAGCAGACGTTCGACGAGACCATAGGCCGGCAGGGCAAGGCGCATCATGTAGGGCGTCGTAAACGTCGTGATGATAGATACAGCTACGACGACGGGATAGAGGAAGTCGCTCGTGACGCCGAGCTTCACGCCCAAGGCGGCGATGATGAAGGCGAACTCGCCAATCTGCGCCATGGTGAAGCCGCACTGCATGGCCGTCTTGAGCGGCTGGCCGGAGAGCAGGAAGGAGAAGGAGCCCAGGATGCTCTGCCCAAGGAGGATGGCGAGCGTCAGGGCGAGGACGGGCTTCCAATAGGCAACGAGAATGGCGGGGTCAACCAACATACCGACAGATACGAAGAAGATAGCGCCGAATAGATCCTTCACGGGGCCTATCAACTTCTCTATGTTCTCAGCCTCGACGGTCTCGGCCAGGATGGAACCCATAAGGAAGGCCCCGAGGGCGGAGCTGTAGCCCGACTTCTCGGCCAGGGCGACGAGCGCGAAGCACAGGCCGGTCGCCACGACGAGGAGCGTCTCGCTGCCTATCCACTTGCTATTGCGCCGAAGCACCTGCGGCACGACGAAGATACCCACGACGAACCACAGCACGAGGAAGAAGCCCAGCTTCAGGAAGCTGCCCACAAGCGCCCCGCCCTCCAAGTGGCTGGACGCGGCAAGGGCGGAAAGCACAACCATGAGCAGGATGCCCAGAATGTCTTCAAGCACCAGCACGCTGAGCACGACGCTGGCAAACTTCTGTTGGCGCATTCCCAGCTCGTCCAGCGCCTTATATATAATGGTGGTGCTGGACATGGCGAGCATGCCGCCCACGAAGAGGCTGTTCATGCTGCTCCAGCCGAACGACCTGCCCACCAGCGTACCCACCGTCATCATGCAGAAGATGACGGTGACGGCAGCCACCACGGGAGCTGCGCCCATCTTGACGATTTTCTTGAACGAAAACTCCAGGCCGAGGCTGAACATGATGAAGATGACACCAATGTCCGACCACGTGTGGATGCTCGCCATGTCCGTCACGGTGGGCATGTACGACATATGCGGCCCCGTCAGGAAACCTGCGAGGATATAGCCCAAGACCAGCGGCTGCTTGAGCCGTTTGAAGATGAGCGTAGTGGCCGCTGCGACGACCAGAATAAGTGCTAAGTCGTTTATCACACCGTATGGGCTATTCGTTGAAGTCGCATACGATTTTGCAGATGTTCACTACGACCTGCATACCCTTCTCCAAGCTGGGAATAGGCAGGAACTCGTGCGGCCCATGGAAGTCAAGGCCGCCGGCAAAGATATTGGGGCAGGGCAGACCGCGGAAGGAGAGCTGCGCCCCGTCGGTGCCGCCACGAATAGCCTGTATGCGCGGCGAGACACCGGCCTGCGCCATAGCTTTTATGGCGATGTCCACCACGTGGTAAACGGGGTCTATCTTCTCCTTCATGTTGTAGTACTGGTCACGCAGGGCTACGCTGACGGTGCCTGCGCCGTATTTCGCGTTGAGTGCGTCGGCCACTTCCTCCACGACGTGTTTGCGTTTTTCGAAGCGCTGGCGGTCGTGGTCGCGTATGATGAAGCTCATCGTGGCGTGCTCGCAACTGGACTCAACGCCGAGGCAGTGGTAGAAGCCCTCGTAGCCCTCCGTCCGTTCAGGCACTTCGTCGGCCGGCAGAGCGTTCAGGAAGTCCATAGCCACGCGCGTAGCGTTCACCATCTTGCCCTTAGCATAGCCTGTATGGACGCTGACGCCGCGTATCTCCACCTTGGCGGCCGCTGCGTTGAAGTTTTCAAATTCCAGCTCGCCGACGTCGCCCCCGTCCATGGTATAAGCCCACTCGCAGCCGAACTTTTCCACGTCGAACTTCCGAGCTCCGAGGCCTATTTCCTCGTCGGGGTTGAACGCCACGCGTATCTTCCCGTGCTCAATCTCGGGATGTTCTATCAGATAAGCCATGGCCTGCACAATCTCGGCGATGCCCGCCTTGTCATCTGCGCCGAGCAGCGTGGTACCGTCCGTCACGATGAGGTCCTCGCCGAGGTGGCGGCGCAGCTCGGGAAACTTGTCCGGCGAGGTAACGAGGCCGCTCTCGCCCAGCTGTATGTCGCCGCCGTCGTAGTGCGAGACGATGCGCGGTTTCACGTTGGCGCCGCTGGCGTCGGGGCTGGTATCCATGTGCGCAATAAATCCGACGACGGGCGCCTCTTTCTTCGTGTTCGACGGCAACGTGGCGTAGAGATAGCCCTCGTCAGTCAGCTCAACGTCGTCCAGTCCTATCTCTTCAAGCTCGTCACGCAGGAAGCGGGCAAATACCATCTGCTTGTCCGTTGAGGGCGTCTTGTCCTGATCCTCGGCCGACTGCGTATCAAAGGTGGTATACTGCAAAAAACGTTTTACGATGTCCATAGTGTTATGTTCTTCTTGTTATTTATTAGGCTCCATTCTTTCAGGCGCAAGTTAGGCGAAACGGGCGGAAGCGCAAAGCGAAACGCGGCTTTTCTCCTTTTGCGCCTTGCTGGGCGGTAGGTAAAAATTTCTACCTCGGACTTGTTTTTTCGTACGTCCGACCTTACTTTTGTACAGCCGTGGGTGTAAATTTGTACAGCCACGGGTGTAAAATTGTACATCCAAGGGTGTAAATTTGTACACCCACGGCTGTACAAAAAATAGGACGGAGCTGCGAACGCGTACGTCCCATCTAATAACCTTTAAAGCCTTTAAAGCCATGGCTATCACCTACAAGTTCATGAAAGTAAACGGTGCGCTGGGCGGCAAGCAGATTGTTTGCGCGCGCGCCACGAGCCACCACACCTGCGGCTCCGACCGGCTGTTTCGCGAGTTGGAGAAAGCGACCACGCTGACCTCGGCAGACCTGAAAGCGGCGCTTCAAGCGCTGTCAGAAACCGTCGTTGCGCACCTGCTGGACGGCGACAACGTGCGCTTAGACGGACTGGGGACGTTCTCCGTATCGGTTGACGGCGACGTACAGACCGATGAAAACGGGAAGTACTACCTGAAGCAACCGCGCGTCAGCGCCATCCGTTTCCACCCCGCCCCGGCGGCTCAGCAGGCCATGAAGGAGGCCAACTTCGTCGCCGCCTCGCGTCTGCCGGTGGGAGATGCGGTGCCGAGCATAGAGGATGCGCGCGAGGCAGCCAAAGCCCTGCTCGCCGAAAAGTCCGTCTTCACGGCGTCCGACTTCCGCAAGGCGCTCCACCTCTCATCGACCACGGCCTACAACCTGCTCAAACGCCTCGTTGACGAAGGCATCCTGCGCAATACGGGCACCGCGCGACGCTACCTCTACGCCGCAGCGCAGTAAGCGCCAAGCCATAAACCGTAAAAGGGGTATTTCTATCCACAAATAAGTTACGCCGTAGCCTATCGCGACGGCGTAATTTTGCATCCAGTAAAGCCGAAGATGCCCTTCGGCCATACGAAGGAAAACTTAACTCATACTAAACCATAAGGAAATGGAAACAAGACTTAGCTACTTCTTCCCCGGCGCCACGACGGTGCTCTTTGGCCCCGGAGAGCTTGGAAAACTACACACGCTGCCCATGCCGGGACGCAAGGCAATGGTCGTCATCAGCAACGGCAAGTCCACACGCGCCAACGGCTACCTGGATCGCACGCTGGAACAGCTACGCCTGGCCGGCGTGGAGGCAGTCGTCTTCGACAAGGTGCAGGCCAACCCGCTGAAGGCCACCGTGGAAGAGGGCGCGCGCTTTGCTAACGAGCAGGACTGCGACTTCATCGTAGCCTTGGGCGGTGGCAGCGTGATGGACTCGGCTAAGATTATGGCCATCAACGCGGCCAACCCGGGCGACCTTTGGACCTACGCCGGCGGGCGCACCGGCAAGGGGCAAACGGCACCCAACGCCCCGCTGCCCTGGATTGCCATCACCACAACGGCAGGCACGGGTTCGGAAGTGGACCCCGCAGGCGTCATAACCAACCCCGAGACGCACGAGAAGCTGGGCATTGGCGACCCGCGCGACTTTGCCCGCTTCGCCATAGTTGATCCCGAGCTCATGGAAAGCGTGCCGCCCCACTTTACTGCCTATCAGGGCTTCGACGCCCTGTTCCACTCGCTGGAAGGTTACGTCAGCCGCGAGAGCAACCTGTTCTCTGACATGGTGCAAGAGGCCGCCATCCGCAACATAGGCGAGTTCCTGCCCCGCGCCTGCCGCGACGGACACGACAAAGCGGCACGGGCGCACGTTGCCTTTGCCAACACCATGAGCGGCTACTCCATGGTGGTGAGCGCCTGCACGGCGGAGCATTCCATAGAGCACGCGCTGAGCGCCTACCACGAGAAGCTGCCCCACGGCGCCGGACTAATCATGATTTCCTTGGCTTACTTCGGCGCTATCATTAAGCAGCACGTCTGCGACGACCGCTTCGTCCGCATGGCGCAGTTCCTGGGCAAGACCGACGCGGAGAAACCGGAGGACTTCCTCGACGCGCTGGCCGCGCTGCAAGAGGCGTGCGGCGTCAGCGACCTGAAGATGAGCGACTACGGCATCACGCCGGACGAGTTCGACGCGATGGCAACAAATGCCTTGGAGGTAATGGGCGGCCTCGTAAAGGAAGACCGTCAGCCCTTGACCCACGACGAGATTGCAAGCATCTTGCAGGCTTCCTATAAGTAAGCCCGGCGACGGAAAACGCCTGCCGCCACAGATAAAAAACCCGTGCCGGAACGGAGCAGCCTACTGTCCGATTCCGGCACGGGTTTATACCTTATTATATAGAGCTTCAGATAAGCGGGATGCCTGCTGCTGCGCATTGCTCGCGCATCGTCTCCGGCCAGATAGAAGCCTGTATCTCGCCCACGTGGGCTTTCTTCAGATAGATCATGCATAGGCGGCTCTGACCGATACCCCCACCGATGGAGAGGGGTAGCGTACCGTCGATGAGCCGACGGTGGAAATAAAGGTTCAGACGCTCCTCTTTGCCCTGCTCCTTCAGCTGGCGGAGGAGAGCCTCCTTGTCCACGCGGATGCCCATTGACGTAAGCTCTACGGCATGCCCCAACGGTTCGTACCACACGAGCAGGTCGCCGTTCAAACCCCGGAAGCCGTCCTCGTTGGGCGTGGACCAGTCGTCGTAGTCCGGTGCACGGCGGTCGTGGGGCTGGCCGTCACCAAGTGCGCCACCGATGCCGATAATGAAGACGGCGCCGTGCTCACGGCAGATGGCGTCTTCGCGCTCTTTGGGCGACAAGTCAGGGAAGCGCCGGCGCAGCTCTTCGCTATGGATGAAGAAAACCTCATCCGGCAGGCTGGGCTGCAGCTGTGGGAAGCGCTCGCAGACAAGAAACTCGGTGCGAAGCATAGCGTAGTAGATATTCTTCACCGTATGGCGAAGGAAACGCAGATTGCGGTCCTGCGGGCGGATAACGCGTTCCCAGTCCCACTGATCTACGTAGAGCGAATGCAGGTTGTCCAGTTCCTCGTCGGCACGTATGGCGTTCATGTCGGTATATATGCCGTAACCCTCGGCAACGTGCTGATCCGCCAGCATAAGGCGCTTCCATTTCGCCAAGGAGTGCACCACCTCGGCCATCGTGTCGCCCATATCCTTCACGGGGAACGTCACGGGGCGCTCCACGCCGTTCAGGTCGTCGTTTATGCCCAAGCCACGCTGCACGAAGAGCGGCCCCGTGATGCGCCGCAGCCGCAGGCCGGTGGCCAGGTTCGACTGAAAAAATTCCTTTATTTCTTTAATGCCCTGCTCCGTCTCGTTGCGCGAGAGCAACGGACGGTAAGCGTTTGGCAAGATTAACCTGCTCATTTCTATCTTTTTGCTTTATCGGGCGCAAAGGTAGTTATATTTTTGAAAGTAAAAGCCGTCTTTCGCAAAATAAAAGCTACGAATTTGCACAAGGTTATTGCAACTTGTCACGTGCGGCACTCAAAATGACGGGTTTCTGGCATTCAACTGCAAAAAGGCGCGCAGCGGCCGGACTTCCGTCGAAAAGTGCTACATTTGCAGCCTGCGGAATGACCCGTCGCACCTTGCGGCTCGCAGGCGGGCTTCCCGGCTATCCGCCTCCACCTTATTCACTTACAACCTTGTCTCTATTCGTCCGTAAACCCCTTGCGCAGCTTAGCGCAGAGGCCGCAGCCGGCGGTGCGCACAGCCTGCGGCGCGTGCTGGGGCCTTGGCAACTCATTGCCTTCGGCGTAGGCTGCATTGTCGGCGCGGGGCTCTTCTCCGTAACGGGCTACGTAGCGTCTGACTACGCCGGGCCGGCCATTGTCCTTTCTTTCCTGTTCGCTGCCTTGGGCTGCGCCTTCAGCGGGTTGTGCTACGCCGAGTTTGCCTCTATGATACCCGTTGCCGGGTCGGCCTACACGTACTCCTACGCCACGATGGGCGAGCTTATCGCTTGGATAATCGGCTGGGACCTCGTCTTGGAGTACAGCGTAGCGGCCACCATGGTCAGCATCTCCTGGAGCAGCTACCTTACCCACTTCTTGGCACAGGCGGGCTGGGAGCTACCCGCCGCCCTGACGGCCTGCCCCTTCGACGGAGGCGTGGCAAACCTCCCTGCGGCCATCATAATCATCGCCATGAGCCTGTTGCTCATCCGCGGCACGGAGCAAAGCTCCTGGGTAAACACCGTTATCGTCATCCTGAAGCTGGGCATCATCCTGACGTTCATAGTTCTGGGGTGGCGCTACATACGTGCGGAGAACTACGTGCCCTTTATCCCGGCAAACACGGGGAAGCTGGGCGAGTTCGGCTGGAGTGGCGTGCTGCGCGGCGCCGCCGTCGTCTTCTTCGCCTTCCTTGGCTTCGACGCCATCTCAACTGCCGCCCAGGAGACGCGCAACCCGAAGCGCAACATGCCCATTGGCATCCTGGGCTCCCTGCTCGTCGCCACGGTGCTCTACTTTGTCTTCGCCCACGTCATGACGGGCGTGGCAAACTACCGAGAGTTCGCCGGGCACGAGGGCATTGCGCCTGTGGCCATCGCCATTGACCACATGGGAACGGTCGGTGCGGACGGCCACGTCGTACCTGCTTACCCGTGGATGAACAAGCTCATCGTCTTGGCCATACTTGTGGGCTATTGCAGCGTCATCCTCGTGCAGCTGCTCGCACAGAGCCGCATCTTCATGGCTATGAGCCGCGACGGCCTCCTACCCCCCATTTTCTCCAAGATTAATACGCGCTACCGCACGCCCGCCCTCAACCAGGCCATCTTTATGGTCATCATCTCGCTCCTGGCTGTCTTCGTCCCGGCTCGCGTTGCCGGCGAAATGACGAGCATTGACACGTTGCTGGCCTTTACCCTGGTCTGCGCCGGCGTACTCATCACACGGCGCACCATGCCCGACGCGCCGCGAGCCTTCCGTACACCGCTCGTACCTCTCATCCCCGTGCTGGGAATCCTGACCTGTCTGGGACTTATGCTCTTCTTGCCCGCCGACACGTGGATACGCCTCGTCGTTTGGATGGTCATAGGCTTCGACATCTACAGCCTCTACGGCCTCAAACGCAGCAAACTGGCCGACGCCTCCCGGCCGCAACGGCGCGGGGTGCTGACGCTCGATTTTCTCGGCTTGGCAGCCAGTTTCCTGTGTATAGTTACGGGCTTTTGGCACCAACAAAGCGTGGGCTGGGCCGCAGACAAGACGTTGCTCGTCATAGCCGTTATTTTCGGCCTGGCACACCTCGCCTTCTACCTCGTACGTATGTGGCGACATTCCTACCGCACGAAATCCTGAACCTAATCCCCCATCTGACATGACCGAACTGGAAAAGATGCGCTCCGGCGCAGCATATTGCTTCGACGACCCGGAAGTGGACGCCCTAAAGCTGCACGCCGTCAAAGGCTGCCAAAAACTGGAAAGCATCGACGTGCTCGACCAGGAAGCCAAGCGAGCCGCCATGCGCGAGCTTTTCGGACACGTCGGCCGCGACGCAAATATCCTCCCGGGCTTCATCTGCGACAACGGCCGGAACATAAGCATTGGCGACAACTTCATAGCCAACTACAACGTCACCATACTGGACTGCGCCCCCGTCACGATAGGCGACAACGTCATGATAGGCCCCAACACAAGCATCATAACCGTCAACCATCCCCTCCGCCCCGAAGGCCGCCGCGCCCACCTGGCCACGTGCAAGCCTGTCACGATTGGCCACGACGTTTGGCTGGCGGCGGGCGTCACCGTTCTGCCCGGCGTGACCATAGGTAACAACGTCGTCGTCGCAGCCGGCGCCGTCGTGACCCGCGACGTACCCGGCAACACCCTCGTTGCCGGCGTCCCGGCTCGACCCATCCGCACCCTGGAGGACGACACGCAGCCATAAGCCTGACTCCACACCCGGTAGCCCGTTTCCACAAGCCCTGTACTGCTCCGTGCGGGGCTTGTAGCGTTATTTAAAAGTCAATTCTTGCTTTCTTCTATGAGGTAGCGGCTATACCAGCACATTAGAAAGGGGTATAGAAAAGCGTGAAGCCTATTCTTCATTCCTTTGCCGGGAGTATGAGATAATTCGGAGCAATGTTTCAAGCAAAGCGTTTGGAACCTGAAAAAAGCCACAGGACTTGCCGATTGCAGCAGGCGCAACATCTTCAGCGCATCCCGGTTTACCGGCGTATCCGGGGCGTTCAAATCTTGCAAAAGCTGCTCCATGGAATGAAAAGCGCCTCGCGTCCTTTCTTTGATGCGACGATAATGCTTCAAGCACCAATATAGCATCCTGAAGCCGTTCCCTATTGACGGCATACTGCTCTTCATCGAAGTGTAGGTTAGCGCTTCGGCGTGCCGACGTTGCTTTACCAGCACCTCGTCAAGGAACACGAGCCCGCCCGTGGCCGCTGCGGAAATGGAAAGCACCATGTCGTAAGTCCTTTCGGCATATATCGGGCTATGCCAAGGCAACGTCTCCAGCCAGCTCCGCCTTACGAGCATGGTATGACCGGGAATCTCATTGCTAAATATGAGCCGTAAGAGGCTAACATTAGGCTTCCGGCTGTCGGGGAAGACGAACACGCCATCGCCCGAGAACGGCGCTGATTTACACCCACAGAGGCACTTTTTACCCCCCTATTGCGGTCATAGTTCGAACCTGTTTGCCAAGTTTCTGCGGCAACCAAATATCGTCTTGGTCGCTGATAGCTATAAAGTCGCCTTTAGCGCGCCGCATAGCGGAGTAAAAGTTAGCACTCGCGCCGTGTGGCCCTTCATTCCTAAAGACACGCACACGAGCATCGCATTCCGCAAACCGGCGTGCGATTTCCATGGTGCCGTCCGTCGAACCATCGTCAGAGATAATCACTTCCAGGGGGGCATAGTCCTGATCCAGTATGGACTGAAGCTGCTCTGCAAGGTACTTTTCTCCGTAATATGTAGCGACAACCACCGAGACCGTCAAACCGCTGCCCGACTGTTTTTCCATAAAGAGTATTTTCGGGCAAAAATAAGGTTTGGTTTGGGGAGCGGCAAAGATAATCGTACTTTTGTGCCGCCATGGCGGAATCCTTGAAGAAGAAGACGGCCGACGGGCTCTTTTGGGGCACCGTCAGCAGCGGCGCTACGCAGGTGCTGAACCTCGTCATCGGCATCTTCCTGGCGCGTCTGCTTTCGCCTGACGATTATGGCATCGTGGGCGTGCTGACTATCTTCACGGCCATCGCCGGTAACTTGCAAGACAGCGGCTTCACGCAGGGACTCATCAACATCCGCGAGCCGCGAAAGGCGGACTACAGCGCCGTATTCTGGTTCAACATGCTGACAAGCCTGTTGCTCTACGCCGTACTCTTCTTTTGCGCCCCGCTCATTGCCCGTTTCTTCCACGAACCCCGCCTCGTAGCCCTCTCCCGAACCGTCTTCCTCGCCTTCGTCTTAGCCGCGCTGGGCATCGTCCCCAGTGCGTACATGAAGAAGAACCTCATGAATCGCGAGATGGCCGTTTGCAGCATCGGCGCCCTACTCGGAGCCGGCACCGTAGGCGTCGTGTTGGCCTTCAACGGCTATGCCTACTGGAGTCTCGCTTGGCAGCAAATTGCCTTCATTGCTCTGCTCGACGTCGGGCGCTACCTATACTCCCCTTGGCTCGTATCTCTGCGTTTCAACTTCAGACCTATCCGCCGCATGTTCCGATTTAGCGTGAACATACTCCTTACCAACATCATAAGCACGTTAAGCACAAACGTCCTTACCTTCTTCTTCGGCCGCCTCTATCCCATGAAGGACGTCGGCAACTACTCGCAAGCCCGCAAGTGGAGCGACATAGGCAGCGCCTTCGTCGCCTCGTCCGTCGGCGGAGTGGCGCAACCCATCATGGTCAGCGTCTTGGGCGAACGCGAGCGCGAGCTGAAGGTATTTCGGAAGATGCTGCGCTTCACGGCCTTCCTCTCGTTCCCCCTCATGTTCGGCCTGGCGCTCGTAGCGCGGGAGTTCATCGTCATCACCATAGGCGAGAAGTGGCTCCAAGCCGCCGTGTTGCTCCAGGCGCTCTCTTTGGGCGGCGCCTTCTTCCCTTTCTATACGCTCTATCAGAACCTGGCCATCAGCCATGGCCGCTCCGCCGTCTTTTTGTGGCTCAACAGCGGCTTCGTCCTCCTGCAAATGGTGCTGCTAATAGCCATCCACCGCTGGGGCATCCTTCCCATGGTCGCGGCCTACTCGCTGCTGCTCGTGCTGTGGCTACTCACCTGGCACGCCTACGCCCACCGCGCCATAGGCATCCGTCTGCGCGACACGCTGCGCGACGTTGCGCCCTTCTGCCTCGCCGCCCTCGTCATGGCGAGCGGAGCCTACGTGCTCACCTTGCCGCTCCGGGGCGTCGTCGTCCTATTCGTGGCGCGCGTGGTCATCGCTGTCGCCATCTACTACGCACTCATGCGCGCCCTCCACGCCGTCATCTTCCAAGAGTGCTTGCAATTTCTCAAAGAGAAGCTACACCGCCGCCCAACGCCGCCCCGTACGCCGACCGCCCGGCCTTGAACGGCACCATAACTCCGACACAACCACCAAAAAACACGACGTACGCCCAAGCAATAAGGGCGCGGCCATTAGCAAGTCCGACCTATACGCCCCATAGGTCGGACCTATTTTTTTTTGTACGTCCGAGATAATCGCTCGTACGTCCGACCTACGAGCTGACAAGTCCGACCTATGAGCTGATACGTCCGACCTACGAGCTGACAAGTCCGAGCTACGGACGGGGAAATCCCTTGGAGAAGCCGACGCAACCTATCCGCAAAGGCCGCGGCGCCGACCACGCGGCCGTGGGGCAGGGACAATCATTTCGCGCCGCGCCGTTTTGCGCTACCCACACTTTGTGCTAATTTAGCCCTGCGAAAGAAAAGCAGACATGGAAGACTTCGTACACCTCCACGTACACACACAATATTCTATCCTCGACGGGCAGGCCGCTATCCCCAAGCTGATAGCCAAGGCCTTGGGCGACGGCATGCGCGCTATGGCCGTGACGGACCATGGGAACATGATGGGCATCAAGGAATTCTACAACGCGGCAGAGAAAGCCCGCAGCAAAGCCAACGCCAAGCTGAAAGAACTGCGCGAAGCCCCCGAAGGCGAGACAGCGGAAGCCCGCACGAAGCGCGAAGCCCGCCTTGCCGAGCTGGAGCGGCAGGCCGCCTTCAAGCCCATACTGGGCTGCGAGATGTACGTGGCACGCCGCGGCGCCGCCTGCAAGGAGCAGCGCGAGGACCAAGGCGGTAACCACCTCATCGTGCTGGCCAAGAACTTGCAGGGCTACCACAACCTCGTGAAGCTCGTCTCCGCCGCGTGGGTCGATGGCTTCTACATGCGGCCGCGCACCGACCACGAAATGCTGCGTAAGTATCACGAAGGCCTCATCGTATGCTCGGCATGCATAGCCGGCGAAGTGCCCGAGAAAATCCTCAAGGGCGACGACGCAGGCGCCGAGCAGGCCGCGCTATGGTTCAAGGAAGTCTTTGGCGATGACTACTACCTCGAGCTGCAACGCCACGAGGTGACCGACCCGGCGCAACGAGCCAACCGCGAGACCTTTCCGCTGCAGCAGAAAGCCAACGCCGTGATTCTGCAGATAGCACGTAAGCACGGCATAAAGGTAGTCTGCACAAACGACAGCCACTTCGTCGACCAAGAGAACGCAGAAGCCCACGACCGCCTCATATGTCTCTCCACAGGCAAAGACCTTGACGACCCGAAACGTCTGCTCTATACCAAACAAGAATGGTTCAAGACGCGCGCAGAGATGAACGGCGTCTTTGCAGATCTGCCCGAGGCGCTCAGAAATACGTGCGAAATAGCCGACAAGGTAGAGCTATACTCCATTGACCACGCACCTATCATGCCGAACTTCGCCATTCCCGAAAGCTTCGGCAGTGAAGCTGATTACCGCAACCGCTTCACCGAGGAACAACTCCTCAAGGAGTTCACCACAGATGAGAACGGCCAACCCATCATGTCCGACGAAGAAGCCCGCAAGAAGGTGGAAACAATGGGCGGCTACGACCGGCTCTATCGCATAAAGTTCGAAGCGGACTACCTCGCCCAACTTACCGAAGCAGGAGCCCGACGTCGCTACGGAGACCCCGTACCTAAGGAAGTGGAAGAGCGCATCCGCTTCGAGCTACACGTCATGAAGACAATGGGATTTCCCGGCTATTTCCTCATCGTGCAGGACTACATTAACGTAGCCCGCAATGAGTTGGGCGTCAGCGTAGGCCCGGGGCGTGGCAGCGCGGCCGGAAGCTGCGTTGCCTACTGCTTAGGCATCACACAGATCGACCCTATCAAATACGACCTCCTATTTGAGCGCTTCCTAAACCCCGACCGCATCTCGCTACCCGATATTGACGTAGATTTTGATGACGACGGCCGCGGGAAAGTGCTGGACTGGGTCACACAGAAATACGGTGCAGCAAACTGCGCACACATCATAACCTACGGCACCATGGCCACAAAACTGGCCATAAAAGACGTAGCCCGCGTAGAGCGCCTCCCCCTGCAAGAGAGCAACCGCCTCTGCAAGCTCATCCCCGACAAGCTACCCGAGGGACCGAACGGGAAAACGCCCCCCCTGAACCTGGAAAACGCTATAAAGGCCATACCCGAGCTTCAACAGGCCGAAGCCTCGCCAGACCCCAAGCTGCGCGACACTATTCGCTACGCAAAAATGCTGGAAGGCAACGTGCGCAACACCGGTGTCCACGCCTGCGGCTTTATCATCTGCCGAGACCGAATTGACGACTGGGTGCCCATCTCCACAGCCCTCGACAAAGAGAGCGGGCAGAAGATGAACTGCACCCAGTACGAGGGAAGCGTCATCGAACAGACCGGGCTCATCAAGATGGACTTCCTGAGCCTAAAGAACCTTTCCATAATCAAAGAGACCTTGGAGAACATACGCCAGAGCTTGGGCGTAGAACTCGACATAGACCGGATACCCCTCGACGACGCCGCCACATACCAGCTCTTCGGCGAGGGATGGACCATCGGGACGTTCCAATTCGAGTCTAACGCCATGCAACAGCACCTCAGAGACCTCCGACCGACGTGCCTGGAAGACTTAATCGCCATGAACGCCCTATATAGACCCGGCCCCATGGCATATATCCCGCAGTTCATCCAACGTAAGAAAGGGCTGGAGCCCATTACTTACGACCTGCCCTGCATGGAGAAATACCTGAAGGAGACCTACGGCATCACGGTGTACCAGGAGCAGGTCATGCTACTAAGCCGCGAAATAGCAAACTTCACCCGCGGCGAGAGCGATACGCTCCGCAAGGCCATGGGAAAGAAGCTGAAGGACAAGCTGAACGAGATGTACCCCAAGTTCATAGCCGGAGGAAAAGCTAACGGTTATGACGAGAAAATCCTGGAAAAGATATGGAACGACTGGAGCGCCTTCGCCTCCTACGCCTTCAACAAAAGCCACGCCGCGTGCTACGCCTGGGTGGCTTACCAGACCGGATACCTCAAGGCTAACTACCCGGCGCAGTACATGGCCGGCTCCATGAGTCGCAGCTTAAACAACCTGTCGGAAATCACGAAGCTGATGGACGAGAGCAAGGCGATAGGCATAAAGACCTTGGGGCCGGACATCAACGAGAGCCGACGAAAATTCAGCGTGAACCACCTGAGCGACATCCGCTTCGGCCTTGGCGGCGTGAAGGGCGTAGGCGAAGCGGCCGTGGACGCCATTCTGCGCGAGCGCGACGCAGGCGGCCCCTTCCGCGACGTATATAACCTCGTAGAACGCCTCGATCTGTCGGCCTGCAACAAGAAGACGCTCGAGAGCCTCGCCACGGCCGGCGCCTTCGACAGCTTCGGACTGCCGCGCGAGGCCTACGTCCTGCCCTACGGCGAACATGGCGAGACCTTCCTCGACTTCCTCATGCGCTACGCCGCACAGTACCAGTCAGAGAAGGCACAAGCCACCAACTCACTCTTCGGCGGTTTCGATGCCGTAGAGATTTCCCACCCCGCACCTCCCACCGATTTCGAACCCTGGTCTGACATGGAACGCCTCAACAAGGAGCGCGAGCTCATCGGCATCTACATATCCGGCCATCCCCTCGACCCCTACCGCGTCATCATGGAGAAAGTCTGCAACGTCTCCGTCACGCAGCTGGAAGAGCTCGCCCCGCTCGCGGGCAAAGACCTCATGCTGGGCGGCATCGTCTCCGCCGTGAAGGAAGGGCAGACGAAAAACGGCAAGCCCTTCGGACGCGTGCGCATCGAAGACTACCTCGGCAACGGCGAGCTGGCACTCTTCGGCAACGACTGGGCAACGTGGGGCGGATACCTCGCACCCGGTAACGCCGTCTTCGTACAAGGCACCGTGCGCCCCCGCCGCTACAACGAAAAGATCTTCGATTTCCAAATCTCCGGCGTACGCTTCCTCGCCGACGTCGCCGATACGCTCATACGCTCCGTAACCCTCACCGTGCGCCTCGACGAAACCGACGAGGTAACCGCCACGGAGCTTATCTCCCTCCTACGCCAGAAAAAGGGCAAGGCAGATCTCTACCTAAAACTCGTAGATGCCGAAGCCGGGCGCCACGTCACCGTCCTCTCACGCCGTGCCAAGGTCAACCTCGACGCAGCCCTCGTCAGCTTCATCAACGATACGGACGGACTAAGCTACTCCATAAACTAACATTTGGCACACACTTTGCCACAACCGCCCACAACACACAACCAACAACCTCATAACAATGGAAAAAATCATTACGGAAGAAAATTACGCCGACTTCCTCGCCACCAACGGCCCCCTCGTCATCGACTTCTCCGCCACCTGGTGCGGCCCCTGCCAGCGCGTGAAACCTATCATCAAGGAGCTGGCCGACGAATACGACGGACGCGTCACCGTAGGCCTCTGCGACGTCGACGACAACGATACGCTGACCGCCAAATACGGCGTGCGCAACATACCGACCGTCCTGTTCATCAAAAACGGCGAGGTAGTAGATAAAATCGTAGGCGCAGCCAACAAGACAGCCTTCCACGAGAAGTTTGAAGAGCTACTCTGACGCCAAGCAGCGCTGAAAAGCCCCGGTAAGTCCGATTTGCATCATCGCAAGTCGGACTTTTTTATTCACAAGTCCGACCTATGAGCTGACAAGTCCGACCTGCGAACTGACAAGTCCGACCTACGAGCTGACAAGTCCGACCTGCGAGCTGACAAGTCCGACCTGCGAGCTGACAAGTCCGACCTGCGAAAAACTACGTCCGACCTATTTTAAAATAAGTGCCGACTATTTTAAAATAAGTCCGACCTATTTTAAAATAGCTCCGACCTGCGGGAAAATACATCCTGACCATTTTCCGCCTTGTCGAACGTCCCGCGAAAAAGGGCGCACTTACAATTTAAATGTTTACCTTTGCTCCTACACGAAAGCCACCCTTCTATGCCTACAAAGCCCGTCGCCGCCCCCACCCCGCCCCTCAGCCCGCAGCCGTCGCCACGCCCCGCCACCGCGCCGCAGCCGTCCGACGCTTACCTCACCGTATATACCGCCTCGGCAGGGTCAGGAAAGACTTACACCCTGGCGGCGGAATACATCGCCTGCCTCCTGCCGCCCGAGGAGCGCGGACACCGCGCCGTCTTGGCCGTAACGTTCACCAACAAGGCCACGGGCGAGATGAAGCAGCGCATACTGCAATACCTCTACGCCCTATCTCAAGGCCAAGAGGAGGCGTTTCTCAACAAGGTGTGCGAGATAAACCCCGCCGTGCGCCGGCTGGACGTCAAAGCGCGCGCCGCGGAAGTGCTGCGCCAGCTGCTGCACGACTACGACCACTTCCACGTGCAGACGATAGACAGCTTTTTCCAGTCGCTCCTATCTAATCTGGCCCACGAGCTGGGTCTCGCCGCGCATCTCCACGTTGACCTGGACGACAAGGGCGTCACGCACCAGGCCGTGGAAGACCTGCTCGCGAGCCTCAACCGTGGCGACGAAGCCGACGCACGCTTGCTCCGGCGCGTGCGGCGCTACATCGAGCGGCGCGTCACAGAGAACGACACGTGGCAACTTGCGCGCGCCCTGAAGAGCTTTGCCGAGAAGAACGTGCTCTCTACGAACTACCAGCTGCACGCCGAGGAGTTCGTAGCCTACTTCGACGACGAAGCACATACGGCCGAGGACGCCGCAAAGCTCTGGCAAACGGCGCGCACATGGGAGCCGGGCGGCAGCGGATGGGAGGCGTTGCACAGCGAAATACCGGCGCTCCGCGCCGAAGCCGACGCGCTGGAACGCGACTACTTGGTGAGGAAGGGGCAGTCGCTCTTTGCGCTGCTGAACAACTTGGCCAATGACCCCTACGAGGAACCCACACCGGCGCAACAGCGCTGGCTGGACGAGCCCGAGGCGCAGATAAAGAGCGAAGCGCCCGCCGATTTCTGCCAAGCCGTCACGACCCTTGCCCGGAAGCTCCGCGACCTGACGCAGCGGGCGGCTGAGGGGCTGCGCAAGCGCAACACGTGCCGCCTCATCCTGAGCAGCCTCGACCAGCTGCGCCTTCTGGACGACATAGCCCGCCGCATAACGCGCATAAATGCCGAGGCCGAGCGCTTCCTGCTGACCAACACGAAGCTAATCTTCCACAAGCTGGTAGCACAAGCCGACGCCGAATTCATATTTGAGAAAGCAGGGACCCAGTTCAGCCACGTACTGATTGACGAGTTCCAGGACACGGCGCGCATGCAGTGGGAAAACATCCGCAAGCTCCTGCTGGAAACCACCGGGAACGGCAACCGCAGCCTTATCGTGGGCGACGTAAAGCAGAGCATCTACCGATGGAACGGCGGAGACTGGAGCATCCTGCAACACATAGACAGGGAAATCCACAACACCGTCCTGACGCGCCACACCCTGGACGAAAACTACCGCAGCGGCGGGAACATCGTCCGCTTCAACAACACCTTCTTTCGCGAAGCCGCCCAAATCATGGGCAGCCTGGACGCCACGGGCGAGATACCCCAAATCTACGGCGACAACATGGAGCAAAAGCCCATGCGGTCGGCTCGCGGCGGCACGGTGCGCGTCGTGGCCTACGCCAAAGGGCAGAAAAGCACCGACGCCCCCCCCGCAGGCGCCCCCCTGAACCCGGAAGGCGACGACGGACTGGTAGCACAGGTGCGGAAGCTCCACGCAGCCGGCGTCAGCTACGGAGAGATGGCCATCCTCGTGCGGCGGCGCGCCGAAACGGCAAAGCTCTTGCAGCACTTCGCGGAAGTAGCGCCCGACGTGCCGCTCGTCTCGGCCGAGGCGTTCCTCTTCAGCTCCTCCTTCGCCGTCACCATGCTCGTCAACGCCCTGCGCTGCCTCAACACGCCGGCAGACACGGTGGCGCAGGCCGCACTGGCCACGGCATACCATTATATTATTACCGGTCGGCAGCCCGCTTGGGAAGCGCTGCGGGCGGACGTGGCGAGCTTCTTGCCCGCTGCGTTCACCCGGGAGCGCGACGTGCTGCGGCGTCTGCCCCTTTTCGAGCTGTGCAGCCAACTGGCAGAAATCTTCGCCTTTGATAAAATGCGGGAGAACCCGGAGCTGGCGGGGCAATCCGCCTTCGTCATGAGCTTCCTCGACCATGTCCTGAGCTACCTCCAAGACCACACGCCCTCGCTGCCCGCCTTTCTCGACTACTGGGACGATACGCTCTCGCAGAAGGCCATCCCCATCTCAAAGGCCGAAGGCATCAACATCCTAACCATACATAAGGCGAAAGGCCTCGCCTTCCACACCGTGCTGATTCCCTTCTGCGACTGGGCAATTGAGAAGGAAGTCAACGCACCCGGCGCGGAGAACTACCTTTGGTGCGAAGGCGCGACGGCTAAGGCCGAAGCAGGGACGGACATCCCCGTGCCCTGGACCGAGTTCCCCGTCACGCTGCGCAAGCCGAAGGACGTAACGGCGAGCTACTTCGGCGCAGACTACGAGAGAGAGAAGCAACAGCGCCGCGTGGACTGCATAAACATGGCTTACGTCGCTTTCACGCGACCTAAGGAGAACCTGCTCGTCTGGGCTTCCTATTCCAAATCCAAAGACTCGAAGAAAAAAACGGATACGCCGCCCCGCCCCACCTCCTTCGGCGACGTCGTGGCGCGCACCTTGGAGGCGCTGCTTCTTGCGGGCGACGCAGGCGACAGCATCTCGCTGGACGAAAACGACACGTGGCACTTCTACGTGGACAGCGCCGAGCCGCAGCCCCGCACCACGGCTTCGGCGGGCGACACAAGCCCCGCAAACCCGTTCAGCGTCGTCGCGCAGGACCTTCCCTGGGCTATGCAGACCTTCCCGCCGCACGTGGAGTTCGTCCAGTCCAATGCGTCGCGCGCCTTCCTTGCCCCGCCCGACGACGCCCCCGACCCGGAGCACGACGAGTACGTAGCCCGCGGATGCTTGTACCACCTTGTGCTCTCGCAGGTGCGGACGGCGGCCGACGTGGCGCCCGCTGTGGACGAACTGGTAGCACGTGGCGTCGTGCAGGCCGCCGAGGGCGAAGACGTGGTGCGCTTTCTCTCGCGGCGCGTCGCAGGCAGGGCGGCGCAGTGGTTTACCCCGGACTGGCTGGTGAAGACCGAGAGCACGCTGCTCGGCCGCGACGCTGCGGGGAAGTGCTTCCGTCGTCGCCCCGACCGCGTCATGGAGCGCGGAGACGAAGTTGTCGTCGTGGACTTCAAGTTTGGCAAGCCGCAGCCCGAACATAAAGGCCAGGTGAGCGACTACGTGGCGCTGCTGCGGCGGATGAAGCCCGCGTGCCACGTAACGGGCTACCTGTGGTACGTATATACGGACCACATCGTGCCGATTAGCCACTCGCAGGGCGCACTTAAAGCCAAATAGAACGCACATAGAACCTGACAGAACGCACGAAGCAATGACTCCCTTCCTTAAACTGGTCGCTGAAGACCTGAAACGGAAAAATGCCGACGGCCTGGCGCGCAGCGTGGCCGTCTTCCCCAACCGCCGCGCCAGCCTGTTTCTCGACGAATACCTGGCCGGCGATACGCCGTGCTGGTCGCCGCGCTACATGACCATCTCGGAGCTTTTCAGAACCCTCACGCCGCTCCGGCCCGCCGACCCCATCGACACGGCGTGCCGGATATTCAGCATCTACTGCGACCTGTGTCGCGACGAAGCGCCCGGCGCGTCCGAGGAGACGCTCGACGGCTTCTACGGCTGGGCGGAGCGGCTCCTTACGGACTTTGAAGACATCGACAAGTGCCTGGCGCCGGCCGACGACTTGCTCCGAAACGTGACCGCCTGGCGCG
The DNA here is from genome assembly GCA_964641085.1 of uncultured Prevotellamassilia sp. Lineage (GTDB taxonomy): Bacteria > Bacteroidota > Bacteroidia > Bacteroidales > Bacteroidaceae > Alloprevotella. The sequence goes on along the minus strand of CAZXJS010000009.1, from coordinate 20,014 downwards.
AGATAAACCTGGGCAAAGAGGTGGAAGACGAGGTGCGGGAGCAAATCCGCCGTTTCTTCGGCACGCTGGATGGCGCAGCGGACGACGCGCTGAAGGAGCGCTTCGTGCGGCTCTGGAACCACCTCCTGCCGCTCTACGAACGCCTGAACGCCGAGCTTCGCGCCGAGGGATTGGCCTACGAAGGCGCCCTGCAGCGCGACGCCGTGGAGGCGCTGGAGCAAGGACGCCGCACGCTGCCAGACGACGTGGACACGTACTATTTCATCGGCTTCAACGCGCTGGAGGAAGTGGAGCGGCGCCTCTTCCGGTGGCTACAAGCCGAGGGCAAAGCCAAGTTCTACTGGGATTACGACCTCTTCTACACGGCCGAGGCGGCGCGAAACGAGGCGGGGGCGTTCATACGCGACAACATCTCGCGCTTCGGCTCGGAGCTGCCGCCCTCGTGCTTCGACGCGTTCCGCCCGGAGCGCATCGAAATCGTCGCAGCGCCCACGGAGAGCGCCCAAGCCTACTACGCGGCGCAGTGGCTGGAGGACAACCTCACGCCGGAGCCGCGCGAGACGGCCGTCGTGCTCTGCAACGAGGACTTGCTCGAACCCATTCTCCACGCGCTGCCCCCCGCAGTGCGACAAGTGAATATCACGAAGGGCTTCCCGCTGGCTCACACGGCAGCCTACACGCTGGTCTCCGACTTCTTTGCCCGCAAGGCGTCGGCAGACGTTCCGCTCGCCGAGGTGCTGACGGCGCTCGCCGAGAAGCTGGCCGAGAAAGGGCGCGAGAACAACGCCGCCTGCCTCGCGGCGCAGGCGGCCGCGCAGCAAGGCGAGCCCGCCCCGGACGCGGCGCAGCGCATGATGCTTGAAATACACAACGAGGCCTACTTCCAGGCTTACACCTTGGCGAACCGCTTCCTCAGCTTCTGCGGGAGACCCCACTTCACGCCCTCGGCCTCCACGGCGGGGCGCCTGCTGCTCCAGGTGATGCGCCAAACGTCCATCCCCTTCCACGGCGAGCCGGCTGAAGGCCTGCAAGTGATGGGCGTCTTGGAGACGCGCTGCCTTGACTTCCGCCGGCTGCTCCTCCTCTCCGTCAACGAGGGCACCATGCCCCGCCCGGCGCGCAACAACAGCTTCATTCCGTATCCCCTCCGCGCCGCGTTCGGCCTGAGCGACGCTTCGCGACAGACGGCCGTCTTTGCGTATTATTTTTACCGCCTCGTGCAGCGCGCCGAACGCGTCACATTCCTTTATAACAATACCCCCGACGGCCTCCACACGGGCGAGCGCTCGCGCTTCCTCCTGCAGCTGATGTTGCAGCCCCGTCTTAAGATTGAGCACCGCGTACTGGCCATGTCGCAAAAGCCCTTCAGCTTCGCGCCGCAGGCTGCGCAGAAGCCCCGCGACCTCTTTGACCTCCTCAACCCCCTACGCGCCGACGCCGCCGGCGACGATACGCGCCGCAAAGCCCTATCCCCGTCGTCGCTGAACCTTTTTATCGACTGCCCCCTCCGCTTCTACTTCCACCGCGTGGCACACCTGAAAACGCCCGACAAGCCCGACGCACCGATAGACGCCAAGACGTTCGGCAACGTCTTCCACACCGCCGCGCAGATCTACTACAAAGACTGCCACGACGCAGGCGTCGAGAACTACGCCGCACACAACGGCCGCGTACTGGCCGAGAAAGACCGCCACACCCTACTTGCCTGCATCGAGCGCGCCTTCCGCGAGTTGAAGATGCCGCAGGGCGACGCCGTAGTGCGCGACACGGTGCTGCAATACCTTATCTCGCTGCTGCGCTACGACGTTCGCTGCCCGGAACTCCGCATCGAAGAAGTAGAAACCGACGCCTACATCACCCTGAAAGCCAACTGCGACGGCACGCAGCGCGACTTCCGCGTCGGCGGACGCATCGACCGCCTCGACGTCTGCGCCCCGCCGACCGACCTGCCCGGAGAAAACGCGCAGATGCTCCGCATAGTGGACTACAAGACGGGAAGCCACGAGCAGTACGCCAAGAGCGTGGACGACATCTTCGACCCCGAGAATAAGGAGCGCCCTTCATACTTCTTCCAGACCTACCTCTACGCCCTCACCCAGCAAGAGCGCGCCCGCAGCCGCGACCTGCCGCTGGGCGCCGCCCTCTTCTATCCGCACAAGTCCACGCGGCCGGGCTACGACCCCTGGATAGGCATGCCTTGCTCCAAGCCCGCGTCAAACGGAAAGCTCGCGCCACGCACGCACATCCTTTCCGAAGACGTCCTCGCCGAGTTCCGCCGCCGCCTCCAAGACTTGCTCGACGACCTCTTCGACCTCTCGAAGCCCTTCGAGCCGCGTCCCACGGAGCAGAACTGCCGCTATTGCGACTTCCGCGTACTTTGCGGCCTGCCCCCCGCCACCTGACGGCGCCACCTCCCGCACCGCGCGCCTTAACCCCTTTCTACCCCGCCAGAGCGCCGTTTTTGAATCCGGCAACCCGTATGCCAAACCCGGGGCAAAGGCTTTGGCGCCGCAAAGACTCGTTTAAACCGTTTTTAAGTCCGACCTATCGCGTTTTAGGTCGGACTTATTTTGTGCCAGATCCGTGCTAATTTACGTTTGACGTACGTCAAACAATTGTACGACGTTCGACAAACTATTGTGCGACGTTCGACAAACTATTGTGCGACGTTCGACAAACTATTGTGCGACAATTGACAAACAATTGTGCGGCAATTGACAAACAATTGTGCGGCAATTGTCAAACGAAAAATAAGTCCGACCTATTTTCAATTATCTCCAACTTACGAAAGGCGAAACGCCTACTTTTTTGAGGTAAACGTAATCCATTGTGAAAGGTCTTGGAGCTGCGCGCTCCGATTTGAAGCTAAAAAGTGCGGCGAGGCGCTCACGGCCGGCGGGCAAAAGGCGTAAGGGGCGGCAAAGCGGCGAGATTGGGCGGCAGGGTTTGCTCCTTCCGGCGGATTTGGGTAGTTTTGGTGCACAGAAACAGTCTTTTCGTTGCTATGCCCCCTTTTTTCAACCCCATCAGACTTTTGCGGCTCGCCCTCATGCCGCTACTGCTCTTCACCCTTGGCGCGGCGGCTGCGAGCGGCGCTACGCTGACGGAGACCGTGGACCTGACGGCGCAGGGCTGGGATGCAGGCACCGAGGTGGGCGACGTAGCGGCGACATACGCCACCGTGCGCTTCGACAAAGGGTCGGGAACTATCACGCCGACGTACTACGCGGCCGGTCCGGCGGGCGTGCGCGTTTATCCGAAGGGGACGCTCACCGTCAGCAGCGAACTGGAAATCCTCAGCATAGAACTAACCTACACGCTGAACGCCAACCGAAACGGTACGACGCCGACGCTGACGGCCGACACGGGGACGCTGACCGACGCGACGTGGACGGGTAGCACCTCTGAACTGACGCTCACGGTTGAAGGGACGGGCGGCACGGCTTCGTTCCTGGCCTTGAAGCTCACATACAACACCGCGGGCACGGGCTACCCCGGACGGCGCGACGCCGGCCTGAGCTTCGGCGCCACAACGAGCTACGACGTGCTGCGGACGGAGGCCTTCACGCCGCCCACGCTGACGTATGCCACGGACGGGGCGATAAGCTACAGCACGTCGAACCCGGCGGTCGTCAGCGTGGACGCGGCAACGGGCGCGGTGGAGCTGCTTGCCGCGGGCGAGGCCGTCGTCACGGCACGGAGCGCGGCTACGGCGACGTATGCGGCGGGCAAGGCGGCCTACACGATTACCGTGCGCACACCGCTTTGGCAGGAAGACTGGAGCGGCGCCGCTGAAGGCGACTATGCCGCAGACGTGCAGCCCTACTACACGGCCGAGAGCAACTACTTCGCCTCAGTACAACCCTCAAGCTACGCCGGCGGAACGCAACCCGAACTATTTCTGACAAACTACCACTTTTTTAGGGCGAAGATAGCCCTTCACGGCGTCAGCGGCGTCTTCCGCCTCACGTACCGCACGAGCCGGGAGGATATAAAGGTCTCTTCGGCGGACGGAGTAGCCGTGAGCGACCCGACAACAGCCGAATATGACGCGACGACGGGCGCGGCGCACTGCACGCGGGGCATCACGGTGCCGGCGGGGCTGGACAGCTTGACGCTAACCTTCCTGCACATGAGCAAAGATACGTACCTGGACGACCTCGTCTTGGCCTCGGCGACAGACAGCGTGGACTTGGAACTGACGGAAGCCGGCTGCGCCACGCTTTACTACGGGGCGAAAGCACTCCACGTGCCCGCCGGGCTGACGGCCTATACGCTGCACACGACGGGCGAGGGACTAACAGTCGGCACGACGTACGCCGAGGGCAGCACGGTGCCCGCCGCAACGGGCGTCATCGTCGTGGGCAATGCGGGGTGGTATCGGCTCGCGCCGAGCACGGAGGCGGGCGCCGCCGACGCCGAGAACGCACTGCGCGGTGCGGACGGCGCGGCGCAGACAGCAGGCGGCGCGCGCTACTACAAGCTCTCGCTGCCTCCCGCAAGCGCTGCTTCCACCGCGGCCTCGTTCTTCTGGGGCGCTAAGGGCGGCGCGGCGTTCACCAACAAGGCGCACAAAGCCTATCTGCCCTTGCCCGCCGCCACCGCCGCGCCGAGCGTCCGCCTGCCCCTGCCCCAACGCTGAGCGCAAGACGCAGCGAAGCCCCCGCGCTCGCCGCACCGATTAATCTAAATCTACACATTATTATATTACGTCCCACTCCGTTTAAACTACAACCCTCTCCGTTTAAAACAGGTAAGACCTACTGCCAAACGGAAGGCAGGAGAAAGCGCGGAAGGCACAATTTTTAGCGAAAAGGTGCGGGAAGGAAATAAATCGTTGGGGGGCTTTGGCTTAAAGCTGCGATTTGCTTAATTTTGCGACGTTTTAAACGACTTACACAATGAAGATCAAAAACATTCATGCGAGGGAAATCCTCGATTCAAGAGGCAACCCGACCGTTGAGGTCGAGGTGCTGCTGGAGAGTGGCGTGATGGGGCGCGCTTCCGTGCCGAGCGGCGCAAGCACAGGCGAGAACGAGGCCCTGGAACTCCGCGACGGCGACAAGAAGCGCTACTTGGGAAAAGGCGTCCTGAAGGCCGTGGAGAACGTGAACACGAAGATAGCTCCGCACATCGTAGGCATGAGCACGCTGGAGCAGCGTAAGATCGACGCCGCCATGCTTGCGCTGGACGGCACGCCGACCAAGAAGAACTTGGGCGCAAACGCCATCCTCGGCGTCTCGCTCGCCGTGGCACATGCGGCAGCCAACTACCTGCGCATCCCGCTCTATCGCTACCTGGGCGGCACCAACACCTACACGATGCCCGTCCCGATGATGAACATCGTAAACGGCGGCGCACACTCCGACGCCCCCATCGCCTTCCAAGAGTTCATGATACGCCCCGTAGGCGCTACGTCAGAAAAAGAAGGCATCCGCATGGGCGCAGAAGTATTCCACAACCTGGCCAAAGAGCTGAAAGCACGCGGCCTGAGCACCGCAGTAGGCGACGAAGGCGGCTTCGCCCCCAACTTCGACGGCATAGAAGACGCCCTGGACACCATAATGAAGGCTATCCGCGACGCAGGCTACGAGCCGGGCAAGGACGTGAAGATTGCCATGGACTGCGCCGCTTCCGAGTTCGCCGTACAAGAGAACGGGGAGTGGTTCTACGACTACCGCCAGCTGAAAAACGGCAAGAAGAAAGACCCCAACGGCAAGAAGCTTTCCGCCGAGGAGCAGATAGCCTACCTGGAGGAGCTTATCACGAAGTACCCCATCGACAGCATCGAGGACGGCTTGGACGAGAACGACTGGGACAACTGGGTACGCCTGACGCAGCGCATCGGCGACCGTTGCCAGCTCGTCGGCGACGACCTGTTCGTCACCAACGTGAAGTTCCTGGAGAAAGGTATTAAGATGGGCGCCGCTAACTCCATCCTGATAAAGGTTAACCAGATTGGCTCGCTCAGCGAGACGCTGGACGCCATCGAGATGGCGCACCGCCACGGCTACACGACGGTGACGTCCCACCGCTCCGGCGAGACGGAGGACACTACGATTGCCGACATCGCCGTTGCCACGAACAGCGGACAAATCAAGACGGGTTCCCTCTCGCGCACCGACCGCATGGCGAAGTACAACCAGCTCATCCGCATCGAGGAAGAGCTTGGCGACCAGGCTCGCTACGGCTACCGCAAGCTGAAGTAAGACCTGCCAATCTAAGACAAGCCAAGCGCGCTTGGGACATCCGCCCTCGGCGCGCTTTTTTTCAACCTGCCGCCAAGCAACAGGTATATAGACAAGCACGTCACCAAACATTCAAGATAGAAGTGCAACCTCGAAGATTGCACTTCTATCTTGAATGTTTGGTGTCCATAAAGTCTACCATAAGGGTAATTTCGCAGTTAGGATCCTCAAATTCCATGTCCGGATATTGAGTGATGTAAAATTTGAATTTATCGCCCTCCTTCGTAGTAACCATCCAGTCTTCGAGTGAAACTACGCCTCTTTCTTTATAATACTGTTCGGCAATCTTTTCGAGAGTTTTTAAGAAAGATTCCGCAGTATGTTTTTCCAGCGAAATCGGAGAAGACGGTTGTGGTTTGGTAACTGATTGCTGAGTATTGCGGGGCAGGTTTGGTTAAGAAATTTCTGATGGCACTAGATTTTTAAGAGCCTGTCTAACGACATAAGCACCGAATATCTGACCGTTCTTGCAAGCGTCGATATTGTAATGGTTTCCCTTTTCGTCGGCGGAACATATAGCAAAATCCCCAAGCGAATATTCCATTGTGTAATATTCAAACTTATGAATTTTAGGATTTACAGTAAATATCGCCATTGCGACTTCTCCCATAAACTCTGTAGACGGGGCTTTAACAAGGTATGCTGTGATATCAGTGCATTTCGTAAGAGTAGAATCCATTACAGAGATTTTCTTCACTAACGATTTCCACACGGGGTTCTTTTGAATCAGAGAGTCAAAAGTAAGTGCAGACTGGAGAGAACCACTACTATGCTGCCACTCATAAAGGCGCTTAGGTATATAATCGAAAAACAGATAATAGTTGAAAGCAGCAATATCTGTTTTCGAAAGCTTTTTGCCTAAAATAAAATCTATAAAGCCCATTTCTGTTGAAATTGTTTAAAGGAGGTTCTACAAATTCCATTATTCATCAGCGAGTAGTCAGAACCTCATTAAGACTACCGCTAATGTGATTTTGTTTGTGCAAATATAGCAATACTTCTTCTAAAGTTCAAAGGTTTGTAGCATGCTCTTAAGAAAGAGGCTAAACATCTCAAAAACTATCATCTAAGATGATAAACTCAAAGGATTGCTTTGCATAAACAAGTTTCGAGTGTTTAGACATTTTCAAACAGCAGCCACTGGATTGATTACAACGATATTTTAAGTATTTCTTCACAACATATCAAATTATACGGAAGAGACTCAAAACAAATTATTGATTAGCAAACTCTTTTTTAATTAAACCTGCGTGGAGTTGCAAGCTGCGTCGAGGCAGATGTTCCGCGGCTTTCGGGACGTCAAGTCGTGGAATCTGCGGCGGCAGGTTTCAGGATGACGCCGAGGGAGCGGCGGCCGTCCATCTTGATGGTGAGTGGGGCGGGGAAACGTACGAGGCGGAGCGATTCAGATTCGTAGCGCGCAGGAAGGGCGTTGAGGCAGGCCTCGTCAAAACGGCCGTCGCCGAGCGCGGGGGTGAGGGTGAAATAGCCCACGCCGAGGCTCGTCAGGTTTTGGAAGAAGTGCGTGCCTTGAGAAGGCTCTACGCGGTAGTTTTCCAGCCCGCACTCCACGATGACGCGGGCGGCGGAGATGTCAGCATACTTCACGGGGATGCCAAGCCAGGGGTCGCTACTGCCCCAGCGGCCGGGGCCTACGAGGACGTAGCCTTCGTCGGGGCTGTCGGCGTAGCGTGCGTTCAGGGTGCTGATTTGCCGCGCCACGTCGGCGTTGCGGGCGGGGTCAAAGCGGTCGGAGCGGACGTAAAGCACGTCGCGCACGTCGGTAATCGTGCCGTTGCCCAATACGCTGCGGGAGCTGACGAGCGTATCGCCCGGGGGAATGGCCGTAAGGTCTTCGTCCACGGCGTCGCGGGCGTCCACGATGGGGCGAATTTGGAGCAGGAAGAAGCCGGCCGTGCCGTCGGCGTGAATATCAAAGGCAAATTCTATCTCTACGTGGCGCCCCATCTCGCGGCGTCCGATTTGCAGGAGGCGGTCTATGGTTCGGCAGACGGGGAAGCGGTCGTATTGCAAGAGGTGTTGGAAGGTGATGAGCTTGCGTCCGCCGGGCTGGAAGCCGGGTCGCAGGACGCCGTCGTTCCAGTCGTACGTGCTGCACACGTCCCGGAGGCTGCCGTCGGCTTCGGCGTCCGGAACGGAGAGTGAGAGCAGGTTGTAGTCTTCCCGAGGCTTCGTGACGGGCTCCAGCTGGCGCAGGTCGAGGGCGTAAAAGCGAGTTTGCGTCTCGCGCAGGGCAAGCTCGGGCGTGGAGAGCTGGAGTATGTGCTGCGGGTGGCGGGGCGAGAAGCGCAGGGTGCGGCCGCCGTCCACGATATATTTGCCCAAACCGAGCGCAACGTTGGCCACGCCGTCTTCAGGTCGGGCGTCGCCCAGCGGATAGAAGTCCAAGCTACGCGCCACGCCGCTCAGCGTGGGATAGAAGTGGGTGCCGCGAGCCGTACCTACGACTTCCTGAATGACGACGGCCATCTTCTCTTGGTCGATGACGTTCTGCGTGGCCGTAAGGTAGGCCTTGCTGGAACGATAAAAGACGCTTGCGTACACTCCCTTGATGGCGCTGCCCAGGAGTGCCGCCATGCCTTCGCGGTTCGGCGCGCGCGGAATCATAAAGGTGGCATAGACGCCGGCAAAGGGCTGGTAGTGGCTGTCCTCCAGTAGCGAGGACGAGCGTACGGCGATGGGGCCGCGCACGATGTCGGCCAGCGAGAGCAGATCCGGCATCACCTCCTCCGGAAGCCGCCCGCGCTCGAAGGCGGCCAGGATGTCGGCGTCGGGAAGGTCGGAGAGCGCCACGCCGTAGAGGTCGTTCTCCTCCATGAAGCGGTCGAAGATGTCCGTACAGAGCACCACCGTCTTCGGAATATTGACCGAGAAATTCTCAGTCTCCAGCTTCGGGTAGCGGCGTACCATGGCTGCCATGAAAGCCAGCCCGCGCCCCTTGCCACCCAAGCTCCCGCTGCCGATGCGGGCGAAGGAGGCGTACTCATCAAAGCGCCCTTTCTGGAAAACGGCGACGACGCCCTCGTTTTTCAAGTGGCGGTATTCTACAATGAGGTCGAAGATGAGCCGGCGTGCCTGGTCTATGCTGTCATAGTCGTCCACGTCCACGTCGCGCAGGATGACGGCGGGCGGAAACATGGCGCGCGAATAGAAGAAGCGGGAGAAGTGGTTGTGGGAAAGGTGGTAGCGCAGGCTATCTTCGGGTATCTTCCAAATAGCCGCCTGCAAGTCGTGCAGCGTACGGATGCGCATGACCGGTTGCCGCGTCGTAGGATTTATTATGACGAAGTCGCCGAAGCCGAAGTGCTCCATAATCTCGCGCCGCAGGTCTTGGGCGTAGGTCTTCGACGTCTTGCTGACGAAGCTGAGACCCAAGGCGTCGGCGTAGTGGCGGGCTGCGTCTTCGGAACTTTCCAGTATGATGGGCAGGTGGCGGTCTGCGGCCTTGATAAGTTTGGCCAAGGCGTAGCCGGCCGCCGGGTCTTTGCGCCCGCCGCGCAGGAAGCTCATGTCGCTTATGACGCCCAGAATATTACCTCGGAACTGTTCGAAGAGCGCCAAGGCTTCTTCGTAGCTACGTGCCAGGAGAATCTTCGGCCTGCCGCGCATGCGCATCGTCTTGAGCTGGTCGTTCAGCGCTTCCTTGGCGAACTCCCGGCTTTGTTCCAAGACGAAGCGGTAAAGATGGGGCAAGGCGGCGGAGTAGAAGCGCACGCTGTCTTCCACGAGCAGGATGTTCTGCACGCCGGCGCGTTCCGTGTCCAGCGGCGCGTTCCATTTGTCCTCTATCAGCTTGATGATGGCCACGAGCAGCTCCGTGTCGCCCAGCCAAGAGAAGACGTAGTCTATTCCCCGCAAGTCCTCGTGCTGAAAGCGCTTTGTGACTTCGCGCGAAAAGGGCGTCAGCACGACTATCGTCACGCCGGGATGGCGCCGCTTGATGTTGCGCGCCGAGGCAAAGGCGTCGCGCTCCGCCATGTTGGGCATGACGATGATTAGCTCGAAGTGGCGGTCGGCCAACTGCGCGAGAGCCTCCTCTTCGCTCGTCACCTGCGTGAAGCGGGGCGGGTAGCGGAGGCCCAGGGCGTTGTACTCGTTGAACATCTCCTCGTCAACGCGTCCGTCGTCTTCAAGCATGAAGGCGTCGTACTTCGTAGCGAGGAGCAGGACGTTGTAAACGCGCCGCGTCATCAGCTCGGCGAAGGGCGTGTCCTTCAGGGCGAGCTCTTTCAGGTTCGGAAGGCGTGCCATCTCGGCTGCGTGAGTCGCTGCGCCTCAGCGACGCCGCGTCGGGGCGGTTTTCTTGGCCGTCGCGCCGGGTTTATAGAGGCTCAGCGCTTTGCCTTTGGCCGACAGGATGCTGTAAAGTTGCGCCCAAGGCACGGTGGCTTCGGGCTGACCTATGGCGTAGGGGCCTATCTCGTAGGGCTGGTAGCGGAAAGTCACGCCCTTGGCCGACAAGCCCACATCTTCGTTGCCCGGCAGGCCGAAGTCGGGCTCCAAGGCGTCTTTGACGTCTGCGTTCTGCGCTATGATGTTACGCCGCACGATGGTGGCCAGCTTCGTCTCTACCGAAGCGGGAAACAGGTCGGAGCGCACGTAGCGGTGACCCGTCTTGCGGTCCAGCGTGAAGAACGCGCTCCACGGCAACCCGTGCGCACCGCCCAGGTAGGTGTCTCCCTCGGCCAGGAAGGTAACGTAAAGGTGGTTCGAGAAAGTCTTCTTCACCTCTGCGTAGTAGCCAAAGCGGGGCACGTACTCCGGGTCGTCAACCTCGGCGGACATCTCCTTCGCGTCCTGCTCCGCTTTGGTCACAAAGACGTCAGCAATCTCCGGCAACGCCGCTTCAGCATTTTCCGGCAGCGCAACGGCCGTGGAGTCGTCGTATTGAGCCATGCCCAGCAAGTAGTCCAGCACCGTCGAGCGGTAGGCGTCGATGTAGGCCTGCTCCCCGTCCGTCGGGTACTCCACGTTGAGCTTCGCTACGGCGTGCGTCGTCTCGCGTTCATAGTTTGTAGTTGCCGTGTTCACGGCCGGAGGACCGCCGTACTTCTGCCCGTGAACGGCGAAGGCGAGGCTGAAAACCAGCGCCAGCAGGATGCTTTTCTTCATAAGGTCTGCATTTTTGTCTTCTTCGGGGTAAAAATGCTTAAAACTTACTGCCCTTCCAAGCGAGCACCGTCTTTTAACACATTTCGCCGCCTTAGCCCGCCGCACGTTGCGCTTTAGTCCGGAAAAACCTATCATCCTTGTTTGTAAGGCCGAACTCGCTTCTTATCCTCGGGAGATAGCCGGTTGTAGATGCCACCTAAAAAAATATAGACCGTACCTACATTCCTTGTAGGTACTACCTACATTCCATATAGGTACTATCTACATTCCATATAGGTACTACCTACATTTGATTCAGGTAGTACCTGAAGAGGATTCAGGTAGTACCTGAAGAGGATTTAGGTAGTACCTGAAAAGGATTTAGGTAGTACCTGAAGAGGATTTAGGTAGTACCTGAAAAGGATTTAGATACTACCTAAAATAATCTGAACGGCTTTGTGGGGCGGAAAGCGCCCTACGCCGCCGCGCAAAGGGGGTACGCCGCCAGGCAAACCTATACGTAGGGGACTTCGGGGCGTTTTCGAACGCGGGAAATGAGGTCGGGAAGGGACGGGTAGGCTACATGAGGGAGCGATATACGCTGAGGTGAGCCTCGGCACAGCGTTGCCAGGAGAAGCGGGGGAGGCGCGCCTCGCCACGAGCGACAAGTTCGCGGCGGAAGTCCGAATCATCGAGCACACGGGCAAGGGCGGCCACGAGTTCGTCGGCGTCGTCGGGGTCGAAATAGCACCCCGCATCGGCTGCAATCTCCGGAAAACAGCTGGCACGCGCCAAGACGACGGGGCAACGGCAGCTCCAGGCTTCCAGAATAGGCATACCGAAGCCTTCGTAGCGACTGGGAAAGACAAAAGCCGCCGCGTCGCGATAGAGGCGTTGCATGTCGGCCTCGGAAGCGGCAAAGTGGTGGACACAGTCGGCCAGCCCCAAAGCGCTGAAGCGTTGCCGTTCGGCCGGGGTGAAGGGCGCACCCGTGCAGGCCAGATGAAGCTCGGCGCGCCGGGCATGCAGCTCGGCGAAAGCGCGGAGCAAGAGGTCGAAGTTCTTATAGGGCGAGCGACGGCCTACGAAGAGCAGGTAGGGAGGTGCCAAGAGGCGGGCGGCAGGTAGGAGAGAGAGGTCGGGAAGGTCGATGCCGTGGTGGATGACGTGGATCTTGCGCTCGTCGACGGGGAAGTAGCGCAGCATATCTTGGGCCGTGTGGCGGCTGACGCAGATGACGGCGTCGGCGCGCGCCAAGGAGATGCGCTGCCGCTCTACGATGTCGGGGTGCGGGTCGAAGGTGGAGAGGTTTGTGTCGTGGAAGGTAGTCACCATGGGGCGGCTACCGAGGCTTCGCAGGCAATACGTTCCGAAGTTGGTCTGATGGAAGACGTCGTAGTGGCCGCGGCGGAGCTGACAGAGGGTATAGGGTCGGTTGAGCAGCTCGGTCAGCACGGTCTGGCCGCGGAAGCGGCGTCGGCAGGTGGGGAAGAGGTGCTGCGCGCGGGCATATTCGTTGGCGGAGAGGCGTGCCGTGGTCTCCCACGTGCCGGGAGGCAGGTGCTTGAGCAGCATGGCGAAATACTTTGACGCGCCGCCATACTGATAGTGGAATATTTGGTGGTCGAAGAGTACTTTCATGAGGCTACGTTGCGTACCCGACGCGCCGGGCTATACTTATAAAACTGTGAAAAGGCCGTTTTGTTGTAAGGAAAGGCGTAAAAAAAGCTCGCCCCGGCCGCCTTTGCTTCCGTATGTGCGGAATATTTACGCGCAGGTACAATAAACGCGCGCCCGAGGCCGTTCTATTAACAGCCCCATGGCCGCCGCTCGCCGCGAAGGGCGCACCCCGGCCACCTACGTGCGGGCTACCGGCCCACGAACCCAAGCTGCGAATGAGCATAAAGCGCAACTTTCTCTACAATAGCCTGATTACCGTCTCGGGTTACATCTTCCCGCTAATCACGTACCCCTACGTCTCGCGCGTCTTGGGGGCGACGAACATTGGCGTGGTGAACTTCATCGACAGCCTTATCAACTATTTCGTCATCTTCTCCATGATGGGCATCGCGACGGTGGGGGTGCGCGAGATAGCACGGGCGAACAAGGCCGGACGGCGCGAACTGGACGCTACGTTTACGAGCTTGGTGCTGCTGACGGGACTCTTCACGCTCATCAGCCTCGCAGCGCTGGTGGCGGCAATGCTGTTTGTGCCCAAGCTGGCACCCTACCGTGCCCTCTTGGAGGTGGGCGCGCTGAAGTTGCTGGGAAATTTCTGCCTGCTGGAGTGGCTCTACAGCGGATTGGAGCAATTTCGCTACATCGCGCTGCGGACGCTGGCCGTCAAGACGCTGTACATGGTCAGCGTGTTCGTCTTCGTGCGCACGTCGGACGACTACCTGATTTACTTCTTCCTGATGACGATGATGATCGTGCTGAACGCGGCTATCAACTGCGGCTATGCGCGGCGCTTCGTCACGCTGCGCCGCGGCAACGGCGCTTCGCCGGGCAGGTTCGCAAAGCCGCTGCTCATCGTGGGTTCATACGCCATTCTGACGTCTATGTACACGACGTTCAACGTGGCGTGGCTGGGCTTTGTCTCCCCATCGACGGATCAGGTGGGTTTCTACACGACGGCGGTGAAGCTGTTCACCATCTTGCTGGCTCTATACACGGCTTTCACGAACGTGATGCTGCCGCGGCTTAGTGCGTTGGCGGCTGAGGCGCGGATGGAAGAGTTTCGCCGCATGATACGCAAGGCTGTGGACTGCCTGATGGCCTTCGCCGTGCCGCTGATTCTCTTCACCATGGTCTTCAGCCACGACATCGTGGACCTGCTGGCGGGCAAGGGCTACGAGGGCGCCTACACCCCGACGCGCATCATCATGCCGCTTATCTTCGTGGTGGGCTACTCGCAGATTCTCGTGCTGCAAGTGCTGATGCCGCTCCACCGCGACGGGGAAATCTTGGCCAACAGCGTGCTGGGCGCCTTCGTGGGCGTCACGCTGAACCTGCTGCTGGCTTCGCGCTTCCTGGCGACGGGCTCTGCGGCGGTGTGGTTGGTCTCGGAGCTTTGCGTGATGGCCTCGGCGCAATACTTCGTTTGGCGCATCATGCGCTGGAAGTTTCCCCTCAGCCTGCTGCTGAAGAATGTGGCGGCCTACGTGCCGGCCTTGGTGGTGTGCCTCCTTATCCTGCACTACCAGCCGGGACCGGGGTGGCTGCGCTTGGGCGTGGCGGCGGTAGTCATCGCGGCCAATATGGTGGCGGCGCAACACGCGGTGCTGCGCAACGAGGTGTTTCTGGAATTGGAACAATGTGTGCGCGCACGGCTGGGAAGCCGCAGCATTTAGAAGGGATTTGTTTATCAAAAAACGCGCTTACGCCTGCCGCTTCAGCGCCCGGAAGGCACGAAAACGGTAGGCATAAGCGCGGCGAACGCCTTTGCGCAACAGGGCGTAAAGACACCAGTCGAGAAGAAGGCCGAAGCCATAGAGCGCGTTGCAGAGCCGACGGCGCACGGCGCCTACGTTGCGGCGGTAGTAGGTAAGGCGGCCTTGCTCGCTAAACTTAAGACCCTGCGGAGAGAAGTCGGCCCGAGCTGCGGCAAAGCTCTGCCCCTCCAGGTGCTGGATGCACGCCTCGGGAACGGAATGTACCTCGTAGCCCGCCTTATGAAGGCGGCGGCAGAGGTCGGTTTCCTCGTAATACATGAAGAAGGCGGGCGAGAAGCCGCCCAGCTGCTCCACGGCCTCGCGGCGCAACATGAGGTCGGCGCCGGTGACGTAGGCCACGCGGCGGGACGTGGCGCCATAGTTGAAGCGCCAGCTCTTGCCGCGGAAGAGGGGTTCGAGCTTGTGAAGCGTCAGTTCGTGGAACTCCCACTCCAGACCGGGAAAGAGACGGCGATAGGAAAGCGCAGGACGGAGGTCGTAGCCGTAAAGATTGCCCCCGCAGGCGGCAACGCGGGGGTGGGCGTCGAGATAATCGACCAAAATCTTCAGGGCGTTGTTAAGCAAAAGGGTATCGGGGTTCAAGCAAAAAAAATAGCGGCCTCCCGCTTGTGAGAAGCCCGCATTGTTGGCGCGGCCAAAGCCGACGTTTTCCGGCAATTCTACGCAACGCACGAGCTTGCCGAACGTGGCGCGCAACAGGCTACTGATGCCGTCGCCGGAATGGTTGTCCACCACGACGACCTCGAAGCTGACGCCTTCGGTGTGCTCAAAGAGGGAGCGTATGCAGTCCAGGGTGAGCGAGGACGTCCGATAGTTGACGATGATGACGGAGACGTCCTTCATGGCTACGGGTTTGACGCGTCCTCCTCCAGCTTCCTGCGCACAACGGGAAGGACGACTTGTACGTCTGTGGGCAGCTCGGCGGAAACGTTGAAGATTGCCTGCCAGACGGAGGCCGCCGGCTTAAAACAACGGTGGGATATAAGCAACGTGGCCATTTCTGCAAAATCGTAGTTGCCGGGCTGCAGCTTATCAACGGCAATCTGCAGCAGCTTCACGCCGCTCTGCACATCGCCGGATTGGAAGAATTGTTTAGCAAAGGAGATGGATAGTTTCGCCGGTGTTTCGCTTCCGCCTTCACCTGAATCATGCAAGACGGCAAGTAGCTCGAAGGCTTCGTCGAACTCTTTCCGATGGATCAGACAATACCCCACATTGGTGAGCAGGTTAAAGTGTTCGGCACTATCCAAAGGGCAGCTCTTCAGCGCCCGCCGAAAATAGGTCTCGGCCACAGGCCAGCTCTCGCGTTTGAAGTACAGCTCGCCCATCTGCATGAAGGGAAAATAGTCGTCAGGGTACTCATCCAAGCACGCCTTGGCTGCCTTGGCGGCTTCCTGAATATCATCACGCTCGGAAGCGGCAATAAGGTTCAAATGGAGGGCACGCAGCGAGTGGGGGTTGATAGCTAAGGCATAGTCGCAGCTGTCCTTGCCGTCAGAGTAAAGGCCTTGGCTGCACTGTATGTCGGCCAGTTGCACCCAATAGGCTTCGTTATAGGGGTCAAGGTCTATCAGACGGTTGATCAACCGGGCGGAGCGTGGATAGTCTTTAAGCCGATAAAAGGCCTCGCTTTGTAGCTCCAAATAACGCTTGCTCCGGGGAATAAACGTCGGGACGGCCTCTAGGAGTTTAAGCGCTCGGCGGTAGTAACCGTAGTCTAAGAGCAACTCGGCGTAATCCTCGAACCATTCGCTATCGGACGAGGTCATGACGGTGGGAAGTAACGACCGGAACAAGGCATCTGCCTGCGTAAGCTCGGCCTGCGCGAGGAGCTCCTCTACGTAGAAAAGCTGGACGTCGTGCACCGTCTGGTCGGAAAGTGAACGTACGATTTTCTTCGCTACCGTCCAAAGCCCGTTGTCTTTGAGGCGGTAGGCTTTGGAGAGGAGGACGTCTTCGTTGTCGGGGTGCAGGCGCAGGGCAAAATCCAGGCAGCGGTCAGCATCTTCGGGGCGATTGGCATTAAGGTAGTAGTCCACAATGTCCAAGAGGTCGTCAGCTTCCATGTAGAAGTTGAGACCGGCTTCAACCTTCGCCTCGTAGTCAGCAACAAGCTTTTTTACGTCCATATAGATAATGTATCGGTTTGCTGGCCTGTTCAAGCAAAGCCTGAAAGCTCAGGCCTTGGGCTTCCAGCTGTCTTTCAGGCTGACGGTGCGGTTGAAGACGAGGCTTTCCGGCTTGGAGTCCTTGTCATAGGTGAAGTAGCCGATGCGCTGGAACTGGAGGTAGCGCGTGGCCGTCTGGCTGGCGACGTAGGGTTCGACGTAGCAGTTCGTCAGCACCGTCTTAGACTCCGGGTTAAGCAACTCGCGGAAGTCCCGGTCGTCGGCAGCGGGATTTTCTACGGTGAAGAGACGCTCGTAAAGGCGCACCTCGGCGGGCAGACAGTGGGCAGTGCTCAGCCAATGGAGCGTACCCTTCACGCGGCGGTCGGCACCGGGCAGTCCGCTACGGCTCTCGGGGTCGTACTCGCAGTAAATCTCTTCTACGTTCCCCGCAGCATCTTTCTTGCAGCCCGTACAACGCACGATGTAGGCGTTCTTCAGGCGTACTTCCTTGCCGGGAACCATGCGGAAGAACTTCTTCGGCGCTTCCTCCATGAAATCGTCGCGCTCAATCCACAACTCGCGGCTGAAAGTGATGGTATGGAAACCGTCAGCCTCATTCTCGGGGTTGTTCTGGGCAGTTAACTCCTCACACTTGCCTTCGGGGTAGTTGGTAACGACGAGCTTCACGGGATTAAGTACGGCGCTGACACGAAGGGCCCGCTTGTTCAGGTCTTCACGTGCCGCCGCTTCGAGCATGGCGTAGTCATTCAGCGCGTCAAACTTCGTGTAGCCAATCATAGCTACGAACTTCCGCACCGCTTCCGGGCTATAGCCACGACGACGCAGGCCGCAGAGTGTCGGCATACGGGGGTCGTCCCAACCTGCTACGAGGTGCTCCTCGACCAGTGCCAGCAACTTGCGCTTTGACATGACGGTATAGGTCAGGTTCAGGCGGTTAAACTCGTACTGGCGGGGCCGGTTGTCGTCGAGGTCACGGCCTTCTTTCAGTTCGTCAATGAAGTAGTCGTATAGCGGGCGATGGGGGACGAACTCCAAGGTACATATGGAGTGGGTGACGCCTTCGAAGAAGTCGCTCTGCCCATGTGCGAAGTCGTACATAGGATAGGCGTGCCAGTGCGTCCCCGTTCGGTGGTGAGGGCGGTTGATTACGCGGTAGATGACGGGGTCGCGGAAGTGCATGTTGGGACTTGCCATGTCTATCTTCGCCCGTAGCACCATGGCGCCCTCGGGTATCTCGCCGGTGTTCATCTTTTCAAAGAGCTCCAAGCTTTCTGCTGTGGGGCGGTCGCGGTATGGGCTGGGCTGTCCCGGCTCTGTCGGCGTGCCCTTCTGAGCGGCTATTTCCTCGCTGCTTTGCTCGTCCACGTAGGCCTTTCCCTCGCGAATAAGGCGTACAGCGAAATCCCACAGTTGCTGGAAGTAGTCGGAAGCATAAAAGATGTGCTCCCAGTGAAATCCGAGCCAGCGGATGTCGTCCAGTATGGCGTCCACGTATTCCGTGTCTTCCTTCTGCGGATTGGTATCGTCAAAACGCAGGTTGCAGATGCCGCCAAATTTTTCAGCCACGCCGAAATCCATACAAATGGCTTTGGCATGACCTATGTGCAGGTATCCGTTCGGTTCAGGCGGGAAGCGGGTTTGCAGCCGGCCTCCGTTTTTGCCTTCGGCCAGGTCTTTCTGTACTATCTGCTCTATGAAATTAAGCGACTCGCCTTTCTCTTCGGGTGCCGCCGCTTTGTTTGTTTCCATTGTCGTGTTGTTCATTAGTTGGCCATTTCCGAGAGGAACTTGATACGCACGAGGCGCACGTGGCTTTCGTCGTATTGGCTTAGTTCACTTAGGGCTTCGTCGATGTCGTCGCTTTCAGCTTCTTCAAAGTAGTCGTAGATGCTGTTCACCTCGTCGGTGTCCAAGTATTCGTCGATGTAGTAGTCAATATTTATCTTCGTTCCGGAGTCAACGATGCTTTCCAGCTCCGTAAGTAGCTCGTCGAAGTCCTCGATGCCGTTGGACACGGCGATGTCTTCCAAATCTACTTTTCTGTCTATGGCTTGTATGATAGAGACCTTTAGCTTTGACTTTTTAGGCACGGTGCGCACGCGGATGTCTTCGGGACGGTCGATGTCGTTTTCTTGGCAATAGCGCTTGATGAGTTCGCAGAAGTCTTTTCCGTAACGGTTGGCCTTGCCTACGCCTACGCCGGGTATGTTTTGCAGCTCGTCAATGGTTTGCGGGAATATGGTAGCCATGGCTTGCAGCGCCGGCTCCTTGAATATGACGTAAGGCTTAATGTTCAGCTCCTTAGATTTCTTCTTGCGCAAATCCATCAGCATGTCGAAGAGGTCGGGGGCTACGGAGAAGTCGGCACCATTCTGCTCGGGTACTTGCTCTGTGTCGCCTCCGTAGTCTTGGGGGACGGAGATTTTGAAGGATGCGGGCTTTTGCAGGAACTTCTTGCCTTCGGGCGTCAGGCGCAGTATGCCGTAGTCGTCGACTTCTTTTTCTATGTAGCCGGCTATGAGTGCCTGCCTGATTACGGCGTCCCACGTTCGCTCGTCCGTATCTTCGCCGCAGCCATATACTTCCAAATCCTTGTGCTTGTGGGCTTCCACGTCGTCGGTGTCTATGCCCATGAGCACGTCTTTCACGTATCCTTCGCGGAAGTTCTCTTTTATGGCTAAGATGACTTCCAGCACTTTTACCAGTAGCTCTTTGGCTTCCACTTGTTTTTTAGGATTGAGGCAGTTGTCGCAGTTTCCGCAGTTGTCTTTGGTGTAGTTTTCGCCAAAGTAGTGGAGCAGCATCTTTCTGCGGCAGATGGAACTCTCGGCGTAAGCCTTTGTCTCGTTGAGGAGTACTTTCCCTATCTCCTGCTCTGCGACGGGTTTACCTTGCATGAATTTCTCAAGACGCAGGAGGTCGTCGGGCGAATAGAAGGCGATGCATTTGCCTTCTCCGCCGTCGCGTCCGGCACGTCCCGTTTCTTGGTAGTATCCCTCCAAGCTCTTGGGCATGTCGTAGTGGATGACGTAGCGCACGTCGGGCTTATCGATGCCCATGCCGAAAG
>CAZXJS010000008.1:35855-99667 GCA_964641085.1 uncultured Prevotellamassilia sp. | reverse complement strand
CCGAGCTGTCAGCTGATACGTCCGAGCTGTCAGCTGATACGTCCGACCTGTCAGCCGGTACGTCCGAGCGCCGTCTCAGCAGGCTTGTTTCTTGGGGGCACATCCTACCCCGAAGCGACGGGCGGCGCGGCGTGGCCGTTCAGGGCAACTTGGGATATTTCGAGAAGTCGGGCTTGCGCTTCTCCAAAAAGGCGCGGCCGCCCTCCTGCGCTTCGTCAAGCATATAGTAGAGCATCGTGGCGTCGCCCGCAAGTTGCTGGATGCCCGCCTGTCCGTCCAGCTCCGCGTTCAGACCGGCCTTAATCATCCGCAGCGCCAGGGGCGAGCGCTCCATCATCGTCTCAGCCCACGAGACGACCTCGTCCTCCAGCTGCTCGGGCGGCACGACCTTGTTTACCAAGCCCATGCGCTCCGCTTCCTCCGCTGTATATTGCCGACAGAGAAACCATATCTCGCGTGCCTTCTTTTGCCCCACGCAGCGCGCCAGGTATGAGGCGCCAAAACCGGCGTCGAAGGAACCCACCTTCGGCCCCGTCTGGCCGAAGATGGCCGTCTCCGAGGCGATGCTTAGGTCGCAGACCAAGTGGAGCACGTGCCCCCCGCCGATAGCGTAGCCGTTCACCATCGCAATGACGGGCTTCGGCAGCGCACGTATCTGCCGCTGCACGTCGAGCACGTTGAGCCGCGGCACACCGTCCTGCCCCACGTAGCCGCCACGCCCTTTCACGTGCATGTCGCCGCCGGAGCAAAACGCCTTGTCGCCCGCGCCCGTCAGCACCACGACGCTAACGTCCTGCCGCTCGCGGCACTCGCGCAGCGCGTCGCTCATCTCCGCCACCGTAAGCGGCGTAAAGGAGTTGCGCCACCGAGGGCGGTTGATCGTGATACGGGCTATGCCGTGGTAAAAGTCGAAGAGAATTTCCTTGTACGCCTTCAGCGGCGTCCAGTTGCGTTCCATAAGTTGAGTGTTTAGGTCTTTGAAAGGATGGTTAGAAGAAAAGCTCCAGCACGACGGGGCGCTGCGCCTCCACGGTGAGGAGGCGCTCCAGGGCGTCGGCCGCGTCGGCCGCCGTGTCGGCGCTGAGGTAGGCCGCGTCGTAGCTCCGGCAGATGCCCTCCGCCGTAGCGCCGTGCGAGGCCGCCACATACTCGTCGCGCGCCGGGCTGTCAGCGAGGCCGGGCAACGTTTGGAATATTTTGCCCCCGCCATTGTTGAACACGACGATGCGCAGGTTGCCCCCCAGCCTGGTGTTCCACAGCCCGTTGGAGTCGTAGAAGAAGCTCAGGTCTCCCAGACAGAGCAGCACCGTCGCGTCCGTCTTCAGCGCGTAGCCCGCCGCCGTCGAGACGGAGCCCTCGATGCCGTTCACGCCCCGGTTGCAGAATACGGGAAATCTTCCCCCCTCGAAGCACAACGCGGCGTGGCGCACGGCGAGGCTGTTGCCTAAGTGCAGGGAGCCTACGGGATGTCGCTCCACGGCGGCGGCCACCAAGCGCATGGCGCCCGCCTCCGTGAAACCCGCCTCGGCCTCAGCCTCCCACGCCGCACGCTGCGCCTCGAGGCTTTCCTTCGTTCCGGCCACCGCCTCGCTCGGCGGCAGCTCGTCAGCCAGTTGTTGCAGCGCGTTTTCCGTCGATCCCCGCATGATGCACGTCAGGTGGCCGAACGTATCCGGCAGCGCCAAGCCCGGCTCGAGCCGTATCACTTCCAGCCCGCCGAATGCCCGCAACATATCCTTCACCTGCTTGCCTATCAGATTACCGCCGGCGTGCACGGCCACGTAGTCTCCCTCAAGCAGCGGCTCCTCGGCCAGGGCTACCATGCGCCAGCTACCGTACTGGTTGGCGATAAGTTCGGGCAGCACGAGCATGCTGTCCGACGCCTCGATTTGTTGCACGGCTTTGCTGACGCCCGGGTCGTACTGCCCCATCACCAAGAGCGGCATCTCGCACCCGCAGAGGCGCTCCACGACGTGGCGCGGCAGGGGTTTTTCGGCGCAGGGCGCCACCTCCTCAACGACGCGGGGCACGGGCAGCTCCGTCCTTCCGAACTCGAAGAGCGGAGCTTCGAGCGGCAGGTTGATGTGTACGGGTTGCCCGCCGAAGCGCCGCAGGGCGAGCAGCGCCGCGTTGAGTTGCAACGTGGCAAAGCGGGCGTCCGCCTCGGTGCGCGGCTCGGGCACGTCGAACGTCTCGGCATAGGGCTGCAAGGCGCCGCGCTGCGGCAGCGTCTGTCCGTCGAGCTGTCCGATGAGCCTCGCCGGCCGGTCGGCGGAGATGACCAGCAGCGGCACGTGTCGGTAGTAGGCCTCGGCCACGGCGGGCAACGTGTTGAGCAGCGCCGAGCCGCTCGTGACGCAGACCGCCGTGGGGCGCCGCGTACGCAGACTGATGCCCAGCGCAAGGAAGGCAGCGGAGCGCTCGTCCGTGGCGGGATAGATCTGCAAGGCGTCTGCCTGTTCGTAGAAGTCGTGCACCACGGCGCCGTTGCGCGATCCGGGGCAGACGACGGCGTCCGGCACGTCGTGCGCCGCGAGCAGCGCTGTGAGCAAGGCGGAGTTCAGGTGGTTGGAGTACATGGTGCGGGGAAAAGTATGTCGCGCACGGCGGAAAGTTTGCGCTGCGTCTCGGTCCATTCGGCCTCTTCGTCGCTTTCCGGGAGCAGTCCGCCGCCGGCATGCAGGCGCACGCTGCCGGGGCGTAGCTCCATGCAGCGCAGCGTGACGTAGAGGCTGGCGTCGCCGTTTTGCGCCACGGGGCCTGCGAAGCCCGCGTAGTAGCGTCGGGGCTGCGGCTCGATACCCGGCAGGGCGCGGCGCACGACGTCGGTCGGAAGGCCGCACACGGCGGGTGTGGGGTGGAGCGCCTCGGCCAGCGTCGCCAAGGGCAGCGCCGCAGTGGTGCGAAAGGTGATGTCTGTGCGCAGATGGGCGAGGCTGCCCACGCGCCAGGCGTGCGGCGTGCCCACCTGCGGGCGGGCGCCGACGGAGCGCAACCGCTCCGTGATGTGTTGCGTTACGAGTAGCTGCTCGCGCCGGTTCTTTGCGCCCCAGTCTTCGGGACGTGGCGCGCCGTCGGTGCCTGCCGGCAACGTGCCGGCCAAGGACATTGTGCGTCCCGAGGCGCCCTGCCGCTCCAGGAGTAGCTCCGGCGTGGCCGTAAGCCAGGTGCCCGTTTGTGGGGTGGCGAAGAGCGTCACGGCGCAATGCGGATAGCGCGCACAGGCGCGCAGAAACAGCTCCTCAAGGGGGAGGTGCGCCGTGTCAGCTGCGTACTCCGCCACGGTCGATAGCACGATTTTCTGTGCCCGCCCGCCTTGGAGCAGCGCCATGGCGCGGGTGTAGGCGGCGTGGTAGGCCGCGCGGCCCTCTCCCTGCGCCATGGCGGGGGACAGGCCGCCCCAAGACGCGGTGCGCAGCGGATGCCGCGTGACGCGGTCGGGGACAATATATATAATAGGTGTATCTGCCGCCGGGGTGAAGGGATGTATCAAGAAGCCCGCCGCGCGGGGCAGCTCGCCGAGCCGCTCTACGACCTCGGGCGTGCCGCGCCGCTCCCGGCGCGTGTAGCTCGGGGCGCCGGGGGGACGATGCAGCACGATGCTCACAGCCTCTGTCATGCTCCTGTTGCGCGGCGGCGGGGCTTACTCCGCCGCCCGCTTTGCCTCCTCCCAAAGGGCGTCCATCTCGGCCAGACTTAGCTCCGAAAGCTTACGCCCCTGCTTCAGCGTATGTGCCTCCACGTAGTTGAAGCGACGGATGAATTTCCGGTTAGTCCGTTCCAGCGCGTTGTCGGGGTTGATGTGGTAGAGGCGCGCGGCGTTGACAAGGCTGAAGAGTACGTCGCCAAACTCCGACGTGGCCTTCTCCTTGTCCATCGCTCCCACTTCGGCCTCAAACTCGCCCAACTCCTCCTTCACTTTGTCCCAGACCTGCTCGCGCTCTTCCCAGTCGAAGCCTACGCCGCGCGCTTTGTCCTGAATGCGGTACGCCTTGATGAGCGAGGGCAGCGCTTTGGGCACGCCGCCCAGCACGCTCTTGTTGCCGTCCTTCTCCGTTGTCTTCAGCTGCTCCCATTGCTTGAGCACCTGGTCCACGGTTGTGGCGTCGGACGTGCCGCCTTTTGGCGGATAAACGTGCGGATGGCGATAGATAAGTTTGTCGCAGACGTCGTTACATACGTCCGCTATGTCGAAAGCTCCCTTCTCGCTCCCTATCTTGGCGTAGAAAACGATGTGCATCAGCACGTCGCCCAGCTCCTTGCAAATGTTGTGGTCGTCCGCAGCCATGAGGGCGTCGCACAGCTCGTACGTCTCTTCGATGGTGTTCGGCCGCAGGCTCTCGTTGGTCTGCTTCCGGTCCCACGGGCACTTCTCCCGCAGCGTGTCCATGACGTCGAGCAGGCGCCCGAAGGCTTTCAGTTTTTCTTCCCGCGTATGCATAATCTTGTGGTTTACGTTTTTCCCCGGCCGCCCGGCTCTTGCCTCGCGCCGTGCGGGGCGTGCGGGGCGCGCCACGTGCAAAATTACGGATTATCCGCCACGTTTTCGCCCCTAAGACTGTATTTTTGCCCCATACCTGCGGCCTGCCCTCGGCAGCGGCGCAGACGGAAGAAACTGTAGTGGAGAAATTTGAAGTCAACATCTTAGGCTGCGGCAGTGCCCTGCCTACGCTGCGCCACAACCCGTCGGCGCAGGTCGTCAACGTGCGCGAGAAGCTCTTTATGGTGGACTGCGGCGAGGGCACGCAGCTTCAGCTCCGCCGCATGCGGCTCAGCTTCAGCCGCCTCCGCGCCGTATTCATCAGCCACCTGCACGGAGACCATTGTTTCGGCCTCATGGGGCTTATTTCCACCCTTTCGCTCCTGGGGCGTACCGCGCCGCTCGACGTCTATGGCCCTGCCTCGCTCGAGGCCTACCTGCAGCCCCAGCTGGACTTCTTCGCACGGGGCATCACCTTCCCCGTCAGCGTCCACGCCTGCGACGTGCGGCGCCCCACGACGCTCTTCGAAGACCGCAGCGTACGCATCACGGCTTTCCCCCTTTACCACCGCATCGCCTGCTGCGGCTTTCGCTTCGACGAACAGCCCGGACTGCCGCACATCCGGCGAGACATGATCGACTTCTACCACATCCCCTATTACGCCATAAACGCCATAAAACAGGGCAGCGGATGGCAGACGCCTGAGGGCGACTTCGTGGCGCACGAACGCCTCGTCACGCCCGCCGCCCCGCCTCGCTCCTACGCCTACTGCTCCGACACGGCCTACAACGAACGCGTGGCTGACGCCGTAAGGGGCGTGGACCTGCTCTACCACGAGGCAACGTTCGCCGAGGCCGACGCCGCACGCGCCGCACAGGTGATGCACAGCACGGCGCGGCAGGCGGCGCAGCTGGCTCGCCGCGCAGGCGCCCGCAAGTTGCTCATAGGCCATTTCTCCTCCCGCTACGACGATGAGGAGCAGCTCCTCAGCGAGGCGCGCGCCGTCTTCCCCAACACCGTGTCGGCGCACGAAGGGCTCTGCCTACCCGTCGGGACGCCATAGCGGGCGACGCGCTCTCCCTACGCGCCTTCACCGCCTTCGCGGCTGCCTTCACCGCCTGCGACCCTGCCTTTTGCGCCTTCGCTCCCACCTTTAGCGCCTTTTTACAAGTTTTTCGTTCTTATCTACGTGCTTTAGACCCGATTTCACGAGCCTGAAGCGCGCTAACAGCTCCGAGATAGTTGTTCGCAGCTCGGAGCTATTTTTTGCTACGTCGGACGTAGTTTTTGTCCAGCCGTGGCTGTACAATTGTCCAGCCGTGGCTGTACAATTGTCCAACCGTGGGAATACAATTGTACATCCGTGGCTGGACAAAAAACAGGTCGGACTTGGAAATGTTTAGGTCGGACTTATTACAAAAAAAGTCCGACCTGCTGCGGAATAGGTCGGACGTAAAAATGGGTTGAAAGGCTTGGCGGGTCGAAAATCGCGCCGTGCGACGCGGCGGGGCGCGCCGCTACGAGGCGGCGGGCGCTGTGTCGGCCGGTGCGTCGGTAGCTGTGTCGGCCGGATTTGGCGCAGTGGCGGGTGGCTCGACGGGCGTCAGCCCCAAGGTGGCGGCGTAACGCACAACGAAGGCGAGGGCGGCCTCGCGCTCGTTGGGGATGTCGCCTTTTACTACGGCTTGCTTCAGCTTCCCCTTAATATCTCCCACTTCGCGGCAGGGGGGCAGGTTGAAGAGGCGCATGATTTCGTCGCCCCGCACGGGTGGCTGGAACAGGCGGTCGCGGTCTTTGGCTTCCAAGGCCTTGAGCTTCTCGCGCACGAGCTGAAAATTGCGGAGGAAGCCCTGCTTGCGCGCTTCGTTGCGGCTGGTGATGTCGGCCTCGCAGAGCGTCATGAGGTCCTCGATGTCGTCGCCCGCCTCAAAGAGCAGGCGGCGCACGGCGCTGTCGGTTACGGCGGCGTCGGCAATGGCTATGGGGCGCATGTGCAGGCTGACGAGTTTTTCGACGTACTTCATCCGTTCGTCCAGGGGGAGCTTGAGGCGGCGGAAGAGGGGTTTGACCATACGAAAGCCGATGTAGTCGTGGTTATGGAAGGTCCATCCGCCGGCTTCCCAGCGTTTCGCGGCCGTCTTGCCGATGTCGTGGAGCAGGGCTGCCCAGCGCAGCCAGAGGCCGCCGTCGGCTTTGCCCTTCGGTCCGCCGGGGGGCGGGGTGGCGGCACGTTGCCGGGCGACGATGTTCTCCAGGACGGCGAGGGAATGGTCGAAGTTGTTCTTATGCCGCTTGCCTTGCCGCGTCTCTACGACGTCGAGCGCCGCCACCTCGGGCAGGACGAGCTCCATGAGGCCGGTGTGTTGCATCGCCTCCAGCCCTATGGAGGGGTGGTCGGCCATCATGATTTTGTTAAGCTCCACGATGATCCGCTCGGCGCTGACTATTTTGAGGCGTTCGCGGTTGCGCCGGATGGCCTCGAAGGTTTCCTCCTCAATAGTGAAGTGGAGCTGCGCGGCAAAGCGCACGCAGCGCATCATGCGCAGGGGGTCGTCGGAGAAGGTGACGTCCGGGTCGAGGGGAGTGCAGAGTAGGCCGTCTTCCAGGTCGGCGAGGCCGTCGAAGGGGTCGATGAGCTCGCCGTAGCGTGCGGCGTTGAGGCAGATGGCCAGGGCGTTGACGGTGAAGTCGCGGCGTTCCTGGTCGTCTTGCAGCGTGCCGTCCTCGACGATGGGCTTGCGGGAGTCGTGGGAGTAGCTTTCACGCCGCGCGCCGACGAACTCCACCTCGCGGCCGTGCCACTTGACCTGCGCCGTGCCGAAGTTGCGGAACACGGAGAGGTGGGCGCCGCGCCCCAGGCTGCGGGCGAAGGCCTCGGCCATGGTGACGCCGGAGCCTACGACGACGACGTCGACGTCGTTCGTCGGGCGATGGAGCAGCAGGTCGCGCACGTAGCCCCCTACGACGTAGGTCTCCAGCTGCAGGCGGTCGGCCGTAGCGGAGAGGCGCCGGAAGAGGGGGTTGGCGTCCAACGTCCGGATTATTTCTTCTTGGGTGGGTATTTCCACGGCGAAAGGCTTTGTGAGGAAAGGGGAATTATAAAAAGGAACGTTAGGATGAAAAAAAACCGACCGCGACCTGCGCGGCGGCGCAGGCGGTCAGTTGATGAAATTCCACGTCACGCCGAAGCGCAGGACGAGGCGGTTGAGCGGATAGTGCGGTACGAGGAAGGGCATGCCCGAGCCGCTGCTGTAGTTGACGTGGCTGGCCATGACGTAGAACGTGGTGCGCTTCAGGTTGAAGTTGGCGTAGGCGTTTATGACGGGATAGTTGCCCAGCTTCACACGGCGGTTGGCCGCTTGCACGGCGTACTGACCCAGCAGGGGGGAGTAGGCCGGTGCGTAGTACTTGGTGAA
Source organism: uncultured Prevotellamassilia sp. (assembly GCA_964641085.1). Classification (GTDB taxonomy): domain Bacteria; phylum Bacteroidota; class Bacteroidia; order Bacteroidales; family Bacteroidaceae; genus Alloprevotella. The sequence continues at coordinate 91,770 of CAZXJS010000008.1, read as the reverse complement.
ATAGCGCATGTCCGCACCTATCTCCGTCAGGAGTACTTTTGCGATGCGGAAACGCAGATATAGATTGGTGTAGTAGTTGAGTGCGGGCAGGGGGTAGGCATCTTTGTCCGACGTGAGCTGGGCTGACAGCTCGTTGTCCCAATGTAGCACGCCCCAGGCTAAGCTTTGCGCGGCGGTAAGCGCCATGAGCGTGAGGCCGCCACCCTTCTGGCTGACGGTAAGTCCGTAGCGGGCTTTCTGCACGCCGTCTGTGCCGGTGTATAGCTCCTGCGTCTCTTGCAGGTAGGCGTAGGAGCGGATGTGCTCTGCCGTAAAGGTGAGGCGCGTCTGCTTCCAGCGCAGCTGTGCTTGGGCGCGGAAGGTTACTTGGCGGTCGGGGTCGTTGTCCCACCAAGCGTTGCGGGCGTGGTAGTGGCGGAGGTAGAACGTGGGGCGCTCGCCGGTGAGCGAGGCGTCGGCACGGGCGGTGAGCGTGTCGCCCAGGAAGGGCAGCCGGAGCGTGGCGTCGCCCGATAGCCGGAAGTCGCCCCAGTCGGTGCCCGTCGTGCGGATTTCGCCGGTGGCGTGGTAGCGCAGTGCGCGGCCTTCGTCGCGCAGCAGCTGCGCACCGAGCGTCACGTAGTTGTCCGTATAGCTCTGCCGGCCTATGCGGCCGTCGGCTGAAAGAGAAGGAAGTGTGATTTTATAAAACTCATGGCGCCCGAAGAGGCGGAAACCCATGGGTATCCAGCGATTGAGGCCCTCGTGGAGCTCAAGCGCGAGCAGATTCTCCACACGTATGTATTTGGTGAAGTCATTTGCCGAGTCGCCGGGCAGGAAGGTGTCGGCGTAGTAGCCGCTTGCCACTTCGCCGGTGGCGTTGGAGAGGTAGCGGCGGTTATTGTGGTCGACGCGGAAGGTATGTATGAAGCTCGCAACGGGGACAAACTCGCGCGTAAGGCGCAGGGAGTCCGGCGTCTCGGCGACCTGGGGCTCGGCAAGTGCGACCTGCGGCTTCGCAAGTTCACCCTGCGGCTTCGCAAGCGCGGCTTGCGGCCGGGGAAGTGCGTCCGGCCCCGGTTTTATGCTGTCTTGTGCGGCGCTGTCTGCCCTTTGCAGCGTGAGCGAGTCCGTCGCAGCCTGGGCTGCAAAGCGTTTCGTGCCTTTGTCGCGCCGTTCGCGGACGACGTGTCCCGACGCGTCGCGCCATCGCTCGAACCCCACGCTGTAGCGGTGCGTCAGGAACAGCGTGTTGACGTTTGCCTTGTTGTATGTCTTCGAGATATTCGTCGGCATGTCTTCCGGCCCGTATTTTGTCGGGTAGTTCTCGGGGCTGGTGACGTAGGCGTCGTCTTCTATTCCGCCGTTCTCGGCTGTCTTCAGGTGGTTGGCCGTGTAGAGCACGTGCATGCGGTAGCGTTCGCCTAAGTAGGAGGCGAATACCGTGGCATCAAACTGCGACGTCTGCTGGCTGTCATAGTATCCCCGGCCATATAGATAGTCAAACTTGAAGCCCATGCCGAGGCGCTTGCCGGCGTTGACGCTGAAGAGGGCGCGTAGCCGGTCTTCGCCGTGCTGCTTGTTTCCGCACTCGTGATATGTCAGGTTGGTAAAGGGGGATTTTGTGTTGGTGAAGAGCACCTGTTGCGGGCGGGCGAGGAAGAAGTCGTAGGGGTCTGCGAAGAGGAATTGGCCGTCGTAGGTGTCCTGCGCGCGGTCTTCGAGCAGGCGGCTCAAGCGTGGCGACCCCAAGTTGCCAAGGTAGTTGTAGTGACCCGTAGGTCCGCCGGTGAAGGCGCGGTTCTGGAAGCCGTGGGGTATGGTGTCGTACGTAGCGGGTCGTATGTCGCCGAAGCGCTCGCCTACGGTCCAGGCGTAGATGCCTTCGGGGACGTCAGTCGTTTCTACGCTGTCTGTGTCGAAGTGGCTCTGCGACGTGTCGTCCTCATATACGACGTTCTGGGCGCCCACCGCTAAGGTGAGCACCGCAAGGAGCAGCGTGAGGCAGCATCTCTTGTACATGGCTGTTCTTCCGGGGCGTTTATCGTCGTTCGTGCCGCGTCGCCGGGTGGGCAAAGGTAGTAGAAAGCTGCGGAAAAGGGAAGCGTCCGGCTTTATCCTTTTCCTGTCCGGCTTGGCGGCGTACTTGTGGCGGCACGGGGCGGTACCGGGGAACTACACCTATTATATATAGTACTCTACAGGCTCTACGAGGCCGGCTCGGATGGCGTAGCGCGTGGCTTCGTAGCGGTTGTTGACGCCCAGCTTGCGGAAGATGTTCTTGCGGTGGGTGATGATGGTATGTACGCTGGAGTTGCGCAGTGTTGCAATCTCTTTGCTCTGTTTTCCTTCGGCTATGAGGCGTAGCACGTCGCGCTCGGTTGCGGTTAGCGGGGTAGCTGTCGTGTCGGCGTGGTGCTGTAGCAGGTTGCGGAAGAAGAGGCTGCGATACTGCCTGCCCTCGGCTGCGGCGTGCAGGGCGTCGCGCAATTCTTGCAGGCTGTCTTCTTTGCGTACGAAGCTGATGCGCGCTTCGTGTGAGAGGTTGTGCACGAAGGTCTCGCTGAGCCCTGAGTCGAGGAGTAGCCACTGCGACTGCGGGAAGCGGCTTACGACGACGACGAGGTGGTCGGCTCCGCTGAAGTCAAAGAGGGAATAGTCCAGCACGACGACGTCGCCCTGCGTGCCGGGTCGGCGCTGCGCGGCGGTGGAGCGTAGCGCGGCTACAAGTTCACGCTTATCGCCGACGCCCACGATGGCAGCGTTGGGGAAGGCCTCTCGTACGAACAGGCGTATGCCGGCGGCGGTCAGGGCTTGGTTGTCGGCTATGAGGAAGCGCATCGGCGTTCTTTTTCTCCGCAAATGTACGAAGAATCGGGGCTTTCCCCAAGTCGTGGCGCCGGGATGTAGCTGTGTGCGGGGGCTTTAGCGCGCAGCGTGGTCTGCCCCTGTCTGCGTGGCGGGCGTTTGTGTGTGTCCAAGAACGATGTAAGCCCTCCTTTTCGGGGAGGGCTTACGCGTGGTGCCGTTGTGTGGGCGGCGTTGTGGGGTGGAATCAGAGGGGATAGTCCTCGAAAGCGTAGAGCACGGTTGAGAGGTATCGCTCGCCCGTGTCGGGGAGCAGGGCTACGATGGTCTTGCCCTTGTTCTCCGGGCGGCGCGCCAGGGTGATGGCGGCATAGAGTGCGGCGCCGGAGCTGATGCCTACGAGCAGCCCTTCTTCGCGTGCCAGCTGGCGGCTGGTGCGTATGGCGTCGTCGTCGCTGACGGGTAGCACCTCGTCAATGAATTCCTTTTCGAAGTTGCGGGGGACGAAGCCGGCCCCGATGCCCTGTATCTTGTGGGCGCCGGGTTTCCCTCCTTCCAGTACGGGCGAGGTGGCGGGTTCTACGGCTACGGCCTGCACGCTTGGCTTATGCTGCTTCAGGCCTTCGGCCACGCCGCTGACGGTGCCGCCCGTCCCGACGCCGGCTATGAAGATGTCCACGCGTCCCTCGGTGTCGGCCCATACCTCTTCTGCCGTCGTAGCCTTGTGCACGGCGGGGTTGGCGGCGTTGTCGAACTGGCCGAGTATGACGGCGCCGGGCGTAGCTGCCTTCAGTTCTTCAGCTTTGGCTATGGCGCCCTTCATGCCGTCTTTCCCGCTGGTCAGCACAATGTTTGCGCCCAGCGCTCGGAGCAGGTTGCGGCGTTCTATGCTCATGGTCTCGGGCATGGTGAGCACGGTCTTGTAGCCCCTGACGGCGCCTACCCATGCCAGGCCGATACCTGTATTGCCGCTTGTGGGTTCTATGATGGTGCCGCCGGGTTTCAGCAGGCCTTTCTCTTCGGCGTCGCGTATCATGGATAGGGCTATGCGGTCCTTAACGCTGCCGCCGGGGTTCTGGCGTTCCAGTTTTACGAGGACGTCTGCCTGCAGTCCTTCGTTTCGGATGATGTTGTTCACACGTAGGAGCGGTGTGCCGCCGATTAGCTCGGTTAGGCTGTCATAAATCTTTGCCATAGTGTTTTCTGTTTTGCGGATGTGCGCTGCCGTGTGGGGCTGCGCGTCTCCCGGTTTTAGTTTCCGGATGCAAAGGTCGGGCTGTCCCGCTGTGTGGGCAATACCACGTGTGTGGTATATGGACTTGTGGATAGCAAAAAGCCCCGCGGCGTTATGTGCAGCGGGGCTATGGCGGTGTGGCGGGGATCAGCGCAACGGCAGCTTGCAGGGCTTGCTCATGGGGTTGTGAACGGCTATGCCTAAGTAGTAGCGCACGTAGGGATCCTCCAAGAAGGCGGGCTTTGCGGCGGTGAGGATGTCGTTTATCTCGTCGGTGACGACGGGCAGCGGCGTGCCGCCGTATTTCATCCGGAAGAAGCTTGTCCCCAAGACGTTGTCGCTGTTTTCTATGATGAATGTCGTCTCCAGCCGGGAGCAGTCCTGCTCCACGTCGCGCATCTTCTCGCCGTATTTCCTTATGGCATCGTCGTAGGAAGCGCCTTGGCGCATCATTTCAACGCATTTGTCCTGCAACTCGTTGAGCCGGCTGTAGAGCCGTTCCTGCTTGCGCCGGAATTTGTAGAGCTTATCGTTCATGGGGCCGCCCTTGACGTTTGTCCCCACGTTGTCCACAATTATTTGCAGCTTTCCGTTTTCCACCACGATGGGCAGCAGCGTCTCGTGCCCCACGTTGATGGAGGCTACGTACATGCTGTCGGCGTCGCAGTAGAAGCTGAAGTTCCCGTGGACGATGCGGCAGGTGTCTTCGGGGCGGTTTGTCCCGTCGTCGAAGAAGGCGCTGAGGCGTAGCGTTTGTCCGTCCAGCCCCGGAATAGTCGTCTTGCCCGCCATGTTGCACTGCTCGGCGCAGGAGGCCAGGCTGAGCACGGCTACGAGCGCCGCTGCGAACGTGCAGCTGCGAACGAGGCGGCGCCGCGCGGCATTGCGGCGTTGCCGGGGACTATGAGTGAATTTGCTCGGCATGACGATGATTTCCTCCTTTCGTCTGCCGCAAAGTTACGACTGATTTGCAGAAACTCGCCTGCGGGGTGCGCCTGCGGGGTGCGTATTTGTTTTTTTTTAATACTTGTCTGCGGTGGCGCAGGCTTTTTCCAATTTTTTTCACACAAAGCCAAAAAAATTAGCCCCGCCGCTTGTGACGAGGCTAATCGTGACTTTCGGTTTGCGCGGCGTCGCCGGGGCGTAGCTTCGGGTTGCAGCCGGTTTGCGCGACGCCTGTGGGACCGGGCTTTGCGGCGTATGTCTCGGCCTACTCCTCCTTCAGCGCTCCGGGCAGGCGGTAGGCGGCGTAGATTTCGTGCACGGCGGCTATGCAGAGGGCTATGAGCCACTCGCCGCCGCGACAGGGCGCTATCTGCTTCCAGCGCATGAAGAGCAACGCGGCGGCTATGACGAGGCAGGCCGCACCGATCAGCTGAATGCGCCGCAGGCGGCGGATGGTGGCGCTTTTGCCTTCGTAGCGTTCCAGCACCTGCATCCAGGCGAAGAGCACCGCGCCGGGGGCGAAAAGGCCGAAGGCGACGCCGTAGTTCTTGGAAAATAGGGGCAGGGCGGCGCCGACTATGAGCAGCAGGCCGCCAAGGCGGTACAGCCGGTTCTGGAGGGGAGAGAGAGGGTGCATGGGCGGTGGGCGGGGCGGGGCGCGACGGCGCGGCGGGCGTCAGTCGGCCTCTTCTACTATTTCGTAAATGTCTTCGTCCGCCGTCTTCATCATCAGGTGCTCGCGAGCTACGGTCTCCACGGCTTCCTGGCTGTGTGCGAGGCGTTGCATCTCGCCGGAGGCGGTCTTGTATTTCCCTTCGTAGGACGCTATCTCGGTGCGCAGCGTCTCGTTGGCGGCGTGGAGCTCATAGCGGTGCAGCATGCTGTTGCTGTCCACGAAGCCCACGATGACGACGAAAAGTGCAATCGTCCAAAAGTATTTGTGGCGCCAGATGTAGCGCCCCATGTCTGTCAGGCGTTTTCCCATGTGCTCTTAGTAGTTTATTGGGGGTGTCTCGGATGCTCAGAGGTCGTGACGCCGCAGGCGGTAGTCCGCCAGGCGGGCGTATTTCGTGCCGGGGCGGCCGTAGTTGGCGTAGGGGTGGATGCTTATGCCGCCGCGGGGGGTGAAGAGGCCGGTCACCTCGATGTATTTCGGCTCCATGAGGTGTATCAGGTCTTTCATGATCTTGTTTACGCAGTCTTCGTGGAAGTCGCCGTGGTTTCTGAAGGAGAAGAGGTACAGTTTGAGACTCTTGCTCTCCACCATGCGGCTTCCGGGGATGTAGCTGATGCGTATCTCGGCAAAGTCAGGCTGTCCCGTGATGGGGCAGAGGGAGGTGAACTCCGGGCAGTTGAGGCGCACCCAGTAGTCGTTCTCCGGGTGGCGGTTCTCGAAGGTCTCCAGCACCTCCGGGGCGTAGTCTGTGCGGTAGGTGGTGGTGCGCCCGAGGGCTTTCAGGCCTTCTGCGCTGCGGGGTGCGTCGTTCGGGTTCTCATTCATGGCTCTTTCTCGGTGTTTTGCTGTGCCGCGCGGACGGCTTTTTGCTTGAGATAGCGCTCCAGTCCGTCGCGGCGCAGGCGGCAGGCGGGGCAGTGTCCGCATCCGTCGCCGGGGATGCCGTTATAGCACGTCAGCGTCTTGTGGCGCACAATGTCAAACACGCCCAGCTCGTCGGCCAGCGCCCACGTCTCGGCCTTATCCAGCCACATCAGCGGCGTGTGGATGACGAACTGCTCGTCCATGGCCAGGTTCAGCGTCGTGTTCAGCGAGCGCACGAAGGTGTCGCGGCAGTCGGGGTAGCCGGAGTAGTCCGTCTGCGAGACGCCCGTCACCAGGTCGTAGATGCCCCGCTCCCGCGCATAGACGGCGGCCAGCGCGAGGAAGAAAAGGTTGCGCCCCGGCACGAAGGTGTTCGGATACGTCTCCGCGGGTTTCTCCTCGTCCATGCTGGCGGCCGCGTCCGTCAGCGCGTTGTGCCCCAGCTGCCCGATGAGGGGCACTTCCATCTTCTCAAAAGGCACGCCGGCTTCGGCGGCCAGCTCCTCCGCCAAGCTAACTTCCAAGGTATGGCGCTGACCGTAGAGGAAGGAGAGCGCCCACACCTGGCGGAAGTGGCGCTTCGCCCAGTAGAGACACGTCGTGGAATCCTGCCCGCCGCTGAATACGACGAGCGCCTTGTCGCGGGGCACGTGATGCTGCATATCGGTTCTTATTTGAAGCCCTGCTCCTGCAGGATGTGGCGCATCCGGAAGAGGTGATCCAGCTGTCCGCCGAAGCGGCGGTGTCCTCGGTGCTGGGCGATGAAGTCGAAGTATCTTTCCACCGTCTTCCTAAGATCCGGGATGTACGTGGCCTGATCTACGCGCAGACTCTTGGGCAGCCTGTCCAGCCTTTCGCGGAACCACGTCGTGACGTCGGCGAACTCCTCCTCCGTGTGCAGGGCTTTATATTCCATATCTTCCGTTTGTTGTAGGCAAAAGTAGTGCAAGCCGAGGGAAAAGGGAAGGAAAACCCCTTTTTCTTCCCTTTTCCGAGGCGCCGCCTACTTTGGGCGAAGCCAAAGGGAGTGCAAGCCGAGGGAAAAGGGAAGGAAAACCCCTTTTTCTTCCCTTTTCCGAGGCGCCGCCTACTTTGGGCGAAGCCAAAGGGAGTGCAAGCCGAGGGAAAAGGGAAGGAAACCCCCTTTTCCCCCATGTCGTCATCTGGGGTCTACAGGCTTGAGAGAACTCGACTCAGACATACTCACTGAAACATTGACTCAGCACCCGTTTTGACTTATAAGTCAAAACTTTTGTTCATCATGTAATATGAATGGCAAAGGCTTTTATAGTTACAGCCCCGGCTCTGGCGTGTTGTACATGTCAAGCAAAACCTGTATACGCTCTTTGAGTTGCCGCCTTAACCACACAGGCTTCATGACTTCCACCCAATCGCCGTAACCGAGTATTTCCTGCTCCAGTTCAAAGTTACATCTTACATCTATTGATATTATAGCGCCGTATTCATTTTGGGAGACAATCTTCTGCGACTTATGAAATGGTTTGCTGAGGATATAGGGTAATTCCTCTACTGCTACCCATATTTCAACATGCTCTACCTCGTTATCGAAATGAGCCACGCCGATAATGTCGTCGAAATAATGTTCGAAGTCAACATCTGTGAGCTGATATTCCTCGTCAGGCAATTGGGTCACGTTTTTTATTCTGTCTAAGGCGAAGGTGTAGATGCGGTCTTTGCCTGCAAAAGATGCAAGCAGATACCATCGTTGTCCGTACTGTTTTAAGAAATAAGGGCAGACCTTTCTATGCGACGTTTCGTCTGTGTAGAACTTCTGATACTCTATGTCTATGGTCACTTTCTTCTCTATAGCCTCCAATAGCCCGCTGAAGGATTTCATTGATTCTTCATTGTCGGAGTCGTCAAATGCGACAATAGGTTTTTCACTTTTCTTGATGACTTGGCCAAAATGAGCCTCCAGCGTCTCCAACCAAGAGAACTGTGGCATTCCCTTGAACTGACGGATAGTGGCAATCAGCTTGTGAATGTCAGAAATCTCGTCTTCTGTCAGTTCCCTGTTGTATATGGAAAACCCGGGTATTGAATAAAAATATACGAACTGTCGACCTTGGCGGTCGCGGCAAATGACGTCTTTGCTATACTTGTAACTGTATTTATTGTTGATCTCGTTAATGTCTGCTGCGAAAGTGGAACGCGAGGTTATCACCCTGAATCCACGTCTACTCAATCCGGCATTCACAAGGCTAAGCAACTGTTCTCCTGTGTATTTACGACCTGTTGAAAGATAGTTGTCTATGAGTTGTTCTCGGTATAAGTATTCCTTCGATTGTGGCATAAGAATCTTGGTTGTGAAGAAAACAGCGTCTAAGCTACGAAATATAAACGATTCGTTTGATTCTCTCGGACAAATAGTAGATACATTTGCAGCAGATTCACCTAAAATAAAGAACTATGGAAGCAATTGACCCAAAGAAATTCCTTGAACTGGCAAAGCAGGTAATGGAGACCGATTATTATGAGACAGCTGATTGGAAAGGAGAAGATCTCGCAGGTATAGTTGAGGACATAGAGGACGGCCTTGAAGATAACTACGATGACGGGGATGCTACGGATGCTGTAGAATTACTTATTACTGCTGACACGACTCGTGTCCTGCCAAAAACATTGCGGACTTTAGTGAAATACGTCTATGACATAGCGGTTGAGGAAGACGACGCGCGTCGCATTAACAATTACGGAGCCCTCTACTATGACGGGCGCATCGGCGAACAGAACTTTAACAAAGCAGCCTACTACTATGAGATGGCCGCCAAACTGGGCGACTCCAATGCCGTTGACAATCTTGGCTACATTTATTATTATGGGCGCACCGGTGAGGCGGATTATGAGAAAGCTTATCTTTGGTTCTCTAAGGGTGCTGCAGTTTACGGTAGTTCGACCTCGACCTATAAACTCGGCGACATGTTCAAAAACGGCTTTTACGTTGAGAAAGACTTGACAGCAGCGTTCAATTGCTACCTCCGCGCACAGAAACTACAGAAAGACTATGATAGAGATGAGCTTGATTATGAGCCGTCAGACGGTGGCCCGATGCCAGACATAATGTTTCGCATTGCTGAATGCTACCATAAAGGCATAGGTACCGAAGTAGATCTTGACAAAGCCTTAGCATATTATCAGAAGGCCGAACAGGGCTTTGTCATAAAAGTACGCAAAGGCAACTATCTTGTGAAGAAGATGCTCACTCAATCCATCGACCGCGAGGAAGAAATCCGAAACGAGATTGCCCAGGATTTACCCCAGATGGAATGGGCGAAGAAGAATACGGGGTACGAGACGATATGAAGCACATTTCATAAAGAGAGTTCAAGTATAATACTGCTAATTGAAGGAGGGCAATAGTAAACAAGCTCAAGCTTAAAACCTACGAATATGAAGACATTAAAAATCATCATGGAAGATGCCCTTGTCAAGGACCTCATCAATGGCAAGTCGGATACGTTTTTAGTTGAGACCTGGCCGATGTCCTACAAGCGTTTTGTTGAAACTGACACAGAAGGCAACGTCGTACATGATAGTGATAATATGGCGGTACCTAAACAGTTCGACAAACTGTCAATTCTGTCAACGGATGGTAGATGCTACGAGGCTAAAGTAGATAATATAGAAGTATCTGATATAAGGATTCCTTCCGAGGACAAGGATGGCAAAGTAATACTTGATGAGGATGGCAAGACTGTCATGCAGCCTGCTGTTCTTCTCTACAAAGATAAGGAATGGGCACAGAATATGATAGCGTACACCATAAGTGACATCAAGAAAGTTTCTGCATTCGATGCCCCTATAAAGAAGAACTCTCCTTCTATGATTAAGGACAACTGGCTGCACTATAAAGAAGGGGCACGTGGCAAGCAAGTGATAGATGCTTTTGAGAAAGCGTCGGCACCCGATGTAACGATAGAAGAGCAAATTAATCTGATCAAACAATATGCCTCTAATTATATTGAAAACGCTGTTGAAAACGACTTTAAACGCTTGGGTGATATCCTTGATGATTTTTATACGGGATTGGGTGACTTTACCTTGTCTGAACTACCCACCAATATTCAGGAGGCAACAGATTTTTATGAAGGATACATCGGTTTGCTCCAAGATTCCTACAAAGTAGGAGTGGGTTTAAACCTTCACATCACGCTTAATCTGTATGCCTTGTGCCCAAAGTTTTTCTTCCCCAATCTGTTTGTTATGAATTTCATCGCTCTGCAAAGATTCTTTGACAAATACAATCTAACATTGCCAGAGATGCCTTCAAAAACCAACTGGGCGGCACGAAGTTCGTACTATTCAAAACTAAATGAGATAGTATATCAGTTTCGCATCGACAACGACCTTTCTCCAGCTGAGTTATGTGCACTAATGTTTGACTACGCTCAAAGACAGGTTGAGCAAAGTGAAACCATACTTCCCGAACCATCACAGGCATGGCTTATTGGCGGTACCAGTGGTGATGGAGAAAAGGACGCGGATTATAGATTTTGGCAAGCCAACCCTGATACTAAGCGAGGGGACATCCTAATTCACTACGAGAAATATCCGACCAAGGCTATTACTGCCGTATGGAGAGCTGAGGAGAATGGAATTGTTGATCCTTTCTTTTGGTACTACTCCAACACATACGCAGGACACAAAATAGATGTTCCACTCATTACGTTGGATGAGTTGAAGAAAGATGAATTCTTCAAGAACCCGGAATCGCCTGTGGGGAAGCTTATCAATAAGAATTTCCAAGGTGTAAATGGTTGGACGGTAAGCGGCGATGACTATAAGCATTTCCTTGATATTTGGAAAACAAAAGGTTGTGATATAGAAAAACTTCCAAAGCTGTACGCTCCCGAATTACCCAATGGTGTTACAATAGTTCATGAAAGTGATGTGTCGAACCAGTTGCTTCGCCCCATGCTCAATGCTATGGGATGGAAAGAGAATGAGAACTATAAGCCCGAAGTCCACTTCAAAGCAGGTCGTGGTTCGGCAAAGCGCCCTGACTTTTGCCTACATATAAAAGGAGAAGGCGAAGATATTGAAGCAAAGGTAATATTTGAGTGCAAACTCTATATGAAGAACAGCAAGGAAATTGAAGCAAACTTCACGCAAGGTCGCTCTTATGCCAAGTGGGGTAATGCCCAAGTCCTCGTCCTTTGCGACAAAGAGCAGCTACTTGTTTACGAGCGTCATCATGGGTCTTTCGACCGAAACAAGTTCAAGAAATTCTATTGGGGTGAAGTCATGGGCGGCGACTCTGATAAATTCAATGAACTCAAGAAACTACTAAGCTGATGGCAAGGAAATTCTATGTTAGATGTGTCGAGGCTGAAGGAGACGATTATCTCTATCAGATCTGCGATACTATAGAAGAGGCTCGTGCTGTCATAGCAAGACAGAACCCTGACGATGTGCTTTATGAGCATCTGTACGTAGTTGACCATGAGATACCCGACATACATGCCGATTAAAAGCTTCTCACTTTAAAGCTAAAAAATGCCAACAATATGACAGTCTATTTCTCTCCCGATTATTCCGGTTTTTGCTTTACAGGCTTGAAGCAGAGTCCGAGTATGATAGCCTTTGATAAAGAGGTCGATGGCTTGGCAGGACTTCTCGGCCTACTGGAACTTCATGCTGGTTTGCTTTGGACACAGCATGACAATAGCACTCGAGTAATTGAATATTACCGTGCGATGATGGAATACATGTCACATCACCAGGACGACATACTAAAGAGCTCTTTCGATATTGACGGTCTGAGTACTGCTGATAAATGTCTCTCATGGCGCGACCGCTTAGTCATGGCAGGATGGAGCAGCACAAGCAAGAGTGCCGAAGGAAGAGTGAAGTCATTGCAAATGATAGAAGAATACTTTGACAGTCCGGGCGAAGGAGAGCGTATATTGCAAATAACCGATGCTGTGTTGGAGGGATGTACGCTACCCAAAGACTTGGAGATTGTATTGCCTTGCGACGCCACTTTGCTTCATCCGGCAATACAAGCCTTATTGTCTGCGCTGGGGAAGCGCAGCGTGAACATACATACTCTGCAACCCAATGCCAACAACGGGAACACTGACTTGGACAAAGTAAGGTCGCTCCTTATAAAAGGTGAGATAAAAGCAAGTGAACTGAAAGGAGACGGCAGCTTTAGAATATTCTCTTTCCCTACCACACAGGATGCTCTACTGCGAATGTCGCTGAAGGATATGGACATATTTGACTTATGGATAAACCCGTCCAATAAGTCTTTCGACAATATGCTCTACATGCAAGGGCAGCCGGTGACAGGTTCTTCTACCACAAGCGGATTCCCGGTCTTGTCTCAAACGTTTATAATCGGTCTCGGACTTTTCCAAAAGCCCATGAACCTTAGTACGATGCTTGCATGGCTGCAAATACCAACGAGTCCGATTCCTTGGAAAGTCAGGATGCAGTTTGTTGACAAGATTGTCCGTTCTGGCGGCTATTATAATAAGGCATGTCGGAGTTTGAAGGAGAAACTTACTGGCAAAGATGAAAAGCTAATTCCAATCCTTGATGCTTTCATGCCCTCACTGGAAACGCCAAAAGACGTACTTAGGCAGAAAAATGTAGTGGATGTCAATCAACTCAGAACATTCACAAAGTCAATGGCTGCATGGCTCAAGCAGCAAGTAGCGACACTGCGAACCAATGGCAAAGATATTGAGGCTGAGCAATTGGCTGTTGCTTTCAAGCAAGCAGACTCGTTAGAGCTTCTTTTGCAAGACGAGCACATAAGCGGCGAAATTCCATACAATCGGCTGCAAGGATGGATAGGCAGTCTGTATGAGCCTGTATCATTCGTACAGTATGAGGCACAGGCAGAATGTCGTAACGTCATTGATGCTCCCGGAAAGATGGTTGTTCATAGCAAGTCAACTGTATGGTATGGATTTAATGGCGGAGAGCCCAATTCACCGACATATTCGTTCCTTTCCCCAAGAGAGAAAGCTGAAATGCCGGAACTTCAACTTTGGGACGAGGACAAGGAACGCAGATACCATCAAGCGATGCGGCTAATCCCGTTCCTGTTGACAGACAACAATATGGTACTTGTAACTTGCAAGGACAATGGATCCGACCCATTGCCCAAAGACCCGATTATGATTCAGTTGGAAAGCGCGTTCAAAAATATCGGTAAGGAACCAATCACCACAACACCTCCAATACCTGACAATTTGAAGAAGATTATGCCCAAAGTAAACAACGGTATGGAGGACAGAGTAGGCATAAACATCGAACATGGCGACAAACTCAAATGGCCTGAGCAGGAGAGCGCGACATCTCTTGACACGCTGATTCAGAATCCAATGGACTACGTTATCAACAATCTGCTGCACATTGACGGAACTGGCGTTGCTGACATGCAAGCTGTTTACCGCACGGAGGGCAATGTGGCACATGCCGTCATAGCCGAATTGTTCGACAAAAGGGCTGATATAGAAGGCAGTGGTGCTTACGATTTCATAAAGAAAAATGTAAGCGAGCATTTTGACGAGACTTTCAACCGCGTCATCCTGTCAGAGGGCGCCTTGCTTCTTCAGAGTGAGAACAAGGTGGATGCCAAAATACTAAAAGACCAGCTACGCCGCTGCATCTACAGCCTGTTGGAAATAATCAAATTGAACGGGCTGCACGTGGAAGCTTGCGAGAAGAACATAACAAGCGAGAAGATGGGATTCAAGCCCAACATCAAGATTACAGGCTTCCTTGACATGCGCCTTGCCGATGACAATGACGGGCAATACATCTTCGACTTCAAGTGGACAACTTCAAGTAGATATGAATACGCTTTGGAGGAAAACCGTTCACTTCAACTTGCACTCTATGCCGAACTTGTCCACAAGGAGATAAGCCCGAACGTGGTTGCCGAGGCATATTACCTCATGCCCCGCGGAAAGCTATATTCAACGTATCAGTTTGCAAGTTGTGAAAACTTTGAATTGGTGGAATTGGTGGAAGGTGCACCCAAAGACAATACTATTGAAATGGTGCGGAATTCATACGCCTACCGACGCCGTCAAATAACCAACGGCGAGATAGAAATGGGCGAGGAAACGGCTATAGAGTCTCTGCCATACGGAGAGGATATAGTGTCGGAACACCTGCTTCCTTTGGCATGCGATTCAGAAAAGAACAAGCGCCCCAATTATTACAGCAACAATCGGTTCCTAAAGCAGTAGACAAAGATGAAGAATGTAAGTTATATAAGCGCAGGAGCAGGTTCGGGTAAGACATATACCCTTACGCAACGTCTCGCACAACATATAATAAATGGTGATGTGCACCCTGAGGAAGTAATACTCACAACGTTTACCGACAAGGCGGCTGCAGAGTTTCGTGAGCGCGCCAAAGCCGTTTTGTATGAGAAAGGAAAGTTCGAAGAGGCTGACAGGCTTGACCTTGCGCAGATTGGCACCGTTCACAGTATTGCCTACAAGATGGTTGCCAAATACTGGTACATTCTTGGGTTGAGTCCACAACTAAAGGTTATGGACGAGAACGATGTGAACTTCTTCATCAGCCAGTCGCTTGCCGACCTGCCAAAAGATGATGAGATCAGATTCCTAAATGAGTTCCGAAGTTATTTCGACATACAGAAGACTAAAGACTATGGTTTCGGGTATCAGCCGGACTATAACTATTGGAAGGGCTATCTTACAAAGATTGTCGAACAGTCGGTCATCTTCAACATACATGACTTCACGGAGAGTGGGGAGTATTCCATCAGACAGGTTCACGATCTCTATGATGACGAAGAATCCATCAAGAGGCACGAACGGTTCATAAGCATCATGTTCGCAATGGCCAATAGGTGGAAAGACCGCTACGTGGCATACAAGCGTGAGCAGCATACCCTTGACTTCAACGATATGGAGCAGTTTTTTCTGCTTTTATTGGAGAAACCGGAGGTTAGCAGTGACATAAGCAGCACATACAAATATCTTTTTGTCGATGAGTTTCAAGACTCGTCGCCTGTGCAAGTCAAGATATTCGATTGCTTGTCTGAGCTCGTGACAAAGAGTTATTTCGTCGGCGACTTCAAGCAAGCTATTTATGGATTCCGAGGCACCGATGCCGCACTTACTGAGGCGGTAGCAAACATTATAAGTCAAGGCCATAACGGCTGCGTCATGGAAAAGCCTTTGGACACATGTTGGCGCTCCCAACCCGAAATAGTACGTACTGTCAACAAAGTGTTTGTCAGGGCATTCAACGCATTGTCCGAGGAAGCTAAAGCCCGTGTGGAATTGAAACCATGCAAGCCGATGCTTGAAAAAGAGCGTAAAGGTTGCCTGACCTATCTCGACTGTGGGCTGAATGCCTCAGACAAGACGGGTAACATCGTCAACCTTGCCAGAGACATAGCCTATCTTGTAGCTACAGGTGTAAAGCCAAATGAACTTGCCGTGCTTGCAAGAAGCAACGGAGAACTTGATGATCTCGCTATAATCTTGAAGGCTGATTATCATCTTCCGGTACTCCGCGACGGAGCATCCATAGCCGACAGCAGGGAAAAGACTCTTCTTTTTGCAATGCTCAGACTTTTGGTAAACCGTGGCGACTTGTTGGCTAAAGCGGAAATCGCTTATATAACAGAGACGGGAAACGGCATTGCCGACATCATAGACAAGAAGATTGTGTACGACTATGATGAATATGGCGACAAAGGTTATTTCCTTGGTGACATTCCTTTGGTTAAGAAGTTGCAGAAACGCTATGATGAGCTTCATAGTATGTCGGTGGAGAGTCTTGTAGAAACTTTAGTTTTGGAGTTTGATCTAAAAAATCTGTCACGCAAATGGGATAGTACTACCCTTGCCTTTACCAACTTTGATGCGCTTATAAATGCAGCAACAGCTTACGAGAACCATTGCCAGCAAATGACGCTCCCGTCTACTATTGATGGTTATATGCAATATGTAGAGAGCCAACCGCCTGTTCAAAGTGGTGATGCCGATGGTATAAAACTCATCACATACCACGGTGCAAAGGGATTGGAGTGGAACAATGTGGTGGTAATGTCATTGCAGACCGATCCGTTGGAAGAAAAGATGATGATAAAAAAAGCTTTCTACGGTGTCTCAACATTCCACAAGAACAAACCAAACAGCAGTAATCTTTATCCTTCTATGACGATTAGCCTGCTACCATGGATATTCGGACGAAACAAGACTATCAAAGATAGAACCATAAAGCAAAAAGTCCTTGCCTCTGAACGTTATCAACAGACCTTCGACAATGAGAGGGAAGAAAACAAGCGGTTGCTTTATGTAGCTGTAACACGTGCTAAAGAGAATCTTTATTTTGCGGCGTTCTCATCCAACAGAATGAAATATCCGTTGAAGAAGTTTATGGCTGCTGGGGTGGAAGCTAATACAGATACAGCGGGCAAGCGGCAAATAGACTGCTTCCATACCGGCATACCTTTCAACGTTATCGAGCAGGATATAGAGCTATTCGCCTTTGACCATCAGATGGAGCTTACCTATCCGGAGTCTCACGAGCATGAACTTGCATTGAATATTGAGTCTGCCGCATGTGAGAACGACTTGAGAGACTTGACGCCAAGCAAAGTCGTAGCTGAGCCAGGAAAGATAGAGTTGGTTTCAGACCATTGGGGGAGAATAAAACTCGGCAACACAAAAGGTGTGGAAATGTCGGAGATAGGAAGTTGCATTCATCAGATCTTCTGTTCCCTTGATGCCAACATGGATAAAGCAGGGAAGTTTATCAAGCAGGTAGTTAGCCAATGGGGTATGGACAATATACTTCCAGATGCAACCAGCATATTGCTTGCTTGGGAAAATCTTTCAAAATGGCTCACAAAGAATTATGGCACTGCAATAACCTATCACGAATTGCCTTTTAGCTATATGGACAATGTTGGTCATATCGTTACTGGCAATATGGATTACGTGTATAAGACTGCTAAGGGCTGCGTTCTCTTAGACTATAAGACGTTCCCCGGCAGTGAGCAACTTGTCCTGCAACCCGGCGACCACTATGCGGGGAACCACAAAGGACAGTTCGACTGCTATACTCACGCACTGGAAGCTGCTGGTGAGAAAGTTATTGCAAAATACGTTTATTATCCCATCGGTGGAATGCTGATAAGAATCTGAATGTTATAAGGTACACAGATAGAGCGCATTATTGTTTGGCACGGAGCGACGGCAGCAATGCCGACATGAGTGAGTTGATAACCCCATTTGTGTACCTTTTTATATCGTTCCATTTTTCAATCTGTTTTATCTTGCTGAACGTCTTTGTGCTAATATTTGTACCATGTAAAAGTTTTATAGCATACGATTACTGTCCGCTAAGCCGAAAAAAAGTCCGACTTGCGGGGGAACAAGTCGGACTTGTAGGCGGCGCGGTGCGTCCCATCGGCGGGCTGCCGGGGGTGGGGCGGGCGCGGCGCCGTCATTCAGCTGAAGAGGACTTGGGCGCGGAGCGTCACGTCGCCGGCGGCGCGGCGCACCTCGACGTTGTAGGTCAGGGGAGCCGCCTCCTCGCAGAAGAAGTGGAGCTTGTCGCCGCAAAAGGCCTCCTTGGCGTAGGCCAGTTCCACGCGGCGGACGGTGTGGGTGCGGTAAAGCTCCAGCGGGAAGAGGTCGAGCACCATTTCGAGGGAGCGTATGGAGTTGACGTGGCCGTTTATGTCGAGGTCGGAGACACGTGCGGTGCGTACGAGTGCCGGCTCCTGGCTCTTGACGCGTATGCGCCCCGGCCCGGCTATGGGGAAGCCGGGTGCAGGAATGAGAAAGTCGGTGAAGTTACCCGTGGGGAGGTGCAGCAGGTCGGCCGGCTGGCGCGTTCGGACGTCGATGAGGGCCCAGACGCTGTAGGCGCTGCCGAGGAGCCCGCCTGCGGCGTCGCGCACCTCGAAGAGGCGCACGGTGAACTGGCGGAAGATTTCGCTGGGCCACGTGGTGACCTCGAAGGCCTCGCCCGTGCGGGGGCGTCGCTGCATCTCAATGATGAGTCGGGAGAATACCCACGTGAGGTGTTCCGGGCTCTGCGGCCCGAAGCCGAAGCCGTGGCTTGCGGCGTGCCACTGCGCGCAGCGCAGCAGCGTGTTGCCCAGGTTGGCCCAGGAGATGCTGCCTTGGAAGTCCTCGGTGAAAGGCTCCACCTCGAATGTGTAGCGCCCTTTGGTGTCTGTAGTCATGGGGAAGTCATTATTATTAGGGTGTAAGCCTCCCGTGGCCGGGCGCTAATGGCGGCGCGCGACGGCTCCAAGGGGAGCGCAAAAAGGGGGGAGGCCGCTGCAAACTTACGCAATTATTGCCTAAATTTGCGCCTCGGAAACATAGGAAAACAATATAGGCGAAATCATGAATAAGCAGATACTACGGTCAGCGGCCTGCGCCCTGCTGCTCTGTGCGACGCCCTGCGCGGCGGAAGGGGGCGGCACACCGGCCGACACGCTCTCGCTGGACGGCATCCTGAACGGAGAATACTACGCGCAGCGCGTCTATGGCGTCACGCCGGGGCGCGACGGCGAGACCTACACGCAGCTTGCCGACGGCAACACGCGCATCGTCCGCCGCAGCTTCCGCACCGGCGAGGAAACGGACGTCGTCTTCGACGCGGCGACGGCGCAGGGCGACGCAAAGATAGCGCGCATCGACGGATACATCCTCTCGCCCGACGAGCAGCGCGTGCTCCTCATGACGCAACGGCGCGCCATCTACCGCCGCTCCTACACGGCCGTGTTCTACGTTTACGACGTGGCCACAAAGCGCTATGTCCCGCTCTCCCGGGGCGGAGCGCAGCAGGTGCCCCTCTTCTCGCCCGACGGACAGCGCGTGGCCTTCGCCCGGCAGAACAACCTCTTCGTCGTGGACCTCAAGACGGGGGAAGAGCGGCAGGTGACAACGGACGGAGAGCGTAACAAAATCCTGAACGGAGTGCCCGACTGGGTCTATGAAGAAGAGTTCTCCACGAACCGTAGCTTCGACTTCTCGGCCGACAGCCGCTACCTGGCTTGGATCAGATACGACGAGACGGACGTCCCCCTCTTTTCCATCCCCATGTATAAGGGCATGTATCCCACGCTGGAAGCGAACGACGAATATCCGGGTACGTACCTATATAAATACCCGGTCGCAGGTGCCAAGAACTCCACGGTAAGTGTGCACGCCTACGACCTTCAAGGCGGCGCCGCAAGGCGGATGCAGGTGCCGGTAGATACGGACGGCTACGTGCCGCGCCTGCGCTTTACGGCGGACGCCTCGCAGCTGGCCGTCGCTACGCTGAACCGCCACCAGGACCGCCTGGAGCT
The DNA here is from genome assembly GCA_964641085.1 of uncultured Prevotellamassilia sp. GTDB lineage: Bacteria > Bacteroidota > Bacteroidia > Bacteroidales > Bacteroidaceae > Alloprevotella. Next base: position 71,925 of record CAZXJS010000008.1, on the reverse strand, counting down.
GTACATGGCCAACCCCGAGACGGGCAGCGCACAGCTCGTACTGCGCGAAGAAGGGAACAAATATATTCCGGAAGCCGCCCTCGATGCCCTGCGCTTCTTCCCCGGCGGCTTCACCCTGATGAGCGACCGCACGGGCTACAAGCACCTTTACCTCTATCGGCAGGACGGCACCTTGGTGCGCGCCCTGACCGGCGGCGACTACGACGTGACGGCCTTCTACGGCTACGACCCTAAGACCGGCGACACCTACTACCAAGCGGCCGACGAAAGCCCCCTGCGTCGCTACGTCTGCCGCACCGACAAGCGCGGACGCACCTACCACCTGACAACCGAGAAGGGGACGAACGCCGCAACCTTCGCAGCGGGCTACAAGTACTTCATGAACGTCTTTAGCAACACGACGACGCCCTACGTGACGACCTTGCGCGACGCCCGGGGCAACGTTATCACGACGCTGCTGGACAACGCCGAGCTGCAAGAGCGCGTTTGCCCGCTGCAGGGGCGCCAGGAATTCTTTACCTTCCGCACCTCCGAGGGCGTAGAGCTGAACGGCTGGATGATAAAGCCGCGCAATTTTGACGCTACGCGGCAGTACCCCGTCGTCATGTACCAATACTCCGGCCCCGGGTCGCAGGAGGTGCGCGACGACTGGGGCATAGGTTTCTACGGGGGCGCCCTGTTCGAGAGCTACCTGAACCAAATGGACTACATCGCCGTCGTCGTGGATGGCCGCGGCACGGGAGCACGCGGCGCGGACTTCGAGAAATGCACCTACCTGCGCCTCGGGCAGCTCGAAAGTCGCGACCAGGTGGAGGCAGCCCGCTATCTCGGCGCGCTACCCTACGTGGACAGCGCGCGGATAGCCATCTGGGGATGGAGCTTCGGCGGCTTCAACACGCTGATGGCCATGAGCGAAGGCACACCCGCCTTCAAATGCGGCATAGCCGTGGCTGCCCCAACTAACTGGAAGTACTACGACACCATATATACCGAGCGATATATGCGTACGCCCAAGGAAAACGCGGGCTACGCCGACAACCCCATCAGCCGAGTCGATAAGCTCAGCGGCAAGCTCCTGCTGGTGCACGGCACGGCCGACGACAACGTGCACTACCGCAACTGCGCCGAGTGGGCAGAGGCCGCAGTGCAGGCCGGAAAGCACTTCCAAATGCAGGTGTACACGAACCGAAACCACTTCATCCAAGGTGGGAACACGCGCAAGCACCTCTTCGAGCTGATAACCGATTTCCTGAAAGAGAACCTCTGACCTGCAGACGCGCTGACCGTGCTCCCGCCGCCGCGCCGGCTACATGCCTCGTGCTACGGCGAACATCGTGGCAGGCACGGTGCACACCTTATTATATATAAAGCACACAATAATCGCTATGAAGAAGATAACCACACTCTTCGCCGCCGCGCTGACCCTCGCGGCGTGCTCCTCGCCCGGCAAGCCGCAGGCTGACGCCGCTGATTCCGACCCCGCCGCCCTTACGTCCGGTCCGCAGCCCAGCAGCTCCGACCTGCAACTCGCTGACACGTTGAAAATCGACAGCCACACCTTCGTTGTCAGCATCCGGCGGCGCACCGACAAGGCGCTACCTACGGTGGAAGACGAGATGGGTACGACTTTTTACGACAACAGCGTGGACGTAGGCATCCGTCGTGACGGGGAGCAGGTTTTCACCCGCACCTTTACGAAGGACGACTTTGCGGCGTCGCTTCCTGCGAAGGACATGCAACGCGGCGTGTTGCTGGGTATGGCGCTGGACAGGGCGAGCAGCACGGCAAATGGCGTAGCCCTGACGGCGCAGGTGGGCGAGCCGGGACTGGAGGACGAGGCTACGGCTTTCTCCATCACCGTTACGCCGGGACGCGACGAACCGCTCATCCGGCGCGTCCAAAATCAGCTCAACTCCCGCGACGATATGCTCGGCGAGGAGGACTGAAGCCGTCGGCTGAGCGCCGCGGCAGCTGCGCCGGAGCGCTTTGCCGCCTCGTAGAAGCGCTTTGTCGCCTCGCCGCCGGCACGTAGAAGCCGCCTTCCCGTATGTGGGAGGCGGCTTCTGCGTTGTGTGGGCGGCTGTTGCGCCTTTGTGGTGCGGCAGGTGTTAGACCTTGGCGAAGGCCTGGTCGAGGTCGGCTATTAAGTCGTCCACGTGCTCCGTACCGATGGAGAGGCGGATGGTTCCGGGGTAGATGCCTTGGTCTGCCAGCTCTTCGGGCGTCTCTTGTGAGTGGGTAGTCGTGGCCGGGTGGATGACGAGGCTTTTCACGTCGGCCACGTTGGCCAGCAGGGAGAAGATCTCCAGCGAGTCAATGAACTTCTGCGCTTCTTCCACGCCCCCCTTTATTTCGAAGGTGAAGATGCTGCCGGCTCCGTGGGGGAAGTAGCGCTGGTAGAGGGCGTGGTTGGGATGTCCGGGCAGGGCGGGGTGGTTTACCTTCGCTACCTTGGGGTGCGCAGCGAGGTAGTCCACGATTTTGAGCGTGTTCTCCACGTGCCGCTCTACGCGGAGGGAGAGTGTCTCCAAGCCTTGGAGCAATATCCAGGCGTTGAAGGGGGATATGACAGCTCCCGTGTCGCGCAGGATGAGGGCGCGGATGCGTGTGACGAAGGGGGCGGGAATTTCGCCGAACTTCAGGCCGTGGTAGGAAGGGTCAGGCTCTGTGAACTGGGGGAACTTGTCGCTGTGCGCCCAGTCAAACGTTCCTCCGTCCACGATGACGCCGCCCAGGCTGGAGCCGTGGCCGCCTATGAACTTTGTGGCGGAATGTATGACGACATCTGCGCCGTGCTCGATGGGGCGTATCAAGTAGGGCGTGCCGAACGTGTTGTCGATGAAGAGGGGTATGCCGTGGCGGTGGGCTATGGCGGCCACGGCGTCGATGTCTGTCACGTTGGAGTTGGGGTTTCCGAGCGTCTCGATGAAGAGTAGTTTCGTATTAGGTTGGATGGCCTGTTCGAAGGCTTGGATATCGTCGGGATCTACGAAGGTGGTGCTGATGCCGAAGCGGCGTAGGGTGTGTTCCAGCAGGTTGTACGTTCCGCCGTAGATGGTCTTGGCGGCGACGACGTGGTCTCCCTGGTTGGCTATGTTGATGATGGAGTAGGTCACGGCGGCTGCGCCGCTGGCCAGTGCGAGTCCGCCGACGCCTCCCTCGAGGGCGCTGACGCGCTCTTCGAAGATGGCCTGCGTGGTGTTCGTCAGGCGGCCGTATATGTTGCCTGCGTCGCGCAGTCCGAAGCGGTCAGCGGCGTGCTGCGAGTTGTGGAAGACGTAGGAGGTCGTTTGGTAGATGGGTACGGCGCGGCTGTCCGTCGTCGGGTCGGCTTGCTCTTGCCCTACGTGGAGCTGGAGCGTCTCGAAGTGCCATTTCTTGCTTGCCATGGGGTTTCTTTCTTTTTATTGTTTCGTTGTGTTTTCAGCTGCAAAGGTACGGCGCTTGGTTATAACGGACAAGATTTTTCTGAAATCAGGGGAATTTCCCTAATTTTGCGCCTTGTGGCAGGATAAAGTGCCTTTCGCGGCGTCCTGTTGCCTTCTCTTAAAGAATATTATTATGGTAACGACTGACAGATTGGATCAAACGGATCTTAACATCCTGCGGACGCTGCAGGAGAACGCCCGGCTGACAACGAAGGAGCTGGCGCAGCGCGTCAACCTCTCCACGACGCCCGTCTTTGAGCGGGTGAAGCGGCTTGAGCGCAACGGATACATCAAGCGGTACGTCGCCGTGCTCGATGCGGACAAGCTGAACCAGGGCTTCATCGTCTTTTGCAACGTGAAGCTCCGCAACCTGAATCGCGACATCGCCTTTGACTTCACGCGCATCGTACGTGAGATACCTGAGGTGACGGAGTGCTACAACATTTCGGGCAATTTCGACTATCTGCTCAAGGTGCGCGCGCCGAACATGAAGTACTATCAGGAGTTTGTCCTCAACGTGCTGGGGACGATTGATGCCCTGGGCTCTTTGGAGAGCACCTTCGTCATGGAAGAGGTGAAGCACGAGTACGGCCTGCATTTCTGAGGCTCGTCCTCTGCCTGCCGCCTTCGGTTGAAACTGTCTTGCCGAAGGTTGCGGCCGCCGGACGAAAGCTCCCATACGCCGAGCGCCCGCACATTCCCTTTGGGGGTGTGCGGGCGCTCTGTTTGCTGCGTGTCGCGGAGCTTCAGTGAGCCAGCGGGCAGGCCGTGGGCAGCTGTTTGAAGAAGTCGTTGCCCTTGTCGTCCACGAGGATGAAGGCCGGGAAGTCTTTGACGGTGATTTTCCAAATGGCTTCCATGCCCAGCTCGGGGTAAGCCACGCACTCTATGCTCCGGATGCGTTCCTTGGAGAGCACGGCGGCCACTCCGCCTATGGTGCCGAGGTAGAAGCCGCCGTGCTTACGGCAAGCCTCCGTGACGGCGTCCGTTCGGTTTCCTTTGGCTATCATGACGAGGCTTGCGCCGTGGTCTTGGAACTCATCTACGTAGGGGTCCATGCGGTTTGCCGTTGTGGGACCCATAGATCCGCAGGCGTAGCCGGCGGGTGTCTTTGCGGGCCCGGCGTAGAGGATGGGATGGTCCTTGAAGTAGGCAGGCAGGTCTTCGCCGGCGTCGAGGCGGGCTTTGAGCTTTGCGTGCGCAATGTCGCGCGCCACGATGATGGTGCCGCTCAGGCTGACGCGTGTGGCGACGGGGTACTTGGTGAGTTCGGCGCGCACGCTGTCGATGCCTTTGTCCAGGTCGATGCTGACGCCTTGTCCCTCGTCCCCCGCCCGGCGGTAGCGTGCGGGAATGAGCTCGCCGGGATTATCGTCCATTTTTTCGAGCCAGATGCCGTCGCGGTTGATCTTGGCTTTGATGTTTCGGTCGGCGGAGCAGGAGACGCCCATGCCGATGGGGACGCTGGCGCCGTGGCGCGGCAGGCGGATGACGCGGATGTCGTGAGCCAGGTATTTTCCGCCGAACTGTGCGCCGAGGCCTATCTTCGCGGCTTCCTTGAGTAGCTTCTCTTCCAGGTCAAGGTCGCGGAAGGCGCGCCCCGTCTCGTCGCCCGACGTGGGGAGGCTGTCGTAGTATTTTATGGAGCCGAGCTTCACGGTGAGCAGGTTCTTCTCGGCGCTCGTGCCGCCTATGACGAAGCAGATGTGGTAAGGCGGGCAGGCTGCCGTCCCGAGGCTGCGCATCTTCTCTACGAGGAAGGGGAGCAGCGTCCCCTCGTTCTGAATGGTGGCCTTCGTCATGGGGTAGAAGTAGGTCTTGTTGGCCGAGCCTCCGCCCTTGGCCACCATGACGAAGCGGTACTCGGCGCCTTCTACGGCCTCGATGTCGATTTGTGCCGGCAGGTTGCAGCGCGTGTTGACTTCTTCGTACATCGTCAGCGGCGCGTTCTGCGAATAGCGCAGGTTCTCCTGCGTGAACGTCTCGAAGACGCCGCGCGATAGTGCCTCTTCGTCCTCGAAGCCCGTCCACACTTGCTGTCCTTTCTCGCCATGGATGATGGCCGTCCCCGTGTCTTGGCAGAAGGGCAGGATGCCCCCGGCCGCCACCTCGGCGTTGAGCAGGAATTGCAGCGCTACGTACTTGTCGTTCTCCGAGGCCTCGGGGTCATCCAGTATCTTGGCCACTTGCGCGTTGTGCGCACGCCGCAGCATGAACTCGCAGTCGTGGAACGCCTGCCGCGCGAGCAGCGTCAGCGCCTCCTTGGAGACTTTCAGGATGGGTTTGCCCTCAAACTCGCCCATGCTGACGCCTTCCGTCGTGAGCAAGCGATATTCCGTCGTGTCCTCGCCGAGTTGGAACATCGGGGCATACTTAAATTTCGGTGTCATATCTCTTGTTTTAATTGTTATGTCGTGCAGAAAAGCTGTCGTAGAGCGAAGCCTGCCGCCGCTCTTCCCGTGCGGGTCTTTGCAATCAGGCCACAGGTCTCCTCACGGCGAAGTTAGTCTTTTTCCTTGGAAACGCGCAACGGCTGCTCCTTTTTATGCCGCTGTTCCCCGCTGCGGCGTGTGGGAGCTGACGACCTGAGCGCGCCGCTTGCCGGTCGGTAGGTCCGACTTTTTCGCCGCTACCTGGGACTTAATCATTTCTAAGTCCGAGCTAATTATTGTACAGCCATGGGTTTACAATTGTAATCCCGTGGGTTAACAATTGTAATCCCGTGGGTTAACAATTGTAATCCCACGGCTGTACAAAAACTATGTCCGACCTGCGCGCCGGTAAGTCCGACCTGCGGGGAAATAGATAGGGGGTATGGGCGGCAAGTACGCGGCCGTGCGACCCGCAGCGCGGGTCATACGTAGTAGGCCGGGGCGAAGCCCCGGACAGGGTGGGGGGGACAGCCGGGCGCCCGGGACGGGCGCTACGTATGTGCCGTCTTGTGCCGGGCAGCGGGTTAATACGTAGCGCCCGTCCCGGGCGCGGGATTGCGGAGCCGATGTTGTCCGGGGCGTTGCCCCGGCCTACTACGTTGCGCCCCCTCCGGGGGCTTCGGGGAACGGTGACGCCCTGCGGGCGGGCGGCTCGCGCGGGGGAGCAGAAGCCGGCCCCGCAGCGGCGCGTGGGGGAAAGAAAAGGGGGCGCGGTTTCGGACTTCCGGCGCGAGGCGTTACCTTTGCCGCGGCGCCGAGCCGGCGGGGTGCAGGCGCCGAGAAACGAACGACGAAGGAATGTACGAAGTAGAGAAATTGCAGAACCGCATGGAGCGTGCCGTGCTGGTGGGCCTCGTGACGCGTGAACAGGGCGAGGCAAAGACGGCGGAATATCTTGACGAGCTGGCGTTCCTCTGCGAGACAGCGGGGGCGAGCAGCGTGCGCCGCTTCACGCAGAAGGTTGACGCGCCGTACAGCACCACCTACGTGGGGCGAGGCAAGCTGGAGGAGATACGCACCTGGATAGACGCCGAGCGCGAGGCGGAGCGGGAGGTGGACATGGCCATCTTCGACGACGAGCTGACGGCGAAGCAGATACGCAACATCGAGCAGGCGTTGCAGACGCGCGTGATAGACCGCACGCAGCTCATTCTGGACATCTTCGCCATGCGTGCCCGCACGTCGGCGGCGAAGACGCAGGTGGAGCTGGCGCAGTACCGCTATATGCTGCCGCGCCTGCAACGTATGTGGACGCACCTCGAACGCCAGGGCGGCGGCAGCGGCTCGGGCGGCGGGAAAGGCTCCGTCGGGCTGCGCGGGCCGGGCGAGACGCAGCTGGAGATGGACAGGCGCATCATCCTGAACCGCATGTCGCTGCTGAAAAACCGTCTGCAGGAAATTGACCGTCAGAAGCGCACGCAGCGCAGCGGGCGCGGACGGATGATCAGGGTGGCCTTGGTGGGCTATACGAACGTGGGGAAATCGACCCTCTTGAACCTGCTGGCCAAGGAGAAAGTCTTCGCGGAGAATAAGCTCTTCGCCACGCTTGACACGACGGTGAGGAAGGTCGTCGTGGACAACTTGCCGTTCCTCTTGGCGGACACGGTGGGCTTCATCCGCAAGATACCGACGGAGCTGGTGGACTCGTTCCGCTCCACGCTGGACGAGGTGCGGGAGGCCGACCTCCTGCTGCACGTTGTGGACATCTCGCACCCGGATTTCGAGGAGCAGGTGCGCGTGGTGGAGCAGACGCTCTCCGAGCTGGGCTGTGCGCAGACGCCTACGCTCCTGGTGTTCAACAAGACGGACGCTTACCGCTGGACGGAGAAGGAGGCCGACGACCTCACGCCGCCTACGGCGGAGAACGTGAGCCTGCCCGACCTGCGGCGCACGTGGATGGCGCGGCGCGGCGGCGACTGCGCCTTCATCTCGGCGCGCCTGCGGCAGGGCATCGACGAGCTGCGCGCCCTGCTCTACGACCGCGTGCGCCAGCTCCACGTGCAGAAATATCCTTACAACGACTTCCTCTTCGACAAGTACGACGCGGAGGGCCATCCCTTGTAGCCGCCGTGCGGCCGGGGCGACCCCCGTTGAGATAAAGCGGAAAAAAGAAGCGGCGCAGGCCGAGGGACAAGCGTCCCCCGCCCTGCGCCGCTTCGTGCGCGGGAGGCCCCGAGCGGGGCGTGCGGCTTATGGCTTCATGTGTACGTCGCGCTGCGGGAAAGGTATCTCAATGTTGTTCTCGTTGAGCGTGTTGTAGATGATTTCCTTAGCCTTGGCCAGAAACGCTACTTTGCCGGCCACGAGCACCCACGAGGCTACGACGAGGTCCACGCTGCTGTCGCCGAAGCCGTCCAGGTTGACCAGCACCCTGCGGCGGGGGTCGATCAGGTTGCGGCCGTAAGCGTCCTTCTGTTGCAGACGCATGACGGCCTCGGAGAGGAGTGCGCGCACGCGCTCCACGTCTGTGCCGTAGGCCACGCCGACGGGAATCTTGACCAGCTCGTAGGAATGGTTGCGGGTGAGGTTTTTGAAATTCTTGGAGAAGAGGGTGGAGTTGAGGAAGGCCATCACGCAGTCGTCCGTCGTCGTAATCTGCGTGCTCTGGTAGGTTATGCTGTCCACCTTGCCTTGCACGCCGTCGCACTCTATCCAGTCGCCGACGCGCAGGCGGCCTGCCATGAGCTGGATGCCGTAGAAGAAGTTGTTGAGAATATCCTTCATGGCAAAGCCGATACCTGTGGCGAGGCCGGCGGTGACGATGGAGATGCCGGACTTGGGTATGCGCAGCAGGACGATGACCGTGACGACGTAGATGCCCCATACGAGGATGGCAATGACGTTGTAGCCGAGCGTAAGGTTGATCTCGTTGGTGCGAACCTTGCGCTTTCCGCCGCTCTTGCGCATGAGTGCTTGCAGACGTATGTGGCGGTAGAGCGCCTTGGCGAGGTAGGCCATGTAGCGGAAGATGAAGAACAGCGAGGCTACGATGACCAAGCCGAAGAGTGAGAGGCGTATGACGCCCTCTACGTTCAAGAACGGCGTGATGAAGATGCCCACGCAGGTATCCGCCAGGTCGAAGACGTCAGCAGCCAGGTAGATGCAGTAGAGCACGCTGGCGGCGGCGGCTACGGGGACGACGGCCATGTGTACAAAGTCGAAGAACCACGTCAGGGTAATGAAGTTGCCCGTTCGGGTGGCTTCCTGCAGCTGTGCGTGCGTTGCGCCGTGGCGCTCGAGGCGCTTCTTGAGAAACCGGTCCTCGTAGCGGTCGAGCAGGACGAAGGCCAGCGTGATGGCCTGGATAGCCGTCAGCTGGAAGAGCCACCAGATGAACAGCTGGACGGCCAGCAGATTGTAGCCCGCCCAAGACGCCACGGTGGAGAAGGCCATCACGCCGAGGCTGATCCACGTGTAGGCGGCGTCGGTGCGGGGTATGCACTTCACGGTGCGACGTATGCCGAACCACTGCCAGACGGTGAACGCAAGGCTTAGGGGGGGCAGCAGCAAGCTTACCAAGCGGTTGGGGATAAAGACGATGCGGAAGATGATAATCACCAGCCCCATGAGCACAATGGGCGTGTAGGCGCGGTAGGCCGGCTTCATCTGCTCCTTTTTCAGGCGGATGAGCAGGCTCGCAAAGATGGCAACGAGGAGCCAGGCGTACTCAACGAGCAGCCCCGTAGCCATGACGTAGAAATTGTGCGTCAGGAAAACGCGGGCCACCATGATGCTGACGGCGAAGATAGCGAAGCCGCTCGTCAGGAACAGGGCGGGGCGCACTTGTCGGTAGTCAGCGTCGGGCAGCTCCCGGATAATCCGCATCTTTCTGCGAGCTACGTTGACGAGGCTCACACTTAGGACGACGCTCAGGACGAGGTAGAAGACGACGATCGTCACGTAGCCCCACACGACGGGGCCGCGCCACTCGCTGTGTACGCCGCGAAACTCCTTAGAGCTGGAGCTGTATTTCTCCTCCACGTCGCGCTCCGCGTAGCGGAAGTTGCGCCCGAAGCTGCGTAGCGTCTTCAGGTAGCTGTCGCCGTTGTTGCGGAAGATGTTCTGCTGGATGTCGTGGTAGCGCTGCTTGGCGTAGTCGTTCAGCTCCCGGAGGTGCTGCCCTAAGAAGGTGTAGCTCTCGCTGTCCTGCGCTATCTGGGTCTGCATGTCCACGATGTTCTGCCGCAAGGCTTGGGCGTAGGCTAAGCAGATGTCTCTGTCGCGCTGCGCTGCGGCGCTGAGCTCGAACTTCTTCATGGCGGTGTCGGGGCGCACGGGCTTTGCCGCTCCGCCCGGGGGCGGCGCTGTGGCGGTGTCGGGGGGTGCTGCGCCGCCCCCGGCGCGTGGCGGCAGCTGCTGCAGGGAGCGTATCAAGCCGTCGTAGCGCTGCAGCTCCGTCTGTAGCCGCTTCTCGATGCGGTCATAGGGTAGCCGCTGCGTCTGGAACTTCCGGTATTGCTCCGTTGCCTCGTTGCAGGCGTAAGTCAGGTCGAAGGTGTAGTCGTCCTTCTGCGAATAGATCATGAGGCTCACCTGGCTGCTCTTCTGCATGATGTCCAGCATCTGCTGGTGCTGCTGCTGGTTCATGAGCTTCATGCGCGACATGCTTTCTTTCTGTTTCTCGTATGCCTGCGTCAGTTCCGCGCGCAGCACGCGCAGGGAGTGCGCCAGGTCTTTCTCGTTGAGCACGGCGCCGGCGGGCTGCGTCAGACCAAGGAGGAGCAGGCAGAGTAGGAGGAGCTTCTTCATGTTTGTCAGGTAATTCCGGGGTTAAGGGCGAGGTCTGCGTCGCACCGGGCGTCCGCCGCCTTGCCTGGCGCAAAAGTAATGCAATCCTGCGGAACGGCGAAGGCCGCCCCTGCTCCGCTTGCGGCGCGGGATAGGTCGGACTTGTCAGCTGATAGGTCGGACTTGTCAGCTGATAGGTCGGATGTATGGGCTGATAGGTCGGACTTGTCAGCTGGCAGGTCGGACTTACCGGCGGCTGTGTCCAACGTGTTGTGCCTTAGCGTTTTGCTTTGATTTTCTGAGCGCCGTGCCGGGGCGGGCGAAACCTTTATGCTGCTTCTCGCGCCTTTTTCTGAGCATAATGCCGCCGAATTGAGGCTATTTCCGACGTTTTGCCGCACCCCCTTTCCCGCTTTGCCATAGGGGGGTATGTATGTGTCCTCCACCCGGTGCGGGCGGGTGGTACGTAGCGCCCCTCCCGGGGCGCCTTACTATGGACCCTTGCGCGTCCGGGGCGTTGCCCCGGCCTACTGCGTCCGCCCCGCGCTGCGGGTCGTGCGCTTTTCCGAATGGTATTTCCGGGATGCGAGTCGTTTTTCTATGGTAGAAACCAGGCCTTTGCCTCCTTTTGTCTATCTTTGCCGTGTCATGAAGACGAAACACTTGTATATCATAGCGGGTTGCAACGGAGCCGGGAAGACGACCGCCTCCATGACGCTACTTCCCAAGACGTTACGAGTGAAAGAGTTCGTCAACGCTGACGAGATAGCGCGCGGCCTGTCGCCCTTCAATCCTGAAGGCGTCGCTGTTGCGGCAGGTCGGCTGATGTTGGAACGTATAGCGTTCTTGCTTAGGGAAGGAGAGTCATTCAGTATAGAGACTACGCTGGCCACACGTTCCTATGTGCAGCTTGTTAGGGTTGCGCGCCGACAAGGCTATTTCGTCCATTTGCTTTTCTTTTGGCTCGAAACGCCGCAACTGGCCGCCAATCGCGTGGCCGAAAGGGTAGCAAAGGGAGGACATGGTATCCCCGAAGAAGTCATATATCGTCGGTATTATCGAGGACTTGAAAACCTCTTCACACGCTTCATGAACGAGGTGGACGCTTGGGGCATTTACGATAACAGCCGTTTTCGGCACGAGCGAGTGGCTATCGGTGGGCGTGCCGTGAGCACGAGGGTTTACGACAAAGAAAAATTTGAAAGACTAAGACGTTATGTCCGAGAAGGAAGTTGAGGAATTTTTTAAAAAGGTGGACGAAGGCCTCGCCTTGGCGGAACAAGAAATGTTGCGCGACAAAGCGTCGCGCGGCGAAAGCATAATCTATTCCGACGGGCACGGGCACATCCTTCGCGCCCTGGCCAGCGACGTGCTGGCGGGGAAAGTCAAGGGTTAAGCTGCTGTCTGTGTGCTTCCCTTCTTTTTCCGGGAGTATAACCCGAAGGGGGAGCGTGGACTGCCGCAGGTTGTAAGGTGAACCCGCCGTAGCGGCTCGGAGCGTAACTGCTGATTAGCTGCCTGAGGACCGGCGGCACGCGGCAAACGGGAACAGGGGGGCTATGGCTCCCCTGCTTGTGTATATGAATAAGGTGTATGCCTACGCGTGCGGGCTTTGCGCGAAGAGGCGGTGGGAAAGGCCGGGGCGGGCTTGGGCGTGCGGTGCGAAGTTGCTACTTTTGCGGCTTGTGGGCGCGGGGCGGCCGGGGCGACCGGCGGCGCAGGCGCTCACCAAGTACGACGAACGGATGAAAGCTCAGACGAAGACGTGGCTACTGTTGCTCGTGGCGCTGGCGGCCTTCGGCGCTTACGCGCTGGGGGCGGCAGAGTGGGGCGGTGCAGGCGGCTTGCTACGCAAGATAGACCTCACGGCGCTGCGCGACACGGCGCAGGCGCGCCGCGCCCCGCAAGCAGTGGCAAAAAAGGCGGCCGTCTCCGCCCCTGCGCGGCCGGCGGCGAAGGACACGGCGCGGCAGCGCATCCTCTTCATAGGCGACTCGATGCTGGAAGGCCTCTCGCGACGCCTCGCAGACTACGCGGCGGCTAACGGGCACGAGCTGCGCACCGTCATCTGGTACAGCTCCTCTTCGAAGGCCTGGGCGGAGTGTGACACGTTGGAGCATTTCGCCCGCGAGTTTCGCCCGACGCTGATTATGGTGTGCCTGGGGGCGAACGAGCTTTTTGTGAAGGACCTGCCGCAACGGCGTGGCTATGTGCAGCGCGTAGTAAAGAAGGCGGGGGACGTACCCCTGGTATGGATAGGTCCGCCCTGCTGGAAGGCAGATACGGGGATTAACGACATTATCCGCGAGACGGCGGGTGTGGGGCGCTTCTTCGACAGCAGCCGCCTGCACCTGGCACGCCGTAAGGACGGGGCGCACCCTACGCCGGCGGCTGCGGCGGCGTGGATGGATAGTGTGGCGGCGTGGATGAACGGTTCCGGCACGGCGCACCCGATACGTATGGACGTGCCGCAAGGCCATGCGCAGCCACACGGCGTGACGATCTTACAGCCCTACCGCGGATAAGACATTCGCGGGGCAGGGCGCCGCGGACAGAACGAGAAGAGGAGCCGGCAGATAACCGAAGGAAGGAAAAAGGACGAACCCGATGTACAGCATGGACCACTTGCTACAGCTCCTCGCGGAGTTCCTGACGCGCCCGGACGGCTCGTTGCAGTTCGTCACGGTGGCGTTCTGGGCTACGTTCGTCGTCTTTTTCGCTGGCTACCTGCTCTTGCAACGCCTGAGCCACCGGCTGATGCTGGGCTACGTGGTGCTGTTCAGCCTGTTCTTTGCTTACAAGACTAACGGCTGGCTGATGCTTCTGTTGCCCGCCACCGTCTGCCTCTCGTGGGGACTTACGGAACTGATGCGTCGCAGGGAGGGGCGGGCGCGCCGGGCTTGGCTGTGGACAATCGTCGTGCTTGACTTGCTGCCGCTGCTTTTCTTCAAATACGGCAGGTCGCTGGCGGCGCTCTGGCAGGAGTTGGTGCAGACGAACTTCGCCCTGTCGGCCGTCGCCATGCCCGTGGGGATTTCTTTCTACACCTTCCAGGCGCTCAGCTACACCATAGATATTTACCGGGGGCGATATACGGGGCGGCCGAACCTGCTTGAGTACGCTTTTTATCTGACTTTCTTCCCGCTACTGCTCGCGGGACCCATCACCCGAGCGGAGGTGCTGATCCCGCAGCTTCAGCGGCCGGTGGCTGCCAAGCCCGCGCGGGTTTACTGCGGCCTGTGGCTCATCATCTTGGGGCTACTTAAGAAAGGGCTGATAGCCGACTACATAGCGGAATATAACGGCTGGATCTTCGACAACCCGGCGGCGTACTCCGGTTTCGAGGACATGATGGGTCTCGTGGGCTACACGCTGCAAATCTACTGCGACTTTTCGGGCTACTCCGACTTGAGTATCGGCGTGGCAGCCCTGCTCGGCTTCCGGCTACGTGAGAACTTTAGGTATCCTTATCAAAGCCTTAATCTGACGGAGTTCTGGCGGCGGTGGCACATGTCGCTCTCGTTCTGGTTCAGGGACTACGTGTACATTCCCTTGGGCGGCAACCGTCGCGGCAGGTGGCGGACGTACATTAATAACTTTGTGACGATGCTCGTGGCGGGCGTGTGGCACGGCTCTACGTGGATGTTCGTGGCTTGGGGAGCGCTCCACGGCGCCGGCCTCGTGGTGCACAAGGCGTGCAAGCGCTGGTTGGACGTCATCCCGAACGTCTTCTTCGTTCGCGTCTTGGCGTGGATGCTGACTTTCACGTTCCTGATGCTGACGTGGCTGGTCTTCCGGGCTGACAGCATGGAGACGGTGGCGGCTTTCTTGGGCAACGTGCGCGACACGTTCTCTTGGGACTACCTTGTGCCCTTCGTTCAGGCTCGCCCGGTGTGGTCGCTCTTCGTGGTCTTAGGCTTGGCGCTGCATGCCGTTCACGAACGGGGCTACCGCTTCCTGATGCACACGTTTGTGCGCTCGCCATGGATTGTCAAGCTGCTGGTGTTCATGATTGTCGTGCAGCTGCTCGTCAACTTCCGGCAGGAAAGCGTCCAGCCGTTCATTTACAGCCGGTTCTGAGGGAGACGAAAGGCAAGAGAAAGCCCCCCGCTCCGCTTGCAACACCGGGTTGCGCGGGGCGGGGGGCTTTTTATGCAGCGCTGCCGGGGAGGGGGCGGCGCGTAGTGGAGATTAGCGGATGAACAGCAGTTCGCGATATTTAGGCAGCGGCCACGTCTCGTCCTCCACGATAAGCTCAAGCTTGTCTATGTGGTAACGTATCTGGTCGAAGAAGGGCTCTATCTTGTCGTGGTAAGCTATCGCCTTCTCGCGCTCGCTTTCTATGCGGTTGGCAGCCTTACGCGCTTCCACCATAAGGTCGACGTTTCGGGCGATGAAGTCCACGTGCTTATTGATCTTTTCTATCAAGTCGACATTGTAGGCGCACAGCTCCTTGGCACGTTCCGGAGAGAAGGTTAGTTGCAGCTTATAGACGTTATCTACAAGGGCGCTCTGGTATTTTGTGGCCACGGGAATGACGTGGTTCATGCAGAGGTCGCCCAGCACCCGGGCTTCTATCTGTATTTTCTTGTAGTAAGTCTCCCATTTGATCTCGTTGCGCGCTTGCAGCTCCGGCTTAGTCATGACGTTCTGGCTTTCAAACATCCGTATGCTGGCCTCGTCGAGGTAGCGGTCGAAGATTATGGGGCAGGACGTCTCACAGTCGAGGCCGCGCTTGAGGGCTTCCGCTTTCCATTCCTCGCTGTAGCCGTTGCCGCTGAAGCGTATGGGCTTGCACTCGCGTATGTCGTCGCGAAGCACGTCGAGGATGGCGCCGATTTTGCTCTCGCCTTGGGCTATCAGGGCGTCCACGCGCTTCTTGAAGTCCGTCAAGGCTTCTGCTACGGCCGTGTTGAGCGTAATCATAGCGCTGGCGCAGTTGGCTGATGAACCCACGGCGCGGAACTCGAACCGGTTGCCGGTGAAGGCGAACGGGCTGGTGCGGTTGCGATCCGTGTTGTCGATCATCAGCTCCGGTATTTGCGGGATGTCAAGCTTCATGCCGTGTTTCCCCGCCAAGGTGAACAGCTCTTCCTTCTTACTTGCCTCGATGTGGTCCAGGAATTCCTCGAGCTGCTTGCCCAGGAAGGACGAGATGATGGCGGGCGGTGCTTCGTTAGCTCCCAGGCGGTGAGCGTTTGATGCGTTCATGATGGAGGCTTTCAGGAGCCCGTTGTGGTGGTAAACGCCCATGAGCGTCTCTACGATGAACACAGCGAAGCGCAGGTTGTCTTCAGGCGTCTTGCCGGGCGCATGTAGTAGCACGCCGGTGTCGGTTGAGAGCGACCAGTTCTCATGTTTGCCCGAGCCGTTGATACCGTTGAAGGGCTTTTCGTGGAGCAAGCAGTGGAAGCCATGGTGGCGCGCTACTTTTTTCATTAGGGACATGAGGAGCATGTTGTGGTCCACGGCCAGGTTCGTCTCTTCAAAAATGGGCGCCAGCTCGAACTGGTTCGGCGCTACTTCGTTGTGGCGTGTCTTGCAGGGGATGCCCAGTTCCAAGGCTTGGATCTCCAGGTCGCGCATGAAGGCAGCCACGCGCTCGGGGATGCTACCGAAGTAGTGGTCGTCCATTTGCTGGTTCTTCGCCGACTCATGACCCATCATGGTGCGCCCTGTGAGCATCAGGTCGGGACGTGCGGCGAAGAGGTCTTCATCTACGAGGAAATACTCCTGCTCCCAACCTAAGTTGCTGGCCACTTTTTTTACGTCGGGGTAGAAGTACTGTGCCACGGCCGTTGCTGCCTTGTCCACGGCTTGGAGCGCTTTCTTCAGGGGTGCTTTGTAGTCCAGCGCTTCTCCCGTGTAGGCAATGAATACCGTGGGTATCATCAGCGTGTCGTCGAGGATAAAGACGGGCGAGGCCGGGTCCCAAGCGGAGTAGCCGCGGGCTTCGAACGTTGAGCGTATGCCGCCGCTGGGGAAGGACGAGGCGTCGGGCTCCTGCTGCACGAGTGCGCGGCCGTCGAACTCTTCTATCATGCCTCCTTTGCCGTCGTGCTCAATGAAGGCGTCGTGCTTTTCTGCCGTACCTTCCGTTAGCGGCTGAAACCAGTGGGTGCAGTGCGTGGCACCCATTTCCATGGCCCAGCGGCGCATGCCTTGTGCGATGCTGTCGGCCACCTTCATGTCCAGCGTCCGCCCCTCGCGAATGGCGCGCAGGTATTGCTCGTAGGTGTCGCGGGGCAGGTAGTGGAACATCTTCTCTTGGTTGAATACGTACTTGGCGTAGTACTCCGAAGGTCGCTCCTGCGGCGCCGCCACTTCGACCGGCTGCTTCTTGAAGGCCGATTCTACCACTCTGAAACGTAAACTCATAATTCTCTTGTTTTTTTTTCTTTGGGCGGGAAGGCGCGGCTCTTGGGCGCAGGGTCTCTATGCGTCCGTGGAGCCGTGCTTCTGCCCCATCTATTATAGTAAGAAATCTCCTTGTCTCATTTTCCTACGAGCCGCCCCATGGCATCCTCGCAGTCCTCGCGTTTGCCGAAGGCTGTCAGCCGGATATAGCCTTCTCCGGACGGGCCGAAGCCCACGCCGGGCGTTGATACGATGCCGTGTCTCGTCAGTAGCTTTTCCCAAAAGCCCCAGCTCGTCTCGCCTTCCGGCACGCGTAGCCATACGTAGGGGGCGTCCTCGCCGCCGTAGGCCTTTAGCCCCGCCGCCGTAAGCCCTTCGCGCATGATGCGGGCGTTTTTCATGTAGTAGTCTATGGTCGCGGCCACCTGTGCCTTGCCCGCTTCGCTGTACGTGGCTTCCGCAGCGCGTTGCACGATGTAGGCCGTGCCGTTGAACTTCGTGCTCTGCCGTCGGTTCCACAAGGCGTTCAGCTCTACGGGCTTTCCCTGTTTGTCCAGCGCTTTTACGTTCTTGGGCACTACGGTGAAGCCGCAACGCAGACCCGTGAAGCCCGCCGTTTTGGAGTAGGAATGAAATTCCACGGCGCACTCCTTCGCACCCGCTATCTCGTATATCGAGCGCGGTATGCCTTCGTGTCGGATGTAGGCCGCATAAGCTGCGTCGTAGAGGATGAGTGCCCCCGTTTGCCGCGCATAGGCTACCCATTTCTCCAGTTCCGGCCGCGTAAGCACCGTGCCTGTCGGGTTGTTGGGGTAGCATAGGTATATCATGTCCACCGGCTCCGTGGGCAGCGCCGGCACGAAGCCGTTCTCAGCCGTGCAGGGTGCGTAGCTGACGCGGCTCCATAAGCCGCCGGCTACCTCGCCTGTCCGGCCTGCCATGGTGTTTGAGTCTATATATACGGGGTAGATGGGGTCCGTCACGCAGATGCGGTTGCCCGTCCCCAAGATGTCGCCGAAGTTACCCGTATCGCTCTTCGCTCCGTCGTTGACGAAGATTTCGTCGATGCCTATCTCGATGCCGCGCGCCGCAAAGACGTTTTCGGCAATGACTTGTCTGAGGAATTCGTAGCCTTGCTCCGGTCCGTAGCCGCGGAACGTCGCTGCGTTGCCCATTTCGTCCACCGCCTTGTGTAGCGCTTCTATCACGGCGGGTGCCAAGGGGCGAGTCACGTCGCCTATGCCCAGCCGGATAAGCCGTGCCTCGGGGTGTGCCGCTTGGTAGCGCGCCACCCTCTGGGCTATGTCGGCAAAGAGGTAGCTCTTCTGTAATTTTAGAAAGTTGTCGTTTACGTATGCCATAAGGTATTCTCGTGTCTTTCGTTGGGGTTATTCCGCGTCTTCCGGCAGGTCTATCGTTCCGGTGAAGACTTCCGTGGCCGACCCCGTCATGTAAACGTGCCCGTCAGCCTCGCGATATTCGATGTCGAGCGCTCCGCCGTCCATGACGATGGTGCTGCGCCGTCCTGCGCGCCCCGTGACGTAGGCTGCCACGGCCGTGGCGCAGGCTCCCGTGCCGCAGGCCATCGTGATGCCGCTTCCGCGCTCCCATACGCGCATCCTGATGCTGCCGTCCGGCCGCAGGGAGGCAAACTCCACGTTGCAACGCTCCGGGAAAGCTGCGGCATGCTCCAGCGCAACGCCGTCGTTGGCCACGTCGGCCTTTTCGGCGTCGGCTACGAAGCTTACGAAATGCGGGTTGCCCATGGAGACGAATGTCCCCCGATAGGCGCGCCCTGCCATCACCGTGCCGTCCACCAATTCTCCGCCCTCCACGGCGAGCTGCGACGGCTCGCGCAGCGACGGCTTTCCCATGTCCACCGTCACGCGCGCCACGCTGTCGCCCGCGTCTATTTCCAGACGCAGCACCTTCACGCCGCTCGCCGTCTCCAGCCGCACCACCGTCTGCCGCGTCAGCCCGTGTTCATACACGTACTTGCCGATGCAGCGCGACGCGTTGCCACACATTCGTGCCTCCGAGCCGTCGCTGTTGAAGATGCGCATGGAGAAATCGCCCACGCTCGAAGGCCCTATCAGCACCAGTCCGTCGCCGCCGATGCCCTTATGCCGGTCGCTCCACAGCGTGGCAAGGCGTTCCGGGTCGGCGAGGGGAAAGCGCGCCACGTCCACGTAGATGTAGTCGTTGCCTGCACCATGCATCTTGGTGAATTCTATTTTTCGGGGCATGCCATTTTGCTTTATGGGGCAAAGTTAAGTCAACACTTACAAACGGACAAAGAATTGACGCGGAAACTTCGCAAAAAGTTTTAATTTCCCTGCAAAACTGTCTTTTTGCTTTATTTTTGAACAAAAAGCCGCCAAAATGCAATCAATGCGCCGTGCGCCGTCGCCTTGTGCTACCTGTGGCGCGTGCTTCTCGCGCGTGCGCGCGCACGTGTTATATAATAAGGTGTGGAACGGTGGCTCGCTGCTTTGTGTACGCGAAAGCCCGAGGTTCGTGCCCCGGGCTTTCGCGTTCTTATAGTTTGGGAACTACTGTGTTTGCCGTGTGGCGTCGTTAGGCGTGGTGCGCCTCGCACCAGCGGCGGGCGTTGACGAAGGCTTCTATCCAAGGCGTCACGTCGTCGCCCCGGTGGGCGGCAGGGTACGTGCCACACTGCCACGGCAGGAAGGCGCGTTCCAGGTGGGGCATCATGGCCAAGTGTCGCCCGTCAGCCGTCGCGATGCCGGCGGCGTCGTAGTCTGATCCGTTGGGGTTACCGGGGTAGGCGTGATAGCTGTATTTCAGCACCACGTTGTAGCGCTCTTCTCCACCGGGCAGGCTGAAGCGTCCCTCGCCGTGAGCCACCCATATGCCCAGTTCGGCACCGGACAGGCTGCCCAGCATGACGCTCCGGTTCTGCGGAACGGTGACGCCGAGGAAGGCGCTTTCGAATTTCCGGCTGTCGTTGTGGAGCATGCGTGCGGGAGCCGGCGCGCCGTCCTTCGTGGCGCCGACGAGTCCCAGTTCCACCATGAGCTGGCAGCCGTTGCAGACGCCCAGACTCAGCGTGTCCTCGCGTGCGTAGAAGGCGTCGAGGGCGGCTTTCGCCTTGGGGTTGAAAAGGAATGCCCCGGCCCAGCCCTTCGCTGAGCCCAGCACGTCGCTGTTCGAGAAGCCGCCGCAGAAGACGGCCATCTGGATGTCCTCCAGCGTCTCGCGTCCCGTCACGAGGTCGGTCATCGTCACGTCCTTCACGTCGAAGCCGGCCAGGTAAAGTGCGTAGGCCATCTCGCGCTCTCCGTTCGTGCCTTTCTCCCGGATGATGGCGGCGCGTACGCCGCTGGCTGTGCGGCGCTCGGGCGTGATGCCGTAGCGGCTGAAGCTGAAGGGAGCGTCATCGCCCGGCAGCCGGAAGCGGAGCGGTTGCAGTTTGTAGTTGTCGCGGCGTAGCGCGGCGCAGCCGTGCAGGCTTTGCTTTCGGTCGAGGAGGTAGGACGTGGCATACCACGTCTCGCGCAGCGCGTCGATGTCGTGGCGGTAGGTATCTGTGCCGTGGCTGATGGCGATGTCGCGCCCGCTCGTGGGGCGTCCCAGCCGGACGGTGCGCACGCCGGCTTTGTCCGTTACGTCGCGGAAGGCAGCGGCGTCGGCATCTGCCACCTGCACCACGACGGCGGGGTTTTCGGCAAAGAGCAGGCGCACCGTGTCGTACGCGCCCAGCTCGTCGAGCGAGAGGTCGAGCCCGCCCGTCGTGTTGCCGAAGGTCATCTCCAGCAGGCACGTGATAAGGCCGCCTGCCGAGACGTCGTGCCCCGCGAGGAGCAGGCCGCGCCGCACCAGCTCCTGCACCGCGTTGAAGGCGGCGCGGAAATAGGCCGCGTCGCGCACCGTGGGAACGTCGCTCCCCACCTTGCCGCGGCTTTGGGCAAAGGCGGAGCCGCCCAAGCGCGGCACGTCGCCGGAGAAGTCGATGTAGTAGAGCGAGGAGGGCGCAGCTGCCTTCCCGTCCCGGCCTTCCAGGGCGATGACGGGGCTTACCACGCGGCGGACGTCTTCCACCTCGCCGCCGGCAGACACGATGACCGTGCCGGGGGAGATGACCTTCGAGCCGTCCGGGTATTGCTGCGAGAGGCTGAGGCTGTCCTTACCCGTCGGCACGTTGACTTGCAGCGCCACGCAGAAGTCGGAGAGCGCCGCCACGGCCTCGTAGAGCCGGGCGTCCTCGCCCTGCTGCGAGCGGCAAGGCCACATCCAGTTGGCCGAGAGGCTCACGCTGTCCAGCCCATCGACCAGCGGCGCCCATACCAGGTTCGTCAGCGCTTCGCTGACGGAGAGCACGGAGCCTGCCGCCGCGTTGGCCAGTCCGGCCTGCGGCGCATGCCCTATTGACGTGGCGATGCCGTGTCGCCCGCGGTAATCTAAGGCCACGACGCCGCAGTCCGAGAGAGGCAGTTGCAACGCGCCTTGGCATTGTTGTCGCGCCACTTTCCCCGTCACGCTTCTATCTACTTTGTTGGTAAGCCAATCCTTGCAGGCCACGGCTTCCAGTTGCAGCACGTCGCTGAGGTAGCTCCATAAGGCGTGTGCGTCGTAGCTCACGTCGGGGTAGGTGTGCGCCACGCTCTGGTCCACCATGACCGTCTTGGGCGAGTGGCCGAACATCTGCGCTACGTCGAGGTCGAAGGGGCGCGTGCCGTCGGGCCGGACGAAGCTGAAGTGGGCGTCGCCCGTGGCCTCGCCCACTACGTACAGGGGTGCACGCTCGCGCTCCGCTATCTTCCGCACGTGGTCCAGGTGTTTGCTGTCTATGAGTAGGCCCATGCGTTCCTGGCTCTCGTTGGCTATGATTTCCGTGGCCGATAGCGTCTTGTCGCCTATGGGCAGCTTGTCCATCTCTACCTCGCCGCCGCATTCGCCTACGAGTTCCGAGAGACAGTTGACGTGGCCTGCGCTGCCGTGGTCGTGGATGGAGACGATGGGGTTGCTCTCTTCCTCGCAGAGTGCCCGCACCAGGTTGTTGGCGCGCTTCTGCATCTCGGGGTTGGCGCGTTGCACGGCGTTAAGCTCTATGCCCGACGAATAGCGTCCCGTATCGACGGAGCTTACGGAGCCGCCGCCGAGGCCTATGCGGTAGTTGTCGCCGCCCACGACGACGATTTTGTCGCCCTTCTGCGGCTCGCGCTTTTGGCAGTCGCGCCGGTTGGCATAGCCCACGCCGCCGGCCAGCATCACCACCTTGTCGTAGGCGTAGGCGACGGCCTTGCCGCCGGGTGCCTCCGTATCTAAGTATTCAAAGGTCAGCACGGAACCCGCCACGAGGGGCTGTCCGAATTTGTTGCCAAAGTCTGAGGCGCCGTTTGAGGCTTTTATCAAGATCTGCTCCGGGGTTTGGTAGAGCCACGGGCGTTCCGCAAGGTGCTGCTCCCACGGGCGCGGCGCGTCGTGCCCCTCGGCGCCGACGCGGGGCAGGCGCGGATAGGCCGTCATATAGACTGCTGTCCCCACGAGGGGCCACGAACCCGTGCCGCCGGCCATGCGGTCGCGTATCTCGCCGCCCGTGCCCGTTGCCGCACCGTTGAAGGGCTCCACGGTCGTCGGGAAGTTGTGCGTCTCGGCCTTCAGTGAGAGGATGCTCTCTATCTCGCGTATCCTGAAGTAGCCGCTCGTGGAGTGGTCGGCGGGGGCAAACTGCTCGACTACGGGGCCTAAGAGGAAGGCTACGTTGTCGCGGTAGGCGGAGAGTACGTGGTGCGGGTTTGTCCGCGTCGTGCGCTTGATGAGTTCGAAGAGCGAGGCCGGTTGCGCCACGCCGTCGATGATAAACTCGCCCCCGAAAATCTTATGTCGGCAGTGCTCGGAGTTAATCTGCGCGAAGCCGAACACTTCCGGCTCCGTCAGCGCCCGACCCAGCTGCCGCTCTACGCCGTGCAGATACTCCACCTCCTCAGCCGAGAGGGCCAAGCCCTCTTGCTCGTTGTAGGCGTCGAGGTCCGTCACTTGCCGCACCGGCGCGGGCTTTATGCCCACGGTGAAGAGGCCTTGGTCCAGCCCTTCGTAGTGGCGCTGCAGCATGGGGTCGAAGCCGGCCTCCTCCGCCTGTCCCGTGGCGGCCGGCTTGCCGCCTTCGTCTGAAGCGGTTGCCGCACCGAGGGGTACGTACTCCTCAATTCTCGTGATGCCCGCGAGCCCCATGTTCTGGGTTATCTCAACGGCGTTTGTGCTCCAGGGCGATACCATCTCGCGGCGCGGCCCTACGAAACGCCCGGGCAGGGATTGCGCCTCCACGAGGGTGGCTCCGCCAAACAACCATCCGAGGCGCTCAGCCTCAGGTGCCGTAAGCGTGTGGTCCGTCTCCGTGGCAATGACGTGCCCCGACGGGGTGCGAAAGAAGAAAATCATCTCGTCACTTTTTGGGTTATATGTAGTGCAAAAATAAGCCCCCCGGCTCGAACCTGCAAGCCGCGCCGCCACAAACGCGCGGCAGGCAGGGGCTACGACGACGCTTCAGCCGCCGCGCCCGCCTGTGCCACCCCCCCGGGAAGTCCGACTTCTATGCCCGCACGTCGGACTTGTCCATCCGCAGGTCGGACGTAGGTTTTGTCTACCCGTGGGTTTACAATTGTCTACCCGTGGGTTTACAATTGTCTACCCGTGGGTTTACAATTGTCTAACCACGGGTTTACAATTGTAAAACCACGGCTGTACAATAATTAGCTCGGACTTACGCGTGGATACCTCGTACTTGCGCGGAGCTGCATGGGGTGGGCATCAAAAAAAAACGCCCGGGACGCGGGGTGCGTCTTGGGCGTTGGGTTGGCTGGCGGGTGTGGCGAGCCCGGAGGCCGGCCTTGTGTCCGCTGTGTGGCCTTTAGGCTATGTGGCGGCGGGTCGAGCGGGTTTGTAGCCCGACTCGCGGACGAGTTTCTCGTAGTTGTCTTCTTGCAGGAGGTCGAGGAGTGTGGCTTGCTTGTGGCGGCGCATGTAGCTGTCGACGATGCGCATGCCTACCCATAGCCCGATGCCGGGCGGGGGCATGTTGGCCTTGGGCAGGCTGTCTATGCGGAAGCCCATGTAGCGTGCTACGATGGCGGAGTCGGTGCTGTGGGCTATGCCGGGGCGGCTGATTTCCTGCCAGGCTTGTGCTTCGTGGGTTAGCAGGGCGCGCTGCGTGGCTTTGTCGGCTGTGGCTTCGTCGAGGAGAGACCGGCCGAGCAGTTGGGCGGTGACCCAGTGGAACTTTCCCAGATGTATCATGAGGTAGCCGAGGCTTGGTTTGCCCCTGCTTGGGGAGTAGAGGGCGTCAAGGTAGAAGTTCAGACAGTCCGGTACGATGCGGCCGGGCACCATGGTGCGGCGCTCTGCGGGTGAATAGTACTTGCGGTAGAGCGGATAGTCGCTGCCGAGGTATTTGTCCAGGCTGATTCCGATTATGCTATCACCTACGACGATGCTCTGGGTGAGTGCGCTGACTTGGGTATATACCTGCGGCACGGTGGTGCCGGGGCACTGGTCGATAAGTCGTTGGAAGGCGCCGCTGAGTTCTTTCTCTATATGGGTAGCTGTGGGGTAGGCGGTGCTGACGTCGGCGCGCAGGGTGGTGAGTGCGCTGTCTTGGAAGAAGGCTTTGAGGGAGTCGCCGATGTGTTCGTCTTCTATGCTGCCTAAGTGAAGCTCGTCCTCGACGAGGATGCGTGACTCGCGGGGATACTCCGTGATGAGGCTCTGCCAGGCGGAGAAGTTGGGCGAGGAGAGGTATTCATCGACGGCGCGGTCGAAGCGAACCACCGTTACGTCGGCTTTGCTGTCGTCGGCGTCCGTGCCCAGCCCCAGGGAGCAGGCCGTGGCGAGCAGCGAGAGGAGGGTGAGGGCGAACAGGTGGTAGAAACGCATGGCGATGTGAGGGGTGTGGTGGAAAAAGAGGCGGGTGCTGAAGGGCTCGCCGGGTGCGTGGCAGAGCGCTCCGCCCCCGTGGTTTGCGGTGCGAAGTTAAGAATTTTTTAAGAAAAGGGCGGATATTTGCAAAAAAGATTTAATTCCCCGCCTCAAAGAAGGGCGCAAGGGCGGTGAAGGTGTGTTTGCGTCGGAGGTAGTAGAGGGCGACGAGGCATCGGGGCAGGCGTCCCGTGGGCCGGGCGTCGACGGTTTTGGCGAGGTTCTCCTCGCGCTGGGGACGGAACTGTGGCTTCAGCCGATGGTAGGCGCGGCGGGCTTGGAGCACGGCGCGGGCATGGCGGAAGCGCCCCGTGAGCAGCATCTGCGTGGCGGCGACCCAGTCGAGCAGGGCGCGACGTCGCATGACGGACTTCAGCTCCGGCGCGGGCAGGTTCTTGTAGAGCATGAGCAGGTTGTTGCGGAAGTTGAGGAACGTCTTGCGTGGGTTCTCGGCGCCCAGGGTTGCTCCGCCCACGTGGTAGGCCACGCTCTGCGGCACGCAGGCCACGCCGCGCCCGCGGCAACGCAGCCGCCAGCAGAAGTCTATTTCTTCCATGTGGGCAAAGAAGCGTGCGTCGAGGCCGCCGGCGGCGTGCCAGTCGGCAGCGCGCACCAGCAGGGCGGCGCCCGTGGCCCAGAGGCAGGCGGCGGATGCGTCGTACTGTCCCCGGTCGCGCTCCACGGTGCTGAATACGCGGCCGCGGCAGAAGGGGTAGCCGTAGCGGTCGATGTAGCCGCCGGCCGCGCCTGCGTATTCGAAGAAGGCCTTGTCGCGCTGGGAGAGGAGCTTGGGCTGGCACGCGGCGTCGCCGGGGCGGGCGTCCATGTGCGAGAGCAACGGGGGCAACCAGCCGGGGGAGACTTCTACGTCGCTGTTGAGGAGCAGGTAGAACTCTGCGTCGATAAGCTCGAAGGCTTTGTCGTAGCCTTCGGCAAAGCCGTAGTTTCGGGAGAAGGGGAGGCAGCGCACGGTGGGGAACTCCCGCGCGAGCATGTCGGGGCTGCCGTCCGTGGAGCCGTTGTCGGCCACGATGATGTCGGCTTCGGGCGTGTTTCGGACTACGCCGGGGAGGAAGCGGCGCATCATGTCGGCGCCGTTCCAGTTCAGAATGACGAGGGCAACGCGCTTTCGGCAGGTTATCTTCTCATTGCTCATGGCTGTCTTGGGTTAGCGAGGCGGCGTCGGCGGTGGGCCGGCCGAGGCGTACCGTCTCTATCGTGTTGTCGGCGGGGTGGTGGCCGGTGGCGGCCTCTACGCGGATGTAGTTGTCGGTATATCCGTGCATGGGAAGTCCCGGCTTGGCGTGTTCCCAAAGCACGGGGCGACGGGTGCCGACGTAGCGGCTGAGGAAGGCGGCGTGTTTCGCTGCGGAGAGGGCGAGCAGGCGGCTTGTGCGGGCGTGTTTCTCCGCCGGTGGCACGGCGTAGGGGATGTCGAGGGCTTTCGTGCCGGGGCGTTCGCTGTAGGTGAAGACATGAAGCTGCGCCACGGGCAGACTCTCTATGTAGCGGAAGGCCGCCTCGAAGTATTCCGCCGTCTCGCCGCGCGCCCCCGCCATGACGTCCACGCCGATGAAGGCGTCGGGCATGAAAGTGAGAATGCGTTCCACGCGGTCGCGGAAGCGTGCCGTGTCGTAGCGGCGGCGCATGAGTTGCAGCACGGCGTCGGAGCCGCTTTGCAGCGGAATGTGGAAGTGGGGCATGAAGGCGCGCGACCGGGCGCAGACGGCTATGACCTCGTCGGTTATCAGGTCGGGCTCAAGGGACGATATGCGGTATCTCTCAATGCCTTCTACGGTGTCGAGGGCGCGCAGCAGGTCGGGAAGCGTCTCTCGCGTAGTGCGGCCAAAGTCTCCGATGTTTACGCCCGTCAGCACAATCTCCTTGCCGCCCTGCGCCGCCACGTCGCGCGCCTGCGCCACGAGGTCGGCAATGCGCCCGTTGCGGGAGCGACCCCGCGCAAAGGGGATGGCGCAGTAGGAGCAGCGGTTGTCGCAGCCGTCCTGCACCTTAAGAAAAAAACGCGTGCGCCCGCCGCGCGCGCACGAGGGGACGAAGGTGCGTATGTCGCGCCCGGGGCTCACGGCCTGCGTCGTGCCGCCGGGCGCGGCGCCGTGGCGGGTCAGCGCTTCGGCGATGAGGCGCGGCGCCCGGGCTTTTTCTTCCTGCCCGATGACGAGTACGACGCCGCCCAGGCGGGCTAACTCCTCGCAAGCCAGTTGTGCCTGGCACCCCATGGCGACCAGCGGCGCGCCGGCTTCCTCGCGCGATAGGCGGCGCAAGGCTTGGCGGCTCTTGTGGGCGGCTTCGCCCGTCACGCTGCACGTGTTCACGATGCAAAGACCCGCCGGCGAGCCTTGGGCGGCGTCTTCCGCGCCGAGGTCGCGCAGCCGGTCGCGCAGCGCGGCGGTCTCCGCGAAGTTAAGCTTGCAGCCCAGCGTGGCATAGCGCACACGCAGGCCGCGGAGCGGGGCGTAGAGGTCGGTATCCATGGCGGATAGGTGGGTAAACACCGGCGAAGTTACGCTTTGCCCCCCGCACGGCCAAGCGTTTCCGTCCTGCCGTGGCGCTTCTGCCCCCTGCGCCGGCCTCCGTGCCGCGTGTTCCTGCCTCCGTGCCGCCTGTTTCTGCCTCCGTGCAGCCCCGCCTGCACTGCTTGCCCCGGAGGGATGGGCAGTACGCAGGGGCGCGCGGCGCGTGCCGAGATGACGACAAATAGGCGCCGCGAATCCCCGGAGAGCTCCAAAGCGCGCATTTTTGAAACGCCGGGTTGGCAAACAAAAAAAGAAATGTTAAAAATCACCTCCCAACTGTTTTTTTTTAGCCCCCGCGCTTGCATGCCTTGGGAAAGTGCCTACTTTTGCAGCGTTTTAATAAAAGCAATTGATTGTTTTACTTTAAAAACTAAAGACAAAAATGAAAAAGTTAGTCTTCATGTTCGTAGCTGTTGCAGCTATCTCCCTCGCTTCTTGCGGGGGCAACACCACCACCGAACCTGCCGCAAACGACAGAAACAGCGTTGATACGCCTGCTGTTGAGACTGCCGCTCCGGATAGCCCTGTTGCTGCTACTCCTACGGATAGCCCTGCAGTTGCCGCTACTCCCGTAGATAGCCCCGCTACTACTCCTAACAAGTAAGCAGGAACGAACAGACAGAAAAGAAAAGGCCCGCAGGACGAACGTTCTGCGGGCCTTTCGTGTGTATAAAAAAAGACGCCGCCCTAGTACGACTCGGGGCGGCGCTGTGCTAGCGTAGGGATGGCGGCCACGCTTCCGCAGTGGGCGCGCCGCGCGCATCAGAGCTTTAGCCTCTCGCGGATCTTCTTAGGTATGGCGTCCTTGTGTATGAGTATGTTCATGGTCTTGTAAGCTACGTAGGGCTTCGAGGCGTAGAAGATGCCGTGGTAGCGACCGTAGTCGCCCCAGGAGTTCTTCACCATGAAATACTCCTTACCGTCGGGGTCCGTAGCCAGGCCGTAGATGACCATGCCGTGGTCGTCCGTCGTCTCCCAGTTGTCGTAGGCTTTCTGCCGCAGGTCTTGCGTGATGGTGAGTTCGTCTTTGCTGTCGCTAAACCGGGGTTGCTTGCCGTCCGTTCCCGTCCAGCGTGCGGCGTCGGAGCCGGTGAGGTCGGTTTTGTAGGACTTGGCGGGCACTGTGGCGATGCCTTGGCGGCTGAAGCCCGCCTCGCTGACGTCTGCGCCCCAGGCAAAGGTGTAGCCTTGGCGGATAGCGTTCTCCATGACTTGCATAAACTCGTCCAGCGGCAGGTTGTAGCTTTCTGCCCAGCGCCAGTTGTCCTGCACCTCGATGATAAACTTCTCGTAGAAGGGGTGGTGCGAGAAGCTGGTCAGGCTTACGTAGTCGTCGAGCGGAAGTCCGAGGCTCTGGGCGAAGCTTTGCGGCGTGTAGGTCTTTCCTTTATATTCAAAGGTCTCGGGTAGCTTGCCGAAATATCCCTCGTAGATCTGGCTCAGTGTGCCGCGCCACGTGAGGGGTATCTTCTTCAGGTTGCTTTTGGCGATGCTGTTGACGTAGCCCGTCACCTGCGGTTCCAGCTCGGTGAAGTTGAAGAGGCTGTCGCCGTAGAGGCTGCCGGGGAAGGGCATGGCCTCTTGGGGCACTATGCCGTAGTGCTGCAAGCAGTAGAGCACGTCGTAGAAGGAGCCGCCCTGCGAGAAGCTGACGTCGCCGTGCGTGCGGATGGCCTTGTCGGCGCGGTCCATATACGTATGGTAGGCTACGAAACTCTCGTTCAGGTCGTACTCGCCTCGGCCGAGGCGTAGCAGTTCGGCCTCGAAGAAACTCAGGGTGCTGTAGTCCCAGCAGGTACCTGAGCGGTTTTGGTCTTTTATGGAAGTGATGGGGTTTTCCTTCACTACGGTAAACTTTACCGTGTCCGACTTCTCGCTGGGGCGGGGTGGCTGTGCCGTGGCCGAGGTGGCCGGTAGCAGCAGCGCCAGGGCGAGGATGGTTTTCTTCATTGGGTGTGGGTGTTTTGGGGTGTTATATATAATAATGTGTATCTCGTTTGTGGGTTTGCGGTGTGCGGGTGTCACGCCCGGGCTGCGAGGAAGGCCTCTACGTCGTCGGGGTGGTAGGGGATACGCTCTTTGCCCAAGAAGCGGCAACCGTCGTGCGTCACGAGGAGGTCGTCTTCTATGCGTATGCCGCCGAAGTCCTTGTATTTTTCTACGGCGTCGAAGTTGATGAAGTCGTCGTAGCGGTGTTCTGCCCGCCAGAGGTCGATGAGCTGAGGAATGAAGTAAATGCCCGGCTCGTCCGTGACGACGAATCCCTCCTCCAGACGGCGCCCCATGCGCAGGGCGTTCGTTCCGAACTGCGACAAGTTGGGTCGCGTCTCCTCATCAAAGCCGACGTAGGTCTGACCCAGACCCTCCATATCGTGGACGTCCATGCCCATCATGTGCCCCAGGCCGTGAGGCAGGAACATGGCGTGTGCGCCGGCGGCCAAGGCGTCGTCCGTGTTGCCGCGCATGAGGCCCAGCTCCTTGAGCCTGTCCGTCATTAGGCGGCATACGGCGAAGTGTACGTCCCACCAGCGCGTTCCCGGTCGCGTCACGCTGAGTGCCAGGTCGTGACAATCGACCACTATCTGGTATATGTCGCGCTGTTTCTGCGTGAAGCGGCCGCTTACGGGCGTCGTGCGGGTGTTGTCGGAGCAGTAGTGCTCGTTGGTCTCTGCGCCGGCGTCGACGAGGAGTAGGCGTCCGGCCTCGAGGGGTGCGGGGCTTGGGTAGCCATGCATGATTTCGCCGTGCTGCGATACGATGCTCTGGAAGGAGGTGACGCTTCCGTAGGCGGCAGCTATGCCGCTTATGGTGCCGGCTATGTACTGCTCCGTCGTGCCCGGGCGGCAGAGCGTCATGGCCGCCGTGTGCATTTTGTAGCCTATGGCGGCGGCGCGTTCCAGCTCGGCTATTTCCTCGGCCGTCTTCGTGGAGCGCTGCTTCACGACGGCTTTGATCAGTTCCACGGAGGCTGCCTCGCGCTGCCGGTGCGGGTGGATGTGGAGCAGGTCCATGAGCTGTATCTGCGTGTCGTAGCGATAGGGCGGCAGGAAGTGTACGCGGCGCCCTTGCTTCACGGCGTCGCCCAGCATCTCGCCTACGCGCGCCATGGGGGCGCTGTGGGCCACGCCGGCCTCCGCCGCCAGATCGGCCACGGACTGCACGCTGCCGTACCAGACGATGTCCTCAATGTCTATCTCGTCGCCGCACAGCACTTCGTAGCCCGTGTCGGCATCCAAGATGCCTACCAGGCCGTCGCGATGCTGCGCGAAGTAATACAGGAAGGCGCTGTCTTGCCGGAACACGTAGGCGTTCGCCGGGTAGTTCATCGGGGCGTCGTTGTTCCCAAACAGGACGATGAGTCCGTCGCCCACAAGCCGCCGCAGCTCGGCGCGGCGGTTTACGTAAGTCTCTTTGCTAAATAGCATGGCTTTTGCGGTTTTTGATTTGTGCAAAGTTACTACTTTCTTCCCGTTTCCCCTACCTTTGCTCGGCGGAAAAGGGCGGCTCTGCCCTCCCTTCCCGCTTGCTTTAGCCCTATGCGCCTCATCATCTTCAACCCCTGGCACGAGGAAGCCCTTGCTTCTCCTGCGGCATCCTTCGCCCCCTCTCGGGCGGCGCGGCTGCAAGAGCAGCTGTATCCGACGGCGGCCTCTCTGCCGTGGGCGCGCCCGGGCGACGTCCTGTGGCGCCCCGGCATGGTGGTGGACTGGGCTGCGGTGGAGGCCATCGAGCCGTGGGGCTGGGACGCCTGGCTCTGCACCCTCCTGCGCCGTGCCGGAGCGCCCGCCGCCTTGCTGCCCACGGAGGCGCAGCTCGCCGCTCTGCGTCGCCTCAGCTCCCGTGCCTTGGCCGTCAGCGTCCTCGCAACGCTTCGTGACGCCCGCTTCTTCGGCGCTTCCGCCCTCGTGCATACCTTGCCCGAAGCCCAGGCTGCCGCCTGCCGCTTCGGGGGGACGGACTTCGTGCTGAAGAGTCCCTACAGCTGCGCCGGCCGCGGCCTGGTGTTCGTCCGCTTGGAGCAGGACGCCGCAGGGACGCTCCGCTTAGGGAGCGAGGCGCAGCAGCGGCGTCTCGGCAAGGTGCTGGCGCAGCAGGGCGCACTCGTCGTGGAGCCGCGCTATCCGCACGACGTGGACCTCGCCTTGGAGTTCCGCTACGAAGCGGGCACGCTCTCCTGCACGGGGCTCAACGTGTTTCGCACCAACGCCGCCGGGCAGTATCGCGGCAACGTCCCGGACGCCCACATCCCGCCCGCCGACCTCGCCTTGGTGCGCCTGGCCGGGGAGCAGCTCGCGCGCATACTGCCGCGCCACCTCGGGGCGGACTACCGCGGCCCCCTTGGTGTAGATATGATGCTCGCTGCTCACCGCCTGCACCCCTGTGTCGAGATCAACCTGCGCCATACGATGGGTCAGGGCGCCGACGGCTGAACCCACTCCGCCGCACGGTGGCGCTGCAAAGCGTCGGCAAAAAGCCGCCTCGGCTTTCTTTTTGCTTAAAAAGGGGGCGCGCGGCTTTCTTTCGGTTTTTATTGCTTTGTCCGAGCGACCGGCTCGGCGTCTCTAAACTTCTATGGAATAAGACGTTGCCCCTGCCCGCTGATACGTCCGACCTGTCAGCCGGCACGTCCGACCTGTCAGCTGATACGTCCGACTTGTCAGCTGATACGTCCGAGCTGTCAGCTGACAAGTCCGAGCTATAAATTCGTACGTGGCATCTGCCTTTCCGCACCCGTCTCCTGTCCTCTTGCAAGCGTTAGGCCGGAAAGGCTTGTTCCCCGCCGGCCGGCCGTACGGGCCGGCCGCTCGGCTGTGCCGCCTCTGCCCCCGTCCCTACGTGTCCACACGGGGCGGTTAAAAAGGTGAAGGGAAAAAAGAACTCGCCCAAAATGTTGCTTAACCCCAAAATAATGCGTTCCTTTGCCTTTGGAACTTATTCTACGTAGAATTTCGCACCGCACATAATCGGGCTTTGTGAGGCCAAGAGGCACGTGTTGCCCCGTCGCCCCCGGCTCGGAAAGGACGTTTACTACGCCGTATTCTCCCTTCGAAGCGCACAAGTTTGCTGCTACTCGGAAGATCGGGCAACGGAGCGTCTGCGCAGGTGTTGGGTCACCACGCCGCTCTCGGCATGCGACCTATGCACCGGGGCGTGGGCACATCGTGTGGTTTATCCCGACAGCAGACAAGGCGAGCGCCTAAAGGGGAAGCAAGCCGGTAAGGACTCCCACGTCTTTTCATACTATATAAATCACAGAACACGAACGCCGAACCCCGAACCCCGGGAGACCCATAGGCACAAACATTTCAAACTATGAAGATTAAAGAACTTATCTGGGGCTTCGCGGCACTGGCTTTGGTTTCCCTGACCGCCCTTAACCTGACGTCGTGCAGCAGCGACGACGACGACGATGACGTGCTGAAAGCGCAGACGCTTTATGCCGGAGATTCCGTCAAGTGGAAGAAGGGCGCCACGTCCGCCAACGATTTTGTGGCCTACGTCTCAAAGACCGGCTATCTCCATGCGTACCACGTTGGAGTGACTACCGTAGTTTACAAAGGAAATGTAGCGACAATTACAGTCAATGGGCGCTACAACGCGCTCAACGTACAGACGGACTGGAGCTTGACGCCCGACCAGCTGAAGAAGAAGCAGGGCGGCACGCCCGTTCAAGATTTCACCCAAAACGGGAATCGCGCTATTATCTACGAGAATGTGAGCAAGGCAAACCGTTTGATGTACATCTTCTCCAACAACAAACTGGTGTCGGCACGAGCCTATTCAAGCATAAGCGACATGACTGCGATTACGAACTACCTGAAAGAGCGGTACATCTTTTCTACCCGACAAAATAATGATTATACCTACACGGGAGTCGATGCCCTCGAACTATCCAAGGTAAAGACCGGCGTCACCGTGGGACTTGACGCCGATTACAAAGCCGATTATAGGTTGCAAACGACGTTTTTTTCGTATGCCTACTTTTCTTCCTCGAGCAACGTCCGCGCCGCGGCTCGAAAGATGGAGAAGCTGATGCCGGAAAAGCTCCTTATCCGGGAATAAAGGACGGGGACAAAACAAAGGGGCGGCCACTCGGAAGGGGTGGCCGCCCCTTTGCATGACGGGGGCGTCGGAGGCGCGCGGCAGCGGCGGGGTGGGGGTCAAGCCTCGGCGTCTTCGTCGGGCTCGAAGGCCTCGAAGCCCTGCGCGCGCAGGCGTATCTCCTGGCCGTCGCGCGTGATGAGTTGGGGGCCGAGCGCCTCGCGCGTGATGGAGCCGATGATGCTGACGTCCTCAAGGGCAAGGGCGCGCTCGTAGTCAGATAGCGGCAGGGTGAAGAGCAGCTCGTAGTCCTCGCCGCCGTTCAGGGCGCAGGTCGTCAGGTTCATGTTGAACTCCTCGGCGGTGGCGGCCGTCTGGTAGTCTATGGGTATGCGCTCCTCGTAGAGTCGGCAGCCGCAGTGGCTCATGCGGCAGAGGTGCAGGAGCTCTGAGGAGAGGCCGTCGCTCACGTCGATCATAGAGGTGGGGTGCAGGCCGGCCTGCGCGAGGTGCTCCACGATGTCGCGGCGCGCTTCGGGTTTCAGGAAGCGCTCGAGGAGGTATTCCTTACCGGCAAAGTCGGGCTGCGCGGCTTCAGCGTTTTTGGCGGGGCGCGTCTCGAAAACTTTCTTCTCCCTTTCCAGCAGCCTAAGCCCCATGTAGGCAGCGCCAAGGTTACCGCTGACGCAGATAAGGTCGTTTTCCTGCGCCCCGCTGCGGAGCACGATGTCTTGGGGTGCGGCTTCGCCGATGCAGGTCAGGCTGAGCGCCATGCCGGTCAGGCTGGCACACGTGTCGCCGCCGACGAGGTCCACGCCGTGGCGCTCGCAGGCTAAGCGAAGTCCCTCGTAGATTTCTTCAACGTTCTCCACAGAGAAACGACGTCCCAGCGCCAGGCTGACAACGAGCTGCTGCGGACGACCGTTCA
The DNA here is from genome assembly GCA_964641085.1 of uncultured Prevotellamassilia sp. Lineage (GTDB taxonomy): Bacteria > Bacteroidota > Bacteroidia > Bacteroidales > Bacteroidaceae > Alloprevotella. The sequence continues at coordinate 37,541 of CAZXJS010000008.1, read as the reverse complement.
TGGCATAGACGTCGGAAAAATTGACCTGTGCCGCCTTGTAGCCGAGATGCTTGAGCGGCGTATAGACTAAATCGAAGTGGATGCCCTCCATGAGCATGTCGCTCGTTACCAAAACGCGCCGCTCGGGGTAGGTGAGCACGGCGCAGTCGTCTCCTACGCCGACCAGGGTGGAGGCGTTCTGCGGCCGGAGCGTATCCGTCAGGTGGTGGATGAGGCCAAACTCGCCAAGGGTGGATATTGCCGTCATGTGAGGGGCGAGCTTAGAAGTAATAGCCCAAGCCGAGGCGGAACCCCACGGTGCTGCCGTCAGAGAAGTCGTTCGTGGACATCTTGTAGTAGAGGGCAGGCTCGATGGAGATGTAGTGGTTCAGGTAGAAGGTATAGCCTATCTCCACGGGGATGAGGAGGTCGTTGTCGCTCTTCGTCTTGTGGGCATACTCCACGCCGGGGCTGAGGTAGAGGCCGTTCTGTATGATGTAGTAGCGCAGGGATGCGCCGAGGAAGAAGTCGTCCTGGTGCTTGGCATGTTCGTAGCCCACGGCGCCATGTAGCATCCAGTTGTCGGCAAAGAAGTAGCCGGCGTCGGCATTTACGCCCAGGCGGAACTCAGACTTCTTGCTGTAGGACAGACCCAGGTTGGAGAGCGAGGCACCTACGTACTTGGTGCCGCGCGAGAACTGCGCGTCGGCGCCCACAACGAGGCAGAAGGCGAACAGGACGGTGAGGAGTTTCTTCATGATGTACGTGTGTATTGGTAAATCTTCTTTGCAAAAGTACGGAAAAGTGCGTGATTGGCGGGGGAAGGCACATAAATTAACGCTTCCGGAACACTTTACGCGGCGTAGCAAACGGGGAGGGCTGCCGCGGCAGGGTACGAAAAAGCCCGCGGCAGGCGGGCTGCGGCGGGCTGTGGCTGAAATGGAGTCCCGGCGGGCGGGCTCGCGGCGGGGCTCATGGTGCGTCGGTGGGGGGCGTGATGACTTCGGCTTCCACGACCTCCGCTTCCGCCTCAGGCGCGGTGGTGTCCGACGCCTCGCCGGCAGGGGGCGTCACGTCTTCCACGTGGTGCGTCCGCTCATATTTATATTGTAGCCAAGCGTTCCAAAACTCCAGCAGGGCGTAGCAGAGGCAGCCCGCGCCGATGATGATGAACGGCACGCCGGCCGCCGTGAACGGGTGAGCCAAGACGACGGCGCCGGCAGCCACCGTGAGCAGCGAGACGACGAACTCGTAGCCCAGCAGCTCCATCCCGCCGCGCCGCAGCTGGAAGAAGTTGACCATCTGCCACAGACCTATGGCGATGAGCAGGCCGGCCATGACGTACATGAAGGCCGTGACGAAAGTCGTAGGGGTGACCAGCAGCACGACGCCAAAGAGCGCCGCGCCGAGGCTTACCACGGGCACGACGACAACGCCGCGCGGCGCCGACTTGCGCAGGCGCGGATAGCTGACGAGGGCGAAGAGCGACGGCAGGATGAAGAGCACGCCCGTGGCCATGACGATATAGACGGCAATGTCCTGCGAATAGCAAACGTTCAGCAGGCCGATAGCCAAGAAGCAGAGCGCACGTAGCGCTCGCTGGAGGGAGACTGTATGCATAGGGATAGCGTTTACCAAGCGAAGGTACGGAATAATTTGAATACCTTTGCCCGAAAAGACGGATTATGTCGGACTTATACCTCGTGC
>CAZXJS010000008.1:0-35755 GCA_964641085.1 uncultured Prevotellamassilia sp. | reverse complement strand
CTTTGCCCGAAAAGACGGATTATGTCGGACTTATACCTCGTGCGGCACGGCGAGACGGAGGAGAACGTCGCCGGCATCCTGCAAGGCTGGCTGCCCGGCACGCTGACAGCGCGCGGCTACATGCAGGCACGGCAGCTCCGCGACGCGCTGCGCGGGCGCCATTTCGACGCCTTCTACACCAGCGACCTGCGCCGCGCCGTGCAGACGGCTCGCATACTGAACGAAGCGCTCCACCTCCCCCTGCAACAGACGCCTTTGCTCCGCGAACGCGACTGGGGCAGCCTCGCGGGACGGCGCATAGCCGAGATAGACCGACGCAACTTCCCGCCCGACGTGGAGAGCGTGGAGCACCTGTTCCGGCGCGCCGCCGCCCTGCGCGACATGCTCCTCCGGCGGCACGACGGAGGCAGGGTGCTGGCTGTCAGCCACGGCCTCTTCGCCCGCGCACTGCAGGCCTGCCTCCGCGGCGTGGAGATACGTGACGTGCCGCGCCTGCAAAACGGCCAAATCCTGCACCTGCGCCTCGAACCGGGCACGACAACGCTCGCTCCAAACCCCGACGAGACGGAAGCGGCCAACGCCTGACGCCACTCGACGCCTGCATCGGGGAGTATATAGTACCCAACGGCCGGTACTTACGACGAAGGAAATTTTGTTTTCCCCCCGCCAAACGCTAACTTAGCCCACAGATTACGCAAGCTACGTATGGACAACTACATCGTTTCCGCACGAAAATATCGCCCGGCAACGTTCGACAGCGTCGTCGGACAGCGGGCGCTCACGACGACGCTGAAAAACGCCATCGCCTCCGGAAAACTCGCTCACGCCTACCTCTTCTGCGGTCCGCGCGGCGTAGGCAAGACTACCTGCGCACGCATCTTCGCCAAGACTATAAACTGCCTCTCGCCACAGGCCAACGGCGAGGCCTGCGGCGTATGTGAGAGTTGCCGAGCCTTCGACGAGAACCGAAGCCTCAATATCTTTGAGCTGGACGCCGCCTCCAACAACAGCGTGGACGACATCCGCGCCCTCATAGAACAGACCACCGTCCCGCCACAAGTGGGGAAGTACAAGGTATTTATCATTGACGAGGTTCACATGCTTTCCGCAGCGGCCTTCAACGCGTTTCTGAAAACTTTGGAAGAGCCGCCGGCGCACGTCATCTTCATCTTAGCTACCACGGAAAAGCAGAAGATTCTGCCTACCATCCTCTCGCGATGCCAGATCTACGACTTCAACCGCATGGAGATAGCCGACATCGTGGCGCACCTAAAGCGCGTGGCCGAGCAGGAAGGCATACGCTACGATGAAGATGCCCTCTCCGTCATTGCAGAAAAGGCCGACGGCGGCATGCGTGACGCCCTTAGCATCTTCGATCAGGTGGCAAGCTTTGCCAATGGCGACATAACCTACCGGAAGGTCGTAGAAGACCTGAACATCTTAGACTACGACTATTATTTCCGCGTCACGGAACAGCTACTGAAGCGGGATATACCGGGCGCCCTGCTCACCCTGGACAGCGTGCTCGGACGTGGCTTCGGGGGCAACCTCTTTATCGGCGGCTTGGCACGGCACTTCCGCAACTTGCTCGTCTGCCAAAATCCGCAGACGCTACCTCTGCTCGAAGTGGGCGGAACGGTGCGCCAGCGTTACGCAGACCAAGCGCCGCAGTGCAAGCCCCGGTTTCTATACAAGGCATTGCGCCTCTGCAACGACTGCGACGTGAACTACCGCGCGAGCAACAACAAGCGGCTACTCGTGGAGCTTACGCTGATAGAACTGGCGCAGGCCGCGACAGACGAGGAACCCGGCTCGGGGCTTGGCCCTAAGAAGAAGTTAAACCCCATATTCCAGACAACGCCCGCCGCACAGCAGCCCGTGCCGGCACCGGTCGCCGCATCACAAAGCACGGCCGCACCCGCAACTCCCGCCCCACAACCCGCTAAGGCGACTACACCGCCAGCAGCCCCCGCACCCCGCAAAGCAACGGCGCAGCAGCCGGCCGGCCGCCTCAGACAAACCGTTTCCCTCTCTGCACTATCCCACAAACCGACGCAGGCGCCGAAAGCGGAAGACCCGGTAGCGGCAGCCGATGCACCCGCAAACTATGGCAACAAGCCCATAGACCCCGACCGCTTAGGCTACTACTGGCTTCGCTTCGCCTCAGAATTGCCCAGAGACGACGCGGCGCTCGCCGGAAGAATGAAAAACCTGCGCCCAACGCTCCTCGACGGCAACGTCATAGAGGTGGCGGTGGACAATCCCATGGTGCTGCGCGATTTCAACGCCATGAAACCCCGCCTGACGGACTATTTCCGCCGCGAGTGCGAAAACGGAAACGTCACCTTCAGCTTCCGATTGAACGAGGCCGACGGGGCGCAACGCGCCTACTCCCGACGCGATGTCTTCCAAGACATGGTAGCCAACAATCCCGCCGTGGCGCTTCTGGCAAAGGAATTACAACTGGAAGTGCAGTAACTACGCCTACACATTATTTATATAATGAACAGCAATCCCCACCTATACATCGCTGCCACCTACAGCCTCTACGCTATCGACGAGGAAGCCGGCTCTGAACTCGTAGAAATCGCCGGCAAGGAGCACCCATTCCGTTTTATCACGGGCATGGGCTTTGCTCTCGACGCATTTGAGGAAAGGCTAAGTGGCTTGCAGCCGGGCGCAGTCTTCGACTTCATGCTGACACCGGCCGAGGCCTTCGGCGCATACGAGGAGAGCCACGTCGTAAACCTGGACAAAACCGCGCTTAGCGCGGACGGAAAATTCGACGAGCGCAACGTGCAGCCGGGCAAATATATCCCGCTGGTCAACGACGACGGCACACACTTCCATGGCCTCGTCGTGGACGTGGGCGAAGAGCAGGTGCGCATAGACCTGAACCATCCCCTGGCGGGCAAGTCGCTCCGCTTCCGCGGCACCGTCGTTGCATCGCACCCCGCCACGCAGCAAGAGATAAACAACCTCATCCGGCAAATGGAAGAAGAGGACTACGGCGGCGACGATTCGGCGGAAAGCACCGGAACCAAGGAGACGTCTGCCGCCAAGAACCACAAAAAACAACGTAAACCGTGAATACCTTTGGGCAAATCCTACGCCTGACGTCTTTCGGCGAGAGCCACGGCGCGGGCATCGGGGGTGTGCTGGACGGCTTCCCCGCCGGTGTGGCGATAGATACGGACTATCTGCAGGCAGAGCTTGCGCGCCGCAGACCGGGCCAGAGTCGGCTCACGACAGCCCGCCGCGAAGCCGACCGCGTGGAACTGCTGTCGGGCGTCTTCGAAGGCCTATCGACCGGGGCACCCATTGGATTCCTCGTTCGCAACGAGAACCAGCATTCTGCCGACTACGAAAACTTGCGCAACGTGTTTCGACCCTCGCATGCCGACTATACCTACTACACCAAGTACGGGCTGCGGGATCACCGCGGCGGCGGACGTTCCAGCGCAAGGGAGACCGTCAGCCGCGTCGTGGGCGGAGCGCTGGCCAAGATGGCGTTGCATCAGCTTGGCATCAGCGTAGTGGCCTATACCTCGCAGGTGGGGACGATTAAGTTGGAGAACGACTATCGCAAGTACGACCTCTCGCTCATCGAGAGCAATCCTGTGCGCTGTCCAGACCCGGATAAGGCCGCGGAGATGGCATGCCTCATCGAGCAAGTCAAGGCTGACGGCGACACGATAGGCGGCGTCGTCACGGGGCTCGTACGTGGCTGTCCCGCAGGTCTGGGCGAGCCCGTCTTTGGAAAGCTCCATGCAGCCCTGGGTGCGGCCATGCTGAGCATCAACGCCGTGAAGGGCTTTGAGTACGGCGAGGGATTTGCCGGCACCTCGCAGCGAGGAAGCGAGCAGAACGACTTCTTCGTCAACCAAGGCGGACTTATCCGCACGCAAACCAACCATAGCGGCGGCATACAAGGCGGCATTTCGAACGGGGAGGACATCTATTTCCGCGTAGCCTTCAAGCCCGTCGCCACGCTCCTGCGGGAGCAGCCCACGGTGGACATCCACGGCGTGCCAACTACGGTGCATCCCCGTGGACGTCACGACCCCTGCGTCCTGCCCCGCGCCGTCCCCGTTGTGGAGGCCATGGCTGCGCTGACTATTCTGGACTATGTCCTCCTAAACCGCGCCGCGCGGCTCTGAGAACCGCTCCGGAAGGCCGTAAGGCAGGGTAAGGAACTCATACGACGAAGGCCGCCGCTACTATTCCCAAGAAATGGGGCAGTAGCGGCGGCCTTCGTCGTGCCTTGTGCGGCTTACGCGTCGAGGTATCGGCTCGCGAGCCCGTCGTAAGCGTCGATGCGCCGGTCGCGTAGGAAGGGCCACCAGCGGCGTACGGTCTCCGTGCGGGCAAGGTCAATGTCCACCACGAGGTTTGCCTCCCGGTCGGTCGCAGCACGCCCCAAGAGTTCGCCTTGTGGTCCGCAGACGAAGCTGGAGCCCCAGAACTGTATGCCACCCGTTAGCCCCGAGGGGTCAGGTTCGAGCCCTGTGCGGTTTACGGCGACCAGCGGCAGACCGTTGGCCACGGCGTGGCCGCGCATCACGGTGCGCCACGCCTCCCGTTGCCGTGCCTGCTCCGCTGCCTTGTCCGCCCCGTCGTAGCCAATGGCCGTGGGGTAGATTAGCAAGTCTGCGCCGCGCAGCGCCATAAGTCTGGCGCCTTCCGGATACCATTGATCCCAGCACACCTGCACGCCCAGCACGCCCATGCTCGTCCGGATGGGGCGGAAGCCCAAGTCGCCCGGCGCGAAGTAGAACTTCTCGTAGTATGCAGGGTCGTCGGGGATGTGCATCTTGCGGTAGCAGCCCGCCACCGTGCCGTCAGCCTCCAGCACGACGGCCGTGTTGTGGTACAGGCCGGGGGCGCGGCGCTCGAAGAGCGACGTGACGAGCACTATGCCCAACTCGCGCGCCAGCCGGCCGAAGAAGTCCGTCGAAGGGCCGGGAATAGGCTCTGCCAAGTCGAAGTTTCCGACGTCCTCCGTCTGACAAAAGTAGCGCGTGTTGTGCAGTTCTTGCAAGACAACCAAGCGTGCGCCGCGGGCAGCCGCGTCGCGTATGTTCTCAGAGAGTTTCTGCCGGTTGGCCGTTGCGTCCTCGCCGCACGTTTGTTGCACTAAGCCGACGCGGAGTACGTTCTGTCGTGCTCCTTCTGCGTCGGAGCCGGCAATATTATTATTGTGCATTTCCCTTTCTTTTAGTTATTCGTTTTTAGCTTAGTGCAAGCACCTTATGGCCTTGCCTCGTCGGTTTGCGACGGGTTGTTCTGCCTCCTCAGTACGCCTTTGGGAAACTGCATCGTGGCGCAGTGGAGCGACCCGTGCTGACGTATCAGCGCGCGGCAGTCGATGCCGACGACGTCGTACTTAGGGAAGAGTTGCTGCACGGCGCGCCGCGCCGCGTTGTCCTTTTCGGGTTGCCCGTAGGTAGGCATCAGTACGGCGCGGTTCAGCACCAAGTAGTTTGCATACGTGGCGGGCAGGCGCTCACCGGCGTCGTAGATAGCGTCAGGCAGGGGCAGGGCGACGAGTTCAAAGGCGTTGCCGTCGGCGTCGCGGAAGGTGCGGAGCTGCGCCTCCATGGCTTGCAGCTCGGCATAGTGGGTGTCGGTGGGGGCGTCGCAGCGGACGTAAGCTATGCGGTTTTCGGGACACAGCCGCGCCAGGGTGTCGATGTGGGCGTCCGTGTCGTCGCCCGCTAAGGCGCCGTGCTCCAGCCACAGCACGTTCGTCGCGCCGAAGAAGTCGCGCAGCGCGAGTTCCACCTGCCGCTTCTCGTGCGGGTGTCGGCGGTTGGTGTTGAGCAGGCAGCGCGTAGTGGTGAGCAGCGTGCCTCTGCCGTCGCTCTCGATGCTACCTCCTTCCAGCTCGAAGTCTTTGTGGGGGATATACGTGCCGCTTACGATGCCGCTGTCTGCAAGGTGTCGGTTTATCGCGTTGTCCTGTGCGGCGGGGAACTTGCCTCCCCAGCCGCGGAAGAGGAAGTCGTGCAGCTCCACGTGCCCCGTGCCTACGACGGAGAGCAGGCCGTGGTCCCGCGCCCACGTATCGTCGGTGGGACACTCGGCATATATAATATTGTCTGTAGCCCGCCTGGGCAGTTGGGTCTCGAGCTGTCTTTTGAGGCGTGCGGCGTGGGGCGTGACGAGGAGCAGCAGTTCGCGCGTAGCTATCTCGTAGGCCAGGCGCAGGTAGCACTGTTCCACGTCATGCAGCATGGGCGCCCAGTCCGTTTCCTCGTGCGGCCACGTGAGTTGCACGCCGCTCTGCGGAAACCATTCTGCGGCGAGCATGCGTCGGAAGCGGCGCACCGGCGTCTGCGTAGCGTCTGCGTGCAGGTACGATTCCAAGTCCAAGTCGGCGCGGGGTGGCGCGGGGGGAAGGGTGAAGAGTCCCATGTCGTAGGATGATAGGTGAGGGCTTGCCATAGCCGCAGCCGGGCTGCGGTGTAGACGCGCCGTGCGGGTCAGGGTATTTGCGGTTTGCTACGCAGGTAGTTGATGAAGGCATCGGTTGCCGTCGGCAGGTCGACCACTTCTCGCTGTGTCGGCGGGAAGAAGTCCGTGCTGTAACCGTCGCCGCCGTTTGAAATGAACTCGTCGGCCACAATGGTGACGGGCGTCGAGTCCTTTATGCGCACCTTGCGGCCGGCCGGCGTGACGTACCACAGTTTCAGCACGTGGTTGTCGGCGTCGCGTTCTGTCTCGAGGTTCGACGTCTGCAACCATCCGTAGCGCTCGTTGTGGAAGCCAAATTCCACGAGCTGCTTGAAGAGTCGCCCGTCTATGGTATAGGCGTAGAGGCGGTTGTTGAAGGGCAGCACCTCGCCCACTTCCAGTACGCTGACGGGTCCTTTGGAAAATCCGCTGCGGATGCTCCCGAAGTGGCTTATCCCGATGACGGGCGTGCGGTCCGAGGCGTGGGTTGCATCGCGGTAGGCGGTGGCGTAGGCTTCGCAGACGAGTGTCCCGACGGGGCTGAGGCGAAACTTCTCCGTGCGGTCGTGGGGCATGTCGGCCGTGCACGTCGTCAGTGGCGTACCTATGGGCGTTCCGCCGTTGGTCGTCGTCACGCGGAGCAGGGAGTCTATTTGCTCTTGCAGGCGCAGGGCGCGGGTCGAGAGGCTTGTGCGCGGGCGCAGCGGAATGGGCACGAGCTGCGGCTCGATGCTGACCACCTGCATCCGCTGTGTGTCCACGCGGCAGCGCAGCATGCTGATGTACATGCCGTGCCACCAGCCTTGCACGACGGGTTTGCGGCTCGTGTTGATGACGCCCGCCACGGGGTCGTGCGAGTGGCCGGCGAGGAAGGCCTGGTAGAGCGTATCGTTTAGGCCTTCCAGCTCGTCTTCGCGCTTGTCGTACCACGTGGGTCGCCCGCCGTCCATTTTAGCCCCAATGTGCAGGAGCATGAGGCGCAGGTCGGCGTCTGCGTAAGCTTCGAAGCCCGGCGTGTGGCGCAGGGAGTCCACCACGCGGGTGTAGTCTCCGCTGAAGGTTAGTCCCTGTATGCGTCGGGCACTGATTTGCTCCTTAGCCGACGAGGCGAGCAGGCCGAGGAAGCCCACGCGTAGCGTCCGCGTGGGCGAGAGGCGCAGCGTGTCAACGGCGTAGGGCTGCATGTAGGGCGGCACGTGTCCGCCCTTGTCATAGACGTTGGCGCACACGTACGTCAGGTCCCAGCCTGCCGGGCGCAGAGGGTCGGCTGCCCACTTGTCGGCGAGCGCTTCCTGCCCGTCGTCGAACTCGTGGTTGCCTACGGCCGAGATGCGGATGCCGAGCCGCTCGAAGAAGACGGGCAGTAGCTGTCCGCGCGTCATATTGTAGAAATAGCTACCTCCGAAGTTGTCGCCCGCTGAGACTACGATGTGGTAGGGATAAGCCTGCCGCAGGGAGTCGACGGTCTGCAGTATGGAGGGCGCGCCGGGAATTTGCAGCGCCTTGTTCTGCACGAAGGCGCCGTGGAAGTCGTTCAGCGAGAGAATGGCTACGGTGACGCAGCCGTTCGTCGCTTCTTGTTGCGCGGCGGACGGCGTTGTGCAGGCCAGCAGCGCCAGGGCGAGGAGGTGTCTGAACTTCATGTTGTGAGGTGTGAGGGGCGCCCTGCCGTCTTAGGGCGGTGGGGCGGTCTTGAGCTTTGGCGTCAGGATCGGCTTACTTGCAGCCCTTTGTCGGATATGCTGAGGCGCACGAAGCGTGCGTTGGGCGCGAGGGGTTGTTCGGCCAGCAGCGAGCGGATGCGTAGCGCGGCGTTGGTATCTTTGGCCACCATGTACATAAATCCGCCGCCGCCTGCACCGGGTAACTTGTAGCCCAGACACAGGTCGTCCACGCGGCGAGCCAGCTCGGCAATGGCGGGCGGGCAGGTGCCTGCGTCGAGCGCCTTGTTCAGTTCCCACGTGGTGCGGAGCGCCCGTCCGTAGCCCTCGAAGTCGCCGCGCTGGATGATGTCGAAGAGGTCGAGCGCGTGGCTCTTCATCTCTTCCAGAATGGCGAGGTGCTGCGCGCTGTTGAGGAACATGCCGCGCACGATTTCTGCGAGGATGTGCTTCGCGGTGCGCGTCAGCCCCGTGTAGTAGAGCTGGTGGCACTCTCTGTAGCCCGGCGCCGTGAAGAGGGTGTCGGGGAGCCAGCGCGTCACGATGTTTTGGGCGAAGCCGGCTTCGGTTTGCAGCATCTTTACGCCGGGCAATACGCCGCCCAGCTGGTCTTGCCAGCCGCCGCCCGTCGTCAGCAGCTGTTCCAGGATGAGCGTGCGGGCGCATATCTCGTTTTTGTCCCAGTGTAGTCCGCAGAAGTCGCTGAGGGAGCCCAGCACGGTGGCGGCGAGGATGGAACTCGTCCCCAGGCCGGAGCCGGCGGGTATGGCGGAGAGCAGGGTTACCTCGATGCCGCAGCCGAAGGCTTGCAGCTGGCTGCGCAGCGAGGGATACGTATCGCGTCCGTAGCCGGGCAGGAAGCCGCAGAGCGTCAGCGCAGCTTTGGGAATGGAGAAGGGGGAGCCCACCTTGCGGTATTGCGCCAGCTCTTCGTAGGTCTCTATGCGTTCCATGGCGCCGAGGTCTATGGAGCGGCAGATGACTACGGGTTCGCGGCAGGGCTTCACGTAAACTTGAAGGGGCTGCTGGCCGTTCATCTCGATGGCCATGTTCACCACGTTTCCGCCTGCGAGCAGGCAGTAGGGCGGCGTGTCCGTCCAGCCGCCGGCCAGGTCTATGCGCGCGGCTGCGCGTCCCCAGACGATTTGGTCGTCCTGCGTCGTGCGTCGCGGTGCGACGGGGTTGCGCCGTGCGGCGTCTGTCAGGGCTTCCTGCAGTAGGCGGAAAGCCTTGTCTGCCTGCGGCGTGGCCTCGGGCGTGTCGCGCAGCACCTCGGAGCGGAACATGGCGTCGTGGATGCGCGCCATGATGTCGGCGTCGGGTGGCAGCGCGTCGGGCAGCGGCAACCGTGCGGCGCGGTATTTCTGCGCCATGTCGTGCAGGTCAACTTGGTAGAAGACGCTCTTGCGCCAGTTATGGGCTAAGGTGGGCAGCGTCTCGCGTTCTATAGCGCGGCGTTCGGCGAAGAGGCGCGGCAGGTTGCAACGCACGCAGAGGTCGTTGGCCGAGAGGCGTTCGTGGCTGAGGTAGAAGGTGGCGTCCTCGGTGGGCGGCTCCGCCATCCAGTGGAACAGGCGCTCCAAGTCGGCCAGCGACTCGGATACGGGAAAGAGCTGCGTGGCTTGTAGGTCGTCGGCCGATGCCAGTTGCTCGGGTGTTAGACCGCGCTGCCGTGCCCAGTCCGGGAAGGGTTGACCCAGGTATTGGGTTTGGGAGTCGGCCGGTGCGCCGCGGAACGTGTCGGTGTAGCCGTAGGGGCGCAGGGCGTAGGCCTTCTCACCGACGGGTACGATGTCGATGCACGTGCCGGGGCGCAGCTCCACGTGCCAGTCGTTCTCCGTCACGCCCGTCACGATGTGGTGGTTCGCGAGGTGCCAGCCCGCGCCCAGCCGGGCGTTCTCTACCCAGATGTATTCGTTCGCTTCGCTCAGGGCGTTGCTTATCCGGCAGTTTTGTGTGAAAAGCGAGGGCTGGCGCTTCACCTTTCGCTGGATGATGAGGCGCTGGTCTTTCACGAGGTTTTGCAGCGCCATGGTGGAGGTGAGCAGCTCGGGTCCCGTGCCGAAGTGGTAGAACTCGCCTCCCGGCAGCTGCACGATGGCTACGCTGAGGCCGGCAAGGCTCGGGTCGGGGCGTGAGGCGTGGCACCCCAGGGCGCAGCCGAACTCGCTGTACAGGTCGTAAGCCGGGAAGCCGTTGGCGCTTCCGCTCTTGCGCATGAGCGCCATGACGGCTTTGTCTGAGAGGAGCCAAAGCCCTACGTCCATGAGCGTGAAGTGCGTGGGTAGGTAGCGCGCCTGCTCGCGGACGTCGGGCTTCTGCAACATGAAGTCCAGCACGCCGGGATGCGCTCGCTCCATGAGGAAGGCGCCGTGGTGGCTGATCTCTTCGGGCGAAGCCCAGAGGCCGAAGCAGACGACGTCGGCCTCGGGCAGGGCGGGCAGCTCCTGTGTGGCGCGCAGGTACACGTCGCCGCTGGCCACGAGGGTGTGGACGCCTGCCGGGGCGCGCTGCATGAGCGCCTCGTAGAGGGGCAGCTGCATGTCGAGCAACGTCTGGTCTATCTTCTGTCCGCGTGCCCAGCGAAAGACGGGGACGGGTGTCAGCACTTTGCCGCTGGGGGCGTAGGCGGGCAGGCGGCGCCCCTGGCCTCCGGCGTGGAGCAGGATGCGGCGCTCGCGGCGCAGCCACTCGCCGAAGCCTTTAACCGGCGCACCCGCATCCACTTCCGTGCGGTAGGCGTCGTAGAGCAACCACGTCGTGCCGCCGCCGCTGCCCAGCTTGCGGTCGGCGGGGTCGGCGGTGCAGAAGTATTCGTCGCGCGGAAGGCCGGTCACGGCGTGGAAGGCGGGTACTACGTTGGGGGGGAGGGAGAGTAGCTTCTTCATGGAGAATGGGTGTGACGTTTTGGGGGCGCGTAGGGGCGCACGCTGAGCCGGTGCACCCTAAACGCGAAGATACGCAAACCGAGGGGAACGGACAAGGCGCAGCGTGCCGAAACGCGGCCGGCCGCGAGCCAAGGAGGGAGGCGCGGGCGTGAAGGACACTTGCGCTTTGGGTATATATAAAGACGAAAAAACGCGGCGAGAAAAACGTCAGGGGAAACGCCCTTTAGCTTTCGTTTTGCCTCGTTTGGGGGCGAAAAAGCAACTTTTCGTTTTTGCTGATTGTCGGGGCGGGCTTGTAGGGGTGTCGTAATCGGCTGTGAAACAGCGTTTCAGCTTCTCCGATTGATAGGTCGGATGTGTCAGCTGGCAGGTCGGACTTGTCAGCCGGCAGGTCGGACTTATCAGCTGATAGGTCGGACTTGTCAGCCGGCAGGTACGACGTAGGTTGCCGCGAAGGGCATCGCCGGCGGCATAAGGCACAAAAAAAGGCGGCAGGCGGCACGTGGCAAAATGTTTGCGTGCTGCCTGCCGCCCTTGGTTCGGAGGGGGCGTCGTGGCGTCGGGTCTCAGAAATTATAGCCGAGGGTGATGCCGAAGGAGCTGTTGCGCGCCCGTATCTTGTAGCCCATGTAGTCGCGGTGGCCGTCGGAGGCGTTGAGCCAGCCCCAGTCGTAGTTGATGCCGGCGTAGTAGTGGTCGTACGTAACGCCGAGACCCATGGCCAGGCCCATGTCGAAGCGGTGGAGGAAGCCGCTGCCGAAGCAGTTTTCTTTGGCGTCCACTTCCCAGCCGCCCTGGGTAGGCGTGGCGTCGTACTTGTGGCGCCACTTACCGTTGGTGCCGACGGCGAAGTAGGGGCCTAAGTCAACCTGAAGCCCGAAGTGCTTGTCGGCCTGATAGCGGTAGGAGGCCTGGATGGGGATTTCTACGTAGAAGGGGTTTGCCTTTTCCTTCTCTTTGTAGGAGAAGGTGGTGGACTGGTAGTCTTCGGTGTATTTGAATCCCTTCATGGTGTAGTATAGGCCTGCCTTAAACCACAGGCTCTCCATGAAGGGGAGCTCTGCGACGAGGCCGACGTGGAAGCCGGGCTTCGTGCCGCCTTCCTGGTAGTCGCCGCTGAAGTGCATGGAGGAGAGGTTCATGCCTGCGCGCACGCCCCAATGGAGCTTGGGGGCTACCTTCTTCGTGGAGAAGAACGTGCCTTGTGCCGCTGCCGTGAGGGCGAGGGCAAGAGCCGGGATGAGGAGGATTATCTTTTTCATAGCGTGTGGTGATGTGCCTCGCTGCGGAGGCTGTTGGGGTTAGGCTTCGGCCTTCTTGGGCGTAGCCTTGCGGCGGCGCTTGGGCTTTTCTTCCGTGGCGGCTCCGGCGGGCTTTACACCGGCCAGCTCGGGGTCTATCATAATGCGGCCGCAGTATTCGCAGACGATGATCTTCTTGCGCATACGGATGTCAAGCTGCCGCTGGGGCGGAATCTTGTTGAAACAGCCGCCGCAGGCGTCGCGCTCTACGTAAACGATGCCCAGCCCGTTGCGGGAGTTCTTGCGGATGCGCTTGAAGGCGGAGAGCAGGCGCGGCTCTATTTGCGTCTCGTAGCCCTTGGCCTTTTCGCGAAGCTTCTCTTCCTCGGCCTTCGTCTCGCTGACGATGGTGTCCAGCTCGGACTTCTTCTGCTCCAATTCTTCTTTCCGCTCGCCGATAAGGCTGCCGGCTTGGGTTATTTGCTCCTGCCGCTCGGCAATGATGGCCTCGGCTTCGCCTATCTTCTTTTCTTGTAGCTGAAGGTCGTATTTGAAGTACTCTATTTCCTTGAGCAGCGAGTCGTACTCGCGGTTGTTTCGCACGTCGTTGAGCTGCGTGTTTTTACTATCTATATTCTCTTGGTCAACGGCTTTTTGCTGATTGCGGCTCTCGATGTCGGTCTTGAGGCCGGCTACTTCTTCCTCGTATTTGTTTAGGCGGGTCTCGAGACCGGCTATCTCGTCCTCCAAGTCCTGCACTTCGAGGGGGAGCTCGCCGCGCAGGGTGCGGATGCGGTCTATCTCGGAGAGGGTGGTCTGCAGCTGATAGAGGGCTTTGAGCTTCTGCTCAACGGTCATTTCTGTTACGTCAATCTTCTTTGCCATGATGGGGTATGTTTTATTCTTGGTTTATGATGTACTGGATGGGGTTGGTGTCGAGCCGCGTCTCGAGGATTTCGAGGCCGGGGCAGGACTGGGCGAGTATGCGGTGGAGCAGCTGAACGGTGTATTGCTCGCTTTGGTAGTGCCCCAAGGCGACTACCCAAAGCTTGTCTTCCAGTCCGAAGAAGCTGTGGTAGTGCACTTCGCCGGTGAGGAAGGCGTCGGCGCCGGCGCTGACGGCTGCGTCGATGAGGAAATCACCTGCACCGCCGCAGAGTGCTACGGTGCGCACGCTGCGCGCCGGCCCGCGGTTGGCTTGCAGGCAGGCGACGCGGAACTCCTGCGCCACACGCCGCAGGAAGGCCTGCGGCTCTTCGGGCGCAGCCAGCGTGCCGAGCAGACCGCTGCCCCCGAGACCGTCGGCGCGCGGCTGCAGGAACGTGCAGTCTCGCAGACCCAAGTGTTCCGCCATCATCCAGTTCACACCGCCCGGCGCATTGTCCAGGTTGGTGTGCGCGGAGTAGACGGCCACGCCCAGCTGGATAGATAGCCGGATGCAGCGCTGAACCGCGTCGGCGTCAGATACGCACTTCACGCCGCGGAAGAGCAGGGGGTGGTGGCTCACTACGAGGTTAGCGCCCCGCGCATGGGCTTCGCGCAGGATGGGCTCCGTCACGTCAAGGCACAATAAAACCCTCGAAACTTCCGTCTCTGTTAATCCGATTTGCAGGCCAGCGTTGTCATAGCTTTCCTGCAAGGGCAGTGGCGAAAAACGTTCAAGGGTCTCGGCGACTTCCTTAATCTTCATACAAAACGCGTTTGTATCTGTATGTGCGGCAAAGGTAGGCCTTTCCTGCGGAACGCCAAAGCGGGCGCCCGGCCTTTTGCATCGGCACGTGTGCGGTGCGCTTTCGCGTGCAGGCGGCGGGCGTGCCCTTACGGGCGGCGCTACTGGTCCGGGTTCTCGCGGAAGCCTTGGTACTCGGGAGGCAGGGCGCCCATGATGGTCTGGAAGGCGAGCTGCATGGTAGGTTTGAGGTGGTCGCCCTGATCTGTGGCGGCCGACGTGGGAGGTATGGGGTCGTGGATGACGAGCTCCAAGCGGCAGCGGCGCACGAAGTTGAAACCGGCCTGACGCGGGAGGGCGTCGAAACTGCCGTTTATGGTCATAGGTACGACGGGCAGTTGCAGCTCGTCGGCCAGTGCGAAGGCACCCCGGCGGAAGCGAGCCATGTGTCCCGTGAAGGTGCGCGAGCCTTCGGGAAAGACGACGAGCGACGTGCCGCCCTGCAACGTAGCGCGGGCGCGGTCGTAGGTCTCCTTGACCTTTGAGGGGCCGGACTTGTCCACGAAGATGTGGCCTGCGCGGTAGCAGGCGAAGCCTACGAAGGGAATTCGACGAAGTGACTTCTTCATCATCCATTTAAAGTTGCGCCCCAAGAAGCCATAGACTAAGAAAATGTCAAGTGGCCCCTGGTGGTTGGCAACGAAGACGTAGCTCTGATGCCGGGCTATCTTGTCGCGCCCCGTGACGCGGACGGGCAGCAGCAAGAGGCGCAGCACGGCGCGCGACCAAAGCTTAGGCGGCCAGTAACCCCAGAAATGGGCGTTGAAGGGCGAACCTATGATGGTCAAGAGCGCCGTCAGCAACGTCAGGACGAGACCTATCGGCAGGGCAATGAGGAGCTGGTAGCAGCGGTAGAGGTATTTCATGGGATACGTCGTTACTTTCGTGCGTTACCTCGGCGGAGGGTGATGACGTCAACCTCGGGCCAAGCGCCAAGGCGGAAGGGCAGCATCACCTCTCCGGTGCCGAGGCTGATGAAGAGCTTCTGGTCGCGCGCGGCGCGGTATTCGCCGCCCCATTCGGGGTAGAACCATGCGGCGGGAGACCAGCCAAGAATCTTCAGCTGCATGCCGTGCGTGTGTCCGGCCAACATAAGGGGAATGTCCGTGCGGCCTACGACGGCACGGCGCCAATAGGAGGGATCGTGCTGCAGGAGTAGCTGCCAGGCGTCGGGCGCTACGCCGCTGCGCGCCCGTTCCAGGTCGGCCAAGGCGGGGAAGCGCGGCGGCCCGTCGTTCTCCAAGCCGACGATGACGAGGCTGTCCTGCCCGTGGCGTAGCACGGCGTGCTCGTTGAGTAGCAGTTGCCAGCCCATAGCGCGCTCCTGCGCCTGCAGAGAGTCGATCTGCGCGCGCCGCGCTGCCTCCGACGACCACGCGTGGTAGAGCAAATAATCGTGGTTGCCCATGATGCTGATTATTCCGTCCCTTGCGTGGAGTCGGCGCAGCTCGGTTACGAACGGATAGAGCTCATGGGGGTCGTAATTAACAAGGTCGCCCGTGAAGACAATCAGGTCGGGCTGCCGGGCATTTACGCTGTCGACGATGCTACGTACGACCTGCGGGTGCCGCAGGAGCGTACCGAGATGAAGGTCGGAGAGCTGTACGATGCGGTAGCCCTCAAAGGCGGCGGGCAGGCGCGGAGAAACGTAGTCGTACCTCGTCGTTACGACGTGGCGGTAGCCCATCGTGAAACCATAGAGCAGACCGGCGAAGACCACAACGCCCAGCCCTACGCCGACAGCATTGATCCAGCGGCGCACAGACTTTAGTTTCCAAAACACAAGTCCGAGCAGCAGGACGACAGCGGCGAGCGTCTCGGGCACTAAGACGCAGAGGGCGGCTGACAGCCACGCACCTTTCAGCGCGTCGGCCTGCATGGTGTATTCCTCGCCCCAACTTAGCCAAAGCAGGGCGGCGAGTATGACGACGTTGGGCAGATATAGCAGGGCGCGCCACCGAGCTTTGACGCGGCGGCGAAGCAGCGTCAAGTCAAAGGTCAGCGCGGGCAGCGTGAGCAGGGGGATTAGCAGGATGAGGGTTCGTTGCAACATGGCTTATACGTAATGTGTGGGCGGCGGGGTGCGGGCGGAGCGGGGAGTCGTTCGGTTTATTCCGGATTTAGTGCGTCTTGTCTCAGGCGCCGTCGGACTTATTCCAGGTTTTTTACGAGATATTTCCGCAGCTCTTGGGCGGGCAGCTCCCTACGTCGGGCGTAGTCGTTGAGTTGCTCCTCGGAAATGCGGCCTACGCCGAAGTAGCGCGCCTGTGTGTGGGCGAAGACGAGGGCGGCGACGGAACTGTGAGGCCACATCATGCCGCTCTCGGTCAGGTGTATGCCGGCGAGGCCGAAGTGGAGCGCTTTGTCGAGGAGGAAGATGAGGCTGTGGTCGGGCAGGGCGGGATAGCCCACGGCGGGGCGTATGCTCTGGAAGCGTCCGGCCCACATGTCGTCGGGCGAGAGTGCTTCGTCGGGCGCGAAGCCCCAGAGGTTGCGTCGTATCTCCGCATGTAGCTGTTCGGAGGCCGCTTCTACGAGTCGGTCGCATAGCGTTTGGTAGAGGAGACGTCCGTAGTCGTCGGCGGGTTCGTCCACTTGTCCGTCGGTACGGTGGACGGTGCAGCAGAAGATGCCTATCTGCGAGGCGATGTCTCCTTTTTGGAAACGCTCGCGCGGCCTGAGGAAATCGCTGAGGCAGAGGTACGGGTCGCCTGGGTGGGCTACGTGCTGCTGCCGAAGCATGGGGAGGCGCAGCAGATGCGCCGGGCGCTGCGGGCGTTCCGTCTCGCTGCCGGGTAGGGTGAGGATGATGTCGTCGCCTTCTGACCAAGCGTCGAACAGTCCGAAGCGGCAGTAGGCTCGGTGGGAGATGTCGATGCGGCCGAGCAGTTCCAGCGCGGCTTCGTAGAGGCGTATCGCCTCGTAGGCTCGTTCCCGTTGTGCGCCCTCGGCGAAAGTGCTCGCCCAGGCCTGCCGGCAGGCGGCGCAGCCATGTACCTGCGCCACGGCGGCATAGCGCGGCGGCAACCCCCAGGCGTTCAGGAAATACTTCCAGTTGACCAGTGGCGTCAGGGCGTGGAGGTAGTAGGTGAGAGCCCGTATCATGGCTTTTGTAGGTTGGGCGTCGGAGCTTACCGGCTGAAGGTGACGGCCTCTCCGTGGACGTTCTCGTCGGTCAGGTGCCCTTTGTTATAAACTAAGAAGCCGTTGCAGTAGGTCTTCTCCACGCGCCAGCGGAATACGCGGCCTTCCAGGGGGCTCCAGTTGCACTTGCTGCGGATGATGTTGGGCGTGACGACCCACGGACTGCGCGGGCGCACCAGCACGAGGTCTGCCTTAAAACCTTCTCTTAGGAAGCCGCGGTTTTCCACCTGGAACGTGGTGGCGGGGTTGTGGCACATGAGTTCCACGAGGCGCTCTATGGAGAAGCAGCCTTCGTCGACAAGCTCGAGCATGGCGGGCAGCGCGAACTGCACCATGGGCATGCCCGAGGCGGCACGTGCTGCGCCGCCGCGCTTCTCGCTTATGAGGTGCGGCGCGTGGTCTGTGGCGACGGTGCGGGCAAGGCCGTCCGCGCAGGCGCGGCGCAGGGCGTCGCGGTCGGCGGCCGTCTTCACGGAGGGGTTACATTTTATTTTGGAGCCCAGACGTGCGTAGTCGTCTTCGCAGAAGAGCAAGTGGGGAAGGCATACTTCTGCCGTGATGCGTGCGTCGTCGGGGTCGAAGAGTGCCAGCTCGGCCGCCGTGCTGACGTGGGCTACGTGGAGGCGTGCGCCGTATTCGCGCGCCAGGCTGATGGCGCGGCGGGTGGAGGTGAGGCAGGCCTCGGCGGAGCGTATCCGGCTGTGGTAGTGTACGTCGGGGTCGGCGCCGTGTTGCTTTTGGCAGGCCGTCATGGCGCTTTGTATGAGCGCCGAGTCCTCGCAGTGTGTCATGATGGGGATGCGTACTTCGGCAAAGATGCTTCGCAGCGCGGCGTCTTCGTCAACGAGCATGTTTCCCGTGGAGCTGCCCATGAATAGCTTTATGCCGGCCACGCGGCGGGGGTTCAGGTCGTGCAGCAGGTGGGCGTTGTCGTTCGTTGCGCCAAAGAAGAAGGCGTAGTTCACGTGGCTTTCGGCATCGCCCCGTGCTTCTTTGTCTTCGAAAGCCTCGCGCGTCGTGGTCTGCGGCAGGGTGTTCGGCATGTCGAAGTAGGTTGTCACGCCGCCGGCGGCCGCTGCGTAGCTCTCGCTCTCGATGTCGCCTTTGCGGGTGAGGCCCGGCTCGCGAAAATGTACGTGCTCGTCGATGACGCCCGGCAGCAGGTAGCAGCCCCGGGCGTCCACCACCTCGTCGGCGGGCAGGTGCGGCCGGGCGTCTGCGCCTTCCAGGATTTCTTCTATCTTGTCATTATCTATCAAAAGAGAACCGACGAATTGCCGGCCCTCGTTGACTATCGTTGCGTGCTGTATGAGCGTCCTTCGGTGCATGGTGGTGTGGGGTATGGGGTAGGTGGCGGCGTCGTTCCGCGGGGTATATACCTATATATAATACGCGCGCGCGTGCGCGACGGGGTTGGCGCGTCGTGTGTGGGTGATGTCAGGCGTCGGGGGCGTCTTTCCGTGGCTTGATCTTGCCGCGCAGGGCTGCGCAACGCAGGCGCATGACGCCAAAGAGGGCTTCGCTGAAGATGCCGCCGCTCATCTTGCTCGTTCCCTCGCGGCGGTTGACGAAGACGACGGAGACTTCCTTCACCTTGAAGCCCAGCTTGCAGGCTGTGAACTTCATCTCGATTTGGAAGGCGTAGCCCTTGAAGCGTATGGCGTCCAGATCGATGGTTTGTAGCACGCGGCGGCGGTAGCACATAAAGCCGGCCGTCGTGTCGTGTATCTTAACGCCGAGCATCAGGCGCACATACTTCGATGCGTAGTAGCTCATCAGTACGCGTCCCATAGGCCAGTTTACCACGTTGACGCCTGTCACGTAGCGCGAGCCGATGGCCACGTCGTAGCCTTCCTCGGCGCACGCCTTGTAGAGGCGCGGCAGGTCGTGGGGGTCGTGGCTGAAGTCGGCGTCCATTTCGAAGATGTATTCGTAGGGTTGCGTCAGCGCCCATTTGAAACCTGCGATGTAGGCCGTGCCGAGCCCCAATTTCCCCTTGCGCTCCAAGATGTGCAGGCGTCCGGCGTAGTCGCCCGCCATGAGGCTTTTCACGATGGCGGCCGTGCCGTCCGGCGAGCCGTCGTCTATTACCAGGATGTCAAAGGCCTTCTCCAGCCCCATCACGGCGCGGATAATCCGCTCTATGTTCTCTTTCTCGTTGTACGTCGGGATGATGACGACGCTGTCTGCTTGTTTCATGGTTTGCAAGGGTAGGTTACCAGCGCGAAGGTAAGACATTTTTTTCAAACCGTTGTTTCTGCCGTGCGCGTTTTGCGGGTTTCTGATTTCTTTCCCGGAAATATGCGTTACCTTTGCGGCCAAGGCGCGTCGCAGGTACGGCGCCCTGAACCTGATAAAGCTTAAAAACCCGAATAAATGAAGAAAATCATTTCCCTACTGCTCCTTTTGCCCGCGCTGCCCGTTGGGGCACAGCGCTACGTCGTCAGTGGCACGGCGCCTGCGGGCGTCACGATGGTTTACCTCCAAAACTTGCAGGCTGAGCGCGGCGCTTTGCCCGACTCCTGCGCCGTTGCGGGCGGGAAGTTCCGCTTCAGCGGCGAGGCGGCGGGGCATCCCTTCGCGCAGGTCGTAGCCGGCGACGCCGACTTCCGCCCTTACGTCGTGCTGGACGGTGACGTCACGGTGGACTTCTCGGCGCGCACCGTGGGCGGCACGCCGGAGAACGACGGCCTCCAAGCTGCGCGCGAGCAGCTCCGCCCCGCCTCGGAGCGCCTGCGTGCCCTCCAGCAGGAGGCCGCCGCCTTCCAAGCACAAGGCGCCGAGATGCCCGACACGACCGAGAAGCGCATCGCGGCAGCGTACGAGACGGCCTTCGACAGCCTGTTGCAGGGCGTGCGGCGCGTCTGCGACGCGAACACGAACCGCATCTTCCCCGCCATATATATCCGGCAGTATTATTACATGATGGACAAGGCCGACCTCGTGCGCTACGTGGACGAGCAGGCTGCCTTCATGTCCACGCCCTCCATGGAGCGGCTGCGGCAGGCGGCCGACGGCTGGCGCCGGCAGTTGCCCGGACAGCAGTTTACCGACCTGGAAGAGGTTGACACCCTGGGCGTCAGCCACAAGCTCTCCGAGTTTGTCGGCAAGGGCAACTACGTGCTGGTGGACTTCTGGGCTTCCTGGTGCGGCCCCTGCATGGCGGAGGTGCCCAACGTGAAGGCGCTCTACGATAAGTACCATTCACGCGGCTTCGACATCGTCGGGCTGAGTTTCGACAGTAAGAAGGAGGCCTGGGTGGGCGCTATAAACCGCACGGGGATGAACTGGCACCACCTCTCCGACCTGAAAGGGTGGGGCACGCTGGCCGCACAGACCTACGGCATAAACGCCATACCCGCCACGCTCCTCGTAGATCCCGACGGGAAGATTGTGGCCAACGACTTGCGCGGCGAGGCGCTGCAGAAGAAGCTGGCCGAGATCTACGGCGACTGAACGCGGCGCGCTTTTCCAAAGCTCCGCGCTGCGACAAAACGAATAGCGCATAACAAGTCCGACCTACCGGCTGACACGTCTCATCTGTCAGCTCGTAGGTCGGACTTGTCAGCTGATAGGTCGGACTTGTCAGCTCGTAGGTCGGACTTGTCAGCCGCTTTGTCCAAGGCGCTATGGAATAGGTCGTTTCGGCTGCGTTTTTCGGGGCGTTTAGCCCGGTTTGGGTGCAGGAGAATTTTCGAAAAAGAAGGAAAAGTGTTCGATATGTGACTTACGGTCACGGCGTTGTTCGCTTTTTCCTATTTTTGTAGCCTAACATGAGGCGATATGATACGTGAATCAGTCATTTCCACGGCTCACGGCTTCGCGCGTGGCGAAGCGCTGGGCGACGACCTTATTTTGCTGGACGGCCTGGGCGATGGCGACGTGGCGCCCGAGCCGATGAGGCTGAACTACATCTTTGTCGGCGTCTGCCGCAAGGGGACGGCTTGGCTGAAGCTGGACGATGAGGAAGTGGAGATCCGAGAAGGCATGTTGGTGATAGTGAACTATCATCGCGTGGTGCAGCTGCTCCGCACGACGGCCGACTTCGACAGCTCGCTGATGGTTTTCTCGCTGAAGTTTTTCAACGACTTGTCGGTGGCGCTTAAGGACTTGCCCTCGCTTTACCTTATCACGATGCGGCACCCCGTCATCCGGCTGACGGAACGCGAGACGCAGCAGTTCACAGGCTACTTCCACGCCATCCGCGAGAAGCTGGAGGAGCACGACAACCCGTTCCGGGCGCAGGTGGTGCACGCGCTGTTCGTGGCGCTGACTTATGACCTGGGCACCGTGAAACTGCGGCTGGCGCAGGAGGGCGGGACGTCCGCTTCGCGCGCAGACGTAATCTTCGAGGGCTTTATCCGGCTGCTCGAGGCAAACTTCATGCGGGAGCGGCGCGTGGGCTGGTACAGCGCGCAGCTCTGCATCAGTCCGAAGCACCTCTCCCACACCGTGAAGCAGGTGAGCCGCCGCTCGCCGAACGACTGGATAGCGCGCTACGTGGTGGACGAGATGCGGCGGCAGCTGCGCAACACGCGGCGCAGCGTGAAGGAGATAGCGGCCGCGATGGGCTTCCCGAACCAGTCCTTCTTTGGCACGTATTTCAAGCTCCACACCGGCCTTTCGCCCCTCCAATATCGGCGTAGCTGAGGGCGCTTTGCAGCGCCCGGCGGCGGCATGAAAAAATCCCGCCTGCGTCCTACGAGAGGATGCAGGCGGGATTGTTGCGTTTCCCGGGTTTGCTTAGAAGCTCACGTCCAGGCCGATGCCGAAGACGTCGTTCGTGCGGTCGAAATAATCC
Organism: uncultured Prevotellamassilia sp.; assembly: GCA_964641085.1. Taxonomy (GTDB): domain Bacteria; phylum Bacteroidota; class Bacteroidia; order Bacteroidales; family Bacteroidaceae; genus Alloprevotella. Next base: position 13,835 of record CAZXJS010000008.1, on the reverse strand, counting down.
TTCCCGGCCGTGGAGTAGCCGGAGAGGCCGGGCGCCAAGGCCTGCACGGCAGCTTGCTCCGTCGCGTTGAGCTGCCCGCTTCCGGCAATGTCGGAGACCATCTGCGTCATGCTCTGCTTCAGGCCGTTGTAGTCCGCCATGTCCTTCCGCTTGCTCTTGTAGAACGTCTTGAAATAGGCCACGTCAAGGGCGATGTGCTTGTTCAGCTTAAAGCGGGCGCCCAGTCCGAGGCTCCAAGAGTCCGTTACGAAGGAGATGTTTGAGAGAAACGCGCCGTCTCCGAGACCGTAGTTGGTATATTGTCCGCCGATACTTGCGGTGGCCCAGTCCGTAACGTCCCACTCGGCGCCGGCCAGGAACTCGAAGCCGTCGCCGCCCAAGAGGTTCTCGCGGTGCTCATACTGCGTAGCGGCCTTGTCGTGGTACCAGTGGGCGCCCACGTTCAGGCGGAGCGAGCTGTCGGGCAGGGCCGTGTACTGTATGCCGCCCGCCAGGATGGTCGGCAGGTCGGCGGGGTAGGTCAGGTCGTCGTCATATTCGGCTATGCCGCTGGTGTTCACCCGTGTGTCGTTGTGGAGGCGCAGCCGCGTCTTGAACTCCCATTTTGCGGCCAAGTTCCAGCGTCCGCTCTTCCAGTCGACGCCCAGTATGGGGGTGTAGCCCCAGCCGTCTTGCTTCACGTCGAGGTCGCGGTCGGCGCCGAGGGCGGCCAGCGTGGGCATGCCCTGCTGTGTGAGCAACGTGGAGACGGGCACGTATTGCAAGCCGGCCGACGCGTCCAGCCCCAGCGCCTGCGGGACGAGCCCGACGCTGATGTTGTGCACGTAGCCGTAGTAGCTCGTGGAGGCATAGACGCCGCGCACGCCCACGGAGAGGCTCAGCTTGCGGTTGACGCGCAGGCCCACGTTCAGCTGGCCGCCCCAGTAGTACTGACGCCCGCGCATGTACGTGTCGAAGGCATAGCTCTGCGCCACGCCGGGCTGCAGCATGTTGATGATGAGTGGCGCCATAGCCGCCTGACTCTCGAAGAGGCCGAGGCCGTCGTTGAACTTACACTTGCCGCCGCCGCCCGTGATGCCAAAATGCGCCGAGACGTTCCAGCGTCGGCCTACCCACGCCACGTCGATGCCCGGGATGACGGGAGCCACAGCCTTCCCCTTGAAGCGCTTGTAGCCGTCGGAGGTGTTGCCGCGCCCCAGGCTGAAGGGGTACACCGTGTTGCCCGCAGCGTCCGAAACGCCATAGAAGCCCTTTACGGTGCGCGTCTGGTGCGCGTTCTGCAGGTTCAGGCCGAAGTGCCAGCCCGGCGTGAGGAAGCTGATGCCTGCCGGGTTGCTGTAGGCACCGTCGATGCCGATGGCCGCGTCGCGCGCCGGGTTGCGCAGGAAGGCTACGCTCTGGTTCGTGTTCGTCAGGTAGCCCCCGGCCTGCGACGCCGCCGGCGCCAAGAAGCCCAGCAGCCCCGCCAGCGCGGCGCACCCGGCGCCCCGCTTGGCGCCGCCGCCTTGAAGCCGCGTGCCGCACGTGCTGCGCCGGGCAAGATTCGTCCCCACCTGCGTGGTGGTGCGTTGCAGGCGCCGCAGAGCGTGGCGCAGGCCGTAGTTGGGTAGTGTAGAAATCATACGTCTCTTTTTTTTAAGGCGGGACGACGGCGCGCGCGAAGCCTTCGTCTCTCCAAAAATTCTGAAAAATTGTTTAAAACGGCGGCAAAGGTAGGCCTAAACCGCACGCCGGCCAAGAAAATGTGCAGAAAATCTGCACTCTGCCGCCTCTTTTGTGCAATAAACGCCCCTTTGCTATCTCCTCTTGCCATTTCGCGCCCTGCGTGAGTCCGATGCGGGGAGCTAACGCCGAGGGCGACACCCGGGTCTCCCGCCTGCGCGCGACGGCGGCCGACTTAGCGCCGCGTAAGTCCGACTTGCGAAAAACTACGGGCGGGCGCCGCCCTGTTCGGCGGCACCTGCTCGGCGGAAAGTGCCGCCCCCCGGCAGCGGGCGTGCCGCGCCTGCCCGGGAAAGCACCGCCGTTTCCGGCTTTTTCCTTATATTTGCGGTGAAGAATCTTTGTATATGCGGTGAAGGCGCAGAAACCAGCCTTCCCGTGAAACCTATAAACGCCTGAACGCTATGCCTGTATGGAGATGTCCCGAGTGCGGACACATGGTGTCCGTCCATGCCCAAGGATGTATCTCTTGCGGCTGCCCTATCAAGATCGTGATGGAGAAAGGTCAGCCCTGGGAGCAGCCGCTCCGTGTGGCGGGGATGAACCCGTCGCCTTCAGCCGTCGCGCCGACTGCGCCCGCGCGTCCGGAGCCGACGACGCCCGCCACGCCCGACCCGCCACCTGCTCCCGCCGCGCCGCCACAGTCCGACTACTCGGAGGAATCGGCGTCCACGACGCCCGCCGAGCCGCCCATCGCGCCGCCGGAGACGGAGGAAGAGCAGCCGCAGGGTGAAGCAGAGGCCTTGCAGCCCGATGCAGAGGCGCCCGATGAGCCAACTGTCTTGACGGAAGAATCCGAGCAGGAGCAGCGCCGCCAAATTTGGCCGCGGGCGGTGGTAGGATTGGTTGTCGTCATTTTTATCTTTATCTTATCTGTGGTAATGTGTGACGGCGGGAAAGACCATGCTTCCGTTGCTGAGGATAGTCAGTTCGAGTCCCCAGCTGAGGAGGCTTCCCAAGCGGACAGCCCGCCACCGTCGCCGGCTGCCGAGGCCTCGTCGCCCGCTGAGGAGACCTTCACCGTGAACGGCGTTAGTTTCACGATGGTCAAGGTGGAGGGCGGAGAGTTCACCATGGGTGCCACGCCGGAGCAAGGCGACGACGCTTATGACGATGAGAAGCCGACGCACCAAGTCACGCTTTCCTCGTACTATATAGGGCAGATGGAGGTGACGCAGGCGCTGTGGCGCGCCGTCATGGGCGACAACCCGTCCGACCATAAGGGCGACGACCTGCCCGTGGAGTGCGTGAGCTGGGACGACTGCAAGGCGTTCATCCGGACGCTGAACGAGAAGACGGGGCGAAACTTCCGCTTGCCCACGGAGGCCGAGTGGGAGTATGCCGCGCGAGGCGGCAAGCGTAGCAAGGGCTACAAATACGCCGGCTCGGATTACTTGCGCTCCGTGGCGTGGTTTGATGACAATAGTGAAGAAGCCACGCACCCTGTCGGCACGAAGAATCCCAATGAGCTTGGCCTCTACGATATGAGCGGGAACGTGTGGGAGTGGTGCCGGGACTGGTACGCCGATTATGACGCCTCGGCGCAAACTAATCCTGCAGGCTCTGCCTCGGGCTCCTTCCGCGTTAACCGCGGCGGCGGCTGGAACTTCGACGCCCGGGGCTGCCGCGTCTCGGGCCGCTTCAGGAGCAACCCGTCGAGCCGCAACTTCAACCTCGGCTTGCGCCTCGCCCTTTAGTTCATTCCTTGCGTTAACCCATCAGAGCAAAGCGGGGTATGCCGCCGGAAAGGCCGGCACGAAGTAGGGCCGGCCAAAGGCGGCATATCCCGCTTTGCGGAAAAAATTTTTTTGAGAAAAAAGCCGCAACGACATCGTGCCGGACGACCGCGCCGACAACCTCGGCTTGCGCCTTGCCCTGTAGCTTCTTAAAAGACACCTCGGGCGACCCGCCATATGGGCAGGCCGCCCGTTTTTTGCCCACTTATTTGGATGTAGGTAGCATCTATATCGGATGTAGATAGTACCTATATCGAATGTAGGTAGTACCTACAAGGGATGTAGATACGGTCTATATATTTTTAAGTACGACCTAAATCCTTTTAGATAGTACCTGAAGAGCATTTAGGTAGTACCTGAAACCGATTCAGGTAGTATCTGAAGAGCATTCAGGTAGTATCTGAATCGGATTTAGGTGGCTTCTAAAAAATCCTGAAAGCGGGATGTTGAAAAATTGGGAACAAGTACGTACTTTTGTAAGATTAAAGCCGGAGGCTTAGCCAACACAAAACAGGATGAAAGCCAAACTAATACTCTATTCAGCCCTACTTCTTGCGCCCATCGCCCTGCGCGCCCAGCTGACAGACCTTGAGCGGCAGGCCATCGTAGAGCATATTGCCGACAACATGGTGCGCGTGGAAGGCGGGACGTTCCTGATGGGCAGTAAATCGGGGGACAGTGACGAGAAGCCCGTCCATCAAGTGACACTCTCGTCTTTCTCCATCTGTCGCTTCGAAGTGACGCAGCGCGAGTGGAAGGCTGTCATGGGGAACGAGCCGTCAAGTAATAAGGGCTCAGACGATTTGCCGGTAGACCAAGTTAGCTGGACGGATTGCTAAGCATTTATTACTAAGCTCTACGAAATGACGGGGAAGCACTACCGCCTGCCGACTGAGGCGGAGTGGGAGTTTGCGGCGCGCGGCGGCAACAGTAGTCGAAATTACAAATACTCGGGCAGTAATGACGTCGCCACAGTGGCGTGGTATAGTGAGAATAGTGGTAGCACGACGCATCCCGTAGGCACGAAGGCGCCCAACGAGCTTGGGCTTTATGATATGAGCGGCAACGTATATGAATGCTGCTCGGACTGGGATGGTGCTTATTCCTCCGCCCCGCAGACTAATCCGAAAGGCCCATTTTCGGGCTCCATCCGCGTTTTCCGCAGCGGCAGCTGGATCAGCAGCGCCCGGAGCTGCCGCGTCTCGAACCGCAGCTGGTTCAACCCGTCGATCCGCGGCAGCGACCTCGGCTTGCGCCTCGCCCTTTAGTTCATTCCTTGCGTTAACCCATCAGAGCAAAGCGGGATGTGCCGCCGGAAAGGCCGGCACGAAGTAGAGCCGGCCAAAGGCGGCATACCCCGCTTTGCGGAAAGGAGTTCGTGCTCGGCTCGGCGAGGGACGCACGACCATCAAATAGAGCGAAACGATGTCCCCACCAAGGCACCGGCGGTATACGGCGCATTTCGCGCCGACGCTGCGCGGCGCTTCCTGAAATTGTTGCTACCTTTGTGCTGGCTCGCAACGACAGAGCGGGTACACCTTATTATATATATACGCCAACCCACCGCACCGCGCGGCGAAGCGAAACGCCCGCGCGAAGGCGCTGAGACGGGGACGGAAGCAAGGACGAAACATGGCCTATTCGACGCAGGGCAGGAAATCCGCCGTGACGTATCTCACCATTGTGCACGACGTGCAGGCGGGGAAGATACGCCCCATCTACTTCCTGATGGGCGAGGAGAGCTACTACATAGACCACCTCGCCGACTTCATCACGGACGCCGTGCTGCGGCCGGAGGAGCGGGCGTTTAACCTGCTCACCGTCTTCGGCGCAGACACCGGCGTGGAGGACGTGATGGACGCGGCACGCGGCTTCCCTATGGGTGCACAGCGGCAGGTCGTCGTGGTGAAGGAGGCGCAGAACCTGAAAAACCTGGAACGCCTGGAGGCCTACGCCAAGCAGCCCCAGACATCGACCGTACTCATCCTCTGCTACAAGAACGGGACGCTCGACCGCCGCAAGAAGCTCGCTACGCTGATTGAGAAAGTCGGCGTGCTCTACGAAGCGCGCAAACTGCGCGACAACGAGCTACCCGCCTTCATAGATAGCTACATGCAGCGCAAAGGCGTCAGCATAGCGCCCGACGCCGTGCAGCTCATGGCCGACCATGTGGGGGCAGACCTCAACCGCATGGCATCGGAGCTGGACAAACTCTGCATCGCACTGCCCGAGGGCAAACGACAGGTGGATAGGCAGCTCGTGGCAGACCATATCGGCATCTCGAAAGAGTTTAATATCTTCGAATTGCAGGACGCCATCGGCCGAAAAGACGCCGTCAAGGTGCTGCAAATAGCGAGCTATTTTGATAAAAACCCGAAGGCGGCGCCCGTGCCCGTGCTCCTCACCATGCTATTCCGCTATTTCCAGAATGTCATGCTGGCCTATTACGCGCCAAACCGCACGGCGGCGGGCATAGCGGAGTGGCTGGGAGTGCGCGACTGGCAGGTGCGGATGAACATCCTCCCGCCTATGCACAACTACAACGGCGTGAAGGTGATGCACATCCTCAGTGAGATACGACGCGCCGACGCCCGCAGCAAGGGCGTGGACAATCCCGGCACGCCTCCGAGCGAAGTGCTGCGGGAACTCTTCACCTACATCTTGTACTAAGCGCTTGGCGGGCAACGGGCTATTTCCCGCTTTTTTGTCTTCGGCCTTCGGCTTTTCGTTGCCCCATGCTGTCGGGCTGCAGGTGGCTTTTCCCCGATTATCGTTGACCTTTATCGGCTTCGCGCGCTCCGCTGTCGGCGCGTAGGGGGCTTTCACCCGATTATTGTTGGCCTTTATCGGTTTAGGGCGCCTCGCTGCCGGGGTATAAGGGGCTTTTCCCCGATTATCGTTGGCCTTTATCGGCTTCGCGCGCTCCGCTGTCGGGGCATAAGGGGAGTACTTCCGGGTCGCAGCTGCTCTATCTGTTTCTGCTCCTGTCGTTTTTCGGACGGTAAGTCCCTCTCCGCCATTTATACTTGCTCGTTTCCTATTTCTGTCGGCCATTTTCCGGGAGGCAACGGCGCGATTTCTTTTCGCATTCTCGGTCGGAACTTTTTCGTAGGCCACTCGTCAGGCGGTAACTGTTCGCTTTTCTTTACATATATCCAGCCTGAACGTTTGCGTTTGGTCGTCCTCGGGAGACAACGGCTCGTTATCTTTTCGCAGCTCCATTTTGTGCGATAGAGAGTCGATAGCAGGTCACGGCGTGGGCGGGGTAGGGAAGGGCGCGGCGTCCCGGGCAGGAGATATCTTGGAGACTTCGGTAAGCGGGGCGGACGGAGATGAGGGAAAGTCAGTCGTAGCATTTTGAAAAAGCGGCAAGGAGGAAGGGGGCATCAGACGCAGGGTGGGGCAAAACCGGAGGGGGAAAAGGCAAAAACGATGTAAAGACTTTTATCTACCGTTTCCGGTGTTGTGCGGGCGGTCTAAAGATTCCCGAAGCAGACTTTGCACACCATGGAAACGAGAAAATGTAAACCGGGCGACACCGGCGGCGGGGAACCCACACGATACGGTTCTCCATAGAGCTACCGGATGGCGGAAAAACCGCGAAATTCGCCGATTCCCGATTTTTTAGGCCGTTTTTCTCAGACACGTTTTTTCGTGTTTACGACCTGTAAACAAATGCATTAGGCGGTATTTTGCTGAAAATGGTTGGCGCAAAATTGTAGGAGTGCACTCACGTTCGTATCTGACCGATTTATGGCTCGTTTTTCCCTTTCCGCTCCGCCGAAATTCGGTTTTAAGGTTCCGTAACGTTTACCTTTCTAAAGTTAGAAACGCAAAACAAAATTCCGGTTCGGTTTCCTTAATTGATAGGTTGGATTTGTAAATTCGTGCGCTTGATTTATGGGTTTGTAAATCTGAAATTCCTGATTGCAAATCGCAGTTTGTAAATGGTGTTTGATATTTATCGTGTGGCGTGTTGGCGCTCTTAACACCTTGAAAGGCAGTGGAAAACGGCGTAATAAGCGGGTAAATTTACAAGTAAGACCTGCTATTTCTTTTGTTCTGAGACATGATAGCGGAAATTGCTTCTATTAAACGATAAAACCGCTTCATTTAGAAACAAAAGCCTTAAAGTGATGACACAAACGGTTTATAGATGTAAATTACACGGATGAACGGTCGGGTGTGCCGGATTTGCATTTGAACACGTCGGGCGGGTTTAGAAGTAAAAACTGGTTTAGAAAGCTAAATCCGTTTTGATTTTAAAATTTGTCTTTGCTTTTGTTGTTTGTTCCGCTCGGGTGATTTACTTTTGTAGATGCGCAAAATCGCAGGTTGTGAGCCTCAATTTTTAGGGTGCTACAATAATTCGGCGGTTACGTGTTAAAATTTTCAGAGACGCGGTTGCTCTTTTCTGCGACCCAGATAGAAATTATGGAAACCAAAGATCGAATTCACAAGATCATGGAGGACGTGCACATGTCTCAACAAGACTTTGCTGCCAAGCTGGGAATATCCCCCGCCTCCCTGTCAAGCATTTTTACCGGGCGTACCAATCCCACCAACAATACGATACAGGCTGTTCATCGTGCCTTTCCTGATATTAACGTAGCCTGGTTACTCTTTGGAGAAGGCGAGATGCTTGTACCCTCTGCCGTGCCCCCTGCGCCCTCCGAACAAGGAGCTTCTACCGGCGCGCCCACGCATGAAGAGTCAGAACCTACGCTCTTCGCTTCGTCAACAGGCGTAGCCTCGCCCATCGTAATTCCGACTGCTGCTACATCGCGTCGTCAGGAGTCTGCCTCTACGATGGATCGCAACGTGAAATCGGTAAAAATCGTGGACAAAGTAATCCGCCGGATTAGGGAAATCCGCGTTTTCTACGACGACGGAACGTACGAGACGTTCGTGCCCTCGGCCAAGTAGTACGCGCTTTATGCTATTTCTTCTATAGCCATCTCCACTATCGGGAATGCGGTTTGTACCCCGGCGGTGGTCATATGCTTTTTCGACGTGGCATAGTGTAACACGCTTAAAGATTCCGTCACCACTCAGGTGGTGTTGGGCATCTCTCTTGGTGTCCATGCACACTTCTTACTTGTTGCACCTCTCCCCGGGGATGCACCCTTCATTCTCTTTCTTATGCATGTTTAAGCGGCAGTTGCGGTTCTTCACCCCAACTGCCGCTTTTGTTAATCTTATTAGCTGTGTCCATAGAAGCGTCAAATGATATTGACGATGCAAAATAGGAGCTGACGGGGGCGTTAAGGAAGTTTAATTCCGTTAATGGAGCTTCCGTTTTTACGTTATTTCGGCAGAACAAGCTAAGAAGGATGACGGAGAAGGAGTTCACAGACATAGCCTCAGACTTGCGCAATCTTGCCTTGAAGCATGGCCGCTTGTTTGTCCGGGAGTCCGATGCCGAGGACGTTGCTCAGGACACGATGCTTCGCCTTTGGAGCCTTCACGCGTCGTTGCCATCAGCTGTCAGGACGAAAGGCTTAGCTGTGACAATAGCTCGCCATCTTGCCATAGACCTTTTGCGGCGGCAGAAGAAATATCTGCTGATAAAAGGAACGCTTAGGGCGTTGGCGGACGGCCACACGGTCAGCCCCCAGCAAGCTTCGCCGGAAGACGCGCTGGTGTATGCGGAAAACGAGCAATGGCTGCGGCGTCACCTCAAGCAACTACCCTCAAACGAGTATCAGGTATTGCACTTGCGGCAGGTTGAGAAGAAGAGCAGCCAAGAGATAGCGGCAATTCTCGGCATAAAGGTAGCGTCTGTGCCCGTGTTGCTCTCAAGGGCAAGGCGAAAGTTGTACGAAGAAATAAGGAAAAAATGATGGCCAACGACGAGAGAATGATTCGGCAACTGCTAAAACGTTTCATGAACGGCAGGACAACAGTCGAAGAAGAGGAACGCATAAGCCAATGGTTTAAGAACAATCCCGCGGTCGGCGAAGACCTTGAGCCCTATCGCAAGATGTTTGCGTGGTTTGAAGACGGGATGGAGCCGGGCGCGATAGAAAACGTTGCGGCTAAAGCGCGTCAGGAAAGCGCCGGGAAGTCTAAGCGCCGCTTGTGGCTCTATGCCGCGTCCGTTGCGGTTTTCATCGTCCTCTCAGCCACGCTTTACTTCAGCCGAATACGCCAAGACTTACCAACCGATGTGAACGGCGTGGCGACTTTACGCTATTCCCCACGTCATAGGGGGAAAGAGCATGTGGCGGGGCGACATATCCCAGATAGCGGCTCCCCAACGGAGATAAAGCCCACCTCTGGCTATCTACAAAAAAGCCGATTCTCTCTGCCCTTGGCGCAGGGTAGGGCAGAACCGACGAAGCCCGGCTTTTGCTACCATAAAAAGTCTTCAGCACTACAAGCGCCGCACGTTGTCCCAACCGACTCTTTGTTAAAGGAAGGGGAGCAGATGGTGGGCGTAGCGCTTGCCGAGATGGAGGCGGAGCAACAACAATTCCTCTCGGAGTTTGACAACGATGTCTCGGTAGCCGACTCCGTCATGACGGCCATGCTTCAATACGGCTTAGCCGAACCGGAGGAAGTTGACGACTGACAGGAGGCCGACAGGCGTCCAAAGTGCAGCAACGCGCGTTTATAGATTCAACAGTATAACCACACATAATATAATTAATTGTCATGAAGAAGCTCAACCGTATTACCTTCGCATGTCTTCTTGCAACGTCGATACCCGTCTGTGCGCAGAAGATTCCGCAAATGATTGACCAGTCGTTTGACGAGTTTATTAGTGCGCTTTTAAAGAACGACTTTATCACAGCCTCGCGCTCAGATTCCTACGCCGAAGGCTATTATAAGGAATACGCTTTCGCCCTACCGAGAAAGCGCAGCAAGGACTTCGACAAGTTTAACGAAAATCTGAAATTGAACAGCCGGGAAGCATCTTCTTCGCTGCTGAAGAAGGCAGGAAGCCGTGCGGCCACGAAATGCCGCCTGACGTACGGAAACTACAACGCCTATTCAAAGGAGTTCGGCTCAAACGAGGAATACAACTACAATGTGCAGACGTTTAATAAGCATGCTGCCCAGCCCGGGATGCGCACGGCCTACGCCTTGGAATGGAAAAACAGCAAGGACAGTATTTTCGGTACAGCTTACGTAATTTACGGCAAAGACCCGGACGCTAAGTTCTCAATCCTTCCTAATAGCACTGGCACAGGGTTTATTAAAGGCAAAGACGGGGCGACTTCAACAATTGGCGGCAAGTCCTTCTATGCTTCTGATCCTGCCGGCGCTATAGTCGTTCCAACGTCGAGCGCTGATTTCTTGCAGCAGTTTACGAGCCTCAGCACGCTCTTCACTACCAACGCCAGCGACTTCAGTGAGTTTAAGAAGAAATGGGATAGTAGCTCGGATTACGTCTCAAAGCGCGTGGCGCTTCTCTCCGGCGCCGCCAACAGAATCATGCGCCTGTGCAAGGAATACGGAAAAATACTGGACAAGGGCGACCGCGAGATAGTTCGCAACGCCCTTCCCTCGTTGGCCGGCATGTGCTCCGGAGACTTGGCCTACCTCACGGCGCTGTTTACCAGTGCCCAAAACGCGCTGAAGTAAGCGGGCAAACCTTTTTGGCCTGAGGCGTCGCTTGGCGAGCCGCGCCTCTTGGGGTGGATATGGGCTGTCTCCGTAGCGCAGATTCGCACGTCCCACTAGGGGCGCAGCCCGCCGGACGAGCAGCTTCCCCCCTCCTTTCCCTATAAAGCATAGGCGGCAACCCCGGCCTGATACCGTGGTTGCCGCCTGTTTTTGTTCCGCTTTGTGGGTAGGCCGTTGCGCCGTGAGCCGAGGCGAGCACGCCTAAAGCCGCCCTAATTGCGCTTTAAGTTATGACAATTGCGCCTAAGTGCTCCGTAGCTGAGCCTTCTGCTGCCACAAGCGCCGCGCGTCAGTCGATGCGGCGAATGCGGCTTATTTGCATGTAGCCCAGGAAAGTTCTGTCCGGGTAGGAATACACCTTTTTCCAGTTTCCGCCGCCGGGCGAGTAGTAGAAGAGCTGGCCTTCTCCTATTACGTAGGCAATGGGCGTGGACGTGCTCTGTCCTTCCCGCACGTTGGTGTATCCGTCCGGGTCGTTGATGACAGCTTTGTAGAGCGCCGTGGCGGCTTTGGCCTGTGCTGCGGCTTTCTGCGCCGATGCTGCCGCTTGTGCAGCGGCTTGGGCCTGCGCTTTCGCCTCGGCCGCTTCAGCTTCGGCCGCCTCTTTGGCTTTGTTGGCCGTAGCTACTTCGGACTGTGCCGCATCGGCGGCTGCGGCTGTGGTGTTCGTGCTGTTGTTCTTCCCGCCAAGGATGAGGTAAAGCACGACGGCGATGATGGCCACGGAGGCTACGATGGCCAGGGCGAACCATGGTGCACCGCCCGTGCGTTTGGGCGGCCGTGGCGCCGCAGGTGGCGCGGCATGTTGAGCGGCTGGCGCCGACTGGATGGGGGCGATGGAGTGCCCGCAATGGGGACAGGCCTTCGCGCTGGCGCTCACTTGCGCGCCGCATTCGGGACATACGATTAGTGCCATGTTTCAAGGTTTTAGTTTAGGAGTTTATGTTTTAGTTTATGGGTCTATGGTGGCCGTCGATCGGGAGCGAGCGCACGGCGATGCGTCGGGCAAACTTACGCCTTTTCTCCAAGACGAGGCACCGCGCGGGGAGAAAAAATGAAGCATCGCTCGAAGAAGCCTCTCGCGGCAGGGCTACGCGGGGGTGCGAGCTATCGGCTGACACGTCCGACCTGTCAGCTGATACGTCCGACCTATCAGCTGATACGTCCGAGCTGTCAGCTGATACGCCCGACCTGTCAGCTGATACATCCGAGCTATCGGCTGATACATCGGACGTATGAGAAGATCTGAACTTTGAAACACCTAAGAGATGCTTCTTCAGATTATTTTCGTAACGTTGCATTTGCTGTTGGACTCTACACAAAATTTATTGCCTCTTATTTCACCAACACTTTCTTTGTCGTTCCGTCGCGTTCACTTATAATATTCACTCCTTTGCCCACAGTCGGCTGTTGCACGCCTTCCGTATCATAGACGGCATATTCTCCCGGCTTCTGTGATGCCGGCAGGCTTTTTGCGCTTGTCGTTGCGTCGTCTTGCTTCTTGAACGTAATGGTGTTGCTACTGCCAAGAGGCGTTACTACCAGCTCGTCATCCGTGAGCGACACAATTTTGAAAATGAGCGTGAAGTCGTCGATAATGCTTATGTGAAGCTTATTTCCGTTGGTAATCGAGAAATCCGAAATTCGGACGGCATCGTATTCATACGCCATACCCTCATATTCGTCTAAATAGCCCTGCCAACTGCCCCAAAACACGCCGTTGCAGTATTCATTGTACAGATCGCCGGGATAGTGGTTGTTGTAATATTGCCAAGGTTTCACTCCCAAGCCTAAGCTGTCTATGGAGATCAAATAGTCGTCAACGGGTTGCATCGCCGTGGAGCGAACCCACTTGCCCACGAGGGCTTCTTCGTCGAAAGCCTGCGCTTTCATCGTCCCGGTGCACAATATCATGCCACACAAGACAGTAAGGAGCATTTTCTTCATTGCTTCTCTTCACTTTTTGCCAGCAGTTTCCCCGATGCAGCGTTATTATTTGATTCAAAAAGCGTGGGAACTTTTGCCTCATACTATATAGCCGGGCTCTGGACTGCCTTCAAACCTAGTACTTCGCAAAAGCCCACGCATTGAGGTATATCGCCCCCGACTGACGGGGTACAACAATCCCATGCGTGAGCCGATTTGCTCGTTACCGGTTCTTCGTGAATTGTCCAGATTCAGCTATAGGTAATGAGTCAAACGCTCTTCATTAAAAATGAGACTTTCCGAAGCATGCCCACTTCCGAGCCGACATCAATCTCAAGTGCAAAGTTATGTATTCATCCTATTTCTCCAAACTTTTAGACGAACTTTTAGTATAGAGTCTTTTAAACGTATTCCTATATATATTAATGTGTATTGAGCGTGTATTGAGCGTTTGGCCGTAGAGCTTCCCGCCATGGTTGGGCACTCATGTTTCGCCATAAGATGAAGTCTCTCGTATCCAATGGGGGAAACTGTAGAATGGTACGCTGGCTTTTCGGTGTCAGGGCTTGCTCGTAGGAAGATTTATAGACTTCTAAGTGTGTAGAGCCGAAAAAGGATAGAGGGAGCGAGAAAAAGTTAGTTAGTCGTTAGTGTTGAGGTTCAGTCGTTTAACGTTTATTAAGAAAACTTTTTTAGGTTATAGTTTGGTTTGTAAGGTTTGAAGGCTGTACTTTTGCACTCGCTTTCGGGACGGAAGTTCTGGGGGCGCGAGAAAAGAAGCGATCTTTGAAAGTGATTCCATAACTTTTAGTTGAGAAG
>CAZXJS010000007.1:0-103405 GCA_964641085.1 uncultured Prevotellamassilia sp. | reverse complement strand
GGCGGGCGCCCTGACGACGACGTTCACGGCCTCGCAGGGCTTGCTGCTCATGATCCCGAATATGTATAAGATAGCGGGCGAGCTGTTGCCCTGCGTCTTCCACGTCAGCGCCCGCACGCTTGCGACGCACTCGCTGTGTATCTTCGGCGACCACAGCGACGTCATGGCGTGCCGCCAGACGGGCTTCGCCATGCTCTGCGAGGGCAGCGTGCAGGAGGTGATGGACCTGAGTGCCGTGGCGCACCTCGCCACGATAGAAGGGCGCGTTCCGTTCATCAACTTCTTCGACGGTTTCCGCACCTCGCACGAATACCAGAAGATAGAGGAGATAGACCAGGAGGAGCTGCGCCCGCTGGTGGACTGGCAGGCCGTGGCCGACTTCCGCGCGCGTGCCCTGACGCCGGAGCACCCCGTGGCGCGCGGCATGGCGGAGAACCCCGAGACCTTCTTTGCCCACCGCGAGGCGGCGAACAAGTACTACCAGGCCATACCCGGCATCGTGGAGAAGTACATGGCCGCCATCTCGAAGATAACGGGTCGCGAGTATAAGCTCTTCAGCTACTACGGCGCGGACGACGCGGAGGACATTATTATATGTATGGGCTCCGTGACGGAAGCTGCGCGCGAGGCCATCGACCACCTGACGCAACAAGGGCGCAAGGTGGGCATGGTCAGCGTTCACCTGTTCCGGCCGTTCAGCGCGCGCCACCTGCTGGCCGCCGTGCCGAAGACGGTGAAGCGCATCGCCGTGCTGGATCGCACGAAGGAGCCGGGCGCGGAGGGCGAGCCGCTCTATCTGGACGTGAAGGAAGCCTTCTACGACCAGCCTTCGCACCCCGTCATCGTCGGCGGGCGCTACGGCTTGGGCTCCTGCGACACGACGCCGACCATGATCATCAGCGTCTATGACAACCTGGCGCTGCCCGAGCCGAAGAACCACTTCTCGCTGGGCATCGTGGACGACGTGACGTTTGAGAGCCTGCCGCTGGAGAAAGAGCAGGCGCTGGGCGGCGCGGGCATCTTCGAAGCCAAGTTCTACGGCCTCGGCGCCGACGGCACCGTGGGCGCCAACAAGAACAGCGTGAAGATCATCGGCGACAACACGGACAAATACTGCCAAGCCTACTTCAGCTACGACTCGAAGAAGTCCGGCGGCTTCACGTGCTCCCACCTGCGCTTCGGCGACACGCCCATACGCTCCACGTATCAGATTAAGACGCCGAACTTCGTGGCGTGCCACGTGCAGGCCTACCTGCGCATGTACAACGTGTTGGAGGGGCTGCGCGACGGCGGCACCTTCCTGCTGAACACCATCCACGAAGGGCAGGAGCTGGTGGACTTCCTGCCGAACAACGCGAAGAAATACTTCGCCGACCACCACATCACCGTCTATTACATCAACGCCACGAAGATAGCGCAGGAGATAGGTCTGGGCAACCGCACGAACACCATCCTGCAGAGCGCCTTCTTCCGCATCACGCAGGTGATTCCCGTGGAGCTGGCCGTGGAGCAGATGAAGAAATTCATCGTGAAGAGCTACGGGCGCAAGGGCGAGGACGTGGTAAACAAGAACTACCAAGCCGTTGACCGCGGCGGGGAATACAAAGAGCTGGCTGTTGACCCGGCGTGGTCCGCACTGCCTGCCGACCCGGAAGTAGAGCGCGACGAGCCGGCCTACGTGAGCCGGCTGGTGCGCCCCATCAACGCGCAGCAAGGCGACAAGCTGCCCGTCAGCGCCTACACGTGCAGCGTGGACGGCACGTGGGAGCAGGGCACGGCGGCCTACGAGAAGCGCGGTGTGGCCGCCTTCGTCCCGAAGTGGGAGCCGGACTACTGCATACAGTGCAACCAGTGCGCCTTCGTCTGCCCGCACGCCGCTATCCGCCCCTTCGTGCTCGACGAGGCCGAGATGCAAGGCTACAAAGGCCAAGCCCTCGACATGCGCGCCCCGGCCGCGATGAAGGGGATGCACTTCGTGCAGCAGGTTGACGTCCTGGACTGCCTTGGCTGCGGCAACTGCGTCGATGTATGTCCCGGCCGGAAGGTGGACGGCGAGAAGGTGAAAGCCCTCAAGATGGTGCCGCTGGACAGCACCCTCGCGGAAGCCGACAACTGGGAATACTGCGTAAAGCACGTCGCCACAAAGCAACACCTGGTGGACGTCAAGCAAAACCCGAAGAACAGCCAGTTCGCCACGCCGCTCTTCGAGTTCAGCGGCGCCTGCTCCGGCTGCGGCGAGACGCCCTACGTGAAACTCGTCAGCCAGCTCTTCGGCGACCGCGAGATGGTGGCCAACGCCACGGGCTGCTCCTCCATCTACTCCGGCTCCATACCCTCCACGCCCTATACGCGCAACGAGAAAGGGCAAGGCCCGGCCTGGGCGAACAGCCTCTTCGAGGACTTCTGCGAGTTCGGCATGGGCATGGTGCTGGCCAATAAGAAGATGCGCGCCCGCCTCGGCGAGCTGATGAAGAAGGTGCAGCAGTGCGACTGCGCCTGCGACGAGATGAAGCAACTCGCCGCACAATGGCTGGAAGACAAGGACGACGCCGACAAGAGCCGCGAGATAGCGGAGAAGATGAAGCCCTACTACGAGCAAGGAGCCGCCGCCGGCAACGAGCTGGCCAAGCAGCTCAAGGAGCTGGGCCACTTCATAACGAAACGCTCCCAATGGATCATCGGCGGCGACGGCGCCTCCTACGACATCGGCTACGGCGGCCTCGACCACGTGCTGGCCAGCGGCGAGGACGTCAACATCCTCGTCCTCGACACGGAGGTTTACTCCAACACCGGCGGACAGAGTTCCAAGGCTACGCCGATAGCCGCCATCGCCCAGTTCGCCGCCTCCGGCAAGCGCGTGGCGAAGAAGGACCTCGGCCTCATGCAGACCACCTACGGCTACGTCTATGTGGCACAGGTCGCCATGGGCGCCGACCAGGCACAATGCCTCAAAGCGCTGCGCGAGGCAGAGGCCTACCACGGCCCCTCGCTCGTCATAGCCTACGCCCCCTGCATCAACCACGGTCTGAAGATCAAAGGCGGCATGGGACGCAGCCAAGCCGAGGAAGGCCGCGCCGTGGCCTGCGGCTACTGGCACCTCTGGCGCTACAACCCCGAGCTGGCCAAGGCGGGCAAGAACCCCTTCACCCTCGACTCGAAGCCGCCTAAATGGGACGACTTCCAGGACTACCTGGACCACGAGGTGCGCTTCATGTCGCTCCGCAAGGCATTGCCCGAGCAAGCTGACGAGCTGTACGCCGAGACGAAGAAGGCCGCCCAGCGCCGCTACGCCTCCTACGTCCGCAAGACGCAGGAAGACTGGAGCGAGACCATCTGATTGGACACCTTGCCGCCCGGCTTCGTGGCTCCACCCCCGCGCCCGCGCGGCTTATAGAAAGGCGCTACCCCTGTGCGGGGGTAGCGCCTTTTGCTTGGCTCACAAAGGACACAAGGGGGCGGAGCTGCGGTCGGCAAAGCCGCCCGCCACGGAACGACACCGCGGGCGAGGGGCGCGGCGCGAGACCGGGGCGCAAGGGGGCCGGGAAGGAAAACGGAAACCGGGACTCAAGAAGGGGCGGCGCGAGACCGGGGCGCAAGGGGGCGCGAGGGTGGGGCTTGACAATCCGGAGCTTAGGCGGTGGAAAACTTTTTTAGGAGAAATTTCTTGGTGGCAGGAGCGACGTGCGGGAAGATTTCTGTAAGTTTGCAGTCGCTACGGTTATCCAAAACGGAAAACTTTTTTGAGTGAAGCGGGACAGAAGTTGTCCAAAACGGACTACTTCCTGCGCGCTTCTCCGCAAGGTTCGCACACAAGCAACTATCAGATATTCATGGAGATAAAGAGTTTTACCATCACGAAGCGGGACGGCTCGAAGGACCAGTTCTCGCTTGACAAAATCATGAACGCCATCGCTAAGGCGTTCAACAGCGTAAGAGAACCGATCGATCTGGGCTCCATATCGAAGATTCTGGCTCACTTGGAAATCCACAACGACATCAAGGTGGAGGAAATCCAGAACCAGGTGGAGGAGGCCTTGATGCGCGAGGGCTACTACCGCGTGGCGAAGAGCTTCATCCTCTACCGCCAGGAGCACACGGAGGACCGCGAAGCCATGCAGCAGATGCAGTTCTTGACGGACTACATGGGTGCGGACAACGCGGCGACGGGTTCGAAGTTTGACGCCAACGCGAACGTGGAGCATAAGAACATTGCCACGCTCATCGGCGAGCTGCCGAAGCGGGGCTTTATCCGCCTGAACCGCCGTATGCTCACTGAGGGCATCAAACGCATGTACGGCAAGGCACTGGCGGACGAATATCTGGACAAGCTGAACCACCACTTTATCTATAAGAACGACGAGACGAACCTGGCCAACTACTGCGCCTCTATCACGATGTACCCCTGGCTCATCGGCGGGACGACGGCCATAGGGGGCAACTCCACGGCGCCCACCAACCTGCGGTCGTTCTGCGGCGGCTTCATAAACATGGTCTTCATCGTCAGCTCCATGCTGGCCGGGGCATGTGCCACGCCGGAGTTCCTGATGTACATGAACTACTTCATACAGAAGGAGTACGGGAAGGACTACTGGCAGCACCCCGACCGCGTTGTAGATCTGAGCCTGCGGCAGCGCACGCTGGACAAGGTCATCACGGACTACTTCGAGCAGATTGTCTATTCGCTGAACCAGCCCACCGGTGCGCGCAACTTCCAAGCCGTATTCTGGAACATAAGCTACTACGATCGCTACTACTTCGAGAGCCTCTTTGGCAACTTCTATTTCCCCGACGGTTCGCAGCCCGACTGGGCAGGTCTCTCCTGGCTACAGAAGCGCTTCATGAAATGGTTCAACAAGGAGCGGACGCGCACCGTGCTGACCTTCCCCGTAGAGACCATGGCGCTGCTGACGGAGAACGGCGACTGCAAAGACAAGGAGTGGGGCGACTTCGCCGCCGAGATGTACGCCGAAGGGCATTCCTTCTTCACCTACATGAGCGACAACGCCGACTCCCTCTCCTCCTGCTGCCGCCTGCGCAACGAGATCCAGGACAACGGCTTCTCCTACACCCTCGGCGCCGGCGGCGTCTCCACAGGCTCGAAGTCCGTGCTCACCATAAACCTGAACCGCTGCATACAGTACGCCGTCAACCACGGACAGGACTATAAGGAGTACCTCTCGGGCATCATCGACCTCTGCCATAAGGTGCAGCTGGCCTACAACGAGAACCTGAAGCTCCTGCAACGCAACCACATGCTGCCCCTCTTCGACGCGGGCTACATAAACATCAACCGCCAGTACCTGACCATCGGTATCAACGGCCTCGTGGAGGCGGCGGAGTTCCTCGGCCTGAAAATATCGCCCAACGATGACTACCTGCACTTCGTACAAGACGTTCTGGGGCTGGTAGAGAAATACAATAAAGCCTACCGTACGAAGGAGGTAATGTTCAACTGCGAGATGATACCCGCCGAAAACGTCGGCGTGAAGCACGCCAAGTGGGACAAGGAAGACGGCTATTTCGTTCCGCGTGACTGCTACAACTCCTATTTCTACGTCGTGGAGGACGACAGCCTGACGATACTCGACAAGTTCCGCCTCCACGGGCGTCCCTACATCGAACACCTGACGGGCGGCTCGGCTCTGCACATGAACCTGGAGGAGCACCTCACGCAGGAGCAGTACAGGCAACTGCTCCGAGTGGCCGCGCAAGAGGGCTGCAACTACTTCACGTTCAACGTGCCCAACACGGTGTGCAACGACTGCGGCCACATCGACAAGCGCAACCTGAAGGAGTGCCCCGAGTGCCACTCGACGAACCTGGACTACCTGACGCGCGTCATAGGCTACCTGAAACGCGTGAGCAACTTCTCCGTAGCTCGCCAGCAGGAAGCCCACCGCCGCTACTACGCCACCCCCTCGCGCCTGCCCTCTGACGCGCCCGCACCGGTCGCCGCCCCGCAGGCACAGGAAAACGTGCAGCAGACCGTCAGCGTAGGTTGAGGCCTGCACGGAAGCACCACACGCCAACCCACAGCGCGCCCCCGTCCCCGGAAAGGGGCGGGGGCGCTTTTTTTCAGCCCGCTGCCCCACCGCGCAGCCTCTTTATAACCCCCACACCCGCCACGCGTTCAGGTGCATCTACGACCGTCTGCACCCCGCAGCCTCTTTATAACCCCACATCCGCCCGGCTCTGAGTGTCGCGAGGTTGAGTCCCGCGCGCGCCGCATCTTTATAACCCCACACCCGCCCATGCTGAAATACGTCAATACAGACATCGTCTTCCAGGAAGTACCCGGCGAGACCACCCTCGCCATCAACCTCTCGCAGTGTCCCTGCCACTGCCCGGGCTGCCACAGCGCCTACCTCTGGGGCAACGTGGGCGATGAACTAACCCCCGCCGTGCTCGACGAGCTCCTCGCCACCGAGGGCGGCACCGCCATCACGTGCGTAGGCTTCATGGGCGGCGACAACGACCCCGCCGCCGTGGACAGCCTCGCCGCACACGTCCGCACCCACCACCCTCGCCTGAAAGTGGCGTGGTACACGGGCCGCACACTCATCTCAAGCCGCGTCCGGCGCGAGCATTTTGACTACATCAAGGTAGGCCCCTACCTCCGACACCTCGGCCCCCTAAGCTCGCCCACAACGAACCAGCACATGTATCAGCGCCAAACCGACGGCACCTTCCGCGACATCACCGCGCGCTTCCGCAAAGCGTAGCCGTAGGCGCCGTGCGCCGCCGCCGCGCTTTACTTCACAAGCCGCCGGCTGTTCTTTTCTCCCCGACCGCTTTCCTTTTCATCCCCGCATTCTTTCCTTCCTTCCCCGCATACTTTCCTTTTCTCCCCGCATTCTTTCCTTCCTTCCCCGCATACTTTTCTTTTTAATCCGCATTCTTTTCTTTTTAATCCGCCACGTCCCGTGTGCCGCGTGGTACGTCGGACTTGTCAGCCGATAGGTCGGACGTATCAGCTGATAGCTCGGATGTATCAGCTGACAGGTCGGATGTATCAGCTGGTAGGTCGTACTTGTCAACAAGTCGATGCAACGTGTTGTATCATAGCGTTATAATGGCACGCAACAGCATCTTTTTATCAGGAGCGAAACGCCAAGCCGAGCCACGCTCGGGAAAGTGAGGTTAAGGAGGACACGAGCCAGCTCGTCGGTCAGTATATCCCGAAACGCCCAGACATCAATAAGCTCTGTGTGGCGTACAACAAGGAAATGGAATCGAATCTCAACAACAATACACGCAATATTTTCAGTTATCTCTCGCCTTTGGTTTGGTGTATTTCAAAAAAGTCTTTAACTTTACACTTAGTTAGTTTTGGTATCATCAAAAAAGAATTTGGATAAGGCGTAATCTTATATAGTAAGGAAAACCGTAAAGCAATAACACTCTTCAGTAAATCACTTTAAAGACAATAAATGATGAAGACAAAATTTAATTCAAATTTGAGCGTTAGCATATTCGCCTTGATAATGATAATGCTATGCGCATCCTGCTCAAAGCCTCAAGAGGGTAAGATTGAGTTCTTGCCGTTTCAAGAGACTAAAGATGGAAGCTGGGGGATGATTTCTATGGAAGGAAAGGTTTTGTTCAAGGATGAATTCAAGACGAAACCTACTGTAGTTCGCGATGGTCGGTTCTTTGTCAGAACAAAAGAAGGCATTTGGGAAATGTATGATGCTACCGAGAAACCACATAAGATTGGAGCAGATTACGCTCATACCTCTGGCTTTAGTAATGGCAGGGCATTGGTTGCAGAAAAGGGCAAACCTGTCTCCATTATTGATACAGATGGGAAAACAATAAAACTACTTGACAAAATCGAAGGTAAAGAAGTGGATGGCGTGAGATCTTTTGTGGCTGGGTATGCCTTGTTTATGACGGCAGATTCGCTATGGGGCGTTATAGATGATAATGGGAAATGTGTGGTTAAACCAGAGTACTACTCTCTTAACGATTATGGCGATGGGAAATTCATCGGCGTGAATGTCAAGTATAAGAAAAGCATTCAACAAGAAAAAAAAGACAAGGTCAAGATTTCTGTCCTTGATACATCCGGGAAGGAAATTTATAATTTCTCTGCAAATAAATACGAGAACACCCTATATGAATTTGTTGACGGCAAACTTGCGGTAAGCGTTAAGAAAGATGGAAAGGAAACATGGGGTTTAATTGATGATAAGGGTAATTATGTCGTCAAGCCCTCAACTAAACTTAAAAGCATAGGTACAATTCATGGTGATGAATTCACATATAACAATGGCGAAGGCTGGGGGTTAATGAATATTAAGGGTGAGACTTTGGTTCGTGCCAAGTATGAGTACCTATATTATGACGAGGACGACATTCTCATTGCCGTGCTAAAGGACGGAGATACCTATGAATACAAATATATTGACAAGAATGACAACCAGATAGGTAATGATACATACGTTACGGCAACACCTTTCTCTTCTTTTGATGGAGAACATGCTCTTGTAAAACCAAATGATAATATTTATTCCATCATTGACAAGAAATGTAAACAATTAGAGGGGTTACCTGATATTATAGATATTGGCGACTACGCAGGTGAAGGGTATATTGAAAGCGATTATGTTGACATTAAGAAAGTGGTAGATGGATTTAGCATTACTCAAAATGGTATAGCAGGTCTGACTTTCAGCTCTTCCCCAAAAGATGTGGTAAAAGAGGAAGTATCAAACGGCTATGCGCCCAGCGACAAATCTCATCCGGCAGGAACTCCTTATTGGTATGACTATAGAAGCAAGGTTCGTTTCACTAAAGTAGTAAGTGGCGTCAATGGCTCGATACAGGTCTCTTTTCCTGGCAATCTAAGCAGGCAGACATATCGAACACGTAGAGTTATAGATTATGCTTTTGAAGATTGGTATTGGTATCACGATGAAAAGACTCCAACGGGTTATGCTTGGAACAAAGTTACTCCCCAGAGTTTTACCCTTTCAATAGATAATGATGGGAGAATGCATGGTAAACTAAGAGACTTACTCAAAGCTCTCATCACAAAGTTTAAGACTTTCGGAACAATAGCCAAACAAAACGATGGTGCAGCTGTGCTTACGCTGAATAATAAGCTGCGTGCAGTGATATGTATGGAAAAAGACCATGTCTCTGTTTCTTGGGGCGCTCTAAAGGCAGTAAACGACATCGATATTAGCAAATACAAAGACGTGACAGAAGAAGACGATCCTTCCAGCATATATTATGGTTACCTTAATGGCTTATTCCCTAACGGGGCAGCTGACGCTGACTCTACGGTAGCAGCAGTTGATACTTTGGCTGTTGATTCAACAGCTGATTATGATTACTAAAGTTTTTTATTAAATTTTTTATTATAAATGAAACACGAGTTGAAATCTTTATTTCACAAAGTGATTATGACGACATCTGTATGCGTCATAATCGCATTAACCTTGGGATGGAATATATCTTGTTCCAATTCCAATAAGTCGAACAACTACTCTGATTCTCTTGGTATTAGTGAGAACGCTCCTAAAAATTATGAGATTTTAAAGGACTTCAAAGTTCTTTACGATGAACTTATAAGTTTTAAAAATAAGCCAGACTTTGTTGACAAGGGCTTCTCTCAAGGTAGCCCTTATGCTTCATGGTTAAAGAAAGTCGAATCTTTTACAAAACGTAAAGAGGCAAAAGATTTGTATGCTTTTGGCATCGGTGCAGATGATTTACAAACATTAGGCTTAGAATATAAGTCATCAAAGGGTGAAGAAACTGAAACTACCATTAACCTCAACAAGCATATTAAATACGCTTTTGAGCATAGCAAAGACGAACAACCAACAATGGAAGAAAAAAAGTCGGCTTCTAACAAAGAGGGTAGAGATGTAATTGGCAAATGGAATGTCAAAAATAAGATGTTTCCTAATGACGAACCTGAAATAATCGAAATCTACTCAAAAGAAGGAAAGTATTATGTTGCGACATACTTCCCAGATAAAAGTGGTTCTTTGAACTCACTAAAAAAAGAGGGTAATAAATACTTTGTTACCGATAGTCCGCATCAAGAATATTACGTTATTAAACAAAATGGCGACTTACGAATGTGTGATGCCGAAGGAGATTTTACGGAAGCATCCGGATATATCATTACCAAATTACAATAGACATTGACGGCGTTTGAAAAAATCGAGTAGGAGGTAAACACTAATTGTAGGTGCTTGTCTCCTACTTTCGTGTTTACCGACCTCTCACACCACCGTATGTGCCGTTCAGCATACGGAGGTTCCTCTTTAGGGTAGCCATTTGGCATATTCGTCATAAAGGCAATTCTTCTTCTTAACAGTTAAAGATTTTCGAAATTGCCGAGAATAGGCTTTAATTGGCTATATTTGCGCTAAAAAGTTTGATATGAGGAAACTATTGGGAATTTTATTTTGTGCGCTTGTGGCGCTTGTGGGGGGGGGCTGTGGGGGTAATGATTCGGCAAAGGTTGTGGAGTATTTACAAGGACTTTATTTTGCCGAGAAAATTGAAAGGCAAGAGAAAGTGCCCGGAATCAACATCCTGCGCACAAAGAGTATCAAGGCTTATAATCCTACCCTTGATGCTAACAAACGCAACGTGGCTGTTTTCTACGAAACCTCCTTGCAGAAAATAACAAAGGCTATGACTTCAAAGGCTGATGATACCTTTGATGTCTTTGTAGATGCTTTCTCTACTGACCCAAATTCCGATGCGGTTGTAGTGGAGTTTGAATTTCCCACCGACAAACAACATAGGAAACTCTACAATATCCTCTTTGAAAAGAATGGAGTGTTCTATGATAACTACGAACACGTAGGGCGATATGCTGCAAGGATAGGTTACGAATACAAGAAAGCTGAAATCTTACAGAACATCAAAGATAATCTGGAATGAAAGTCAAAGGTCTTGGTAACGGCATGGTAGCTATCAGTCAAAACTGGCTCGTTAAGCGGTACAAGGTAGGTGGCATACTACCCGAACTTTACTTCCGTACCATGCCGGACTCACATGGGCGTATAGCCGTTCCGTATGTACTTTTGACTTCTTGGGAGCAAAAGCACGACGAATACCTTGCGAAAGTAAAGAAGCTGAAAGCGTGCGCTCGAATCAACAATAAAGGCACATCTTACGAGAAGCAAGGTAAAATCAAGCTCGCCATCAAAACCTACGAGAAGAATATAGAGGGTGATTGCTATCCTGCTACTCATTCATTCGATAGGCTTATGGTACTCTACCGCAAAGCCAAAGACTATCAGAATGAATTGAGAGTGTGCGAGAAAGCCATTCAAGTGCTGAAATACGCAAATACGTAGAGAGAAAAACGAAGATTCTCTCACTAATAGCAAAAGAAAAGAGGCTGTGTCAAAATGAATGAACTACACCCCAATTTCGGCACAGCCTACTTTTTCCTGCCGAGTTTTTGGGGGCTTAAATAATTTTAAGCGGCGGGCGATGTGCGTGCCGTAACTTATCCCTATATTTGTGGCTACAAGGGGCAGGCGAGGCCGACACCCGGCGGCGTATCAGGCCTCCTAAGCCATAAGCGACACAACCATAAAACACCATACCCAACCTATGAGAAACTATCCGAAGATTGGCATCCGCCCGACCATAGACGGCCGTCAAGGCGGCGTGCGTGAGAGTTTGGAAGAGAAGACGATGGCCTTGGCACATGCCGTGGCCGACCTGATCACTACGCACCTGCGCAACGGGGACGGCTCGCCCGTAGAGTGCGTCATTGCCGACGGCACGATAGGCCGCGTGGCCGAGAGCGCCGCGTGCGCCGAGAAGTTCGAGCGTGCCGGCGTAGGGAGCACCATTACGGTGACGTCGTGCTGGTGCTACGGCAGCGAGACGATGGACATGAACCCCTACTACCCCAAAGCCGTGTGGGGCTTCAACGGAACGGAGCGCCCGGGCGCCGTTTACCTGGCCGCCGTCCTGGCGGCGCATGCGCAGAAAGGACTGCCCGCTTTCGGCATCTACGGGCACGACGTGCAAGACCTTGAAGACAACACGATACCCGCTGACGTGGCCGAGAAAATCCTCCGCTTTGCCCGGGCAGCGCAGGCCGTAGCTACTATGCGCGGCCAGTCGTACCTCTCCATAGGCAGCGTGACGATGGGCATCGCCGGCTCCATCGTCGACAACGACTTCTTCCAGACCTACCTCGGCATGCGCAACGAGAGCGTGGACGAGGTAGAGATCCTGCGCCGCATGGACGAAGGTATCTACGACCCAGACGAATACGCCAAGGCACAAGCCTGGGTGGAGAAATACTGCAAGCCCAACCAGGGCTGGGACAAGAACCGCCCCGAGAAGCAGAAGACGGACGCCGAGAAACAGAAGGACTGGGATTTCATCGTAAAGATGACGCTCATCGTGAAAGACCTCATGCATGGCAACCCGAAGCTCTTGGAGATGGGCTTCAAAGAGGAGTCGCTGGGCCACAACGCCATAGCGGGCGGCTTCCAAGGGCAGCGGCAATGGACGGACTGGATGCCCAACGGCGACTTCACGGAGGCGCTGCTCAACACGAGCTTTGACTGGAACGGTCCGCGCGAGCCCATGATTCTGGCCACGGAGAACGACTCGCTCAACTGCGTGGCGATGCTCTTCGGCCACCTGCTGACGAACCAGGCGCAAATCTTCTCCGACGTGCGCACCTACTGGAGTCCCGAGGCCGTGCGCCGCGTGACGGGACGCGAGCTGACGGGCGCCGCACAGAACGGCATCATCCACCTGATAAACTCCGGCGCCACGACGCTGGACGGCACGGGACAGAGCGTAGATGCTCAGGGACGCCCCGCCATGAAGCCCTACTGGGAGATGACGCCGACCGACGTGGAAGCCTGCCTGAAGGCCACGCAGTGGATGCCCGCCGACCGCGACTACTTCCGCGGCGGAGGCTTCTCCAGCCACTTCCTCTCAAAGGGCGGCTGGCCCGCAACGATGATGCGGGTGAACATCGTGAAAGGCCTCGGCCCCGTATTGCAGCTGGCCGAGGGCTACATCGTCGATATAGACCCCGAGATACACAA
This sequence comes from uncultured Prevotellamassilia sp., assembly GCA_964641085.1. Classification (GTDB taxonomy): domain Bacteria; phylum Bacteroidota; class Bacteroidia; order Bacteroidales; family Bacteroidaceae; genus Alloprevotella. Next base: position 90,347 of record CAZXJS010000007.1, on the reverse strand, counting down.
GATACTGGACAAACGCACCGACCCGACGTGGCCCACCACGTGGTTCACGCCGCGCCTAGATCCTACGAAGGACGCCTTCAAGGACGTGTACAGCGTAATGAACAACTGGGGCGCCAACCACGGCGCCATCACCTACGGGCACATCGGCGCCGACCTCATCACGCTGGCCAGCATACTGCGCATACCCGTTTGCATGCACAACGTGGCGGACGACAAGATCTTCCGCCCCGCCGCCTGGAACGCCTTCGGCATGGATAAGGAGGGCGCCGACTTCAGAGCCTGCAAAAACTACGGCCCCATCTACAAATAACCCAAACGGCAAGCACTTATGACCCTGCAAGAAGGTTTTTTCGACGAGTTCCTGCGCCAGGCGCACCGCTACGGCGCCGACCGCCTCATGCTGTGCAGCAGTGGTAACCTCTCGTGGCGCTTGGGCGACGTGGCGCTCCTGAGTGCCACGACATCGTGGGTACCCGCCCTGACGCGCGACAAGATCAGCGTCTGCCGCGTGGCGGACGGCGAACCCCTGAACGGCGTGCGTCCGTCCATGGAGAGCACGTTCCACCTCGGCATCCTGCGCGAACGACCCGACGTGAACGTCGTGCTGCATTTCCAGTCGGAGTATGCCACCGTCGTCTCCTGCATGGCGAAGAAGCCGACGAACTTCAACGTCACGGCGGAGGTGCCCTGCCACGTGGGGACGGAGATACCCGTCATTCCCTACCTGCGCCCCGGCTCGCCCGCGCTGGCGCAGGCCGTCGTCAGCGCTATGCGGACGCACAACAGCGTGCTGCTATCCAAGCACGGGCAGGTGGTCTGCGGCAAAGACTTCGACGAGGTCTATGAGCGGGCAACGTTCTTCGAGATGGCCTGCCGCATCCTCGTGCAAAGCGGCGGCAACGTGGAGCCCCTGACGGACGCCGAAGTGCAGGACTTGGTTGACACGTTCCACCTCCACGTTCCCTGACCGCTCGCCCGCCGTGGCGCAGCTCAAACCCAAGCGGGCACCGCGCCCGATCATCGTGGCGCGGTGCACGTCCGGCTTGGGAATGTCCATAGCGCCCCGAACGGGACGTACACCCGCCGTGTCATCCCCCATCAAGGGGCGGGCAGGGTGCAGCACAGACCCACTATGCGAAAGATACACTTAGCCGCCGACTTCGGCGGCGGCAGCGGTCGGCTCATGGCCGGCTGGCTGGAGCAGGGGCGTCTGGAGATGCGCGAAGTACACCGTTTCGCCAACCGCCAGGTACGCCTCGGCCGCCACGTCGTTTGGGACTTCCCCACCCTCTTCCAAGACCTGAAAGAGGGACTGCGCCGCGCCGCACAGCTCGGCGACAGCGTCGTCAGCCTCGGCGTCGACACGTGGGGCGTCGACTTTGGCCTACTCGACGAGGCCGGCCAGCTGCTCGGGTTGCCCGTCTGCTACCGCGACGCACGCACCCAAGGCATGCAGGATAAGGTCTTCCGGCTCATAGATCGCCGCCGGCACTATGCCACAACGGGCATACAAGTCCTGGACATCAACACTATCTTCCAACTCTTCAGTCTCCGCGACGCGCACGACCCTCAGCTCGCCGTGGCTGACCGCCTACTCTTCATGCCCGACCTCTTCAGCTATTTCCTGACGGGCGAGGCCAACGTGGAGTACTGCATCGCCACGACGTCGGAGCTGGTCGACGCACGGCAGCGGGCATGGTCTCTCGAGACGGTGCGCGCGCTGGGCCTGCCGGAGCACCTTTTCGGCGAACTGCTGCCTACGGGCGCCGTGCGCGGGCATCTCCGCCCCGACATAGCCCGCGAGACGGGGCTCGGCGAGGTGCCCGTCATCTGCTCCGGCGGACACGATACGCAGTGTGCCGTGGCCGCTGTGCCCTGTCCCGACGAAGCCCCCGCCTTCCTGAGTAGTGGCACGTGGTCTCTGCTCGGCGTGGAGCGGCGCGAGCCCCTGCTGACGGAAGCGGCGCGCCTTGCCGAGCTGACGAACGAAGGCGGCGTGGCCGACACCTACGACGTGCTTCAAAACATCACGGGGCTCTGGATCTTGCAACGCCTCATGGCGGAGTGGGAGGCAAGGGGCGAGGCGCAGACCTACGAGGCGCTCCTGCCCGCCGCTGCGGCCGCGCGCTGCGAAGCCGTCATCCCCGTGGATGACGCCGCTTTTCAAAACCCGCCCGCCATGGAGGCGGCACTCCTCGACTACTGCCGCACCCACGACCTCGCCGTGCCCGCCTCGAAGGCCGAGATGACGCGCTGCGTACTCCGGTCGCTCGCCTTGAAGTATCTCACGGCCGTGCAAGCCCTCGACGCCCTCCTGCCGCAGCCCGTCGACCGCCTGCACGTCATTGGCGGCGGCTCGCGCAACACCCTGCTCAACCAGCTCACCGCCGATGCCCTCCGCCGCCCCGTATTGGCCGGCCCCGTGGAGGCCACCGCCATGGGCTCCATACTCATCCAAGCCATGGCGCAAGGCGAGTTGCCCGACCTCTCCGCCCTTCGCGAGACCGTGGCGCGCAGCTGCGAGGTCGTGGAGTATAAGCCAAGCGCTGAAAGTACCCGCTAACTCCCGGAAAAGAAGTCTCCGCTAACTCCCCCCAAAGGAGAACCCCCTCTAACTCCCCCATAAGTGGGAGCACCGTTAAGATAGTCCTGCCGCATAGATAGCCTCCCCTTATGGAGAGGTTGGTGGGGCTTCCCCCTTAAGTTGATGGGGCTTCCCCGCTATCTTTTAACTAACGTTTGCCTACCCAATGACAAATAAAGTGGACATACAAAAGATTAAGAAACCCAACAAGTCAAAACTCGTTGAGAAGAAGTATCTGCTCACGTTTATCCTGATCACGTCGCTCTTTGCCCTGTGGGGCTTTGCCAACGACATCACGAACCCCATGGTAGCGGCGTTCCAGAGCGTCATGAACCTGTCGGCGTTCAAAGCCTCCATGGTGCAGTTTGCCTTCTATGGCGGCTATGCCACGATGGCCATACCCGCCGCCCTCTTCATACGTAGGTTTTCCTACAAGTGGGGTATCCTCCTCGGGCTTGGTCTCTATGCCGTGGGAGCTTTCCTCTTCATCCCCGCCGCTGCGCGCCAGAACTTTACGTTCTTCTGTTTCTCCCTCTATATCCTCACCTTCGGTCTGGCCTTCCTCGAGACGACGGCCAACCCCTTCATCCTCTCGCTGGGCAGCAAGGAGACCTCCACACGCCGCCTTAATTTCGCCCAAGCCTTCAACCCCGTAGGCTCGCTGACGGGCATGGCCGTGGCCAGCTTCATCGTGCTGCCCGCCCTCGTCTCCGACATACGCGACGACGGCGGCGTCACCATCATGGACACGCTCGATTCCGGAAAGGCCGAGATACGCGTGGCCGAGAGCAAAGCCCCCGCCACGCGCGACCGCTCCTGGCACTTCATCTGGAACAGCCACATGGCCGCGCCCGAAGCTCGGACGGAGAGCACCACGGTCGTGCCGGCCGACAACGTGCGCCGCTTCGTCACCGGCGCCGACGCCTTGGGCGTCAAACTGCCCGACCTCAGCGCCACCCTGACCCGCGCCGAGGCTCATCCGCAGACGGCCACACCCGTGAACATCTCCCCCGCCGAGATGCAGAACATACGTGTTCACGACCTCGCCGTCATCCGCGACCCCTACGTCGCCATCGGCCTCATCGTCCTGTGCGTCTTCGTCATCATCGCCCTGCACCGTGTGCCCAAGACCCAGCACGAAGGTCTCGCACAGCACACCGCCGGTACCACGCTGCGCAACCTCTGGCACAACCGCCTCTATCGCCAAGGCGTACTGACGCAGGTGTGCTACGTAGCCGCCCAAATCATGGTCTGGACGTTCATCATACAGTATGCTGACAACCTCGGAATAAGCAAAGCCACGGCGCAAGTGTTCAACATCGTGGCCATGTCGCTCAACCTCTCCGGCCGCTTCGTCGGCACCTACGTCATGAAGTGGTTCAACGGGCGCTCCATGCTCGCCTTCTTCGGCTGCGGCGCCATCTTGATGACCTTGGGCACCATCTTCCTCGTCGGTATGCCCGGCCTGCTCTGCCTCGTCGGCATCAGCGCCTTCATGTCCATCATGTTCCCCACCATCTACGGCATAGCGCTGGAGAACGTGGAGAGCCAGGACACGACGCTGGGCGCCGCCTTCCTCGTCATGGCCATCGTGGGCGGGGCACTCATGCCGCCACTCCAAGGCCTCATCATCGACTGCCACGTCATAGCCGGCATGCCCGCCGTCAACATCAGCTTCGTGCTGCCCCTGCTCTGCTTCGTCGTCGTCATGTACTACGGCCTCTGCGCCCGCCGCGCCCAGCGCCGCGCCGCCGCCGCGCAGTAAGCCCGCCACCGTCCCGAACTTTCTTCATCAGCGCCCCACAGGCGCGGCATCCCGCAATGCAAGCAGGATGCCGCGCCTTTTTCGTTGGCAAAACGCCCCCACCTGAATCCCCCGCCTCCTCACGTCGGACGGGGCAGCTGACAGGTCGGACGTATCAGCTGACAGCTCGGACGTATCAGCTGACAGCTCGGACGTATCGGCTGACAGCTCGGACGTATCAGCCGACAGCTCGGACGTATCAGCTGACAGGTCGGACGTATCAGCCGACACATCTGTCTTGTTAACGGGTAGGTCTGCAAACGTTCAAAATCAACCAAAGTCCATGGGAAAAATTAAACTTAAACTCGCTTCTACAGGTGTTTTACAAGCATTATAGGTAACTTCGTTAAATAATTGCACTTGCTGGTTGACTCCATACTTGCTGGTTTACTCTATATTCTTATGGGGGAAATGGGAAATAATCACCTATGGCAGAAGAAAAAGTTATAGTTTTGTTTGGATTATTAATTTCAAAGAACTACTTTCGCAAAGTAGTATTTTAGAAACATACTTTATGGAATTTATAGACAGAAAGAAGGAATTGAAACGTTTGGAAACGGCCTTAAAGGGTTGCAAAGACAAGCTGCTTGTTGTCTATGGCCGTAGGCGATTAGGCAAATCCAAATTAATAAAGAAGCTCCTAAAGGAAGGAGACGTTTACTATGAGGCAACTAAAAGTGAGTCCTCCACCCAAAGGCTCGGTCTTGCCGCTTCTGTCGCTTTGTCATACAATGGTTTTGACAAACCGACATACTCCACATGGGACTCACTTTTAAGTTCCTTCAACAATCAGTGCAAGGAAGGGGTGACGCTAATGCTTGATGAATTTCCTTATCTCGTAGAAAGAGATCCTTCGCTGCCTTCCGTCATTCAAAGTATCGTAGACAGTGGAACCATGCGATACAATCTACTTATATGCGGTTCATCACAGCGCATGATGCAAAAGATAGTCTTAGATGGTTCTGAACCGCTTTATGGGCGTGCGTCAGAGAGGATAAACCTCGGACCAATTCGTGCACAATACTGGTGGCATGCGCTTAACCTGAGCGCACAACAAGTAATTGAGGAATATAGTGTCTGGGGCGGTGTGCCACGTTACTGGGTCCTCCGTGAGCAATACAGTTCACTTAACGATGCTCTGGAAAATCTCATTCTCGATGAACACGGACCGCTTGCAGATGAACCTGAAGCTTTGTTTCTTGACGATACGACTGTCATCGCGCCATATATATCCATAATGACGGCAATAGGGCGCGGAAATGCAAAGTTCTCCAGGATTGCAGATGTTGTAGGCCACAAAGTGTCGGAATTGGCACCGTTGATGAAAAACCTCATATCAATGCATTATGTCCGCAAGGAGGTGCCTTTTGGAGAAGATGCAGAGAAGTCAAAGAAGACTTTGTATGTAATAGATGACCCGTTCCTCGGCTTCTATTATAAATTTGTCGTTCCAGCCAAACCTTTTCTTTCAATGGATAGGATTGATGTCGTCATGCAAAACATTCAAGAACACATGGCCGAACATGTGGGACATATCTGGGAACGCCTGTGCCAGATTGCCGTTTCGGGCAATGATGTATTTGGTCACACTTGGGGTATGGCTTCCCATTGGTGGGGAAAAGTTCCAGTATTTAAGGAAGGTAAAAAAACGCCTGTGGGCAATCTTGAATTGGAATTCGATGTTGTGGCGGAGGCTATGGATGATAAAGACACTATACTTGTCGGCGAGTGCAAATGGCAGTCAGCAGATTATGCAAACCGTCTTTTGTCACAACTTGTCGACAAAGTCAAGAAAGCACCATTCGCTAAAGGCAAAACCATTGTTTACGCTCTTTTCCTTCGGGAAAAGCCTTTAACTAAAGCTTCTTGCGAAATAATGATTCCTCAAGATGTATTAAACAATCTCCCTGAGTGACAGAAAGAATTGTGCCTACTCCACGACTATTACTTTTGCCGTTTTTTTATCCATACCCGGCATAGTACGGCCTACTGCAGCTCCAATATATGTCGTATCTGTTATAATGAGCTTGTCATTCCCTATGGAAATCCAATCACCATTGACATTCTCCGTAAAGTTTACAGCTGCGGCGAGATGCCCAGGATAGAAGATAAGCATACATTTCAGTCCAAGCAGGTCACGGATAAGACGAGTGTAGAGTATGGCACGGTCTTCGCAGTCGCAATAAGGATAGTAAAGCGTCTCTTCCGGGAAGAAAGCACGATCGCCACCCCAAACCTTATCATCGTACTCATATACCATGCCAGTCTGAATCCAGTTTAGGATTATGTTAGCTACTACAGGCTGACCCTTACCTGCAATTACCTTCTTCAATTGTGGGTATGTTTTCTCTACCACATTTGATGCCATCGGAGTATTCGCATCCTTGAACCCTTTATCGCCAGAGCGGATCTTTCTGATGCTCTTGAATTCCTTCGTCTGCTTTTCTATCATATTATTCTTTAATCCTTAACTGTATGTTAACCAAGTAACACAAAAAGGTCGAGTTCCAAACCTGGGGCTTGACCTTAATTTATGTGATGCACAGAAACTGTTAGCCGACAGCAATACTTCATAAACCCTCTGCTAATCAACCATTTTGCGTGTCAGTAACCCAAAACTTTTATTTGTTGCGTAAAAAATACGCGAAATAATTTGGAGGCGTTATTTGAAGTCATTACTTTTGCGGCGTAAAAACTACGCGAGATGTAATATGGAAGAAAGAATGTACACTTACAAGTATCCGCATCCTGCCGTTACGACGGACTGCGTTATCTTCGGATTTGACGGTAGCAAGATTCAAGTTTTGCTTATTCAGAGGGGGATAGAACCTTTTAAAGGTATGTGGGCCTTTCCCGGCGGATTTATCAAGATGGACGAAAGTGCGGAAGACGGTGCAAGACGCGAGCTTTTCGAGGAGACCGGTTTGAAGGACGCCTTCATTGAGCAGTTTCACACATTCAGCGAACCGAAACGCGACCCCAGAGAGCGTGTCATTACGATAGCGTATTATGCAATAGTGCGCAAGCAGGACGTGAAGGGTGGCGATGATGCCGCTAATGCGCAATGGTTTGACATTGATGAGATTCCGCAGTTAGCTTTCGACCATGACCGCATTCTCAGAGTTGCTACAAGATTTCTTCACGAGCGGATACACTTCAAGCCCATTGGCTTTGAGCTGTTGCCGGAGAAATTTACCTTGAAGGAACTTCAGACACTTTACGAAGCGATACTCGACGTTCACTTCGACAGGCGTAACTTCGCAAAGAAGATGATTCACACCAAGCTCATAGAGCAGCTCGACGAGACCGTATGGCCTACCCCGAAACGAAAGGCGTACCTTTTTCGTTTCAATAAGGACAAATATGACGAAATGAAGAAAAAAGGCTTCAGATTAGAATTCTGAACGGGGCAAGAAAAACATAACTAAAACTTATAAACATGAGAAATTTATTAATGAGCGCCGTTGTCGGCGACATTGCCGGCAGCGCCTACGAAAGCCACAGATTTGGCATTAAGGATTACAGTAAAGTCGAGATGTTCTCTCCCTTTGCCCGTTTTACAGATGATACCGTGATGACCTTCGCCTGTGCGGAGGCATTGATTCACCACGAAGACATTGGCAAGAACATGAGGCGGCGCGGCAGACAGCATATACATGCAGGTTACGGCCGTGGATTCAAGAGATGGCTACTTTCCGATGATCCTCATCCTTATGGGTCCTCCCATGACGGCAGTGCCATGCGCTGCAGTTCAGCCGGATGGCTTGCCGAGACAGAGGAAGAATGTATAAAACTCGCTACGGATACAGCCATGCCGACGCATAATCACCCGGATGGGATTAAAGGTGCAATAGCCGCGGCATTGCCTGTCTTCTGGCTCAAATCCGGCAAGGACAAAGACTTTATCAGGGAAAACGTTCTTCAGAAGTATTATCCGGAGTGGGCAGGACTGAAATATGCAGACTTTCACGAAGCTTACTCCTTTTCCTCGCGGTGCGACAAGGTAGTTGGCCCTGCCATTATCTGTTTCTTAGAGTCAGCGGACTACGTTGATTGCTTGAAACTTGCCATCTCTCTTGGAGGGGATGCCGATACCCTTGCAGCAATTGCCGGTCCAATGGCCTATGCCTTTTACAAGAGCATGCCTGAAGATCTTGTCGCCCAAGCGTTGACGATGCTGCCCGACTGGATGAGACAGGTGAATACGGAATTCGACAACTATATAGAAGATAACATCAAATAGCAAAAAGTATTATTATGAAAACGGTGAACTCTAAAGGAGCGAAAAGGCTGGGTCTGTGCTTTTCTATACTCCTTACAATAATATCATGCTCGTCCCATAGCAGTTCTGACTCGTCAAGCGAGACCGACAATGATGAAGCCAGTTTAGAATATGGCTCACGCTCCTACAAAACCGGAACACAGTTGACCGGTGTTGAAACATACTATACAGAAAACTATGCTTCTGATAATGAAAGAGACGAGGAGGAACAGGATTATGTTGAGGCCGGAATAGAGGACGGGACTCATAGCGCAACCGTGGACTATTACAATCCGAAGACGGGCACTCGCAGCACTTACAATCTTGACGTTAAGGTTGAAGACGGACAGGTAACGGAGATAGACTTCCCTAATGGTGGCTATCTCGACGGAAGTCGTTTCTATGGAGGCGACATCGACAACAGCGGGTACGGCTCGGTGACAGACTTTGACGGCCGTAGCTATGACATACAAATCGACGACTAATAATATATTCCACTAAGACTTGCGGACTATCTTTTCTTTCGTCAAAAGATAGCTTTAGAGAAATAAACACAATTATTTTAAAGCATACGACTATGAAGTGGCTTAAAAAGATGTTCGGTAGCAATGAGAACATGGTATCACAAGATACTGCAACTGAGAATCACGCTTCAGACACAACAGCTTCTAAAAAAACAACTAAGGAAGCAACAAAAAAAGCAACGAAGGAAGTAACAAAGGTATATCACCTTATAGTTATTGACGAGAGCGGCTCAATGTCAACCGTACGGCAAGAGGTAGTTTCAGGTTGCAACGAGACCTTGCAGACCATCCGTGTAATGAAGGAGAAGAACACGGAGCAGGAGCATCTTGTCTCAATCTATATGTTCCAGACAGGTAGAAGCCGTTATATAATTAAGGAAACTCCCATCGGCAATGTTCGTAATATTCGGCCAAAGGACTATCGGCCCGGAACATGCACGCCTTTATACGATGCAGTAGGCGATACGCTCACAGATCTGAAATCCGAACTGGCTGAGGATGTGGCTGCATACGTTACCATTATCACCGACGGCTATGAGAACGACTCCCGCAGATATAATGTAAAAATGGTGAAGAATCTTATCAACAAATTAAAGAAGAAAAAGGTTATCTTTTCTTTCATTGGCGCTAACATAGACTCGAAACAGTATGGGCATGATATGGGCATTGATAACACCCTGCAGTTCACCGCAGACCAAAGAGGCACGCAAGAAATGTGGGAGCGTGAGCGCATGGCGAAAATGCGTTCCAGTTCCCGTATGAAGTTCAACAGGATGCATATGGACGAGGAAAGCCGGAGCCGCTTCTATGAAGAAGAGAACCGCGGAGATTATTACAGAAGGATGGATGACCAGTCCCGTTTCACGCCTGAGCATATAACAAATCTGCGTCCACACGAGATATTCGTCTTCGGCAGCAATACCAAGGGGATGCATAGCGGTGGAGCAGCAGGCTATGCCCGTAAGAACTTTGGCGCGGTGTATGGCCAGGCTGAGGGATTGCAAGGACAGTCATACGCCATACCGACAGCGGGCGTGAGCCTAAACGATGTATATGAGGCTGTCCAGAGGTTTACTGAATTCGCACAACATCACCCGGAATATACTTTCTTGGTAACGGCAGTTGGTTGCGGCAATGCAGGATGGGACATCTATGATATTGCACCCATGTTCGGCCGCGCAGCCCACCTCGGAAATGTAAAGCTTCCGTCTGCCTTCTGGAATATGATATAATGTTTGCAATCTCGCAAAAGCGCAGCATAAGGGACATTCGCGCTTGGAGGCTGCCCCACTCCAAGGACATGGACGTGTATTTCGGCCATCCTGTAGGCTCAATACCCAAGACAGAAGTGCCCGATAATAATCCGACAAAGCCATACATTCTGTTAACCAAGCGAAGCGAACTGACACACTTCAAGAGACATGAGGTTTTTTGCCGAGGCAACTATTCCATCATCATCATGCATTGTCAAACTCCCGGCTCCCGACTCCGCCTACATCCTATGCCATAGACATTCTTAAAGCAGTCTTTGCACCCTGCGTAGGCTTTTCTTTTTATTGCTGTACAGAGTCAACCGCCGGCGGCTTTAGCCCACTACTGGCACCTTCCCGTCGCAGCCCAAGCCACCCCATCTCTACGCACGAAATGCAGAGGTTCGCTTTCTTTGTCAGATCACAGCCGGAACTGAAGAGCACATCTCCACACCGAATGTTTTGAAAGCGTTTGCCTCCGCCCATCTCCTTTTTATAATAAAAAGGAAGCAGGCGCGGAGCTTGACGAAGCCTTGCCTGTTCGCCTCATTATTTAGATAACCTTTCCAGCTGCGGCCTTTTTCATTTTTACGTCCGACCTATTGCCTCGCAGGTGGGACTTGATTTTTGTCCAGCCGTGGGTGTACAATTGTATTCCCACGGCTGGACAATTGTACACCCACGGCTGGACAATTGTACACCCACGGCTGGACAAAAGACAAGTCGGAGCTGCGAATGAATACGTGCTGACTTATTCCAAACAAGTCCGTCGTGCGGGCGCCTTCTTCGCGCCGAGGGGGCTGCATGAGCCTCGGCTGTGGCCATAAGGCGCAAAAAGCCCCGGCCTGCGGGAGGGTGCAGACCGGGGTGTCGGGATGTTGGGTGCGCCGCGCGGGCGTGGCGGTGCACGAGGGCTTACAGCTTCACTTCGTCCAGCTTCACGAGGCCGTTTACTATGGCGTAGATGGTCAGGCCGGAGACGGAGTGGATGTCAAGCTTGCGGAAGATGTTCTTGCGGTGGGTCAGGACCGTGTTTACGGAGATGAAGAGGCGGTCGGCCGTTTCCTTGTTCGTCAGGCCGCGGACGATGCAGCCGACGATTTCTTTCTCGCGCTCCGAGAGGGCATCTTGCAGCGATGGGGTGGCCTCGGCGTCGGGCTCGTCGGGTTTGCGGTCGGCCGCTTGCCGCTCCAGGCGCTCCACGGCGGGCACGAAGAGGTCGTCCTCCACGGCGCAGTGCTGGCGCAGGTCTTCCTCGCAGGTGAAGATGTCGAAGAGGACGGTGTTCAGCATGGTGGTGGAGTCGGCTGCGCCGTAGTATTTTATGATGAGGTTCTTGAGTTCCTGCAGCTTGCGGTCTATGCCGACGTGGGAGCGGGAGAACTGTGCTATCCTCGTTAGGGAGGTAGTCTGCGGCTGCGGCTTGGCGCCGTGGCCCAGCAGGGCATCCACGTAGGGGAACACCTTGTGGTTTTCCATCTCCATGTGGCGCCTGACGTCGCCCATGTACTCGTCGTAGAATTTCAGGATGAGATAGGCCACCTCGTTGGCTTGGGAGCAGTCTATCGCACCTACGAGGCGGCGCCTGATACCGGGGAGGTAGAAATCCAAGAAGTAGGAATGGGCGCGCCGCAGGTAGCCCATCAGGGCTTCGACCGAGAGGCGCTCCACGTAGTAGGCCGAGACCTCCGGGCCAAGCTTCAGGTAGTTTGCCACGGCCAGAAACGTCTGCGTATCTACGTTGTGAGCGCGACACACCTCGCTGACCGTTTTCTCGCCGAACCCAAGCGGTATTCCGAAGCGGCTCATCATCTGCAACAGGTGATACTCGTCGCTTATGACGTCGAACATTTTGTCCGTCTCCTTGTAGCTGACTTTCATAAGGTTTCCTTTCTTTCCTTTGTCGTGCAAAGTTATCGTTTTCTGTGCGAACGTGTCGGGGCAGCTGTTCTTTTTTAGCCCGTTATGGCCTGCGGCGCGGCGGCAGGCGTCGTACGGGCGGCGCGTCTTGCCGTTCCCGCCTGAAAGTCGTAGCTTTGCCTTGAAATGAAAACTCCCTGCCCGCGCCTGCTACGCAGCCGCACAATCGCGCGGCGGGGACAGCATATAACACCTACGATATGGAAAACTTTAGTTTCTACAGTCCTACGGAGTTTGCTTTTGGCCGCGGTGTAGCGGGGCAGGTGGGCGCCCTCGCGGCGCGCTACGGCGGCCGGCGCGTCGTCTTGGTCTATGGCAGTGAGCGCGTGGAGAAGAACGGCTTGCTGGGCGCCGTCGAGGCCTCGCTCGCCGAGGCCGGCCTGAGCTACGTGCGCTTCGGCGGCGTGCAACCTAACCCCGTCGACACGAAGGTATATGAAGGCATTGACCTCGCACGGAGCGAAGGTGCCGACATGCTCATCGCCATAGGCGGCGGCAGCGTCATCGACACGGCGAAAGCCATCGCCGCCGGCGTGCCCTACGCGGGCGACTTCTGGGACTTCTTCGCGGGGAAGGAGATCATAGCCGAGGCGTTGCCCGTCGGCGTCGTGCTCACCATTCCGGCGGCGGGCAGCGAAGGCTCGGGCAACAGCGTCATCACCCAAGTAGCGACCCACAAGAAGGTGTCGCTGCGCACACCGCGTGCCCTCCGGCCTAAGTTTGCCGCTATGGACCCCACGCTGACCTTCTCCCTGCCGCCCTACCAGACGGCGGCGGGCGCGTCGGACATGATAGCCCACGTGCAGGAGCGATACTTCACCAACACGCCGCACACGGAGATTACCGACGCCCTGGGCGAGGCCATCATACGCCTCATCGTCGATGCCACGCCGCGCGTGCTGGCTAAGCCCGACGACTACGACGCACGGGCGGAGCTCATGTGGTGCGGCACGCTGGCCCACAACGGCATCTGCGGGACGGGCAACGAGGAGGACTGGTCCTCGCACGGCATGGAGCACGAGCTGTCTGCCTTCTACGGCGTGACGCACGGCGCCGGCCTCGCCGTCGTCTTCCCCGCCTACCTCACCTACATGGCAAGCCACCACGGGCGCAAGGTGGCGCAGTGGGCACGGCGCATCTGGGACGTACCCCCTACGGCAGACGAGAAGGCCGACGCGCTCGAGGGTGTCAGGCGCTACAAAGACTGGCTCCGCAGCATCGGCATGCCCGTGACGCTTAAAGAACTGGGCATAGACCACTTTGACCTGGACGCCGTCAACGCACACCTGCACGTCACGAAGGGCGAAGTATTTGGCGCTTACCTCCCCCTCGACCTCGCCCGAACGCGCGAGATATATAAGCTCATGGAGTGAGCCCGCAACGACTGTCCCCCCAAGACCGCTACACGCCACGCACGGCGGACGACTTCTTCGGCGAGATTCGCCGCGCCGCGGGGTGCCTGCCCGACACCGCACAGGCTTACGCCGCCTTGGATCGCGCCTTCCACGGCTTCATCGACGAGCACTGCGCGCAGGCACAGGCACTCTTCGGCGGCACCTTTGCCAAGACGGACTACCTCCTCAAGGCCAGCGCCGCGCCGCCGGCGCTCGTGCGCGCCGTCAACGCCGCCCGCGTCAGGCTGGGTCGCCGCCACCTTTCAGACGAGTCCGAGCGGCAGCGCACTTTCGCCGGTGATGCTGCGGCCATAGCCCGGTTCGTAGCGCACGTGGCGCACGTGGCCACGCCCCGCGACCTGCAGCCAAAGCAACAGGAGGCATCCGGCGAGCCACAAGACGCCACGCCGCGCCGACAACCCCTCGCGGCCTGCCTGCGCGTCATCGTTGAGCGTTGGGACGACCATTATATATATGTACGCGCCGAAGACGATGCCGACGACACGCCGCGCCGCGTGGACTACACCGGCTCGGGCAGCGCCTACCCCTACGACAGGACGTACCTACGGCGCATCCTTCAGGCCGGAAGTCAGCTCAACCTCGTCAACCCCCGGCAGGTAGCGGGCGACATCTGCCCGGAACTTATCATCTACGAGCCGGACTACCTCGTCGACGTCTCGGCCGTGGCGCGCTGCTTCACGGACTACGCCGAATCGCCCCTTGTGGGGTTGCTGCAACGCCTCAAGCCCGCGCAGGCGACGGAAGCCATCGTGCTGGGAAACCTGGCCGGCCAGCTCCTCGACGAGACCATCCACGAGCACGGTGCGGACAGAAGCTACGAGGACGCCGTGCGCGACTTCTACGCCGGCCACGCCGTGCAGCTACTCACCGCCGGTGTCACGCCACAGCTACACGCCGACGCGCGGCGGCAGTTGCGCCACATCCGCAAAGCCATGCACGAAGAGCTGCCCGCCGACGTGCCCGGCTTCGACCTGGCGCAGGGCGTCGTGGAACCCTCCTTCTATTGCGAAATGCTGGGGTTGCAGGGGCGCATGGACTATTTGCAACAGGACTTCCGCGTGCTCCTGGAGCAGAAGTCGGGCAAGGGAGCCTTTCCCTACGGCGAATTTATCACGCCCCGGCAGAAAGAGGAGCACTACGTGCAGATGCTGCTCTACATGCTCGTTGTGCGCTACAACTTTCGCGAACAATACGCGCACAACGGGCACGCGCTTTTCGCCTATCTCCTGTACTCAAAATACGAAAACAGCCTGCTGAGCCTGGGCTTCGCCCCGGAACTCGCCTTCCGCGCGCTGAAGCTGCGCAACCGCCTCGCCGCCATGGATCTCGGCCTGACGAAGCCCCACGCCTACGACTTCCTCGCCACCCTGACGCCCGACAAGCTCAACCTGAAGCGCACCAACAGCACGCTATGGCAGCGGTACGAGCGACCACAGCTGGAGGAGCTGCTCGCGCCGATACACCGGGCCACGGAGCTGGAGCGCTCCTACTGCGGCCGGTGGCTCACGTTCGTCACGACGGAGCACGTGCTCGCCAAGCTGGGCGAGCCCTCGCACGAGGCCTCCGGCTTCGCCGCCACTTGGAACGCCCCGCTCGAGGCCAAGCGGCTCGCCGGAAATATCTTCAACGACCTGCTGCTCAGCCCCCATGCCGAGACGCGCGGCCCGATAACGGCCGTACGCCTCGGCTTTGCCTCTTCGCCGAGTGGCGAGATGTCGAACTTCCGCGTCGGCGATATCGTCATGCTCTACCCCTACAGGCGCGGCACCATGCCCGACGCGCGACGTCAAATGGTGCAGCGCGGCACGATAGAGGCTATCGACGCCGACACCGTCACGGTGCACCTGCGCGCACCACAGACCGACGCCCGCGTATTCCGCCACGACGACGCGACGCGTTGGGCTATGGAACATGACAGCATGGAGGCAGCCTTCACCAGCCAGTGCCGGGGCATCTACGCCTTTCTCCTGGCGCCCCGCGAAAGGCGACAGCTGCTGCTCCTGCAACGCCCCCCGAGGGTGGACACCGCACGCATCCCGCGCGGCGACTACGGCAATTTCAACGAGCTGGCACGGCGCGTGAAGCAAGCCCAAGACGTATTCCTCATTGTAGGCCCGCCGGGGACGGGGAAGACTTCCTTCGGTATGCTGCATGCCGTGCGCGAGGAGCTACTCGAGCCCGGCGGCACCGTGCTGCTGCTTTCCTACACCAACCGCGCCGTGGACGAGATGTGCAGCAAGCTGCTGGAAGCCGGCATCGACTTTGTGCGCGTGGGCAACGCCCAGCTGTGCAGCCCGGCGTGCCGAGACCGGCTGCTCTCCGAGGTAGCCGCCAGCTCGCAAAACTTAGAGGCGCTGCGGCAAACCTTGCGGCAGACGCGCGTGGTGGCAGCCACCGCGGCCTCCATGGCGTCAAACCTGGCGCTGCTCGACCTTAAACAGTTCTCTCTGGCCGTCATCGACGAAGCGTCCCAAATCTTGGAGCCACATCTCCTCGGCCTGCTCTCCTACGCCGTAGCGGGCAAACCCGCCATCGGCAAGTTTGTCATGATAGGCGACCACAAGCAGCTGCCGGCCGTCGTGCAGCAAACGGACCGCCGGTCGCACGTCAGCGAGCCCGCCTTGCGCGACATAGGCCTTACGGACTGCGCCGCGTCACTCTTCGAGCGCCTGCTGAGCCGCTACACCGGGCAGCCCGACGTGACGTACATGCTGACGCGCCAAGGACGCATGCACCCTGACATTGCCGACTTCCCCAACCGCGCCTTCTACGGCGGCCGCCTGCGCTCCGCCGAGCGGCAGCATCAGTGCGCCCTGCTGCCCTACACGGGGCGGGGACGCAACGGGTTGGAAGACGTGCTGCTCACCCGCCGCGTAGCCTTCCTCGCCGTAGCGCCGCCAAGCGAGACGCCAAGCGAGCGCGTCAACACCAACGAGGCGGCCGTCATAGCCGCCACGGCGATGCAGATTTACCGCCTGGAAGGAGCGGCCTTCGACCCCCGGCGCTCCGTAGGCATCATCGTGCCCTATCGCAACCAAGTGGCCGCCGTGCGGGCTGCCATAGACCGCGCAGCGCAGGGCGAGCCGGGCGCACAAGCCCTTGAGCACATTGCCATCGACACCGTGGAACGTTTTCAAGGCTCGCAGCGACGCACCATCATCTACGGCTTCACCGTCCGCGCCTACGCCCAACTTAGATTTCTCACGGAACAGACCTTCACGGATGCGGACGGCACCCTCGTGGACCGCAAACTGAACGTCGCCATGACACGCGCCGAGGAACACCTCGTCCTGGTGGGCTGGCCGGAGCTACTCGGCCGCGTGACGACCTTTGCCCGCCTCATAGCCCACACCAAGCGCCGCGGCGCCTTCTTCCAGGCCGACGCCGAGACCCTCGCCGCCGGACGCTTCACCGTGCCGCCCCGCACGGACGAGGCAGCCAGCACGCCCGCCGGTTCCACCATAGACTTGCTTTAAATAGAGATGCCTATATATTAACTTTCCAGCGACTTCTTAAACTGCGCTTCCGACAATTTGTCCCCTGCCCCATCCTTATATCGGAATATCTGCCATTCGTCCCCGGCCAAGATGGGCAGGTAGAATATGTGGCCGGAGAGCTTGGCCGAGCAATGGCAGTAAAACGCCTTCAGCGCCGCCACCTTGCCGTCGTATTCCTCCTGGTTTATCATTTTCTCCGGGCTCTTGTTCACGCTCTTCACTTCAAAGACGTGTATGCGCCCCCGCTTGTCCTCCATTATGAAGTCGGGATAAGAGTCGTGCAAGCCATGCAGGTAATACTGGTATTTGATTTCTGACGAGACGGGGAAGTTCTTACCCCACAGGCATCGTTCTTCGCCCAAGACGTTGGCGCTCTTTGCCATGTCTTTCTCGCAGTCTTTCAGCACGTCGGCCCACAGGCGTTCCGCCTCGCTGTCAAAGGTGAAGCTGTCGCTGCCGCCGTCCTTGCGTTGCCAAACCCACGAGCCAATCTTTTTCTTCTGCTCCGTCTCCGTATAGGATGACACTACGGGGAACGACACTTGCTTGTCCACTTCGATGCTCTTGGCGTAGTCGCAGGCGTAGTTGCCATACGCCCGGTTAACCTCGTCCGCCATCTCCGCGAACCGCCACCAGCGCTGCGCATTGTTGGCGGCATAGGCGTAGCACATGTCCCGCACCTCGTCAGGACATTGCTCCAACTTTCGCCACAGGGAGAAGATGCTCTGATCGACGACGGCTTTCGGCTTACCCTCTACGAGCTTTGCCACGTCGAAGTCTTTCCGCTCCGTCAAGTCGGCCAGGCGCGTGGTGGTCACCTGTATCTGCTGTCGGATGTCAGCCTGCCCGTCCGCCCAGAGGGTCACCTGCCGCGTCCGCCTCATGCTCTCGGGCTTCACGCCCCAGACCCACGCCGTCATGGCCAGCTTCCGGGCTTCGTCGCCAAGGCGCTCGAAGTCCAGCAGCCGCGGGTTGCGCCTGACGCGACCCATCACTTGCTCGTCGAGCTGTTTGCTCTTCGTATCGCGCACTTGGTAGAGCATGCAGGCGCGGGGAATGTCCCAACCCTCGGAGATGATCATCTTGAAGACGATGATGTCGATGGTGGAGAGCCGACCACGGGCGTAGTCCTTCCAGCGCTTCGCGGGCAGGCGCCGCTTCACGTCGTCGTTCGTGTCGCACTCCTTCTCACGGTTCACGATGAGCATCCATTTCAGCTCTTGGTGCTTGTCGATGGCGGGCTTCACCCTCTGCTCCCATTCCTCCTGCGCCTTCTGGCTGTTTGATATTTGGATGATGAGGCAGGGGTGCGTCCCCAGCAGGTTGATGTACTTTGGCCGTATCTCCAGCAGTTTTTCGATGGCAGCGTCCACGGGCACGTCAGCCTCTTCGTTCAGCTCTAAGCGTTTGATGAGGCGCGCGGCCACGGCCTCCTCGTCCGTAATCTCCACGTCGGGTACCTGACCACGCCGCAGGTTGGGCGTGGCGGAGAAGTTGAACACCTTCCAGAAGTAGTCCTTCGAGAGGTCGTCGAGGTTGTTCGTCGCCACATGGCACTCGTCCTTGATAAGCCATATCTGCTTCTTCATGCCCCACTCGAAGAACGCCTCCGTCATCGTGCTGAGGAAGTTTTCCATCGCGCCCTGCATCAGCCGCCCGTTTTTCTTGTAGAGGTCGCGCGGCAGGACATAGACGTTGTGGTCTATTGGAATGAAAAGCGCTTCCTCGCCGCCCGTCTCCGTATTTATAAGGTAAGGGTTTATCTTCGAGAAGACGCCGTTCTCAGCGCAGGCGCTGAAGGTGGCGTAGTTCTGCTGCGCCAGTCCACCCTTCGAGAGGGTGGAGACGAGGAACACTACGTCTCTGTACTGCTCGGTTTGGAGCACGCGGTTCATGAAGTCGGCCATCATGCGCGTCTTGCCGCTTCCCGTTGGGGCGCGGAACGTCAGCTCGCGCTTGCCTTCCGCAGCCTTGGCCAGTAGCTCCGCCACGGCGCGCTGTTGCAAGTCTTTACTCTCCTGTAGCATGGTCGGCCTCCCTCACTCGTTTTTCCCAGTCTGCTTTGCTTTCCAGGTATTGCTGCGTGTGGGCGAAGTTCCCGCATACCCACGCCACCTTCTCTCGGAGCGTTTCGAAGTGCTTCTGTCCGTAGAGCGTCTCGTCGATGACGTCGAAGGGCGTCTTGCCCTCCGTGGCGTTGTCGTTGGTCACTTCGGCCATCTCATAAACGTCTAAGTTGCCACCGTAGGGCAGGTTCTCCTGCGCCCATTTGAAGTCGTGCGTTCCGTCGTAGCACTCGCCCGTCATGATGCGCTTCAGCCGCTTGCTGGTGACGTCGTAGGCTATGCCGTTGGGCGTCGTCTCCGTCTTCTCGTTCAGCTGGCATAGGATAAACTGCCGCGTGCCCCCGTCCTTCTCGTTCAGCGCCAGCACGGCGTGCCCCGTCGTCCCGCTTCCGGCGAAAAAGTCAAGGACGATGGATTGTTTGTTTGAATTAAAAGACAGTAGATAAGATATTAGAGAAACTGGCTTTGGAAAGTCAAATATCTTATTCCCCAAAATGCTTTGAAGTTCTTTGCTGGCTTTTTCGTTAGTGTCTACGTTTTGTTTCTTTTTATCAATTGTTGAATCCTTTTCGTAGAAACGTTCAGTTATATAATTAGGAGGAGCAACGCTTCTACTGCCTTCTCGACAATACCTAATGGCAAAGTTGTCGCTTTTAACGATTAGCAAACAATTATTATTGATTTCCTCGTTCAAAGTTGATTGTTGCCACCGAAAATTGCCGCACAACTGAAAATCGTTTGTTATTAAGCCGTTTTCAACTTTTACTTCATTTAGTAGCTTTACTTTTTCACGCTTGCCGGCCTTGTAAACTCCATCACTAAGATTGGTTTTAACGTAATTGGCTGGAAAATGTAATGTGGCTTCTTTGTTACTCTCGTTTAATAGAGGGGCATCTCCTCCATAGGTAGTTAATCCTACAAATTTATCATTGTTAGGCTGTTTTGTATAGCAAAGTATAAACTCATGCGTCTTTCTTGATTTGTAGGATAGTGCGGGAGGTGTAGAAGTTTTGTTCCACAAAAAACTTTCTACGTAGTTCCTTTCCCCAAACACCTCGTCGAACAAGCATTTTACGTACGCTTGGTTGCGGTCGTCTATGCTGCAAAAGATGACGCCGTCCTCGGCCAGCAGTTGCTTGGCCAGCTCTAGGCGCGGGTAGAGCATTGAGAGCAGATTGTCGCGCGTAATGGCATTCTCGTAGTTCGTTCGGGCGAACTCGCCCATGCTGTCTTTGCCGTAGGGCGGGTCGATGTAGATGACCGAGACGCGCCCGCGATACTCGATGAGGAGGTTTTGCAGCGCCGGGTAGTTGTCGCCGATGATGAGTTTGTGGGTTGTCGCGGCAGCGTCCGTGCGGAAGCTCAGTGCCTCGTTCTTCCGGAAATAGCGAATTGCCTTGTCCGATTTTTCAAAACGCTTATCGAAGTGGAACCCCGTGCGCTTGTAGGTCGTGCCAAGCTCTGCAATCTTGTTTGCCTCGTCAATGTCGTCGGCCTTTAGAATGAGCTTTCGTAGCAGCGCGGCGTTGTCGGGCTCCAAGATGTGGTCGGCCACGCGGCGGTCGAGGTCGGCGAGCAAGGCCTGCGTACCGGCTTGCAACGTGTCGTTTGTCATAGTCTTCGGGTTTGATAGTTAGGGATGTACGCTGCACCATCAACCCAAAGTCCTGCAAGCATCCGGACACAAAACGTGGACGAATCCCCGTTTAGTGTTCCAGGCACTTGCAGAAGCCTATATACCGAGAAACAGGAAAACGCCCACTATGATAGCGGGCGTTACCATTATTATCTCGGTAAGTTCGTCTACCTGCAAGTTTCGGAACACTTTGAATAACGGCCAACGCCAAAAATAATATCCGCGAAAGTCATACCGCACAGAGGCGGTAATCGCTTGCAAACTTACGAAAACTTTGGCTAACCAAGGATCATCGACTAAAAAATCCGCGCCGAGGCTGCGCCCATCGCACTTGGCAACGCAGGGCGCGGCGCTCTGTTTTTACAATCGGCAGGTAGTTTTTGTACACCCACGGCTTTACAATTTCTTCATACAGTAGCAATCTTTACAAATTTTACGGCTCCACCTTATCCACCTTATTCGCCTTATATACTTACGAAATCACTTTTCCTTGTCCCGATTTTGTAAGTTTCAAAGAAAGTTATACCTTTGCCACGTGAAGTTAAGCCAAAGGCATGCTTCCCCCGGACTTGTAGCTCAGTTGGTTAGAGCAACAGACTCATAATCTGGAGGTCATAGGTTCAAGCCCTATCTGGTCCACGTTGACAGTCAGCGACTTAGGAGGATTCCCGAGTCGCTGATTTTCTTTGTGAGCAATTTGCGAACACCACGATCCTCTATTGCAACGGCGAACACGCACTTTCTTTCGGCTTGTGCCATATTCTCCTTTTTCATAGGCAGTCCGCTAAAAATGACCAGCAAAAGCAAAAAATAAGGCATCATATCTCGGATCAGAACACCCAGAGCTGCAGGGGATGATGGGATATTAGTTCAAAAATACAGTCTGAAACGTCTATAAGAATAGCTGTCCGCTAAAAAGGAATGCTAAGTAGGCGACAGAGGGGTTTACTTTTCGGAAATGGAATCGGGAATGCCTATTTATCGGAACTGGATACCCTTATTTTGGAGTTTTTCAACTTTTACCGAACACAAAAAAGAAAGATAGAAGGAAGTATTTGGCACGAAGCTTGCTTTTAAAGCGACGTGCACGGCGGGTTCCGCGGAAGGCTGACAGCCCCTGCCACCCGGGCGGCACAAAGACGAAAACAAACAAACAAAAATATTATCATGGGAAAGATTATTGGTATCGACTTAGGGACGACGAACAGCTGCGTCAGCGTGTTTGAGGGCAACGAGCCCGTCGTCATTGCGAACAGCGAAGGCAAGCGCACGACGCCTTCCGTCGTGGCCTTCGTAGAAGGAGGTGAGCGCAAGGTGGGCGACCCCGCTAAGCGCCAGGCCATCACGAACCCGAAGCGCACCGTTTACAGCATCAAGCGCTTCATGGGCGAGACGTACGACCAGGTGCAGAAAGAGATAGAACGCATGCCTTACGAGGTGGTGCGCGGAGAGAACAACACGCCCCGCGTGAAGATTGGTGACCGCCAATATACGCCGCAGGAGATTAGCGCCATGATTCTGCAGAAGATGAAGAAGACGGCCGAGGACTACCTGGGGCAGGAGGTGAAAGAAGCCGTCATCACGGTGCCGGCCTACTTCAGCGACTCGCAGCGCCAAGCCACGAAGGAGGCCGGGCAGATAGCCGGACTGGACGTGAAGCGCATCGTGAACGAGCCTACGGCGGCCGCGCTGGCCTACGGTTTGGACAAGGCTAAGAAGGACATGAAGATAGCCGTCTTCGACTTGGGTGGCGGCACGTTCGATATATCCATTCTGGAACTGGGTGGCGGCGTCTTCGAGGTACTCTCGACAAACGGCAACACACACCTGGGCGGCGACGACTTTGACCAAGTCATCATCAACTGGCTCGTGCAGGAGTTTAAGCAGGACGAAGGTGCCGACCTGACGACAGATCCGATGGCCATGCAACGCCTGAAGGAGGCTGCCGAGAAGGCAAAGATAGAACTCTCCAGCTCCACGACGACGGAGATCAACCTGCCGTACATCATGCCGGTGGGCGGCGTGCCCAAGCACTTGGTAAAGACGCTGACGCGCGCCAAGTTTGAGCAGCTCTCCCACTCCCTCATCGAGGAGTGCAAACAGCCCTGTCAGGCCGCCCTACAGAGCGCCGGCCTCAGCGCGAGCGACATAGACGAGGTCATCCTCGTGGGCGGTTCGAGCCGTATCCCCGCCGTACAGGAAATGGTAAAGAACTTCTTCGGCAAAGAGCCGAGCAAGGGCGTCAATCCTGACGAAGTGGTAGCCGTAGGCGCCAGCATACAGGGCGCCATCATGAACAAGGAAGCCGGTGTGGGCGACATCGTACTGCTTGACGTCACGCCGCTGTCGCTGGGTATCGAGACACTGGGTGGCGTCATGACGAAGCTGATAGACGCTAACTCCACCATACCGTGCAAGAAGAGCCAAGTATTCTCCACGGCAGAAGACAACCAGCCCGAAGTGACCATCCACGTGCTGCAAGGCGAGCGCCCCATGGCCGCTCAGAACAAGAGCATAGGGCGCTTCAACCTCTCCGGCATAGCCCCGGCGCGCCGCGGTGTGCCGCAAATAGAAGTAACGTTCGACATCGACGCCAACGGCATATTGAACGTCAGCGCCAAAGACAAGGCCACGGGTAAGGAACAAGCCATCCGCATCGAGGCCAGCTCCGGCCTTTCAAAGGAGGAGATAGACCGCATGAAGGCCGAAGCCGAGGCCAACGCCGACGCCGACAAGAAGCAGAAGGAGAAAGTGGACAAGCTGAACCAGGCCGACAGCATGATATTCCAAACGGAGAACCAGCTGAAGGAACTGGGCGACAAGCTGCCCGCCGACAAGAAACCCGCCATAGAGCAAGCCCTGCAGCAGCTGCGCGACGCCCACAAGGCGCAGGACACGGCACAGATAGACACTGCCATAGCCGCCTTGAACGCCGCTTGGCAGGCCGCCAGCGCACAGATGTACCAGCAGACGGGCGCTCAGCCCGGTGCCGGGGCCGGTTTCCAAGGCAGCGCCAATCCCGGCGGCGCGCAGAGCAGCTCACAAAGCACCGGCCAGCAAGGCAAGGACGACATCCAAGACGCCGACTTCGAGGAGGTGAAGTAAAACAAGTAACTATCCAAAGAGATAAACAAGAAAAGGAGTGAGACTCAATGAGTTGCACTCCTTTTTCTTTTGTTAAATATTGATTTACCTTTCGTTATTTACCGATTTTTGCTGTATATTTGCACCATATTTGGAACGTCCCTTAATTTGAGATAAAGTGTCCCTTGTTTCCTCTTATTGGACTTTGTTTAATCTTAAATGTAGATAATATGCCATCTGCCAAGTATGAGATAAGACGCAAGTGTGAGGAATGTGGTGCTGTATTCATCGCAAAGACATTGGAGTCTCACTATTGCAGCAAAGCCTGTACGCAAAAAGCGTACAACAGACGTAAAGCTGAGAATAAGAAAAGAGAACAGATGGATGCTATACTATCCACTGTTCCTAATGGTCGTGACTATATCAGTGTTGCAGAAGCAGAAGCGATGTTTGGTATTTCAGGGAAGACCATTAGGCGAATGATAAAAAGTGGTAAGGTGCCAGCTATTAATTTGGGCGAGCGTCTTACGCGTGTTAGCAAGTCTGCTTTGCTGAACATGGTTCCTCTCCGAGAAGAACCATTAGACCACAGCAAGCCATTGCCCAAGTTCTATAGTTTGGAGCCAGAAGATTGCTATACAATAGGCGAAATATCCAATAAGTTTGGCATCAATGATAGTACTGTTTATGCCCATATTCGCAAGTATTCCATTCCAACGAGACAGATAGGCAATTACGTCTATGCCCCAAAATCAGAAATTGACAACCTATATAAAGATGTAGTGAAGCTATGAAGAAGCCTTTAGCACATACAAAATGTACAGTGAAACTCCGTAAGTCGGAATACCATGACGAGTGGTATCTCATTGTGGAGAGTTATCCAGTATTCAAAACTTCTGGCGGCAAGCCCTCTCGAATAAAAGAGGCTTTGAATAGAACCATCACTACACCGATATGGGACAAGAACCGCAATGCACGCACTTCGGCAGATGGCGTGGTAACGTACAAACCGAAACGAGATGAAAATGGTATCATACTTTGCAAGTCGCAACTTGACCAAGATGCGTGCATATACGCTGACAAGGTGAGGGCTATGCGACAAAGGGAATACGACAACGCTGCCCTATATACTGACAGCGAAGCTGAACAGGCTGCACAAAACGAGCGTTCGCAATGCAACTTCATCTCTTATTTCAATGAAGTAGCGGACAAAAGGCATAGGAATAGTTCGGAGTCTATCAATGTCAATTGGCGACGAGTATATGAGTTGATGAAAATATTCGCTGGTGGTGACACGTTGACTTTTGGACAAATAAACCTCGGGCTGATTGAAAACTTCAAGTTGTTCCTCCTCAATGCTCCACAAGGTGGAGGTAAGTCGGGCACTGTATCGCAGAATACAGCAGCGACATACTTCTCCATATTCAAGGCAGGATTGAAACAGGCATTTGTGGATGGCTACCTGACTATCGACTTGGCTGCAAAGGTGAAAGGCATTCCTGAACAAGAAAGCAGACGTGAACATCTTACGATAAAAGAGTTAAATGCGCTTGCGCAAACACCATGCGACAATCCTATAATCAAACGTGCCGCTTTATTCTCGGCACTCACAGGCATACGCCATGTGGACATCAAGAAGATGAAGTGGAAAGAGATAGTCAAAGAGGGAGACCACTACAGGGTGAATTTCACTCAGCAGAAGACCAAAGGAGTGGAATACACCCCCATTTCTGTCCAAGCCTGTCAGTTGTGCGGAGAAAGACGTGCCGATGACCAATTGGTATTTGAGGGATTACCTGCCCCGTCATGGATTTCAAAGCCTTTGGAACGATGGATAAAGGCAGCTGGCATTACCAAACATATCACCTTCCATTGCTTCCGGCATACTTATGCAATATTGCAACTGGTCAATGGAACGGACATCTACACCGTTAGCAAGATGATGGGGCATACCAATGTGCGCACAACGCAGATATATGCAAAGGTGGTGGATGAAAAGAAAGAGAACGCAGCCGATGCAATACAGATAAATTTGGACAATATCGAATAACAAACAATATATATGTCGAACATGATTGAGGTGCTTGCAGGACAACTGCAAGAGGTAAACAACACGATAGAATCAATATCGAAAAAAGAGGACGTGACATTCGACCATGCACTCACGCTTGTCCATTTCTACAATGAGTTCAAGAACACCAATGAATTTATTGATGAGGTGGAACAGCTTGCGCATGAGAATGTTGGAGCATTACTCGTAAGCGTGACAAGACTGCAAGGTCTGATTCGTCGTTTCCTGTCTTTGGACTTGACGGTATGGAGGAAAGTTGACTTTGCCGCATTGGAACGCAAACATCTGAAAGTGTACCAAGACAAATGGAACAAGGCAAAAGATAAGTCAACCAAACTTTGGCAGAAGTATCAGTCGGAAAGCAACCGACTTGATATGATGGATTTCAACTCTAAGGAATATCAGGTATTGGATTTTCAATGCGAAAAGACCAAGGTTGAATATGAGGATGCTCATGAGAAAACAGACCAATATTACACCCTGCTAAAGTTGGAGAAGGAAAGTTGCGCCCATGTGCATTACTTTGAAATGCAGTTCTTGGAGCTATGGGCTTCAAAGATGTTGGAGATAACGGAGGCTGTGAGGTCTGATGCCAAACGGTTACTTAAAGGAATGAACGCATGAATGATGGTGGACTGCTACTAAGGGAGGTTGCCAAACTGAAGGATATAGTAAGTCTTGGCGTATGCGTCAGCATCTACCAAACGTGCAATGGTGTGCAGTTCAAGAGTATGCCTGCAAGCGACTTCGTTTGTTTCCTCAACCTTAAACTGCCAAAGAACAAAGTGCGCTCTTTGCCTGGCGAGAAACAACGTATTTGTTATATGATATATCTCGTTGCACAGACAATCGTTCCTGCTGACATGGCACGACATTGGATAAAGGCGATACTTGAATTGTGCAGTATATCTTACGAATATTATGACAAACATCATAAGGATGTGGTGGGGATAAATGCCTCAAAGAACAATAAAGAATTTCGGAAAATTATCAATGAATCCATAGAACGGAGTTTCTAAGAGAAAACTCCCACATACAATAACACGTTCCCACAAACTTTACAGAGTTTAACTTTTGCAAGAAACGCTATTCGCTGACTGTCAAGCGGGTAGCGTTTCTTGTTTTTCTTTAATTCCACAAATACCCACAAATGTCCACATGAAAGGAGAGATAACTTTGCATCCAGAAACAAATATTATTTCAGTATGGACGAACAGAATATCTCATTCAATGATATGCCCAAGATGATGGCTGTCATGTATGCCAAACTCAATGAGTTGGGCAATAAGGTGGACAAGTTGATGCCCACAGATAAAAGTGAAGAACCGAAATGGATGAATGTGGCGGCTCTGATTGAATATCTTCCGAATCATCCTGCCGAGCAAACCGTATATGGCTGGACAAGTGCGAGAAAGATACCTTTTCACAAGAGGGGAAAGAGTATCTTGTTCTACAAAGCCGAGATTGACCAATGGTTGAGTAGTGGCACTTATCGCAAATCGCAGGAGGAAATGGAACACGAAGCAATGGCTTTCATAAACAACAAGCGATATGGCAGACGTTAAGGAAGAATACATTCGTGTGGGGACGTGTCTTTACAAGATGGCACACCAACCTTTAGCCAATGGAACGACAGTGCTACGTCGTATTCCATGGAGCTTTGGTACCATCCGTCAAGACTATGGCAAGAACCACATGCCAGCAATCAAAAAGTATGACGGATTTTGCACCGTGCCGAGTCATACGGATTATCACAAGGAGATTGACGGCTTCTACAATCTGTACGAGCCGATTACTCATGTACCTGTGGAAGGCGAGTTCCCCGACATCATAAAACTGATACGCCACATCTTTTGCGAACAATTTGAGTTGGGGATGGACTATTTGCAGTTGCTCTATACGCAGCCAACGCAGAAGCTCCCCATTCTACTATTGGTATCGGAGGAACGCAATACTGGCAAGACTACTTTCTTGAACTTTTTGAAAGCGGTGTTTCAAGACAATGCCACTTTCAACACAAACGAAGACTTCCGTAGTCAATTCAATGCTGACTGGGCAGGAAAGTTATTGATTGTCGTTGACGAGGTGTTGTTGTGCAGACGCGAGGATTCAGAACGTTTGAAGAATTTAAGCACTGCTCAAACCTATAAGGTGGAAGCCAAAGGTAAGGACAGGAAAGAGGTGAACTTCTTTGCCAAGTTCGTCTTGTGTTCCAATAACGAGTTGTTTCCTGTTATCATTGACGTGGGCGAGACTCGCTATTGGGTGCGCAAGGCAAAACGCTTGGAGAGTGATGATACCAATTTCTTGCAAAAGTTGAAGGAGCAGATACCAGCATTCCTTTTCTATTTGCAGCGTCGCACTCTATCCACTTCAAAGGAAAGTCGCATGTGGTTTGATCCTGCACTCATCCGTACAGAGGCTTTGGAGCGTATCATGCAGAGCAACCGCAACCACACCGAGATTGATATTGTGGAACTGCTTCGCACTATCATGGAAAGTCAGAACGTGGATAAGGTCTCATTCATTCCACAAGACTTACTTCCACTGCTTACGCTAAATGGCGTAAAGGTTGAGTTGTGGCATATACGCAAAGTCGTGAAAGAGTTATGGCGGTTGAAGCCTGCACCAAACGCCCTCTCATACACGACATACCAATATGACTATTCAAAGCCTTCAAAGTACGGAGCGATAAACAGAGTAGGACGTTTCTATACAGTAACGAAAGAGTTCTTAGATACATTGAACATATAACTTCTGTTGAATTGTTGAAATGATGAAAAGAAAAGTATATGCCCTATATTCCAGGCATTTATCTTTCAACGAAACGTTCAACAAGACTTCAACGCTTTTTCTTTTCACGCATCATTCTCAACATTTCAACAACTCAACAAACAAAAACAATGAACATGTCAGATAACGAAAGAATCACAGATTTTCTTCATCGGCAAGGCTATCAGCCTGTATCAATCAAAGGAAGCAACTGGTGGTATATGTCACCACTGCACAATGAACGAACTGCCTCTTTTAAGGTTGATGTCAACAAAAACTTATGGTATGACTTCGGTTTAGGTAAAGGTGGAAACCTCAGGACATTGGTAAAGTTGCTCTGCCATGACGATGGCTTTATCCAATTTTCCAATCATTCTGTTGGAATTGTGTCTTATGTACCTTGGAATAAGCAACCTATAAAGAATGACGATGCAGCCTTTATGAATATAGAAACAATGGCATTGGCAAATCGTTCTTTGCTCTATTATCTGAAAGGACGTGGAATTAGTGAAAATATTGCCTTTCAATATTGCGAGGAAATTCATTATACAAATCATGGCAAGAGATATTTTGCCGTTGGATTTGCCAATCGCAGTGGAGGGTATGAGATACGCAATGCTTATTTCAAAGGTTGCATATCGCCCAAGGATATATCCGTTATAGCGAGAGGGCTTGACTGCTGCCATGTGTTTGAAGGCTTCATGGACTTTCTAAGTTATGTGGAGTTGCATGGTGATTGCGATGCAATCGTGCTTAACTCCGTCATTAATGTGCCAAAGGCTTTAGACGTTCTAAGCAAATACCCAAAAGTTTACTGCCATTTAGACAATGACGAAGCAGGGCGCAATGCGACAAGGCAAATCATGGAGTCGTGTGTCCGTAAAATAATTGATGCTTCATCCGAATATGTCGGTTATAAGGACATCAATGAGTTTCTTTGTAGGAAGACTGAGCATAGATATAGACGTTAAAACGATGCTCGCATATTCAAAAAACAGAGCAATAAAATTGAAGAGTTGTTTCGGGAGCAAGTTTGTGTTTTCGATATACGAAAACTGAGTCAATCAGTATATCCGATTGCGCTGTTAGTCAGAGTATGGGAGGAGCATCATACACAGACGAACATCTATTGAACAACTTGCCCCGAAACGAGAGATAATAAAAACGAACAACAATGGTAAAACATATCATCAACAATCCTGGAGGTCGAAAACCTCTTTCCGAAGACGAAAAGTATGGAACGCCCATTCCTGTGCGCTTCACCAAGAAACAGTTTATCCGCATTAGGCGCAAGGCAGGAGAAATGCCTATCAGCACATACATTCGTGAGGGTGCGCTCCATGCTATAGTGCGGCAACCTGTCACCAAGGCTCTCATGAAAGAGATTCGTGATTTGAATAATCTCGGTACGAATATTAATACATTGGCAAAGCTCGCTCATCAACATGGTTTTAGTGGCATTGCGGACAAAGCAAAAGAAGCTTTGGAGGATGTCAATGCGGTGTTGCATCAGTCTCGTCTTAAAATAGCAGAGAAAGAGGTTGACGACACTTCCATTAAAGGTTAAATATCAAATCACATCTATTATGTACGGAAAAATACTTCATGGCACTTCTTTCGGCGGACTCGTAAACTATGTCAACGACTCCCGAAAGAATGCGACTTTGGTCGCTGCAAGTGACGGCATCAATCAGACAAACAATCAGACCATAACGGATAGTTTCGTTATGCAAGCTGGTTTGAGCAGCAGGACAAAGAAACCTGTCGCTCATTTCGTACTTGCTTTCTCACCGCATGATGCACCAAATATAAATAACACCATGTTGGAACAACTTGTCAATGACTATCTGAAAAGGATGGGATATGACGACAATCAGTTCGTTGCCTTTCGCCACTACGACAAGGAACATCCTCATGTTCACGTTATAGTGAATCGCGTCAACTTCAAAGGCAAATGCACGAAGGATTCGCATGAGAAAGACAAGAATATCAAAGTATGCAAGGACTTGACACGAGAATACGGCTTATACATAGCTAAAGGAAAAGAAGCAATCAAGTCACATAGACTCCGCACCATGGACGCTGTGCGCTACCAGATGATGCATACCGTAAAAGAGTCTTTGTTAGTTTCAAATAGTTGGAAAGATTTTGAAGGCAAGTTGGCAAAAGTGGGCATCCATTTGCGCTTTCGCTTTAGCACCAAGACCAATGGCATAGAGGGTCTTTCGTTCACTATCGGTAAAGACAAGGTTGGTAGCCGAATGAGACATGACGTTTCTTTTAGTGGCAAACAATTGGATGCTTCGCTCACGTTGTCCTGTATATGTGAGCTACTTGGCAATCCTGTGGCTATCGTTCACGAACAGGCTAAGGCCATGTATGAGGACGCACGACAAGAATGGTATGACACGCACAATGGATTTGAAGTTAGTCGAATTGATGATGTGTTCCCCGATTTCAGCAGCCTATTTCCATGCCTGTCAAAGGCTAAGATGAATGAGGCTCCAGATATGGAAGGCGATAATATACCACTTGGTCCTGATTTCTTTGAAGACTTGTCTCAATCATGCAGTGATGTTTCTGATGCTGGTAATGGCATCATTTATGTCGGACTTTCTACTCTTGGTGCCATACTTTTCCCTCCATATCAATCTGCCATTTCCGCTGGCGGTGGCGAAAGCACATCATCAAAAATTGGTTGGGGTGATGATGACAAATACAAAAGGAAGTACCATGGCAATTCATATTATTACAGAAAATGTAGACGATAACATATAACCAGCAAATAAATGAGCAAACAAAACGACCAACTTGAAGACATTCTTGATGAACTTTCTGTTATCAAAGAAAGAATTGATACGTACGATACGAAACTTATAAACATTGAGTCTCTCTTATCCCAACAGGTGTCTAAGGAAAGTAAAAATATAGAGTCGGAAAATACTACGCTCGGCATCCCAGAGGATTGTTTGAAAGAAACTATCCGTCAAGGATTGGAAAGCTATTTCAACGACGAAAGACAATGCAATTCTATTCTGTCCGATGAAAGAATCAAACTTATGGGAGACCGCCACATAGGTATGTATGCTGCGGAGCTGCAAAAGCGATGGAAGCAACTTGATGACAAAGAAGAACAAAGACGGAAAGAGTATTTCCATAAACGCACGATTCAAGGTATCAATAACATAGACCAAATGAAAGAATGGGCATCCGAATACCCTCCCGAAATACTGCGCACAATACGTTTCCTTGGCATGAAAATTCTCGATAAAGATGAACCTGTAGAATCAACACATGCCATATTGAAAATTTGGGGTGATGCTCTGCAAGCTGCCACAACCCCGAAGCCATCCACACCGCCTACCTTGAAAGCATGGTGGCTATACAAGTGGCAACGTTTCAAAGCAAGTACAGACAAATGGAGTATGCTGCAATGGTACCTGATAATTCTTGGCCTTTCCGCATGTATTCTCTTTTCAGCCTTATACCAAAAGCGTGTTATGAAACGTGACAGGCTCAACCGCGTGTTCTATCAGTATGTCATTAAAGATGAGGGTGCGAAGAAGGATTATTTGAAATTGGATTCTTTGGTTCGTATAGACTAATTGATTAATTCTGCAATAGATTTTATGTATGACAACAAGTTTAAAATGGCTTTCAAAATGCTTTGCAAAAGCCACATTAGAAGTTTCTGCAATTGAAATCTTCCGTTTTACGTAACATTTACGCTGAAATAAAGAGAATTATGCTCGATTATCAATTACTTTCACTACCTTTGTATGCGGAGCTGGTGTAAATAGCCATTTCCGAGACATAATAGAAATATAAGGAGCGTTATGCTACTCTTGTAAGTGCAAAGCCTGAGAAACTGAAACACAAAATCAACAAGAATTGGCATGGCAGTTCCCACGTTATAGCGTGGGCTGCTTTACCATATCTGTTGATTAAGGTTTTCTTAGGGCCTGCACTTTAAGACGTGGTTATAGCAGTGCCACGCTTTCCGTTTCATTAAAAGTCCTTTTGGCTACTGACGGACTATTGCTTAGACATGGGAATATTAGATTTCTTTAGCGGCAAAAAGAAAGAAAAAGAACGCCAAGAGCAACTGCGTATACAGCAGGAGCAGAAACGCCATGCAGAAGAAAAGCGCAAAATAGCAGAACAGCAGAAACTTCAAGAACAAAAGAAACAAGAAGAAAAGGTTCTGTCAAATTTTGACTACAACTCAACCTGTCATCAGCGTTATGAGAATGGTAAACCTGTGAGAGATTTGCAGATTTGTACAAGATATATTAAAATCAGGAAAAACACAAATGGTTGTTCTGGCTATCAACTAACTAACGGTGATGGTTATATCTTGACAGCAACAAATGGGGAAATGGGAAAGCCACAGTTTGCCCCTAAGCCTATGCGTGTCGTAAAATTTACGGATACAGAGATTCTATTGAAAGGGTATACTATATCTGCCCAAACTCCATTTGGTTGGCAAGATATTGATTTGTCGGATTATGGATTTTCTATAATCCTTAAAAATGGTGTAGCTCAAAAATGTATTTTGCATCTGTATGACAGAAATGTGGATATAGAGTACATGGTACATGATGTAAAAACGATTAGCACAACACAATCATCTGCTGACATCACTGAAACTGAAAAATATGTAATAGAAGCACTCATTCAACTTGCTGCTGGCAACGATGGAGACGCTACTTATCATCCTCTTTATAAGGCATGGCATTCATATCGAAATGATCCAAAACAGTTAAAGCATATTCTTGATTTTGGTCGCTATGGTATGGGACTTATGATATTCCTGTCTTATGGAACAATTTCAGATATAGACGATCAACAACAATTGGCAAGTATTGCCTATCTGTTTATCAGTAAGGCCATCAAACAAAACAATAGTAATGTGAATCTGTATAAGAATAGATTAATTCTCATGATATCGAATCACGAGGCTTTCGAATACACTGTTTCATCCGTTGTTAATAAAGATAATGATTTGTTTATGATGCATCTCTCACCTTTTGAAGCTAGAGATGCAATGTTTAAGATGGAATATGCTGATTTATCTTCTAATAAAGCTTTATTGAATATTGACATATTAAGGGAGAAATTCCAAAATTTGCAATCAAAAATTCGATCTGGGTTCTTTGGAAAAAATGAATCAATTCTTTCTGTCAAATCGTCTGGACAAAACTTGCATGAACAAATACTGAATTTTCTTGAAGAAAAAGTTCTTGAGGATGAAGATATAGAGTTTTAAAGATATTGTTATGGCAACATGGAATAAACAAAAACTGCCACGTGAGAATGGGGAACTTGTGGATATGCAGGTTCCTGTTCTTGTTTCTGCCAGTAGAAGCACGGATATACCTGCTTTCTACGCAGATTGGTTCTTCTATCGGCTAGACAAAACTGGCTATTCGGCTTGGACAAATCCTTTTAATGGGGTAAAGAGTTATGTATCGTATAAGGACACTCGCTTCATTGTGTTTTGGTCAAAGAATCCACGCCCATTGTTACAATATCTGCCAATATTAGAAAAGCGTGGCATCAAGTGCTACATACAATACTCGCTAAACGATTATGAGGCAGAAGGGCTGGAGAAGAATGTCCCTTCACTATCTCAACGAATAGAAACATTCAAGCAACTTGTGGACAAACTTGGTAAAGGGCATGTGGTTTGGAGGTTCGACCCACTTGTGTTAACTGATAGAATAAGCATAAACAACTTACTTGCCAAAGTGGAGAATATTGGCGACCAACTATTTGGCTATACTGAGAAATTGGTGTTTAGCTTTGCCGACATCCTATCTTATCGTAAAGTTCAAGCAAACCTACAAAAAGCACAGGTTAATTATATTGATTGGACAGAAGCGCAAATGCGCGAGTTCGCTCAACGCTTGTATGCCATTAATCGCAAATGGGACTACGAATTGGCAACTTGCGGTGAGAAAATAGATTTGACGGAGTATGGTGTTCAAAAGAATCATTGCGTTGACGACAATCTGATAATAAGATTAGCTTATGATGACAAAAAATTGATGGACTATCTGAAAGTTAAGCTACATCCAATGCCACAAGTTGGTTTGTTTGGTGATACAGAACCATTGCCACAAGATGCAATTGTTTTACCTAATGGCATGTATGCTACCCATGGCGATAACAGAGACAAAGGACAACGTGAGTTTTGTGGTTGCATAAAGAGTAAAGACATAGGTGAATATAACACTTGTGTGCATGGCTGCGAATATTGCTATGCCAATGCCAGTAAGGAAAGAGCAATAGCCAATATGCGCTCACATAGAGAAAATCCATTTGCAGAAACAATAACTGGAAAATGAGTTACATAAACGACATACAAGGTGTTAACAAATTGACCATAAATGATATTGTCAGAATATCCAGTTCTTATGTACCTTACAGATACAAAGATTGTCCATGGTGGTATTCTGACAACCAAGGTCGTACGCTCAATCATGGCAAGGCAGTTTTAGGAACAGAAGAACAATGTTGTGCATATATGGCTGCATATGGTCCTATGCACAACCATAAACTCATGCGTGCTTTAGACGAAAAGGAGTTTCCATATTCTACGGTATCGAATGGAGTTGAAATATATGATTGGGGATGCGGACAGGGTATTGGTACTATTGCTATAATAGAAAAACTCCGCCAACACAACTTACTTGAAAAACTACATAAGGTTATATTAGAAGAACCCTCGGATGTAGCACGGAAAAGA
The DNA here is from genome assembly GCA_964641085.1 of uncultured Prevotellamassilia sp. Classification (GTDB taxonomy): domain Bacteria; phylum Bacteroidota; class Bacteroidia; order Bacteroidales; family Bacteroidaceae; genus Alloprevotella. The sequence goes on along the minus strand of CAZXJS010000007.1, from coordinate 54,712 downwards.
GCCGTATTGCATGTACAGAAAGCATTGGAGAATTATGATGTCAAAATAGAAGAAATATCTCAATATTTGCCATCAGACAAAAGCGGCAATACAGAAGGCCTTATGACTATAGATGTAGAGCAACCATGTGCCATTCATATTTTCTCAAATATACTTGATATTGAGGATGTGAGTTTGAAGGGCGTTTCAAAAATGATAACCTCTTCTGGTCAAAGGCATATTGTGCTTTGCATAGGTCCTGCAAATCTGAATGAAAGCAGAATAAACGCTTTTTGCAACTATTTCAAAGAAAATCATGTGCATGTATTTACTGATTTTCGAGATACTAATTTTGGACATCATCCTAATAAAAAGGCATATGGTTGCTTAATCAAGAGTTTTAGCTATGACCTTTCACAGAATAATGATGTCTTGTATGAGTACAAGTATTTTGCTCCTGTTCAGTATTTTGCAGAATATTCAGAAAACCTCGTTAGTTCTTCTCTCATGCAAGGAGCATTCGAGGTTTTAGCACCATTTGATATGACAGCCCATAAGAAGCTATGCCCTGTTTATGCTTTGATGAGCAATCTTATTTCACGTGGTTTGCCAACATTAGCAAGCAAGAAAGTTCTTGAATATATATCAAATCAGACAAAAAATCAGAAAACAAAGAGTTTGAATGCAATTGCTCGCATTCAAAAGACTTTTGTTGAAACTTTGATTTCAGAACGCCTTAATACAAGCAAACAAGCATGGAAGGTACTTGTTCTTGAAGACGATACGGATATTGCAAAGGTCGCCTTGGATGATTTCTATGAAATTTATCACTACCTAATAGCCATAACAAATGACTATGATAGCATGGTATTGCCACAAATACAAGTTGATACTAAACATACGGCTTCGACTAAGACCGAGTATGATGCTGTGTTTGATGTGTCAATCGACCAATTGTGTGATGCTAAAAATGTCGCATTCTCAAAATATAAAGCTCAGAGTGGTTGCTATTTCATCGTGCGCTCGTCAAAGAATGTGTATGGAAAGCGTATCCTCTATACGACAGAGCGTATAAAATACAAGTCTTTCGTTGAAAAGAATAGTCATGGCATATATGAAAATATAGAAAGCAATTGTTCTAAACTGAGATACTTCTTGAATCTGATATTCAGAAAAGATGATTTTAGATCAGGACAGTTGCCGATTTTAAACAGGGCACTTCAGTTGAAGAGTGTAATAGGTCTACTTCCTACAGGTGGCGGCAAGTCTCTAACTTATCAACTTGCTGCTATGTTGCAACCGGCAGTGACTCTTGTTGTAGATCCTTTGAAGGGATTAATGAAGGACCAATATGATGGTCTGAAAAAAGTAGGTATCGATTGTATATCGTATATAAATAGTGATATAACCAAAGATTTTGCGGAAGGAAGAAAACGTGAAGCTGCATTGACTGGTTCACAAGTGCAGATTATGTTCTTGTCGCCTGAACGTTTAAGCATCCACAGATTTCGTGAAGTGCTACGTTCTATGCGTGAGTCTGACGTCTATTTCGCCTATGGTGTGATAGACGAGGTCCATTGTGTGTCCGAATGGGGGCATGATTTCCGATTGGCATATCTGCATCTTGGTAGAAACCTCTTCAATTATGTTCTTCCCAAGAAAACAGAGAGAGAGGATTGCCATATCTCTTTATTTGGTCTTACTGCAACCGCATCATTTGACGTGCTTGCAGATGTAGAACGTGAACTTTCTGGCTCGAACGCATATTCTTTAGAGGATGATGCCATAGTAAGATATGAGAATACGAACCGCCTTGAACTTCAATACCATGTTTATGAAGTTAATGCCGAAAATGTACAAAAATCAAGAGATGTAGATAGTCTTAAAGAAGAATCTCTTAAAGAGGCTATTGATAATGCGACTCAGAAACTTGTTGAAATTCAAGATGATGATGCCATAAAAAAAATTAAAGAGCGGTTTGTTTCCAGAGAAAATTTGACGGATTCAAGTGTAATTACCAATATACGCAATACAAATCTCTGTGTTGATGTGGAACCCAATTGGTATAATCAATTGAATACAGATGTCGCTGGTATAGTTTTTTGTCTACGTGCAAATAAAGAACAGAAGAGTACTGTATTCAATAGTGTGCCTACCGTTGAAAAAACTCTCAGAGACAAAGGTTTTAGAAGTATATCAACTTACAAGGGCGGTGATGATACAACATGTCAAGATGATTTTCTCAATGGCAAGACCAACATAATGATTGCAACCAAAGCTTTTGGCATGGGTATTGACAAGTCTAATGTGCGAATGACTTTCCATCTAAACTACCCAGGTTCATTAGAGTCGTTTGTACAAGAAGCTGGTCGTGCTGGTAGAGACAAGAAAATGGCTCTTGCTACAATTATGTATTCACCGAAGAAGTATTGGGTGAAGAATGTAAAGACCAATGGATGGGATGAATTCTCTGCTGATTATATAAATAACAAATTTTTCTATGACAGCAACTTCCTTGGCGAGGAGTTTGAACTCTTTGTCATGGATTTGCTGATGAATAAATTACAAGTTGAGATTAGCAATGAGGAATTTGTCGGCGTTGGAATCCCTACTATTGTGAATTCTAAAGGCATCGTTAAATTCATCAATAGTTATGATAAGGGTAAAGTACTTACATACTATGTTTCTTATGAAGAAAGCGAACAGGTTCTTGATGAATACAACAGAAATCTTTCAGCAAGAAATCTGCCGGTGTTTTCAACGCATAATGCTCGGAATCTAAGAAATAGTCGTGGATATAGCTATATTCATGATTATGGTTCTGCTGTATATAAAGATGTAATACAGAAAGCTATTTATAGAATGTGCATTATTGGCTTGATAGATGATTTTACAGAAGATTATTCTAAGCATACATTCCGTATCACGACTATTTGTCAAGACGAATCTGCATATTATGAGAATCTAAGGCTTTACTATCGGAAATATTTTTCAGCAGAAAGAGCGGATAATATGATAGCGGAAGTCAAAACTTTAGCTAGGAGTGAAGGTACCATTATGGCTTGCTTAAAGCATCTTACATCATTTATATATAGAAGTATAGCAGACAAACGAGCTAGAGGCATTCTCGATATGGAACAATTCTGTAATATGGCTATCAGTTCAACGCAGGATTGGAAGGAAACAAATGAAGATCTCAAAGACTTTATTTACTACTATTTCAACTCAAAATATGCTCGTGAAGGTTTCGTTACCTATGATTCTAAATTAAATCAGGATGTACCTTTTTCGCTAAAGGATGACACTGATGTGGATTCAGAAGATGACATTGCAAGATTTGATCTTGTCAGAAAATACATGAGGGTTGTAGATGCAGAGATTGTAAACAATGACTCGCAAATGGACAATATAAAGCATCTTCAAGGTGCAGTTCGCTTGATTCGTAGAGCTGTATCTGAAATGAATCCTGTATTAAACCTTCTCAACGTATTCTGCATATTGTATCTTGGGCAAGAAAACAACGAAATGTTGGAAGAAGAACTCTACAATGACTACAAAGTAGTATTCAAACAATATATGAGCGAAGGTAAGTCCTCACAGATAGAGGAGTTTACCAAATTGCTTATTGAGCATAACGCATTAAAAGACAAAGAATACATGGGTAAAATTCAGTTGGCAATACAATTGGAAGACCACGCAAACATAATTAATAAAATTGCAAATAAATACACAGAAAAATGATAGACCAGAGAATCAATGACTCTCTAAAAGAGTTAGAACAGGAGCTTAAAAATATAGACTCTGCCCGCAAACAAGTAGAAAAGACTGTCAATTCTTTTGATGGATTGAATGGTTCTACATCTGAGTATGTTTCGCAACTAGGAACTCTAACCTCAAAAGTAAAAGGGCTTATTACGGCTATAGAAACAGATTATAAACAGAAGACAACGGCTTTTGAAAAAGACCGAAAATCAATTATAGAGTCAGCAAACTCTGCATCTCAGAAGCTTATAGATGCAACAGAAACGTTTGCCAACTCTCTGAATAAAATTGATACAAAATTAAAATATAGCATAATTGTAAATGCTATTTTATTTGTAATTTTGGGACTCGTTGTCTTTCTGACTGCAAGATAAAAAGCCTAGCGACAATTAAGTGTAATAGAAAAACATTAAATGTTGAAAACATCATGACAGATAATAACAACCCACATTTTGTCACCTCCCAAAACTTTCATGGTGACAATGAATACATAGAATGGCTGCGAGAGATAAAAAGTCGCTATCAAGCGGTTCGTAGTCGTGTAGCTTTGCAAGCCAACTATGGTGCATTGGAGTTTAATTGGCTCTTGGGGCGCGACATTGTGCAGAAGAAAGCAGAGACAAGGTGGGGTTCGGGTGTTGTCAACCAACTCAGCCTCGACCTTAGAGAAGCCTATCCTGATGTAAAAGGTTTCTCGGCTCGTAATCTTTATTATATGAAAGGGTGGTATGAGTTTTATATGTCTGATGACAACCACAAGGAAATTTTGCACCAACTAGGTGCAAAATTACAAATGGCTGAGAATCAGAATCCTATAAAATTGCACCAACTAGGTGCAGAAATTGTCTCACCCAATAGAATCTCCTCTATTATTGATAATGGAGGCATGCTTCCCATTTTTGGAATTGTGCCTTGGAAACATCATCTGTTGCTTACGTCTAAATGTAAATCCATAGAAGAGGCTTTCTATTATATAGCGAGGACAATAGATGAAGGGCTTAGCAAACGTGAATTGGAAGATATCATCGACAGTGATGATTTCGCCAAGCAAGGAACAGCCATAACCAACTTTGCTTCTCACTTGCCTACACACCAAAGCCAACTTGCAGCAAGCGTATTGAAAGACCCATATAGGCTCGATTTCCTTATGTTGGAGAGGGGATATAATGAGCGAGATTTAGAGGATGCCATAGCAAAAGACATTACTCGGTTCTTGCTTGAGCTGGGTAACGGCTTTACCTATGTAGGCAGACAACCAGAACTCGTTGTTGGTGCAGATGGCTATTTCCCCGATTTGCTTTTCTATCACATACGACTTCGGTGTTATGTTGTCATAGAATTGAAGGTTGTGGATTTCAAGCCTGAGTTTGCCGGTAAGTTGAATTTCTATGTGGCAGCGTGCAACAAACTGCTACGGCAACCTGATGACAATCCGACTATTGGCTTGCTTCTATGCAAATCAAAAGACCAAACGAAAGTGGAATGGGCATTTGATAGTATTCAAAATCCAATGGGTGTTGCTACTTATGAGGGCATAAAGATAAAGGATAAATTGCCATCCGTTGAAGAATTGACTAAACGACTTGATATGGTAGAGCAGGAATTGCGTGAATACAAGGAGCGAGATAAAAATGGTAATGATACGGCAGAAGAGTCGAATGACAAAGAATAGACTTCTTGTTTTGTCTATCTTTCCCTACTTTTACCTATCATCACAAACATCCATATTTGCACCACACATTCGCAACTTACTGATATTCAGTAGCAATAATCTTAGAGGAGGTGAAGTAAGCCAGGGCAGGCAACGACTATCAACGATAAGCAAACAGCAAGAACGGGGTTGCAATCCGATGGGTTGCAGCCCTTTTTTGTTAACAGTATCGTTCTCTATAAACATCCGGGATAGAAGCGTAATCTTGAAAGTTCGTTCTTCTCTCAAATCGCACGTTCAGCACGCGGCCTCGACAGGAGGCTTCCAGTTGAGGCTCAAGTGGGGTCGATTATTGCTGATTTTCTGTGCCATTCCTGTTTAAAGCATAGCGCAAGCGAAAGCGCCGGCGGAAGGGGCTGTTCCGTCGGCGCTTTCGTGCGAAGCCCACGTGGGGGCGCAGGACTTGAGGCTCGGCAAGCGTCACTTGGCGGGCGAGAAATTGTGGATCAAGGGCAGGAGGTTCTGCGTGAAGAGGCGGATGGAGATAGCCAGGAGGATGACGCCGAAGAACTTCCGCAGGATGTAGATGAACGTCTTGCTCACTACGCGCTCTATCTTGTCCGCCGCGCGGATGACGATATAAACGAGAATCAGGTTCAGCGCGAGACCTATCAGGATGTTCACCTGCGCATACTCGGCCCGCAGGGAGAGGAGCGTGGTGAAAGCCCCCGCGCCGGCTATCAGGGGGAAGACGACGGGGATGAGCGTTGCCTCCTTCAGGGGACCGGAGTACTTGAAAATCTCTACGTCGAGGAGCATCTCCAGCGCCATGATGAAGATGACGAGCGCACCGGCCACGGCGAAGGACTGTATGTCGACGCTGAAAAGGTGCAGCACGGCGTCACCGGCGTAGAAGAAGCCGACGAGCAAGGCGCCGGAGATGAGCGTGGCCTTCAGCGCATTGATGGGGCGCCCCTTAGCCTTCAGTGAGATGAAGATGGGGGAAGAACCGAGCACGTCGATCACGGCGAAGAGCACGAGGAAGGCGCTGGCAATTTGTTGCCCGTCGAGGCGCGAGAGGAGGTATTTCCAAGTCATCAGCTTACGTTTTGTGCATTTTTACCCCGCAAAAATACAAAAAGAAAGTGGGAGCTACAAACCACACGCTGCGCCGGAAGCGTCCAAACGAGCTTAGGCGAAAAAAAACGGCCGATTGCTTTGCCGGTTGAAGAAAACGCCGTACTTTTGCCCCGCAAACGTGCAACAAAGGTGCCTTAGCTCAGTTGGTAGAGCATCGGACTGAAAATCCGTGTGTCCCCGGTTCGATTCCTGGAGGTACCACCAGCAAGCCCCGGCTGCGTCATCCGCAGTCGGGGCTTTTGTGTTTGTTGTCGGCTGCCACTTGTTGTCTCGCAAGCCCGAGCTGCGTTTTTGTTAACCCACGGTTAGACAAAAATTACCTCCGACTTGGCAGAAAATAAGGCGACTTTGCGAAGGCTTGCGGGCGGCCTGCTGAAAACGAGACGAGCCTGGAGAGGGTCAAGCTGCGGTGCCTTTAGCTGGCAGGTGGCCCCGGCACGGGGGTGAGGGTGACTTCGCCGGCCAAAGACGTGTTGAGCAGGCGGACGATGTCGTCGTGGGCGCAGCCCTCGCCGAGCAGGCTCATGAGCTTCGTGATGCAGCACTCTATGGTGCTGTCGTAGCCGTTGAGCACACCGGCTTGCAGGAGTTGCAGACCGGTTTCGTAGCGCCGCATCTCGACGGCGCCGCGCGTGCACTGCGTGATGTTGACGACGATGACGCCTTTCTCCACGAGGCGCCGGAGGCTATCTACCAGCCACGACTTCTGCGGCGCGTTTCCGGCGCCGTACGTCTTCAGCACCAAGGCACGCAGACCCTGAAGCCCCAGGACGTGCTCCACGTAGTCGGCCCGTATGCCGGGAAAGAGGGTGAGCACGAGCACGCGCGTATCGAGTCCGTAGTGTGGGCGGAAGGGTGCGTCGGGCGCCGGGCGGAGGATGAGCTGATCCTCGTAGCGTATCGTGACGCCGGCGTGCGCCAGGGAGGGATGGTTGAAGCTCCGGAAGGCGTTGAAGCCCTCCGTGTTGACCTTCGTGGTGCGGTTGCCGCGCATGAGGCGGCTGTCGAAATAGATGCAGACCTCGGGCACGCGGGGGCGTCCCTCCGCGTCGCGCGCGGCGGCTATCTCGATGCTGGTGAGCAGGTTTTCCTTGCCGTCGGTGCGCAGCTGGCCGATGGGTAGCTGGGAGCCGGTGATGACGACGGGCTTCCCGATGTTCTCCAGCATGAAGGAGAGGGCCGAGGCGGTGTAGGCCATGGTGTCCGTGCCGTGCAGGACGACGAAGCCGTCGTAGGCGTCGCGCGCCGTGGCTATGATGCGCGCCATCTGCACCCAGTGGGCCGGCTCCATGTCGCTGGAGTCGATGGGGGGATGGAAGGCGCGCACGTCGACGTGGCACGTCAGGGCGTCCAGCTCCGGGACGTGGCGCCGGAAGCGCTCGGCGCCGAAATTTTCCAGCGCCCCGGTGCGGTGGTTCGCCGTCATGCCGATGGTGCCGCCCGTGTAGAGAATCAGGACGGACGCTGTGTCGTGGCGGTGCATGGGCTGATGCTTTTGCCGCGCGCCGCTACGGGCGTGCCACGGCGCGTTGCAGGGTCAGAAGCTCGCCGTCGTCGTCGGCCAGGACGAGCTTGTCCGCCGTCAGGGAGCTTATGGTGAGCGTCTTCGTCTTTTGGGTGTCACCGCCCAGCTCATCGGCCAGTTTTTCCTTCATCATCTGCCCGAAGATGTCTTGTATCTGCTCACCCAGCTCGGCGTTGTTGCCTTCGTATTTGGCCGTGAGCTGTGAGAGGTCGGCCGTCAGGGAGAGCGTCTCGCCGTCCGTGCTCCACTGTGCGGGCAACTGGATGCGCACCATGCCTTGCAGCTCTTCCTCGTCGCTGACGACAATGGAGAACATAGCGCTGCTGTCGGACGAGAGGCGGACGCCGATGGTCAGTTCGTCGGTCCTGAAGCCCCACGTGCCGACCAGGTTTTCCGGCGTGGCGGGCAGCGTGTCGGCAGGGGCGGCGTAGCGAGCGGCGCGTGCCGGGAAAGCCGAGAGGCAAAGGAGCAAGGTGAGTACCAGTGCGCCACAGCGGCGGCGCGAAGGGGAAGCGGAGATTGAGCGTTGCATGATAAGCGTTTTTAGGTAGGACATACTAATATATTATTGTGTGATGAGCACGGAGGACTTGCCCACGAAGCCGCGCGGCTGTGCGGGATAGATAAACATCAGGCTGCGGGCGGAGAGGAAACGCTCTATCTGGTCGGACAAGTGGGCGAGATAGGCGTGGTGGGAGAGCGTGCCCGGGCGCGCCAGTACGAAAACGGCCAGGTGGTCTTGCTTGACGTCGCGCGCTATGGGGAAGAGCTCGGCGGGGTGCGCATTGTCGTGATACTCCGCCTTGATGTTGCTGCGCATAGCGGCCCAGAAGTCGCGCATCGTGGTGGCGGCGTGGGGCGTGGCGTAAACCTCGACCTGCGTGGAAAGCTGAGCGGCCAGCAGGTCTATGCGGCGCATCCACGCACCGAAACCCGGTTCATATTCCGCCCGAGCCGGAACGATAAGGTGCATACGCCGGATGGTATTGAGCGGCATCGTGGCGCGATAGATGATGACTTGGCGGTCGATAGCGCCGAGCAGGTCGGTGGTCAGCTTGCCGTAGAACGTCTCGAAGAGGCGCTCCTTCTGATGAAGCCCGATGATGAGGTCGCTGGCGTCCAGCTCCCGCATCGTATGGCGTATGCCGGAGACGACGTTCACCCCCCAGCGGCAGTGTGTCTGCATCCTGACGTCGGCTGCAGCGGCCAGGTTGGCGGCCTGCTCCAGCACGAGCTTCCCCTGCCGCTGCATCGCCTCGTTGCCCTCGAGGACTATGTTCAGCGCGTTCAGCGGTAGCGGGGAGCGCGGCGTACGCAGCATCAGCGCGAGGCTGACCAAGTGAGGCATAGTGGCGGGGTTGGAAACGGCTACTACAAGCCTATCCTCCTGCGACTGCACTGCGGGCTCCGGCGAGGCCGACCGGTGCGTCGCTATCCGCCGGCCGGTGTTCTCCGTGACGAAGCTGCTGACGATGCACGTCGCAAGTATCAGGATCATCGTGCCGTTCAGCACGTCCTCGCCAAAGAGGCGCCAGCCGTTAGGCAGGTAGATCTGGTAGCCCACCATGACGATGGCCAGTGTGGCTGCGGCGCGGCTGCTCGTCAGGCCGAAGATAAGGGCGCGATCCTCGCGACCCAGGCGAAACGCCTGCTGCGCCGCGAACGCTGCGAGCCACTTGCTGACGATAGAAATCAGCACCATGACGAGGGCCACCTTCACTGCGCCCAAGTCAAGCAAGACGTGCACGTTGATCAGCATGCCCACGCCAATGAGGAAGTAGGGAATGAAAAGTGCATTGCCGATGAACTCGATGTGGTTCATCAGGGGGCTGGTGGCCGGTATCTGCTTGTTGAGCACTATGCCCGCAAGGAAGGCGCCCAGGATGCCTTCCATGCCGACTATCTCCATGAGACCCGCCGACAAGAACACAAGGGCCAGGACAAAGATGTACTGTACGACGCCGTCGTTGAAGCGGCGGAAGAACCATCGCCCCATCCGCGGCAGGCTGTAAACGATGACGGCGCCGATGAGCACAATCTTCACGACGAGCCAGAGCCAGTAGAGCCCCGTAGTGTGCTCCTTGAAAACGCCGCCCACGACGGCCAGGACGAGCAGCGTGAGCGTGTCGGCCACCACCGTGCCGCCCACGGCCAGCGTGACGCTCTGGCGACGCGCCAAGCCGTAGCGCAAGACGATGGGGTAAGAAATGAGCGTATGGCTGGCATACATAGCCGCCATCAGCACACTCGTAGCCACCGCCGTGCCTAAGAAGAGCAGGTTTGCCCCGACACCCAGCAGCATGGGGATGAGGAACGTCAGCACGCCGAAGCCCACCGCCTTCCAGCGCGTCTGACGCATGTCCTGCATGTTCATCTGCAGCGACGCCAGAAACATGATGTAGTAAATCCCCACCTTGCCAAACAGCTCGAAGCTCGCGTCGCGCTCCAGCACATGCAAGCCGTGCGGCCCGATGAGCAGCCCCGCCAAGATCATACCCACGATGGAGGGGATGCGCAAGCGCTCAAAGAGCATCGGTGCCAAGAGGATGATGCCCAGCACGACGAAGAAGATCCACGTCGGGTCGGTGATGGGGAGGGATACCAAGGGCGTGTCGGTTTAGGGGAGGGCGGCGGCGCGAGGCCTCTGCAGGGCAAAAATACGTAAAAACTTCCGAGCGCCACCCCGATAGGTCTGAAAAAGCGCGGCTGGCGGCGCGCAGGCCGTCAAGGGCGACGAATGCACAAAAAGAATGGGCCGGCCGGGGCGTTGCAACGGAAAAGTCGTACTTTTGCGCCGTTTACGTAAACATACCTTGTACTTATGAAAGTGGCTATCGTAGGCGCCAGCGGCGCCGTGGGACAAGAATTCCTCCGCGTGCTCGCCGAGCGCGATTTCCCCGTTGATGATCTCCTGCTGTTCGGCTCCTCGCGTAGCGCGGGGCACACCTATTCCTTCCGGGGTAGGGACTATGTCGTCAAGGAACTGCGCCATAACGACGACTTCCGCGGCGTAGATGTTGCCTTCACGTCAGCCGGCGCCGGCACGTCGCGCGAATTTGCCGACACCATTACGCAGCACGGCGCCGTCATGATAGATAACTCCTCGGCCTTCCGCATGGACGACGACGTTCCCCTCGTTGTCCCCGAATGCAACGCAGCCGACGCCCTGCAGCGCCCACGCGGCATCATTGCAAACCCCAACTGCACCACCATCATGATGGTCGTAGTCTTGCAGCCCATAGAGCAGCTGAGCCACATCCGCCGCATACACATCGCCAGCTACCAGAGCGCCTCCGGTGCCGGAGCCGCAGCCATGGAAGAGCTCAAGCAGCAATATCGCGAGATGGTGACGGAAGGCAAGGTCTCCACCATAAACAAGTTCCCCCACCAGCTGGCTTACAACGTCATACCCCAAATTGACGTCATGACGCCGACGGACTACACCAAGGAGGAGATGAAGATGTACAACGAGACGCGGAAAATCATGCACAGCGATGTGCGCACCAGCGCCACCTGCGTACGCGTCAGCTCCCTGCGGAGCCACTCCGAGAGCGTCTGGCTGCAAACGGAGCAGCCCGTCACGGTCGAAGCCGCGCGCCGCGCACTGGCCGCCGCACCGGGCGTGACGCTCGTTGACGACCCCCAACACTACGTTTACCCCATGCCCCTCGAGAGCGCGGGGAAGGACGACATCTTCGTAGGCCGCGTACGGCGCGACTTGGCGGACGACTGCGGCCTCACCCTCTGGCTGACGGGCGACCAGATACGCAAGGGCGCCGCTCTCAACGCCGTGCAGATTGCGGAGTACCTGCTGAAGGTGGGCGATATAGGCTAAACTGACATGAAAAGCGCAAAAGGGCGTGCTACCCCGGAAGGTGGCACGCCCTTTTGCGTCTTACGGAGCTGCGGTCAGGAGATGCGGGCATACTGCCGCGGTGTGAGGCCCGTCAGGCGGTGGAAGAGACTGCTGAAGAACGGCGTGTTGCGGAAGCTCAGCCGGCTGGCCACGTCGCCCACGCTCACGCCGCTGCGCAGCAGGCTCTTGGCACGCTCAAAGCGGTAGCTGAAGAGGTAGGCGTCCCACGTCTGACCCAGCTCGTGCTGCAAGAGGTCGAGCACATAGGCCGCAGAGTGGCCTAAAGCCGCGGCAGCCTCGGCCACGGTGGGCAACCCCTCGCGCTCCATGCGCCCTGCCTCCTCGTAGGTCTTCAGGAAGCCGCGCAACCGCCGCAGCAACGTCTCGTTGCAAGCCTCGCGCGTAACGAACTGACGCCGGTAGAAGCGCCCCATGTGGTCAAGGAGCAGCTGCAGGCAGTCCGTCAGCACACGCCGCGAGTAGTCGTCCACGTCGCACCCCATCTCGCGGCGCACCATCGCCATGTCGCGGCGCATCACGTCCAGCTCACGCGCCGAGAGGTGCAGCGCCTCCCCCGCCCGGTAACGGCCGAAGGTGTATTCCCCCAACCGCTCCTCCAGCGCGGTGTGGGCATACAGCTCCCGCGTGAAGCTGAGCACGAGGGCCTCCCCGCGCCTCGCCGCACCGTCGGTAGCCGCGCGGAAGGGGGGCACAATGGGCGCCGCCGACTCCTCGTTGCCAAGGGGCAGGCCGGGGCGGCGGTAGAGCGCCGTGCCGCAGGCGAAGTCGTCAGGCCGACAACCGAAGCGCTGCGGACAGTCCTCGTCGGACATCAGCACCAGCACATGGCGCGCACCCAAGCCGGCGGGCAACGGCGCCGAGCCGTCCCACGGCGTAAGCTGTATCAAGTCATCGAGCGGTTCGGTCATCTCAGGAAGCCATTTGCTTGCGGAACTGCTGCGGCGTCAGGCCGACGCGCTTCTTGAAGAGGCGGCAGAGGTGCTGCGGATAGCGGAAGCCCAGCGAGTAGCTTATCTCCGACACCGTCTCGCGGCTGTCGGCAATGCGCTGCTTGGCCAGGTCTATCACCTTCTGCTGGATATACTCCTGCGGCGTGCGGCCCGTCTCCTTCTTGATAAGGTCGCCGAAGTAGTTGGGCGAGAGGAACACGTGGTCGGCAAAATAGCGCACCGTGGGCAAGCCGTTTCGCGCGGCGTTGTTGCCCTCGAAATAGGCGTCGAGCAGCTCCTCAAACTTCGTCAGCGTGTCCAAGTTATGCACCTCGCGCGTGATGAACTGCCGCTCATAGAAGCGCATACAATAGCCCAAGAGGAGCTCTATGTTCATTGCGATGATTTGGCGCGAGTGCTTATCGATGCTCCGCTCCAGCTCCAGACGTATCTTCTGCAAACAGTCCATCACGATCTCACGCTCCTGCTCCGAGGTGTGCAACGCCTCGTGCACGGAATAGGAGAAGAAGGTGTACTGCCGTATCGTGCGGCCCAGGTTCGTGCCGCGCAGCAGGTCGGGGTGGAACAAGAGGCCGTGGCAGCGCGGCGCGCCGTTCTCCGGCCGATACTTGGTATGCACCGTCTGCCCCGGCGCGAAGCACATGATCGTCCCCTCATCGTAGTCGTACGTCTGCCGCCCGTACTGCACGTCGCAAGAACGGCTCTCCTTGAGCCAAAGGGCGTAGAGACCATAGTTGATGGTCTGCTCCAAGGGCATATTCTCCACCTTGTGCGTCAGGTCAACGACCGTCACCAAGGGGTGGAGCGTCTCTATGCCATAAAGCTCGTTGTACTGCCGGACGCTGTCCAGATGCATGATTTCATTTTTCTCCATATCGCACGTTCTTAGTTAGGGCAAAGATACGTTTTTCCCGCAAAACGCTCAAAATCTGCCTGTAAGACGTGCACGACTTTCCGTAACGCAGGTACTTACCGGCGCAAGGCGTCTTGCAAACGCCGCCCGGTAAGGAACATTGCAAAAAACCGCCCCGCAAAGCGCCGCCCGGTAAGGAAAGCTGCAAAACATCGACTTGCAAAACGCCGTCCGGTAAGGAAGGCTGCAAAGCATCGACTTGCAAAACGCCGCCCTGTAAGGGCGGTGCAACATAGCCCGGGGTTTTAACCCCGGGTCAGCACAACACCCCACTTCCCGCGCCCTGAAGGGGCGCTGCAACCACGGCGTCCCCCTTGTAGCGCCCCTTCAGGATGCCGCCCCGTGGGCAAGGAGGGGTGCGAAGCAGCTCCACAATGCGTAACCGCGTATGGCGACCGCAGGGAGCCATGCGCGGAAGCTCGGAGCGGAGAGGGCGGACGGCAACGCAGTCCAACAAGCCGGCAAGTCCGACCTATTTCCAACTACGTCCGACCTAATCATTTATAAGTCGGACGTAGTTTTAGTCTAACCACGGGTTTACAATTGTAAAGCCACGGTTAGACAATTGTTAACCCACGGTTAGACAATTGTTAACCCATGGCTATACAAAACATAAGTCCGACCTGTTTCAAACTACGTCCGACATAAAACCAAAAAAGTCCGACCTGCTCGGGGGCAGGTCGGACGGTGGGTGTGCTGCTGCGGCGCTGTCGGAGCGGAGCGCGGCTGGAGCGGCGCGAAGCGTTAAGGCGTCTGGCGGCGCAGTATCATGAGGTTGCGCACGTAGGTGAGTATGCCAAAGGCGTGGGCCAGGATGAGCACGGGGTCGAGGCGTATGACGCCGTAGGTGAGTACGATGGCGGCGCCGGTGAGGCTGATGCCCCAGAAGCCGCGGGGCAGGGCGCTCTCGTGATGGCGGAAGGAGAAGTACCACTGATAGACGAAGCGCAGGGCCAGGATGGTCTGCCCCGCACTGCCGAAGACGAGGAGCCAGAGGGGCACGTCGGCGTTGCGCAGGAAGTTCTGCACGAAGGTGGCGGCGTCCGTGAGCATGCAGCCGATGGCTACCACGGGAAGAACGAGGATGAGGGCGCGCAGGGCGGGGTGTACGCGGCGCCAGAGGCCTTTCGCGTCGAGATTCCAGATATATATGTAGTAGCTAAGTACCTGGCCGAGGATGATAGAGAAGTCGTCGCGCAGGACGCCGTAGGTGAAAAACAGCATACTGCCGGCCAGGGAGCATACCCAAAAGACGTTGGGCGAGACGACGCGGTGCTGCCGCTCGGAGAGCAGCCACTGCGAGAGCATGCGTGCGGCGAAGAGGGCTTGCGCGGCAAAGCCGACGGCGTAGGTGAAGGCAGCGGAGAGGTGCATCAGGCTTTCAGGTTCGTCTGGTCGATATGGTAGCGGATGTAGCGCTTCTTCATCCAGCGGAAGGCGAAGCAGTCCATCAGCGGGCCGGCGAGGCGGTTCCAGAGGTGGTACTTCGAGACGCCGGCGAGGCGGGGATAGTGGCGCACGGGGAGCTCGCAGAAGCGTCCCTGCTCCAGGCCGACGAGGGCAGGCAGGAAGCGGTGCATCCCGTCGAAGAAGGGCAGGCGCTGAGCCGTGCTCGTGCGCAGGACTTTAAGCGGGCATCCCGTGTCCGTGGCGGTGTCGCCCGTCATGGCACGGCGGAAGCCGTTGGCAAAGCGGGACTGGAAGCGCTTGAACCAGCTGTCCTTGCGCCGCGCACGGATGCCGGAGACCAGCTCGTGCTCGGGCGCCTCGGCAAGCAGGAGGTTGAAGTCGTCGGGGTCGGTCTGCAAGTCGCTGTCTATGTAGCCCAAGTAGGGGCTGCCGACGCTGTCGATGCCGGCCTTTAGGGCGGTGCTCAGGCCGTGGTTCTCTCGGCTGCTGATGTAGTAGAAATCGGGCTGCCGACGGCAGATGGCTTCAATCAGCTCCAAGCTGCCGTCGCGCGAGCCGTCGTTGATGAGCAGCACGCAGGCTTTCATGCGCGACGTGGGGAGGAAGGCGGCGAGGCGCTCCTCGACGCGCGCGAGGTTGTCCGCTTCGTTATAAACGGGGACGAGGATGGTGAACTCGTAACGAGACGTATCGTTCATTGTGTGGAATTTTTGGAGTGGTCAGTGCGGCGCGTCAGCGCTTTCCGCCTTGGGGCGGAGCAGCGTGACGTGGTTGTGGAACAGTTCGTTGTAATGCTTCGTGCCGGGTGGGTGCTTGTTGTCGTCGTAGGTGCCTACGTGGAGCGTGTCGACGCTTTGCAGGACGTCGGCGGGCAGTTCCTCGGCCGCGTAGCGCCGCGTCACGATGGCGCAGGGCAAGGCTCGGCGGACGGCAGCGGCATCGTGCAGGTCGAGGGGGCGTATCTTGCGGTGGGCGGCATAGACCAGCTCGATGCGCAGCTCCTCTCGCGTAGAGTTGTAGAAGGGCAAGCCGTCGAGGGCGGCGACCTGTCGCGTCTCGGCAATGCTGTGGCGCGCGCGGTTGCCGAAGCACTCGGCAATGGGGCGCATGAGCAGAGCCTCAGCTATGAGGAACAGCGCGCCGACGGCCATGGTGAAGGCCACGGGGCGTCGCTGCCGCGTGGCAAGGATCATCCAGACGCCCACGCCTAAGAGCAACAGACCGGCTACAACGGCCGTGAAGGGCGAGAGAAGCCCCGTATGCCACGCATAAAGCGGCACGCCCACCGCGCCGACGAGCGTGAGCGCCGACACCACGGCGCCGTTCGTCACAAAGAGGCGACGAGCCCAGACGTCCTGCCGCAGGCCGAGGCGGAAGTGGTCGAGCAGCAAGCCTACGGCCAACGCACACGGCACCATCATGGGCAAGACGTAGCGCAGCTTCTTCTCAGGCATGAGCGAGAGCAGGACGAGGGCGGCGAGCGTCCACACCAGCGTGAGCATATACTCCCTGCGCCGACGCAGGTGCCGACGCCAGTAGGGCGCAACCAACGCGGCAAGCGTCAGGATAGCCCATACGCCCGTCTCGCTGAAGTAGCGCCAGTAGTAGTGCCAAGGCCGCACGTGGCGGTTGAGCCATGAGCCGGACTCCTTCTGAACTACCGCCTGGCTGACTTCGGGATGGAACGTGAAGACCCAGACGTACCACGCCGCACCGACCACCAGCATCACGACAAGCATGAGGGACAGTGCGCCCCGGCGCCCCCGCAGCTGCGGCCGACGGTAGCAGCATATCGTAGCTACCAGCCAAGGGAGCAGCAGGGCGTAGAAGCTGACCGGCCCCTTGCTCATAAACGACAGCCCCAAGCAGAGGCCGGCGAGCACATACCACAAAAAAACGCGCCGCCGCCCCTCGCCGGCCGAGGGGTAGAAGGCACGTGTCAGGAAGTAGATGGCGCCCGTCATGAAGGCGTGACAATAGACGTCCCACGTAGCCGTGCGGCCCATCAGGACGATTTGGTAGCACGTCAGGAATACGATGGTGGAGAGGAAGGCGTAGTTGTCGTCGTCCACCAGCCTACGCGCCAAGAGATAGAAGAAGAGTACCCACAGACAGCCCATAACACCGGCGGCGCAGCGCTGGGCTGCGAGGTTGTCGGGGGCGACGCACTCGATGGCACCTGCGACCCACGTGGGCAGGGGCGGCTTCTCTAAGCGCAGCTCGCCGTTCATGGTGGGCACCAGCCAGTGGCCGTCGTGCGCCATCTCGTAGGCCGTGACGTAGTTCCGCGCTTCCATAATATCTACGTTCGTCGCGGTGTTGTGCAGGAAGAAGGCGCCGATGCACAGCAGCAGGAGGTAGAGCGTTTTCTTCATGTTAGGGTTTCGCATGGGGTGCGTGGTGGAGGATAGTTGAGGTTCAGCCGCGGCCTCATCGGGCCATGGCTTGGCAGAGGCGGTCTTGCCAGGCGCGGGCGGCGGCTTGCGAGCGTGCGCCTTGGGTCAGGATGGCGAAGCAGAGGTCGTGGCCGTTGGCGGCGCGGACGTATCCGGCCAAGGTGCTGACCCCCGTCAGGGTGCCCGTCTTGGCGCGGACGTTAGCTCGCGCCGCGCCTTGCGTCATGCGGTTTTGCAGCGTGCCGTCAACGCCGGCCACGGGCAGGGCGGGCTTCAGCGAGGCGCTGAGGGCGGGTTGCTCCCAAGCATAGCGCAGCAGGCTGACGAGGAGGGCGGGCGTGAGGTAGTTATAGAGGCTCAAGCCGCTGCCGTCGGCGAAGGTGGCGGTGGCGGGGTCGGCTCCGGCGCGTCGCACGACGGTGTTGATGCGCTCCACGGCCTCGGCGCGCCCGGCGTAGGGCGTGCCGCTATCGGCGGCAAGCAGGTAGAAGAGGGATTCGGCGTAGAGGTTGTCACTCTCCTTGAGCATGCGGGGCAGCACCTGCGCCACGGTGTGTTCCCGCGTGCAGAGGCGGCGCGCCGCCTCGCCCGTGCGCCCCGTGCGGAAGCGTCCGCAGAGCAGTATGCCGCGCGCTATCATCTCTTGCTTCAGGGCATCGACGAAGGTGCCGCGACCGGCAATTTTCAGCGGGGAGAGGTCGGCCTCTCCGTCGTCCCAGCTCCATCCCCATCCCCAACGGAGCGTGTCCTTCATAGAGACGTCGAGCACGACGTCGCCCGTAACGACGCCTATGCCGGCCTCGCTGAGCGCTTGGCCGAAGGCTGCCATGTCGTCGCGGCTGAAGAGCGGGTCGTAGCCCGCCTGCACGACGAGGTTGCCCCGTAGCGTGTCGTCGGCAAGTGCGCCGTCGGCGAGCAAGGTGGTGCGGTAGGAATAGGCGGCGCCGAGCCGGTCGAGGGCAGCTATGGTCGTGACGAGTTTTTCCGTGGAGGCGGGACGCATGCGGTAGTCGGCATGGTGGCTGACGACGTCGATGCCCGTCGTCAAGTCGTAGATGAGCAGACCCACCTGCGCCTGCCGGGTGAAGGGGTCGGCAAGGAGCGTCGCTACGTTGGCCGCAATGGCTTGTTCGCAGGAGTCGAGGCTCGGCGTGCCGGTGCTGTCAGCCTCCAGCAAGCCGTATTTTGCGGCGAAGGCGTCCCACTCCTCGGCCGGCACGACGATGGTGTCGCCCACGGCGGTGCGGGCGGCGCCGAGGGGGGCAGCGATGAGTAGCAACCCTAAGAGGAGGCACCACAAACGCCGGGGAGTATGTTTCAGCTGCAACCTGTTCACGCGTGCGAAGTTAGGGAAAAAGGGGAATGTGGGGAAACAATAGGATAAAAAGCTACTTGAGCCATTTGCCCCGCACGAGGCGCACGAGGAAGATGATGCCGCGGAAGGTAAGTTCGATGGCCATGGCCGTCCATACGCCGTTCAGCCCCATGCCGGCGTAGTGAACAAGGACGAAAGCCAGCGTGAGGCGCACGCCCCACATGGAGCAGAGGTTCATCACGGCGGGCACGAGCGTATCTCCCGCGCCGACGCAGCAACCGTAGGCCACGATGCTGGCAGCAAACATAGGCTCGGCGAAGGCTTCGATGCGCAGGGCGCCGGTGCCGAGGCTGATAATTTCCTGCACGGGGGTGAAGAGCCCCATCATAAGGGGAGCGCAGGCGTAGAGCAGGATGCCCATGAGCGTCATAATGGCAATGCCGAGACCTACGCTGATGAAGGCGAAGCGGCGAGCCAGGCTGCGGCGTGAGGCGCCGTAGCTTTGGCCTACGAGCGTCGTGGCGGCGTCTTGTATGCCGTAGCCGGGCATGTAGCAAAGGCTCTCGGCCGTTATGCCGAAGCTGTTGGCGGCTATGGCGAAGGTGCCCAGCGGCGCTACGATGACGGTGGTGAGTATCTGCGCGGAGCACATGGCCACGTGCTGCACGCCCATCGGCGTGCCTATTTGCAGGGCGCGGCGCAACGTCCGGCGCGTGGGCAGGAAGGCGCGCCACGGCTGTCGTCGCGACCCGAAGATATGCAGCATGGGGTTGCGCCAGAGCAGGTAGCGCAACATGATGAAGCACGTCAGCAGCTCCGCACAGGCCGTGCCGAGCGCCGCGCCGCGCACGCCGAGTCCGGCACCGGGGAGCGTCAGTTCCAGCCCGAGGAACTCCACGCGTCGCGTGCCATAGATAAGCAGGAAATTGAAGACGACGTCGAAGCCGCACATGGCAGCGTTGAGCAGGCTGGGAAAGCGTATGTTTCCCGCACAACGGAGCATGCCCGAGGCCACAATGTTAAGCTGAATGATGGGGATGACGAGGGAGAAAATGGCAAAGTAGGCCGAGGCGTCGGCATGTATGGCCTCGCTACCGCCCAGCCAAGCCGGTAACGCCGGCGCTACGCCCAGGCCAAGGAGGGCAACGCCTGCGCTGAAGACCAGCGCCGCGAGGAGCGCCTGGCGCAGCACGGCGCGGGCGCCTTCGAAGTCGCCGGCGCCGACCAGATGAGCCACCTGCACGGAGAAGCCCATGGAGAGCGCGCTGCACAGGCCGCCAAAGAGCCATATACTCGTCGAGACAATCCCAATGCTGGCACTGGCCTCCGCCCCGAGGTGACCGACCATGGAGGCGTCGATGTAGTTCATCAAGATGGTGGCCAGCTGAGCCAACATGGCGGGCAGACTGAGGCGCACGACGAGCTCGGCCTGCTGCCAGCGCGTCATGGGGCGACCGGCACGGATGTTCTCCAGCAGGCGATCCGTCGTGGACAGAGCGGCCGACGCCGTAGCGGCCGGTGCAGGGGATGTGTTCGTAGCCTTTTCCATCTTGGGGATGCAAAGGTACGACATTTCGGCGAAGCGCTGCGGAGCGTAGCGGCCTTTTCCGGCTTTGCCGGTTCAGGCAGCGGAGACGGCGCAAAGGAAAGGTGAAAGGCGGACGGACTCGTGGCCGACATTTTGCTACAAAAAGCGGGCAAAACGCAGCAAAATGATTTCCCTGCGACGCAGAGACGACTGTCTACACCGCTCCGGCCTGCTGATTTCCAATATCTTAGACTTGCCCGCCAACAAGTCCGACCTGTCAGTCGGCACGTCCGACCTGTCAGCTGATACGTCCGAGCTATCAGCTGATAAGTCCGACCTATCAGCTGACAAGTCCGAGCTGTCAGTCGGCAACTCGGACTTATCTTTTTCCTTAGTAAGCCTTTTGGCGGATATTCGCAAAAGAGCGAACGGCGCAGCGTCGGTGCCGAGCGTTCAGCGCTCGCTAAGGGGGAGGTAGTGCTTCTCCTCGAGCACGTTCTTGTAGGCGGGGCGGATGATGCGGCGCCCCTCGAAGGTGAGCTCCTCGATGCGATGTGCCGTCCAGCCCACGATGCGCGCCATGGCGAAGATGGGGGTGAACACCTCGACGGGCAGGCCCATCATCTCATAGACAAAGCCGGAGTAGAAGTCGACGTTGGAGCATACGGGCTTGGAGATTTTCCGCTGGGCCGTGACGCATTTTATGGCCAGGCGCTCAAGCAGGCACAGGAAGTCGTACTCCTCCTTTCGCCCCTTCTCGCGAGCCAGCTCCTCGGCGAGGCGCTTGAGCTGCACGGCACGGGGGTCGGAGAGGGTATAGACGGCGTGGCCTATACCGTAGATGAGGCCCGTGCCGTCGTACGCCTCGCCGCGCAACATGCGGTTGAGGTAGGCCTCCACCTCGCTCTCGGAGGTCCAGTCGGTGATGTTTTCCTTCAGGTGGTGGAACATGTCGGTCACCTTAATGTTGGCGCCGCCGTGGAGCGCCCCTTTCAGCGAGCCGATGCCGGCTGCTATGGAGCTGTAGGTATCCGTGCGCGTGCTGCTGGTGACGCGCACGGTGAAGGTGGAGTTGTTTCCGCCGCCATGTTCGGCTTGCAAAATGAGGAGGAGGTCCAACACGCGGGCTTCCAGGGGCGAGTATTTCTTCTTCATCATGTAGAGAAAGTTCTCGGCGATGGAGAGGCCTTTGCGGGGGTGGCGTATGTTCAGCGAGCGGCCTTTGATACTGTGTTTGTAGATGTTGAAGGCGTACGCAATAATGGTAGGGAAGCGGGCAATAAGCTCTATGGATTGGCGCATGAGGTTGTCTCGCGAGATGTCGTCGGGGTTGGGGTCGTAGGTGTACATCTCCAAAACGCTACGTGCCAGGATGTTCATGATATTTGAGCCTTCCAGATCGATGATGTGGACGATGGCGCGGTGGTCCAGGGGCATGCTCTCCGTCAGCAGGGAGCGGAAAGCTTGCAGCTCCTCTTCGTTGGGCAGCTCGCCGGAGAGAAGCAGGAAGGCAACCTCTTCGAAGCCGAAACGCTTCTCACGTATGAGCGGCTCGACGAGGTCTTTTAGCTCGTAGCCGCGGTAGTAGAGCTCGCCGGGTATGGGCGTCAGCGTGCCGTCGGCGTTGCGGCGGTAGCCAACAACGTTGCCTATGTTGGTCAGTCCGACGAGCACGCCGGTACCGTCGTCGTTGCGCAGGCCACGCTTGACGCCGTATTGGCGAAACAGTTCCTTGTCGATCTTGCAGCTCTCCTTGGCTTCGTCAGAGAGCTTGTATATAAGGTAATCTTTGCGCATGGGGTGAGTATCTTAGATATGGATTTCGCTACTTCAGGCTTGCAGCTGGGCAAGTAGCCGCTCGGTGAAGGCGCGCGTGCCGAGCGCTTTGCCGCCGGGCATGAAGCGCGCCAGGTCCGCCGTGGCCTCGCCGCGGGCGAAGAGTTGCTCCAGGGCGTCCTCGATGCGCTGCGCCGCGGCTTCCCAGCCGACGAAACGAAGGAGCATGCAGGCGGAGAGTATCAGGGAACAGGGGTTCGCCACGTCGTGCCCGGCGATGTCCGGCGCCGTGCCGTGCGTAGCTTCGAAGATGGCGTGGCCCGTGAGGTAGTTGATGTTGGCGCCCGGGGCGATGCCGATGCCGCCCACCTGCGCCGCCAGCTGGTCTGAGACGTAGTCGCCGTTGAGGTTAAGCGTAGCTATGACGTCGTAGTCGCGGGGGCGCAGCAGACTGTTCTGCAGGAAGGCGTCGCAGATGCAGTCGTCGACGACAAGGCGTCCGTCCTGCAGGGCGTCGGCATACTCGCGCTGCGCCAGTTCGTAGCCCCAGCGCTTGAAGCCTCCCTCGGTGAATTTCATGATGTTGCCTTTGTGCACGAGGGTGACGTGGCCGCGGCCGTAGGTCAAGGCGTAGTCGATGGCGGCGCGGACGAGGCGCTCGCTACCTTCCCTGGAGACGGGCTTCACGCCGTAGGCGCTTGTCTCCGGGAAGCGCACGCGGCTGACGCCCAGCTCTTCGTGGATGAACCGGTAGAACTTAGCGGCCTCCGGGCTGCCGGCCTCCCATTCTATCCCCGCGTAAATGTCCTCCGTGTTCTCTCGGAAGACGCACACGTTGACATCTTCGGGGTGCTTCATGGGCGAGGCAACGCCGCGAAACCAACGTACGGGTCGCTGGCACACGTAGAGGTCGAGCGTTTGGCGCAGGGCGACGTTCAGGGAGCGGATGCCGCCGCCGACGGGCGTCATGAGCGGTCCCTTGATGCCGATGCGGTGGCGGCGAAAGGCGTCGAGCGTCTCGGCGGGTAGCCACTCGCCCGTTTCCTCGTGGGCTTTCCCGCCGGCAAGCACCTCCAGCCACGCCACGCGGCGCCCGTCTGCGTAGGCACGAGCTACGGCGGCATCGACAACGGCGCGCATGGCGGGCGTTATCTCGACGCCTACGCCGTCGCCTTCGATGTAGGGAACGGTCAGGACGCCCGTCGCGCCGGGCTTGGCGGACATAGCTTGAGCTTCGTGAGATATAGGATTGGAAGAAGTTGGGTTATGGGGTGACATATTATATATAAGGTGTGGGAGGTTAGGATTGCCGCGCGGCGTTCAGTGCGCTTCCGGCACGGAACCAGTCTATCTGCTGCGCGTTGTAGGTGTGCAGGGCTTCGAAGCTTTCCTGCGTACCGTCAGCGTGGAGGAGCGTGACGGTGAAGCGGCTGCCCGGTGCGAAGGAGCGCAGCCCTGTGAGGCTGAGGGCGTCGTCCTCGCGGATGCGAGCGTAGTCGTTCGGGACAGCAAAGGTCAGCGCCAGCATGCCTTGCTTCTTGAGGTTCGTCTCGTGGATGCGGGCGAAGCTCTTGGCCAGCACGGCGCGCACGCCCAGGAAGCGCGGTTCCATGGCGGCATGTTCGCGCGAGCTACCCTCGCCGTAGTTGTCCTCGGCCACGATGATGCTGCCGCGCCCCTCGGCTTTGAGCGCCCGCGCCACGGCAGAGACGCCTTCGTAGTAGCCCGTCAGCGGGTTGCGCGTCAGGTTTGTCCGGTGGTTAAAGGCGTTGCGCGCGCCCATGAGCAGGTTGTCCGAGATGTTATCCAAGTGGCCGCGGAAGCGTAGCCAAGGGCCGGCCTGCGATATGTGGTCCGTGGTGCATTTTCCCTCCACCTTGATGAGCAGCGCCAGGCGGGAGAACTCTTCGCCGTCCCAGGGCGCGAAGGGCTCGAGGCGTTGCAGACGCGTGGAGTTGGGGTCTATGATGATCTCTACGCCGTCGTCGCCCGCGCTGCGGGTCAGTCCGTCGTCAGTAAGGCGGAAGCCTTGGGGCGGGAAGGCGTCGCCCTGCGGCGCGCTGAGGCGCAAGGGCTCTCCCGAGCGCGTCTGCACGGTGTCGCGGGCGGGGTCGAAGTCTATGCGTCCCGCTATGGCCAGCGCGGCGGCCATCTCGGGCGAGGCAATAAAGGCGTAGGTATTCGGGTTGCCGTCGGCGCGGCGGCGGAAGTTGCGGTTGAAGGACGTCACGATGCTGTTGCGGTGCTGCGGGTCGTCCGTATGGCGTTTCCACTGGCCTATGCAGGGGCCGCAAGCGTTGGCCATGACAAGGGCGCCGGCGCGCCGGAAGATGTCGAGCAGGCCGTCGCGCTCCGCCGTGCGACGTATCTGCTCGGAGCCGGGATTTATAATGAGCCGGGAGCGCACGGGGATGTCCCTGTCCAAGGCTTGGCGGACGACGGAAGCGGCGCGCGCGAGGTCTTGGTAGGAGGAGTTGGTGCAGGAACCTATGAGCGCCACTTCCACGTCGCGCGGATAGTCTTCGGCCTCGGCCTTGGCACTCATTTGGTCTATGCGGACGGCGGCGTCGGGCGTGAAGGGTCCGTTCAGGTGCGGCACGATGGTGGAGAGGTCTATCTCCAGCACTTGGTCGTAGTACTTTTCCGGCTCGGCCGTGGCCTCTGCGTCGGCACGAAGCTCGGCAGCGGCTTTCCCGGCCGGCTCGGCCACATCGGGGCGGCCCGTCGCTCGCAGGTAGTCCGCCGTTTGCGCGTCGAAGGGGAAGAGGGAGCACGTGGCACCGGCCTCGGCGCCCATGTTGCATATCGTGGCGCGCCCCGTGGCGGGGAGGCTTGCCACGCCCGGACCGAAGTATTCGAGCAGGCAGTTCGTGGCGCCTTTCACCGTCAGGCGACCCAGGATTTCCAGGATGACGTCTTTGGGCGAAGCCCAGCCGCTGAGCTGCCCCGTCAGCCGTACGCCCAGCAGCCGCGGCATCTTGAGCTCCCACGGCTGCCCCGTGAGCACGTCGACGGCGTCAGCGCCGCCCACGCCGACGGCCACCATCGAGAGGCCGCCCGCATTGGGCGTGTGCGAGTCCGTACCTATCATCATGCCGCCGGGGAAGGCGTAGTGCTCCAGTACGACCTGGTGGATGATGCCTGCGCCGGGCGCCCAGAAATCCATGCCGTAGCGCGCGGCGGCCGAGCGCAGGAAGTCGTACACCTCGCGGTTGCCTTCGCACGCAGCGCGGAGGTCGGCGGCAGCGCCTTGGTCAGCGCGCACCAAGTGGTCACAATGGACGGAGGCGGGCACGGCAACGCGCCGCCGGCCGGCATTCATGAACTGCAAGAGGGCCATCTGCGCCGTGGCGTCCTGCATCGCTACGCGGTCGGGGCGAAACAGGACGAAGTCGCTGCCTCGCCTGAAGGCACGCGGCGGATTGGCCGCGTCGAGGTGGGCGAGGAGTATCTTCTCCGCCAGCACCAGCGGCCGACCCAGCGCGGCGCGAGCGACGCCGACGCGCCCGGCGTACTGCGCATAGAAGGCTTGTATCATAGTGAAGTCCAGTGCCATAGTGTTCATCTTTTTCTACGCCGCGCGGCGGGCTGCCCGTCCTCTTGCTCCCGCATCTTATCATTCGATGCTTGCTGTTCGCCGGTCCGTTGCCACCCCTTGACACACGGCACGTGAGGCTTTTCTGCCCGCGGCCGACGTCTGAGCACACGGTGAGGGACGTTTGCACGTGGCGTCTCGGTATCAAACTCCGCGAAAGTAACAAAAACCGTAGATACAACAAACTTTTGACGCAGAAAAAGCCCTTTCCGCTTTCATCTTGTATTTTTATCCCCATTTTTCCTTTCTTTGAGACACGCTGCGAGCCGTTTGCAACTGCGCCCCTTCGGTCTGCGCCATCGCCGCTCACGCCTGCGCGGCAGCCGGTAGCGCTCGATTGTCTGCCGATAGCGCCTGCCTGCCGATAGCGCCTGCGCGGCTGCTGATAGCATCTGCCTGTCTGCCGGTTGCGCCTTTCACGCCACCGGTCAGATTAGAGAGGGCGCGGGCGGGATTAAACGCCCCCTCTTCGGCACCTAATTCCCGGCACGTCCGACTTATCCGCGCGCACGTCCGACTTATTTATTGTACAGCCGTGGGTTTACAATTGTACAGCCACGGGTTTACAATTGTACAGCCACGGGTTTACAATTGTACAGCCACGGTTAGACAAAAACCGGCTCGGACGTGTGCGCGGCTAAGTCGGATGTAATAGTAAATAAGTGCCGGATGCGACGGCTTGAGCGGTTTGGGGAGATTGGCAGGAGACGTTGGCGCGCAAAAAGCCCGGCTTGCGGAGAGGGCAAGTCGGGCGGATGAGGTGGTGCGCACGTGGTGCGGCGTGGCGCGTAGGGACGGCGCCGCGCGATGTCAGATGCCGAGCTTGGCGCGTACCTTGGCGGTGACGTCTTCGCTTAGGGCGGTGTTGATAAAGATGTTTGAGGCCTGTGCGCTCTGCTGGTCGATGACGTAAACGTAGGAGCCTTCTTTGGCTACGGCGCCCACGGCGTCGAGCACCTTGGTCAGGACGGGCTGCATCTTGGCTGTGCGCTTATCGGAGAAGTCTTTTTGGTAGTTTTGGTTGGCTTCTTCTATTTTTTGCTGCATCTCGCCGAGTTCTTTGGAGTATTGCTCAATGATGGCCTGGGGCGTTTTCTCGTTTACCTGGCTGCTATATTTGTCGCGCTTGGTCTCGTATTCCTTTTGCATGTCTTCGAGGGATGCTTGGTACTGCTTGCCGAGCGCTTCGAGCTCTGTTTGTGCGGTTTTGTAGTCGGGAAGAGCTTCTACGACGCTTTGCAGGTCGAAGTGGGCGAACTTCTGCGCGGAGAGCGCGAGGGGTGCGGCGAGCAGCGCCGCGAAGAGGATTTTCTTCAGCATGTTAGGGTCTGTTTTATTTGTTTGTATTTGTTTCGGGTGTGGTTGGGTCAGTTGGTGGAATAGCCGAGTTTGCCGAGTACCTCGTTTGAGACGTCGATAGCCGGGCTTGCGAAGATGATGCCTGAGGTGTCGCTGGCGCGGTCGAAGACTACTTGGAAGCCTTTTTGGTCGGCGAGGGATTTGATGGCGTTGTATATCTCGTCCTGTATGGGCTGGATGAGGCTTTCGCGCTTTTTGTAGAGCTCGCCTTCGGGACCGAAGTATTTTTTGCGCAGCTCGCCGGCTTCTTTCTCCTTATCGACGATGGCTTGTTCGCGGTCTTTCTTTTGCTGGTCGGAGAGGAATACGGCTTCGTTCTGGTAGTTCTTGTAGAGGGTCTTTGCCTCGTTGTCGAGGGCTTCCACCTCGGCTTGCCACTTCTTGCTGACTTGGTTCAGCTGCTCGTTGGCGCGTTCGTAGGCAGGTATGTTGCTCATGATGTACTCCATGTCGACGAGTGCGAACTTCTGGGCTGAGGCTGCCAGGCACGTGGTGAGTGCGAGGAGCGTTAGGAGGATGGTCTTTTTCATTGTATCGTGTCTTTGGTCGTTTTCTTATATGACGCCTTGGCGGGGGCGATGTTACGCTCGGGGTGTGGTTTTTGGTCTCCCCGGGTTGCTTTAGAACTCTTGGTTCAGGATGAAGTGGAACTGGGAGCCGCCGATTTTTGTGCCGCTGGCGTTGCGGCGCTGGAAGCCGTAGGCCCAGTCTATGCCGAGCATGCCGACCATGGGGAGCATGAGGCGTACGCCCACGCCGGCGGAGCGCTTCATGTCGAAGGGGTTGAACTTCTTTATGTCCTGCCAGGCGTTGCCTCCCTCGACGAAGGCCAGGCCGTAGATGTTTGTGCTGCCTTCCAGGAGGAAGGGGTAGCGCAGCTCGAGCGTCATGCGTGAGTAGGCGTAGGCGTTGTCGTAGTTTGCGCCGGCTATGGAGCCGTTGTCGTAGCCGCGAAGGCCGATGGTCTCCGTGGCGTAGCCCGAGGAGTAGCCCGACATACCGTCGCCGCCCACGTAGTAGGCTTCGAAAGGCGACTTGTTGTAGCGGTTGTAGGCGCCCAGGATGCCGAACTCCGTGCGCGTCATGAGCACGGGCGTCTTCGAGACGCTGGCCAGGGCGGTAAACGTGCGCAGCTTGAACTTCCACTTGTGATACTCTATCCAGCGATATTTCTCTTGCGCTTCGTGCTGGTAGGTTGAGGAGTAGTAGTTCGTGGCCAGGTTCTTATAGTCTTTCCCGTTCCAGAGGCTGTAGGGCGGCGTGGCGGTGACGGAGAGCAGCAGCTCAGAGCCGCGCCGCGGATAGAACGTGTTGTCCGTCGAGACGCGGGAGAGCGAGAGCGTCAGGTTGATGTTGTTGCAGTTGCCGTCAGTTATGAGGAAATACTGCCAACTTTTCAGCATGTAGCGCGTATAGGAAAGCTCGGCGCTGAAGGTGAAGTAGTCGTCAGGCCAGCGCAGGCGTTTGCCGAAGCCCAGCGAGATGCCGAACATCTTGACGTATTTGTCGGGGTCGTAGTAGTTCGTGTAGTTGTAGTAGTTCGAGTTGCTGCCGTAGGCGCCGTAGTAATAGCTATAATAGTTGTTGTAATAATTAGAATTATAGTAGTTGCTGTTGACGTCGGTCTGCTTGGAATAAAATAAGGAGACGGAGAGCTGGTTAGGCCGCTTTCCGCCGAACCAGGGGTCGAGGAAGCTCAGGGAGTAGCTCTGGTAGTAGGTGCCGTTGGTCTGGCCGCTGATGGCGAGGGTCTGGCCGTCGCCTTGGGGGAGGAAGCCGCCGCGCTTAGAGCCTTTGCTGAAGAGGTTCTGGATGGAGAAATTCGTAAACTTCACCCCGACGCTTCCCGTTATGCCCGTGGGTCCCCATCCGGCGCTTATCTGGAACTGGTCTCCGCCTTTGGTGGTCAGGGGGTAGGAGATGTCCACCGTTCCGTTGGCCTCGTCGGGCTTTATGGCCGACGAGAGGGCGTTGCCGAGGGCTTCCGCGTCGAACTGGTTCAGCTGGTTAAGTTCCATGACGGAGCGCTTGATGGCGTCCATGGAGAAGAGGTCGCCCGGCTTGGTGCGGAGCTCGCGCCGGATGACGTTCTCATAGACGCGGTCGTTGCCGGAGATGTTTACGTGGTTGAAGCGAGCCTGCTGCCCTTCGCGAATGCGTATTTCCAGGTCGACGGAGTCGCCTTCCACGTTCACCTCCACGGGGTCCAAGCGGTTGAAGACGTATCCGTTGTTGTAATACAGGTTCCGCACGGCGTCGTCGTCCGTCTGCAGGCGTTCGTTGAGCAGCGTCTGGTTATAGACGTCGCCCTTCTTCATCGTAAGGACGTTTTGGAGCAGCCCCGTGGCGTACACCGTGTTGCCCACCCATTCTATGTTGCGGACGTAATATTTCTGCCCTTTGTAGAGGTCCAGAAAGAGGTTTACGTGGGCGTCGTCCACGGTTGCCACGCTGTCTTTCAGGAGCAGGGCGTCGCGGTAGCCCCAGCCGTTCATCCGCTCGATGACGTTGCCCTTGTCCTCCTCGTACTTATCGGGCAGGAACTTCTTTGAGCGCAGGAAGTTGGCAAAGCTCTTCTCGTGCGTCTTCTTCATGGCGCGTTTCAGCTTCTTGGCCTCTTTCGGCGTGACGCCGGTGAAGAAGATTTTGTTTACTTTGATTTTTTGGTTCTTGGTGACGTCGATGTCCACGATTACTTTCTGCCCGTCTGCGGCCGTGGCGTCTTCGCGTTGGCGTATAGCTACGGTGGCATTCTTGAAGCCTTTCTCTTCGAAGTAGTGCTTGATGAGATACTCGGCGCGATCTACGAGGTCGGGGGTGATGTATCCGCCGCTCTGCAGGCCGAGTAGTTTCTCGATGTCTTCGCGTTCTGACTTCTTCAGTCCCGAGTAGTTGAGGCTGGAAATGCGGGGCTGCGCTTGCAGGTAGATGTGCAGGTAGATGTCTCGCCCCACGATGCTGTCAGCTTCTATGCGTACGTCGCTGAAGAGCTTCTGCGCCCAGTAGCGCCGCAGGACGTCGGTCATATCTGCGCCGGGGATGGTGTATTCCTGGCCTATGGTGAGGCCGGCCAGGCTGCGGAGGAGCTCCGGGTCGTAGCCTTCCACGTCCTCCACGGTGAGGCCGCGCAGGACGTACTTCTCCGGCGAGGCGGAGTAGGCGATATCGGGCTTCACCTGCACGCGCTGAGCCTGTAAGCCTAAGCCGGCGGTCAGCGCGGCGGCGAGGAATAGAAGTCTGGGGCGGTTCGTTTTCATTTCGTGGGAGTATGCTGTGCCGCGTCGGGTTTGTCGGGCTCGTCAGGTTGCTCCACCTGCTCGCTCGTTTTGCCGTAGCGGCGCTCGCGGTGCTGATATTCGGCCAGGGCGCGGCGGAAGGCCGTGGCGTCGAAGTCCGGCCAATAGGTATCGCAGAAGTACAGCTCCGTGTAGGCGGCTTGCCAGAGCAGGTAGTTGCTCAGGCGCACCTCGCCGCCGGTGCGTATGAGCAGGTCGGGGTCGGGCATGAAGCTGGTTGAGAGTTCCGCCGTGAGGGTGGCCTCGGAAATGTCTTCCGGGCGGAGCTCGCCGCCGGCCACGCGGCGCGCTATGCGCTTGGCGGCCTCGGTCTGTTCCCACCGGGCGGAGTAGCTCAGCGCCAGCACCATGGTCATGCCCGCGTTGCCGCTGGTGCGCTCTTGCAGCCCCCAGAGGGCGCGGCGCACGTCGGCGGGCAGGCGTTGCAGGTCGCCGATGAGGCGCAGCCGCACGCCGTTATTCATGAACAGCTCCTCTTCCAGCGACGTCAGGATGAGCCCCATCAGGGCGCCCACCTCACTCTCCGGCCGGTTCCAGTTCTCTGTCGAGAAGGTGTAGAGTGTCAGGTAGCGGATGCCTAAGTTGACGGCCTCGGTAGTAATCTCGCGCACCGTGTTGACGCCCTGCTGGTGGCCCGCGCTGCGGTCTTCGCCGCGTGCTTTTGCCCAGCGTCCGTTGCCGTCCATGATGATGGCGACGTGGCGGGGTATGCGTGTGGGGTCGAGGGTGGGTTGCGGGGTCATGAGTCTATGGGGATTGCGGACGGCGGGCGTCAGTACTTGTTGCACGTGGGGCACTTGGGCGACAGGTCGTAGGTGAAGGTCAGCAGCGTGAGGCTGTAATGGTCTTTGTTGCGAAATTCGGACGACTTGATGCCGTGTGGCGCCTGAAGGCCGTCGAGCTTGTCGCTGGGCGTGAAGTGTATGGTCCAGTCTAAGCCGATGTTGATGCGATCCTTCACCTTCCATTTCAGACCCACGCCGATGGGGAAGTTGGCGGTAAAGGCTTTTCCGGGCGTGGCGTAGGTCAGTCCGAGGCCGAGCTGAAGGTAGGGCACGAGGCGTCGGTAGCCCTGGTAGCCGCGTGCCCAGCCGTAGGGCAGGAAGTGGAGCTCGTAGAGGGCGCATACGTCGAAGAGGCTGCCGCTCAGTTCGTAGCTGAGGCGTTCCCCGGTCTGCGCCTCGGTCGTGGCGGGGTAGAAGTCGCTGATGCCGTCCGTCGAACCGCTCATCTTCAGGTAGTTCACCACACCCTTAATCGCCATGCGGGGGTTCAGGGGGAAGCGCGCCACGAGGCCGCCGGCGAGGTTCGTCGAGCCGTAGAACTTCGAGTTGACGTCGTTCAGGCCGAAGCCGCCGCCGACGCCTGCGCCCAGTTCCAGGCGGTAGAAAACGTCGTCCTGGGCGTGCAGCGTTGCCGTCGCCGTCAGGGTGAGGATGAGTAGGGTCAGCGCTTTTCTCAAGGCCTGTTGTTGCTTGATGCTTTGGGAGGTTCGGTCGGGCGCAGGGCACCTGCGGCGACTACTCGAAACTTGTCTCTTCCTTTGTCCACGCTACGCGGTTGATACGTCCCGCCCACACGTCGCCCGTTCCGCCGCAGAGCAGCAACACGTGGGTGCCGTCGGTGCAGGCCGCCAGGCTCGTGACGCCGTCCGGCAGGCCGGGGCGCCGCAGGTAACCGGTGAACCAGGCGCGACCGTTGTCGTAGCTCATGTAGAGGCTGTCAGCGGCGCCTGCGGCGTTCAGGCCGGTGAGCAGCGCCGCGCCGTCGTAGCGCAGCAGTTGCGGAGCGCTGAGCGCTGGGCAGTTGTTCGCGGCGGTGGAGGCGGGGTAGTAGGTCCAAGGGTAGGTGGCGGCGCCCGTCAGGTCGATGGGGCGTTTCCAGACGCGCGCTTCGCCGTCCTTCGTGCCGAGGAGCATCAGGTCCTCGTAGGTAGCGTCCGTTGCGCTGGGTATGGTGAGTCCGGCAAAGGCTTCGGTGGGCACGGCGTCGGCCGTATCCATGGCGTCGGCCGTCCAAGTCTGTCCCCGGTCGGTGGTGGAGTATAGCTGCGTACCTGCCAGGGCGGCTACGTGCGTCGTGCCCGCCGTGACGAGTGCCGTGAAGGCCTGCACGCCGTCGGGGAGCGTCGTGGCGTCCGTAGTCCAGCCGGCACCGTCGCCACTCAGCGCGAGGCGGCCGTCGCTGAGAGCATAGAACGTGCCGTCGCGCTCCACTATGGTGGAGACATCAACCGTCGTCGGCGTGATGTCGTGCTCCGTCCACGTCGTGAGGTCGGCGGCCGACGCCGTGAGCGCTACGGGCTGCGCACCGCGCCGGGCGAAGGCGTAGAGCGTGCCGTCCACGTAGTAGGCGCGCTGTAGCGTAAGTCCGGCAAGGGCGGCTACGCCCCGGGCGCGCTGTGTCCACGTCGAGCTGTCGCCCGCTTCCTTGTGGCAACGCACTTCCACGGTGTACGTCTTGCGCGAGGTGCCGTCCGTGGCATAGGCCGTGACGAGGCGGGGGCGGGAGAAATCCGTGGAGTCGGAATAGACGAAGGTGGTGTCCTGCCCCGAGTAGAGCGAGCGTATGCTTAGCGTGGCGCTGGCGCTGAACACGGAGAAGGGCACGCGCGTCACGTCCGTGCCGTAGGGCAGGGAGTCGGCGTTGAAGATGCGCTGCCCCGTCTGGTCTATGGTCATGGGGTAGAGCGAACCCGTCACGCTGACCCTGTACGTGCTGTCCTCGCCCGTGGAGGACGTCGTGGTAAGGTAACGCTTCAGCGAGCCTAAGGTGACTTGCTTCACGATGCACTCGCCGGAGGTCTCCGTGCTGTTTGTGTCGTCGCTGCACGCGGGCAGCAGGGCGCAGAGCGCCAGGAGCAGCGCGGGGGCGGCGGGGAGTATCTTCTTCATAGCTTCTGTCGGGAGGCGGTGGCCGTGCGCGGGGGCGCGCAGCCGTCGTGCAAGGTGCAAAGGTAAGCGTTGCGCGCCGAAGCGCAAAGCGGGCATCCCGCCTTTTGCCGCTACGCCGCACTACGCAGTAACGGGCAAAAGTAAGCCTTAGGGCAGAAAATGCGAAGGGTGGAAAACATTTTTAGCTTTTATTTGCGTCGCGTAATACGCGCCGCGCCGCGACCGGCGGCAAAGGATTCCTGCTCCCACAGAAACGATGTCGTCCACTCTGAATGCCCCGAAAGGACGGCGGCACGGCGACAGCAAAAACGCGCCTGCGCCGACGTTTTGCCGGAAAAGGACACAGAAAATTGACACTCGGTTTTCGCCCGTTCCCGGCTGCCCGCTTAAAATTGGAAGGAACGCTTTGTGCATGAACGCCTTGGAAGTACTGCCCGATACGTCCGACCTGCCAGCTGACACATCCGACCTGTCAGCTGATACATCCGACCTATCAGCTGACAAGTCCGACCTACGAGCTGACAAGTCGGACGTATCCGCGCGGCGGCGGGACACAGCGCGCCGCCGTGTAAAGAAAAACGC
Source organism: uncultured Prevotellamassilia sp. (assembly GCA_964641085.1). GTDB lineage: Bacteria > Bacteroidota > Bacteroidia > Bacteroidales > Bacteroidaceae > Alloprevotella. The sequence goes on along the minus strand of CAZXJS010000007.1, from coordinate 20,764 downwards.
GCCGCGCTACCCGCTGCCGAGCCGCCGAAGCGCCGGCGGAACGATAAAAACGGTGCGGCGGTGCGTTTGTCGGCGAAAAAAGGTATCTTTGCCCCATAAAAACAAAGCCGAAGTGAAGATGAAACACCTCCTCCCCGCCCTGCTGCTGCTCGTGGCCGCGCTGTCCGTTCCCCGCGCGGCTCAAGCTCAGCTGCCGCGCGTCCTGCTGCGCGACATTGCCGGGCACGAAGTCAGCACGGACACCTTATCCAACGGGGGCAAGCCCCTCGTCATCTCCTTCTTCGCCACGTGGTGCAAGCCCTGCAACCGGGAGCTCAGCGCCATACAGGAGGTCTATGAAGACTGGCAGGCCGAGACGGGCGTCCGCCTCATAGCCGTCAGCATAGACCAGGCGCAAAACGTGCAGAAGGTGAAACCCCTCGTCGACAGCCACGGATGGGACTACGACGTGCTGCTCGACCCGAACAGCGACTTCCTGAAAGCGCTCGGCGTGCAGATGATACCCCACAGCTTCGTCCTAGACGGCAACGGCAAGGTTGTCTATAGCCACAGCGGCTACGTGGAGGGCGGCGAAGAGGAACTTTACGAAAAGGTGAAGGAGGCCTGCGGCCGCTAAGCCCGCCGACCTCCCCACAACCCGCAACCCGCCCCGCATCGCCATGAGACACATCCTGCCCCTCGCCGCCTGCCTCCTGCTGCTGTCCGCCCACGCCGCAGCGCAGGCTCCCGCCGACTCCGCAAAGGCGCACCCCGAGAACATGTACGCCCCCCTGCGCTTCACGGGGAGCATACAGAGCGACATACTCATCCCCCAGGAGGACAGCAAGATAGGCACGGGGAAATACAACGACTGGGCGCTGACGAACACCTACGCCGAGCTCCACATGGCCGGCCGATATCTGGAAGCCGGGGCGCGCCTGGAGTTCCTCAAGCACCCGCTGCCGGGCTTCGAGCGCGACTTTCGGGGCTGGGGCGTGCCGCACGTCTATCTGCGCGGGCGCTATAAGGGTTTCGACCTCACCTTGGGCGACTACTACGAGCAGTTCGGCTCCGGCCTCATCCTGCGCACCTACGAGGAGCGCTCCTTAGGCATCGACAACGCCCTGCGCGGCGGCCGCCTCATCCTGCGCCCCCTGCGCGGCGTACAGCTGAAGGCGCTCGTCGGCGTACAGCGCCGCTACTGGGGGCACAACGACGGCAGCGTGGCCGGCGCCGACCTGGAGCTGGCCGCCGACCGATGGTTGCCCGCCCTGCAACGCCACGCCACGACGCTGACCTTCGGCTTCTCAGCCCTGACGAAGCACGAGAAGGACGAGGACATCCTCTCCCTGCGACCCACCGGACAGACCGACAGCTACGGTGCAGACATCCTGGGCGCCTACAAGCTGAACCTTCCGCGCAACGTGGGTGCCTTCGACGTCCGAGCTAACCTGCAGACGGGTGGCTTCGGCCTGCTGGCAGAGTACGCCCAGAAAGGGCAAGATCCGTCCTACGACAACGGATATATCTACCGCCGCGGCCGAGCGCTGCTGCTCTCAGCCTCCTACTCCAAGAAAGGCATGAGCATCCTGCTCCAAGCCAAGCGCGCCGAGGACATGGCGCTGCGCTCCCGCCGCACGATGACGGGGACGTCGTCCTTCCTCAACTACCTGCCGGCTTTCGCCATGCAGCACACCTACACGCTCCCCGCCCTCTACCCCTACGCCACGCAGAACGTGCCGGGCGAGTGGGCCTTCCAGGGCGAGCTGAGCTACCGCTTCCCCCGCCGCACGCCGCTGGGCGGACGCTACGGCACACTCATCCGCCTCAACGCCAGCCACATCCGCGGCATAGACCAAGCACCCCTCGCCGACGCCGACGGAAACCGCATCGCAAACCTCGAAGGCACCAAGGGCTACGGCTCGGCCTTCTGGAAAATGGGGAAAGAGACCTACTACCAAGACATCAACGTGCAGCTCGAGAAGAGGCTTACCAAGAATTTCAAGCTGAACCTGATGTACATGCACCAGAAGTACAACAAGACCGTCGTCGAAGGCGAAGGCGGCATGATACGCTCCCACATCGCCGTCGCAGAAGGCAAGTACCGCTTCAACAAGACGCTGACGCTACGCGCCGAAGCGCAGTACCTGCACACCCGGCAGGACCAAAAGGACTGGTGGTTCGGCCTGCTGGAGCTCAGCGTGCTGCCCCACTTCATGTTCACCGTCTCAGACCAATACAACGCCCACGTGCCGGAAGGCGGCAAGGCAGGTGCAGAGACGCACCCCGTACATTATTATAATATACAAGGCACCTACTCGCACGGCGCTCACCGCCTGCAAATAGGCTACGCCAAGGTGCGCGCGGGCTACAACTGCTCGGGCGGCGTCTGCCGCTGGGTGCCCGCACAGAAAGGCGTGCAGCTGTCTTACAACTACACCTTCTGACACCCGCGCCGCCCGCCACCCCATCCTACTGCCCATCGCCCCATGAAACGAAACACCCCATACGCCCTCCTCGCCGTCCTGCTGGCCTGCTGCCTCGCAGCCTGCGACGACATAGCCGAGGACGAGCGCTTCAGCTCCGAGCCTATCGCCTTTGAGCCTTCGAAGAACGTCCTCATAGAGGACTTCACCGGGCAGAACTGCCTGAACTGCCCCAATGCCGCCGACGCCACGCACGCCCTGCAGGAGCTCTACGGCGAGGAGCACGTCATAGCCGTCGCCATACACGGCGGCGAACTCACCCTGCCCCTGCCCTACGACAACCCCTACCAGCTGGCCACGGAGACGGGCAACGAATACAACCGGCACTGGGGCGTCACGTCGTGGCCCAGCGGCATGGTGGACCGCACGGGCGGACTGCTGGAGTACACCTCCTGGAGCGCACGCGCCGTGCAGCGCTTGCAGCAAGAGGCTACCCTCAAGCTGCACGCCGCGACCGACTACGACGCGGCGACGCGCCGACTCAGCGTCAGCATCACGGCCGAAGCTGACGACCTGCCCGACGCCACGCTGCAGGTGTGGCTCGTGGAGGACAGCATCACCGGCCTGCAACGCATGCCCGACGGCACGATGAACCGCAGCTACCTGCACAACCACGTCTTCCGCGCCGCGCTCAACGGCGACTACGGCGAGCCCCTCGCCGAGACGGCAACGCTCACCGCCTACACCGTGCCGGAAAACTACGACCCGCAGCACCTCGCCATCGTAGCCTTCGCTTGGAACGAGGCCGCAGGCGTGCTCCAAGCCACGCGCCAACCCCTGACCCGCAAGGAGTAAAGGCGCCACAACCCCCAAGACTTAAAAAAACACACCTACCTATGAAGAAAATCTACACCCTGCTCAGCGGTCTGCTCCTCGCAGGCACGGCCGCAGCGCAGAACTTTACCGTCACCTACAACGGCGAAAACGTGGCGGAGAACGACGTCATCGACATCTACGCCACAGAGGAAGACTACGGCGTCGTCATCGTCGAAGCAAAGTCGAACCCCACCTCGACGACAGGTCTGATGCTCAACAATGCAAAGTCCACCCCCGTAGAGGTAAAAGCCACCGGGACAGTGGTCAGCAGTTCCGCAGAACTCAAGAGCTACAGCCTGCAACTCTGCATGGGCGGCACCTGCATCGCGGCCTCGGGTGGCGTCGTCAGCAAGTCGGTGGATCTGACGGGCAGCTCCGTCCCCTTCCAGTACGACGTTATCTACGGCGACGGCCAAGGCGTTTACGGCACCGTCAGTACGCGCATGACGCTGGAGAGCGGCTCGCAGACGCTCACCTTCTACGTCCGCTTCATCTACAGCGACGCGGCAAGCATCGGCAGCACGCTGCAAAGCGGCGAGACGTTCTACTACGACAACAACACCGTGGCCTACGCCTTCCGCAAAGCCGCCACACGCGTGGCCGGCATCTACACCACCAGCGGCATCCTCGTGCGCCAAGAGCGCCTCGCGCAGCAGGGGACGCTCAGCCTGGACGACTTGCCCACGGGTGTCTATGTCCTCACGCTCAAGGTGGACGGACGCGACGCCCTCTCGCGCAAGCTCATCGTCAAAGAGTAAACACACTGACGCCAAAACCGGGAAAGATGAAGACAAAGGGCTTCCTCGCCGTACTGCTGTGCACCCTCGGCACACTACTCTCCGGCCGCGCGATGGCAGAAGGCCTGCCCCTACTGCCAAAGGCGGCGACACAACAGCCGGTGGGCACGGGCTGCTACGTGATGCCGCAGAAAGTGACGGTCAGCGTGGAGCGCACGGTGGCAGACAGCGTCCTGCCCGTGGCGCAGCGCTTCGGCGCAGCGCTGACGGAGACCGCGGGACGCCGCGTCGCCGTGAAGACCGCGAAGACCGGCCGGCAACCGTCGGCAGGCAGCATCGTGCTGAAGCACGCGGCGGAGCTACCCGCTGAGGGCTACACGCTGGACGTCGCTCAGGACGGCATCGTCATCCGCGCCGCGCAGACAGCGGGCTTCTTCTACGCCCTGCAAACGCTCCGGCAGCTCTGTTCGCCCGCCGTAGCGGCCGGATGTGGCGGTACGAAGGGTGAGGCCATCCGCATCCCGACGCAACACATTGCCGACGCACCTCGCTACGCCTGGCGCGGCTTCATGCTCGACGAGGGGCGACACTTCTTCGGCAAAGAAGAGGTGAAACGCGTCCTCGACGCCATGGCACTCCTGAAGATGAACCGTTTCCACTGGCATCTGACGGAAGACCAAGGCTGGCGCGTAGAGATAAAGAAATATCCGCGGCTGACGGAAGTCGGCGCGTGGCGCACCTCGCGCACCCTGCCTTGGGGCGACGTCGCGGCCGACACGTTGCGCTACGGCGGCTACTACACGCAGGCCGACATCCGCGAGATCGTGGCCTACGCACGGGAGCGCTTCATCGAGATCGTGCCCGAGGTGGACCTCCCCGGCCACTCGCAAGCGGCTGTGGCGGCCTACCCTGACCTGCTGGCCTGCACACCGGGGCCACACATGGTATGGGTGGGACAGGGCGTCTCGGCCGACGTGGTAAACGTGGCCTCGCCCGGGGCACAGCAGTTCGTCCGCGACGTCTATGACGAACTCGTGGAGCTCTTCCCCTTTGGCTACATCCATTTTGGCGGCGACGAATGCCCCACGGCGCTATGGCAGCAAAACGCGGCATGCCAAGCGCTGCTGCGCACCTTAGGCTCGGAGAACTACCGCGACCTGCAAACCCACTTCTACGCGCAGCTGCAAGGTTACATCAACACGCTGCCCCGGGAGAAACGGCGGCGCCTCATTTTCTGGAACGAAGTGCTACACGGCAATACGCAGTCGCTGCGCGACATCACCATCATGGCCTGGATAGGCGCCGAGGGCGCGGCACGCGAAGCGGCGCGACGCGGCTTCGACGTGATCCTCTCGCCCCAGATACCCTACTACATCAACCGCCGGCAGAGCCGACGAGCCGACGAGCCCAAGACGCAGGGCTACGGCGACGAGACCCTGGAACGCGTTTACGCCTACGCGCCGGCACAAGGCGCAGACAGCACGCAGCAACGCCACTACCTCGGCGTGCAGGCCAACTTCTGGACAGAATGGGTGGCCGACGCCGACACGCTGGAGTACCTCATGCTGCCGCGTCTGGCCGCCGTGGCCGAAGCCGCTTGGGCTAAGGACACACGGAAGGACTATACCGACTTCCTGGAGCGCGTCAGACGTCAGACGGAGGTTTACCGACTGGGCGGCTACGACTACGGTCGCGCCGCACTGGAGCCCTAAAGCGGCGCACGACGCACGCACCAACAAACAAAGACGAAGAAATAAAAACAAGATACTATGTTCGACGTGAAGAAATGCCTCGCCGACTGCGAGGAAAAGATGGACATGAGCGTGATGCACCTGGAAGAGACGCTGGCACAGATACGCGCCGGAAAAGCTAACGTGCATATCCTGGACAGCATCCGCGTAAATTCGTACGGCGCCATGGTGCCCCTCAACAACGTAAGCGCAGTGACCACGCCCGACGCACGGACCATCGCCATCCGGCCGTGGGACAAGAGTATGTTCCGCCCCATAGAGAAAGCCATTATTGACTCCGGCGTCGGGATAATGCCGGAGAACAACGGCGAAGTGATACGCCTCACCATACCCGCCCTGACGGAGGAACGCCGCCGCCAGCTCACGAAAGAATGCGGCAAAGAGGGCGAGGAGACCAAGATGGCCATCCGCAACGCCCGACGCGAAGGCATCGACCGCCTGAAAAAGGCCGAGAAGGAAGGCCTGAGCGAAGACAACCGCAAGGACGCCGAGGAGGAACTCCAGAAGATTCACGACAAGAAGGTGCGGGAGGTGGAGAAACTCCTAGAAGCGAAGAACAAAGAGATCATGACCGTCTGAAAACGGCAGCGCGCGGTGCGCACGTCACCACCCGCCGACCGCGACGCGCACAGCGACATCGCGGCAGGCGGCTCACGCGGCGCCACCGGCCACACACCACGCAGCGAGTGCACGGCATCGTCATCCGAAGTACAGGCAGCTGGTACACGGTGCGCACCGACACGGGCGCAACGCTGGACTGCAAAGTGAAGGGGCACTTCCGCCTGCGCGGAATACGCTCCACTAACCCTGTAGCCGTGGGCGACGGCGTGACACTGGGCGGCGAGCCCACTGCGCCCTACATCTGCGACGTGGACGACCGCCGCAACTACATCATACGCAAGGCCTCCAACCTCTCACGCCAAAGCCACATCCTGGCAGCCAACCTGGACCAAGCGCTACTGCTCGTCACCGTGGCGCGTCCGGAGACTTCGCCGACGTTCATCGACCGCTTTCTGGCCGGCGCCGAGGCTTACCGCGTCCCCGTCTGCCTGGTATTCAACAAGACGGACGACCTGCGCGCAGAGGAACGCCGGACGTTGCAGCACTACACCGATATATATAAGGACATCGGCTACCCCGTCGTCCACCTGTCGGCACTTACGGGCGCAGGAATCGAACTCCTGCGGCCACAGCTGGCGGGCAGGCTGACGCTACTGGCGGGCAACAGCGGCGTAGGGAAGTCCACGCTGCTCAACGCCCTAATACCCGGCGCGGCAGCGCGCACAGCCGCCATCAGCCAAGCCCACCAGAAGGGAATGCATACGACAACATTCTCCGAGATGTACGACCTGCCGGGCACGGGAGGCGCCATAATCGACACGCCGGGCATCAAAGGCTTCGGCACGTTCGACATGGAACCCGGCGAAGTGGGTCACTACTTCCGCGACATCTTCCGCCTAAGCGCCGGCTGCCGCTTCGACAACTGTACCCATACTCACGAGCCGGGCTGCGCCGTGGTGCAGGCGCTCAAGGAAGGACGCCTCGCCCCCAGCCGCTACCAGAGCTACTGCTCCATGCTCGCCGACAAGGACGAGGCAAAGTACCGCGAGGCTTACTGAAACCCCTATCGCTACACCCGCCGCCCGCCGCGCGCGGCAGCAACTGAAAAACTGAACAACATGGAACCGCTATTGATTATCTGCATCCTGGTGGCCCTCGCCGTGCTGCTGTTCGGCGTTGAAATCTTTGTGACGCCTGGCATCGGCGCCGCCGGCATTGGCGCGACGGCTTGCGTCGTGGCCGCCGACGTGCTGACGTACGTCTATTACGACGCTATGACGGCCACGCTCGTCCTGCTCGCCTCCATCGCCCTTGTGCTATTGCTTTTCTGGCTACTGACGCGCTCCGGCGTGCTCGACAAGGCCGCGCTGAAGGCAAATATCGACTCGACAAACGCCACCGCCGCGCAGCTCTCCGTCCGCGTGGGCGACACGGGGCGTGCCCTGACGCGCTTGGCACTCATTGGCAACGCCCGGATAGGCGACAAGGAGGTAGAGGTGAAGAGTGCGGGCGGCTTCATCGATGAAGGGACGCCCATCGTCGTCACCGCCGTGCAGGACGCCCTGATCGTCGTCCGGCCGCAACCGTGAGGCGCGCCTGCCACGGCACACCTCGCGCCGCAGTCGCCGTTCCCGCCGCCGCACCGGCCTTTCACAACGCATTGCGTCGGACATGAAAAAATACGTAGACGTCATACTGCCGTTGGCGCTTGACATGCAGCTCACTTACGGCCTGCCCGAAGCCCTTGAAGGCGACGTGCAGGCCGGTTCGCGCGTTGTGGTGCAGCTGGGGCGGCGCAAGTTCTACACCGCCATCGTGCGGCGCGTACATACCACCGCCCCGCCCCCCGGTACCGCCGAAAAGGACATCCGCGACGTCGTTGATACGCGGCCGCTGATACTGCCCGTACAGTTGCGGCTATGGGACTGGATAGCCACATATTATATGTGTACGCCGGGCGAGGTGATGAAGGCCGCGCTACCTTCGGGGCTTAAGCTGGAAAGCGAGACTCAGGTGCGCCGCAACGCCGACTTCGACGCCGAGGCATCCCTTCCGCCGCACGAGGCCTACGCATTAAACCTGCTCCCGACAGAGCGGGCGCTGCCCCTCTCCGACGTGCAGCGGGCTGCAGGCGGCCAAAGCGTGTTGCCCGCCGTACGCAGACTCGTGGAGCGCGGCGCAGCCCTCGTGGAGGAGCACCTCACGCGGCAGTTCAAGCCGCGCACCGAGACGCGTGTCCGACTTGCCGCCCCCTACGCCACAGAGGCGGCGCTGCAAGCGGCTTACCAAAACCTGCGGCGCACGCCACGGCAGGAAGAGCTCCTGACCCTCTTCCTCGACGTCTCGGGCGCCGCCGCTTCGCTGGCACTTGGCGCCGACCCACGTCGCAACGAGATAAGCAAAAAGGCGCTTCTGGAAAAATTCAGCGGCGGAGCGCAGGCCCTTACCGCGCTGCGCGAGAAGGGCATCTTGGAGACCTACGCCGCCGAGGTGGGGCGGCTGAAGAGCCTCCGCGCCCTGCCCGCATCCCTGCACAAGGTGCTGAGCGAGGCGCAGCAGCGGGCGCTCGACGAGGTGCATGCCGCCTTTCGCACCCACGAGTGCTGCCTGCTCCACGGCGTCACGGGCAGCGGCAAGACGGAACTATACATCCGCCTCATCCAAGAAACGATAGCCCGAGGGCGACAAGTGCTCTACCTGCTCCCCGAAATCGCGCTGACCACCCAAATCATGCAGCGCTTAGGTCGCGTCTTTGGCGAGGCCATGGGCGTTTACCACTCCCGCTTCCCCGACCAGGAGCGCGTAGAGCTGTGGTGGCGACAGCTGGAGCACCCCTTCCCGCTCATACTCGGCGCCCGCTCGGCGCTGTTCCTGCCCTACCGCGACTTGGGGCTCATCATCGTGGACGAGGAGCACGACGCCAGCTACAAACAGTCCGACCCCGCACCGCGCTACAACGCGCGGGACGCCGCCCTCGTGCTGGCGCGGATCTGCGGGGCGAAGGTGCTGCTGGGCACGGCGACGCCCTCGTTCGAGAGCTACCGCAACGCGCGGCTGGGGAAGTACGGGCTGGTGGAGCTCACGGAGCGCCACGGCGGCACGGAGCTTCCCGAAATTGTTGTGGAAGACGTCTCGGAGCTTAGGCGCAAGAAACTGATGAAGACCCCCTTCTCGCCGCGCCTCACGGCCGAGGTGCGCGCCGCCCTGGAAGCCGGAGAACAGGCCATCCTCTTTCAAAACCGCCGGGGCTACAGTCCTGTGCTCCAGTGCCGGGCATGCGGGTGGACGCCACGTTGCACGCGCTGCGACGTACCCCTGACATTCCACCAACGCATCGGCCGCTTAGTGTGCCACTACTGCGGCGCGGTGTACGACGTCCCCGTGCGCTGCCCCAACTGCGGAGGGACGGAGCTGCGCGACGTAGGCTACGGGACGGAGAAGATTGAGGCCGCGGCGCGCGCCGTGTTCCCCGGGGCGCGCATAGCCCGGCTGGATCTGGACACAACGCGCTCGCGCTCGGCTTACGACGACATACTGGCCGCCTTCGCCCAGGGGCGCACGGACATCCTCGTGGGCACGCAGATGGTGACCAAGGGACTCGACTTTGGCCGCGTCCGCGTCGTGGGCATCTTGAACGCGGACCAGCAACTCTCGCAGCCCGACTTTCGCGCCTACGAGCGAGCGTTCCAGATCCTGCTGCAAGTAGCGGGTCGCGCCGGGCGACGCGGGCGTCGCGGCCTCGTAGTGCTCCAGACGCGACAGCCGGAACTGCCCGTCGTGGACATGGTGCGGCGCGCCGACTACCAGGGGCTGTACCTATGGCAGATGGAGGAGCGCCTGACGTACCACTACCCGCCCTTCACGCACTTGGTGGCGCTCTACGTGAAGCATCGCGACGAGCACATCGCCGAGGGCGCGGCGCGGCAGCTGGCCAATTATCTGCTCCCCCATTTCGGCACGGCGCTCTTGGGACCCGACAAGCCCGCCGTGGGACGCGTGAAGCTGCAGCACATCCGCAAGCTCCTGGTGAAGGTGCCCCCGCAGTTTCCGATGCCCGGCGTGCGCCGCACGCTCTCGGCCGCCCGCCGGCTGACGCTCTCGGCGAAAGCCTACCGCGGCGCTACCATCTATTTCGACGTAGATCCGATCTGAAGCCGAGCCCCGAAAGCACTGTAAAGCGCTTTTTTATTACCTTTGCGCCATGATACGCATTGAGGGCATCACCAAGTCGTTCGGCACGCTGCAAGTGCTGAAAGGCATCGACCTCACCATCTCGCGCGGCGAGGTGGTAAGCATCGTGGGGCCGAGCGGAGCGGGCAAGACGACGCTGCTGCAAATCATCGGCACGCTCTACCGCCCCGACAGCGGCACGCTGCAGATAGGCGGGCAGGACGTGCTGCGCCTCTCGCGCCGCGCCTTGGCGCGCTTTCGCAATGCGCACATCGGCTTCGTGTTCCAGTTCCACCAACTCCTGCCCGAGTTCACGGCTCGCGAGAACGTAATGATACCCGCCCTCATCGCGCGGCGCAGCAGTAGGGCGGCGCGCAAGCGGGCTGACGAGTTGCTCGCCTTCCTCGGCCTGCAGGATCGCGCTCAGCACAAGCCCTCGCAGCTCTCCGGCGGCGAACAGCAGCGCGTCGCCGTGGCCCGCGCCCTCATGAACGAGCCGGACGTCATCCTGGCCGACGAGCCATCCGGCAGCTTAGACACGCAGCACAAGCAGGAGCTCCACCAGCTCTTCTTCGACCTGCGAGACAAATTGGGGCAGACCTTCGTCATCGTGACGCACGACGAAAGCCTCGCCCGGCTCACCGATCGCACCATACACCTATGCGACGGCCTCATCGAGGCCTGACGGGCCGCTACGCACCTGCTGCGCAGCGGCTTTCTTTATGCCTAAACGTTTCAGCATGATTAAGTTGGGAGACTACAACACGCTCCGCGTGACGCGCTTCTCGGAGCACGGCGCCTACCTGGACGGTGGCGACGTGGGGGAAATCCTTATGCCGCGCGCCTACGTGCCTGCCGGGCTTCGCGAGGGCGAGGCCGTGCGCGTCTTCGTCTATCTGGACCAAGGCTCACGCCTCGTGGGCACGACGGAGACGCCCCTTGCCACCGTGGGGCAGTTCGCGTACCTGCGCGTGGCGTGGGTCAACGAATACGGCGCCTTCCTCGACTGGGGCTTGATGAAAGATCTCTTCGTCCCCTTCCGCGAGCAGAAGATGCGCATGGTCGTAGGCCGCAGCTACGTGGTATATATCTACATAGACCGCGAGACGCGCCGCATCGTGGCCTCGGCCAAGGTGGAGCGCTTCCTGAAGCCCGCGCCGCGCAGCCTGCGCCGGGGCGAGCACGTCACGATGCTGGTGCAGCAAAAGACTGACCTGGGTTTCAAGGTCATCGTGGACAACCGCTACGCCGGCATGATCTACGACGACGCCCTCTTCACCACGCCCCACACGGGCGACGTCCTCGAGGGCAGCGTCCTCACCGTGCGCCCCGACGGACGCCTCGACCTCGCCGTCGGCGCCATCGGCACGCAACGCTTCCGCGACTTCGCCGAGCAGCTACTCCAAGAACTGCGCGAGGCGGGCGGCACGTTGCCCTACACTGACAGCTCCGCCCCTGACGACATTGCGCACCGCTTCGGCGTATCGAAGAAAACCTTCAAGCGCGCCGTCGGCACCCTCTATCGGGAGAACAAAATCACCCTTGGGAAGGACGAAATCACCCTTTCGCAGTAGATTTTTATCTTTTTAACTTATTTTCTCGTCCAAAAATTTGGCGCATTTTCGAAGAGGTTTTACCTTTGCATTGTCATCGAAAAACGGGTGCTAAATCCGAAGGCGATGACCCCGAGAAACGGATAAGTTTTTTCATCTCTATATAAGTTCTGTGAGGCAGCCTCTCGTCGTGAGACGGGCGGCTGTTTTTTGTGTCCATTTCCCCGCCACTTTTTCGACGCAAAACGGCAACGTTTCCGGGAGCGAAAAAGGCTGAGAAAACCGCCCGCTTTTTCCCGCCAAAAAAAGCCGAGGCGCGTCAGCAGTAGCCTTCGCCTGCCGCGCCAAAGCACTGCGGTGAAGCCCGCAGGGCGCTTTCACTCCTCGCCGCCCCGCTGCTCGCGGAGCTCACGCAGCTCCCGCTCCAGCTCGTCCAGCTTGGCGAGGACAGCTTCGTTGTTGTCGCCCGCCATCGCGTCCACGAAGATAGACGTAATGAGCGACATGCCCAGAATGCCGCCCAAAAACAGGAGCAGCGAGAAATAGACGCGCGCAAAGACGCCCCACGCAGCGCCGCTGTGGGCCGCAATGGCATCGGGCAGCTCGTACCACCCCTCGACGGAGAAGAGGCGAAACATGTTATAGACACTCAGCGCGGGGTTGCCGAAATACTGCGGCGCAGAGGCTCCAAAGAGGGCGGAAGAGAGGATGGCAAAGATGAACAAGACGGCCGCACCGGCCACGCAGACCAGCAGCGAGGCGCGCACAGCCAGCCGCACGCCCTGAAGAAGGCGCGGCAAATGCGGTATGAAGCGCAGGAGCCGGAACATCTTGAACACGCGGAACGAACGCAGCGCCAACACGGCGCCCGTGGCCAACGAATGCTCCACGAAGGGGCTGGCCAGCGACGGCAGGGCGACGATGAGGACGAGGAAGTCAAAGCGATTCCACGCGCTGCGCCAGTAGGCCGCCCACCCTAAGGTGGAAATCTTCACCACGGCCTCCACCACGAAGAGCAGCGTGAAGAAGGCGTCGGACAGCTCAAACCACAAAGACTCCGGCCAGAAGCCACCAAGGAACATGAGCAACGTGTTCAGCACGATGAGGGCGAGCATGGCGTGCTCGTCGAGGAAAAACCGGCGCAGTAGGGTCATAACGTTCAGAAGCTTGCTTTCGGCCAAAAGTACAAAAACGTTTTTCAACGAGACGGACTTTGCCGGAAAAAACAGCGGGCGACTCATTACCTGCATAGCTTGGCGTGGCAAGACCTACGCGTCGGCAAGCCCGGATGCGCCCACCCGCCCTCAGGCACAGGCTTGCCACGGGCGCTGACACGTCCGACCTATCGGCTGACACGTCCGACCTATCAGCTGACAAGTCCGACCTATCGGCTGACACGTCCGACCTATCAGCTGACAAGTCCGACCTATCAGCTGACAAGTCCGAGCTATCAGCTGACAAGTCCGAGCTGTCGGCCGGCACGTTCCATCAAAAGTAGGCAGGAGCGAGAGACGGCCGCAACGCGGGCTTTCCGCCTTTTTTTTCGTACCTTTGCGCTTCCCAACACCTTAATTATATATGGAAACAAACCGCCCCTACCTGCTTCTTTCTAACGACGACGGCTACCAGGCTCCCGGCCTGCAAGAGCTCATCGCCGCGCTACGCGAGGACTACGAGCTACTCGTCGTGGCGCCGGAGGGAGCACGCTCCGGCTACTCCTGCGCCTTCACGGCGTCGCACCCGCTGCGCGCGCGCCTCGTCAGCGAGGAGCCCGGCCTCACGGTATATGCCTGCACGGGGACGCCCGTTGACTGCGTGAAGGCGGGACTTCACCGCTACGCCAAGCGACGCCCCGACCTGGTCGTCGGCGGCATAAACCACGGCGACAACTCCGGCGTCAACGCCCACTACTCCGGCACGATGGGCGTGGCGGGCGAGGCGGCGCTGCAGGGACTTCCGGCCATCGCTTTCTCGCTTTGCGACCAGCGCCACGAGGCAGACTTCGCGCCCCTGCGCCCCTGGCTGACGCGCCTGACGCGCTGGGCGCTGACGCAGCCGATGCCCGTGCTGACGTGTCTGAACGTGAACTTCCCGCGTCGCCCGCAGTTTGAGGGCGTACGCCTCTGCCGCATGGAGAACAGCCGATGGACGAAGGAGATAGAGCCGTGCAGCGACGGCGGACGCGGCGGCGAATGGTTCTGGATGAGCGGCTATCGCACGGAGCTGGAACCCGAAGCGACGGACACCGACTACTGGGCCCTCTCCCACGGCTACATCGCCGTGACGCCCACGACGATGGACAACACGGCGTACGCGCTGCTCCGCTCCCTCTCGCTGCCCGAGGACTGAAGGCCATGAAATACTTCCTCATAGCCGGCGAGGCCAGCGGCGACCTGCATGCCGCCCACCTCATGCGTGCCCTCAGCGCGCGCGACGCGCAGGCCACGTTCCGCTGTATTGGCGGCGACGCCATGCAGGCGGCGGGCGGGGAGCTGCTGCGCCACTATCGCGAGCTGGCCTACATGGGTTTCCTGCCCGTGGCGCTCCACGCCCGCACCATCCTGCGCGGCATGGCGGAGTGTAAGGCGCACCTGCGCGCCAACCCGCCCGACGTCTGCATACTGGTGGACTACGCCGGCTTCAACCTCAACATCGCCCGCACGTTGCGCGCCGAGCGCATCTGCCCCGCCTTTTACTACATCCCGCCCAAGGTGTGGGCCTGGAAAGAAGGGCGCGTGCGGCGCCTGAAGCGCGACGTGGACGCCATCTTCTCCATCCTGCCTTTTGAGAAAGCCTTCTTCGAAGAGAAGCACCACTGCCCCGTCACCTACGTGGGCAACCCCACGGTGGACGAGGTGGCAGCCTACTGCGCCCGGCACGGTGCGCCGCAGCCCGACGGCCACACCCTGGCTCTGCTGCCCGGAAGCAGGCGGCAGGAGGTGGCGCGCAACCTCCTCCCCATGCTCCGCGGCGCGGCGCCCTACGTCGCAGCGGGGCGTTGCGACGTGGCCATAGCCGTCGCGCCCGCACTGCCGCGCGCGTTGTACGAGGGCATCATCCGGCGCAGCGGACTCAAGCCCGACCAAGTAGCACTCGTGAAGGAAAACACCTACGGCCTGCTCTCCCACGCCGCGGCCGCCCTCGTCACGAGCGGCACGGCCACGCTGGAGACGGCCCTGTTCGGCGTGCCGCAAGCCGTCTGCTACGCCACACCCATGGGGCACTTCGTGAAAACAGTGCAGCCCCATTTCCTGCACGTGCCCTACATCTCGCTGGTGAACCTCATAGCGGGCGGCGCGGTCGTCCCGGAACTCGTAGGGAGCGACATGAACGCGCGCCGCGTGGAGCAGTGGGTCGGCCGGTTGCTGCCCGGCGGCGAGGCGCGCGAGGCACAGCTTCGCGGCTACGCCGAAGTGGCGCACCGCCTCGGACCGAGCGGCGCCCCCGACCGCGCCGCCGACGCCATGCTCGCCCGGCTGCATCGCCCGGAAGCAGTAGCAGACAGGGAAACGGGGAGCGAAAAAGGCTGAAGTATGCGAGACAGCCGCTCCTTTTTTATCTAATCCGCTTTTTTTGATTTCATTTTTTTGCTTACTTTTGTGTTTGCAAGGAACTTTTAAAAGAGGCTTACAACTTTTTGCTGCGGGCAATAGATTTAACATCCAACACGCAAGGTGTCTCGTTTTTCTGTTTCGGGCTATACAAGCAAAGCATAAAAATATGGGTACTCGCTTTTTTACTAACAAGAATGGTAACACGCTAATCAAAGAGTTTGAAGGCGTTTTGTCGCACAACCCCGAGGTGAAAAACCTCGACGCCGTTGTTGGCTTCCTCCGTTCTTCCGGCTATTTTCAGCTTCGCCCCTTTCTGAATGATATTGATAAGGTACGGATTTTGATAGGCATTGATGTTGATAAGTTTATTGTCGCGGCAGCCAATCGTGGAGAGCTGTTTTTTGGCGACCCGGAAGGAGTAAGGGAAGAATATCTTACCCGCTTTAAGGAGGACATAGAGAACGCGCATTATTCCAAAGAGGTGGAGGACGGTATCCATCAGATGCTTCAAGACATTCTTGAGGGGAAGCTGGAATTGCGGGCACATCCGAGCAAGAAGATACACGCAAAGATGTACATTCTCTATCCCAACCACTTCAACGAATACACGATGGGGGCGGCCGTCATCACGGGTTCGAGCAACCTTTCCGGCTATGGGCTCGGCACATCGGAAGATATGCAGTATGAATTCAACGTGAAGCTGCAGGGCAACGAGGATGTTCAGTTTGCCATGAACGAGTTCAACGAACTCTGGGAACAGGCGAAAGATTGCCCCATCGTAGCAACAGACCTACGCAAGGCTATTGACGAGACCTATTTGAAAGGAGAAGTTACACCCTACGAGCTATACATCAAACTTCTCATTGAATACTTTGGCGAACGCGTGAAGAACGAGGATTCTGATGACCCCTACGAGATGCCGGAGGGCTACTCGAAATATGACTACCAGATTGACGCCGTCAACGATGGCTATCAGAAACTGTTGCGCTACGACGGATTCTTCCTCGCCGATGTGGTGGGACTGGGCAAGACGGTAGTGGCAACGATGATAGCCAAGAAATTCCTCATTGAGAATGGGCGTGAGAATACCAAAATATTGGTGGTTTATCCCCCGGCCGTAGAACAGAACTGGAAGACGACCTTCCGCGATTTCGGCATCGATAAATACGCCAAGTTCGTCAGCAATGGGAGCTTGGATAAAGTGCTCGACCCGGACAACTACAACTATTGGAATGCTGACGAATACGACTTGGTGTTGGTTGACGAGGCGCACAAATTCCGCAGCCACGCCACGGGGGCGTTCAATAAGCTTCAGCAAATATGTAAGATGCCGCGTCTCAACGTTGGCAACGTGGAGGGTTACAAGAAAAAAGTCATACTTATTTCCGCCACGCCGATGAACAATACGCCGATGGACATCTACAACGAGCTGCTACTCTTTCAGGATCCCCGCCGTTGCACCATCGACGGCATCACTAACCTCACGGCTTTTTTCTCTCCGCTCGATATGCAATTCAGGGCGTTACGCCGTGACCCAGAATACAATCTCGCCGAATATCGCCGCCTCGCCGAGCAAGTGCGCGAGAAAGTCATCAAGCCCGTCACCGTTCGTCGCACTCGCTCCGACATTGAAAGCATTCCCCGGTATAATAAGGATATCAGCGGCTTCCCAAAAGTGGAGCGGCCGCAAGAGAAGCACTACGAGCTCAACGACCACCTCGCAGACCTCTTCGAGCAGACCATGGAACACCTGATTAGCGACATCACATACGCTCGCTACAAGGCCATTGCCGGGCTGAAGCCCGAGGTCTCTGTCGGCCTTTATGACAATGCCGAGCTGGTGTCCTTATCGCTGGCCAATATCCGCAAAACGGGGTTGGTAAAGCGATTGGAAAGCAGTTTCGACGCTTTCAAGAAGTCGCTCGACCGCTTCCGGCAGGCTAATCAGAACATGATCGATATGTTCGAAAAGGGCAAGGTGTTCATTGCTCCGGATATGGACATCAACTACCTCTACGAGAAAGGGTTGACGGACGAAGAAATAGAAGAAAAGCTGAATGAGAAAGCCGAGGTTAATCCTAAAAACAAAGTATTCTCACCCGACGACTTCCAACCGGAATTTCAAGAGGCGCTCAAGAGTGACCAAAGCGTGCTTAACCAGATGGTCAGTGAATGGGAAGAAGTAAGCGACGCGGACGACTCCAAGTTCGACACCTTCAACGACCTGCTGCAGCATGAGCTGTTCAGCAAGAAACTAAACCCTGAAGGAAAGCTCGTCGTATTCTCCGAATCGCTCGACACCGTAGAATACCTCAAGCGGCGCATCCACCGAGACGATATCCTCGTCATCTCCGCCCACAACCGCTCCCAAGAGTTCAAGACCATACGTGAGAACTTTGATGCCAACTATTCAGACAAAAAAGACGACTACAACATCATTCTCACCACCGACGCTCTGGCCGAGGGCATTAACCTCCACCGCTCCTGCGTCATCGTCAACTATGACACGCCATGGAACTCCACCAAACTCATGCAACGCATAGGCCGTGTAAACCGCCTCGGCTCCGTTTCGAAGCACATTTACAACTATGTATTCTATCCTTCCCGACAAGGTAATGCGCAGATAAGGTTCAATCGCACGGCGCTCGCCAAAATACAGACCTTCCAGACCACCTTCGGCGAGGACAACCAGATTTACTCCACGCAGGAA
Source organism: uncultured Prevotellamassilia sp. (assembly GCA_964641085.1). Classification (GTDB taxonomy): domain Bacteria; phylum Bacteroidota; class Bacteroidia; order Bacteroidales; family Bacteroidaceae; genus Alloprevotella. The sequence goes on along the minus strand of CAZXJS010000007.1, from coordinate 2,447 downwards.
GTGCTCGATACGCTCGACAAGCTCTTCAACGAACAGACGTCTGTTGAGGAGGTCAACGAGGAGCTGAAGTATTACGAGGAGTTGCGCAGCCTCTACGTCAACAACCGTCGCGAGTTTAATCGCATCAGCCGCTTGTCCCTGCGCAGCCGTTGCGGTCGCGACGCCAGGAGCGTAGATGGCGAGGAAATCAGCGGCGAGACGCTGGTATTCCTCAAGACCAACTTGCGTAATACTTTTTACCGCGCCTCCGACGACTCGGTCAAGGAGCTGTCGGCCGTGGAGGCTCTCCGCCTCTTCAAGGCGGCGCCAGATGAACCGGACGCCGACCTCATAACGCAGCACTATGACCACGTAAACAAGGCTTGCCAGGCTTTTGCCCACGCCGTCAACCAACAAGCGGCCAGCGACGACCTGGCGGCACAGACGCCGAGAAACACGCTGAACATACAGTTGCAGACGGTCAGGTCTTTGCTCAATGCTTTCCTCTCCGAAGTGCAGGATGCTACCCAGCGGCAGCAGATAGCACAGTTGCAGGCCTTGGCTAAAGACGGCGTTATCACCTACATCCCCAAGCAGCTCCAGCGCATGAGCCGCAAGCTTCGTCAGGGTACGCTCACCCACGACGACGCGCTGGACGAAATACTCACGATGGCAAAAAAATACAGCAACTACTATGTTGCCGAGGAAGAAAGAAGAAGACGTCCCGAGTCGGCGCCCCGCATCATCCTGTCAGAATCATTTAAGTAACGAAACCATGGACTACAGAAAAATATTGGAAGCAAAATACAATCGTGCGGCGTGGGAAAACATGATGCGCGACATCTTCGGCAGTCGAGTTACTTTTCGAGAGGCACACCCCGTAGAGGCGAACCGCGACGTAGTCCGCCAAGCCTACTACTTGGGGAAGATAACGCTCGCCGACGGCCAGCTAATAGCTATATTCGAGGTGGAACTCACCGAGGGCGTGCACATCGAGAAAAACCGTGCACAACTCCGCAACCTGTTCGTCACGCAATGGCGCAACTCCGGCTTCAGCGGCGCCTTCATGCTCTGCTACCGAAACGGCGAGAGCGTGCTGCGCTTCTCCTACGTCAGCGAGACCTACCGCTTCGACGAGAACCACGAGTACACCAAACAGTCCACCGATACCAAGCGCTTCACCTACCTCTTGGGAGAAGGCATGGCCTGCCGAACGGCCGTGGAGCGATTTACCAAGCTCCGCGACAGCGGTCAAACACTTAATGACGTCACACGAGCCTTCTCTGTGGAGGTGCTTACCAAACAGTTCTACAACGAGCTTTTTGAGTGGTATTCCTGGGCAGTGGACGACACAACCGGCGTTTATTTCCCAAACAACGTCACCACCACGACCGACGACAGGGAAAACCTGGAGACAAAAATCATACGCCTCATCACACGCATTATGTTCGTGTGGTTCATCCGCCAAAAAGATCTCGTGCCCGCCAAGCTCTTCGACGCAAACTTTCTCAAGACCATACTCAGAGATTTCGACCCACAAGCTACTGACACCGGCAACTATTACAACGCCATACTGCAAAACCTATTCTTCGCCACGCTCAATCGTGCCATTGTTGACGAGGACGGAAACACCCGGCGCTTCGCCTATCTGAAGGGGCAGCGAGACATGAAAAACCTGTTCCGTTATGCCGAGATGTTCAGCATACCCGAGCAGGAGGTCATCAATCTGTTCGCCGCTGTGCCCTTCCTCAACGGCGGACTGTTCGAGTGCCTGGACAAGACGCGAAAGATAGACGGCGTAGAGGTGGCTTATAACTACGACGGTTTCAGCAGGAGCGAGAGCCGCTTCGCCAACGGCAGATACCGCCAGCGAGCCTTCATCCCGAACATACTCTTCTTCAAGCCGGAGAAGGGGCTCTTCTCCATACTCAGCCGCTACAACTTCACCATTGAGGAAAACACACCCGACGACCAGCAGGTGGCCCTCGACCCGGAACTCCTCGGAAAAGTTTTCGAGAACCTCTTGGGAGCTTACAACCCCGAGACGCGCGAAACGGCACGCAACCAGAGCGGCTCGTTCTACACACCGCGCGAAATCGTCAGTTACATGGTTGATGAGAGCCTCGTCAGCTATCTCGGCGAGAGTCAGGTTGTGCGCTCCCTCTTTAAGGACGACTTCCATTTTGATCCCCACTACGCCGAGGACTACACGGCGATTTCAGAGAAGCTGAAAGCCGTGAAGGTGCTTGACCCCGCGTGCGGATCGGGTGCGTTCCCCATGGGCATGCTCAACCGCATCGTGGACATCCTGAAAAAGCTCAACCACGAGCAGAACGTTTACGACCTGAAGCTACACGTTATAGAAAACAGCATCTACGGTAGCGACATACAGAGCATCGCCGCACAAATCACCAAGCTGCGCTTCTTCATCTCGCTGATATGCGACTGCGACAAAGACCCGTCGAAGC
>CAZXJS010000006.1:0-106008 GCA_964641085.1 uncultured Prevotellamassilia sp. | reverse complement strand
ACCAACGACCCCCTGATTAACAGTCAGGTGCTCTAACCAACTGAGCTACTGAAGCCGGTGCGGGCTGAAAACTCCCGCTTCGCTGCAAAACGCGGTGCAAAAGTAATAAGCAAAATAAAAAATAGCAATATCTTTGCAGGGATTTTGCCAAAAAAACTTTCTTTGGCACAAATGACGAGACGAGGCTACCCGCCGGAAGCGTCATCTTCACGTGCGGCCGTCTTCGAACGCGAGGCGGGGGCGGAGCTTCCCGTTGCGGCGGCATCGTCCGCCGCCGTCAGGCTTCAGGTGCGGCGTGGGCTGCACTCCCCGTGCGCTTTAACGCTGAGTTGGCCGCGCGTCCGTCTTTCGTGCACACCTATATATAATTGTAACGCTTGAACAAGATGATAAAGCCCTGTGTAGGCCACTTACTGGCCGCCTGCCTTTTCTTTGTGCTACCCTCGGTGGCGGTGGCGCAGGATGCCTATGACGAGGAAGAGGAGTACACCGCTGAAGATGCCGCGCACAACTTCGAGGTGAGCAAGAATCTGGAGATCTTCAACGACCTCTACAAGGAGCTCGACCTTTACTACGTCGATACGCTCAACGCGGAGAAAAATGTAGGCAACGCCATCCTCTATATGCTCGACCAGCTCGATCCTTACACGGTCTATTACCCGGAGCAGCGCACGGTGGAGCTGAAGCAGATGACTACGGGAAAATATGGCGGCATCGGCGCGCTCATTGGCTACCGCGCCTCGGAGCGCCGTTGCGTCGTCTCGGAGCCTTACGAGGGGCAGCCGGCCGCTGAGGCCGGGTTGCGCCCCGGCGACGTGCTCTTGTCGCACGACGGTGTGGACTTCGGCGAACCTCGGGAGGGTAAGGTGGGCGCCTATACTGACAGCGTCAGCTCCACGCTACGCGGCGAGCCGGGTTCCACGTTCACGCTGCGCGTGAAGCGCTACGGCGTGGCAAAGCCTTTCGACGTCACGCTGCAGCGCCGCACCATCACGCTGCCCAGCATCGTCCTTGCCAAGGTGTTTGCCGACAGCATAGGCTACCTCCTCCTCGACGGCTTCACGGAGCAGACGGCGCGCGACGTCCGGCGGGCCGTCAGCCGGCTGCGCGAGCAGGGAGCGCGGCGCCTCGTGCTCGACCTGCGCGACAACCCCGGAGGTTTGCTCGGCGAGGCCGCACGCGTCGTCAACCTCTTCCTGCCTAAAGGCCGGGAGGTCGTCTCCCTGAAAGGAAAAGATACGAGCAACAACATGACCTATCGCACGCAGGAGGAGCCTCTAGACGTGCAGATGCCGCTCGTCGTGCTCACCAACTTCGGCACGGCCAGTGCCGCAGAGATTACGGCCGGTGCGTTGCAGGACTACGACCGCGCCGTCGTCGTCGGTGCCCGCACTTACGGCAAGGGGCTCGTGCAGTCGCCGCGTTCGCTCCCTTACCACGGCGTTGTGAAGCTCACCACGGCCAAGTACTACATCCCCTCCGGACGCTGCATCCAGGCTTACGTCTATAAGGACGGCGTGCCGCAGCATCAGCCCGACAGCCTCGCCCGCCTCTTCCACACCGCAGCCGGCCGCCCCGTTTACGATGGCGGCGGCATAACGCCGGATGTCGTCGTAGAGCAAGACAGCTTCCCCAGCTTCCTTTCCGAGCTTGAGACGAGCGACGCCCTGTCCGACTACTGTGCCCGGTACGTCAGCACGCACCCCCACATAGCCCCGCCTGACCGTTTCCGCCTCTCCGACACGGAATACGCCGAGTTCAAAGCCTTTGTGCAGGAGCATGGCTTCCGATACGAGACGCGCAGCAAGTCGGCGCTGGATTTGCTTCGCCGAGTAGCTGCTGCCGAGGGCTATGCAGACGTGGCGCGAACCGACTTCGACTCCCTCGAGCGAAAGTTCTCCGGCAATGCGGACTACGACTTCACGCGCTGGGAGCAGGCCGTGCGCTCCTTGATAGAGATGCGCATCATGTCAACCGTCTATTACCAGCGCGGCGGCGCAGAATACTACCTGCGCGACGACAAAGACTTTGCGGAAGCGCTCGCCATCCTGCGCGACGACGCACGCTACCGCAGCCTCCTCGCACCCGCGAAGCCGCAAGAGTAGGCCAAGACCGACGATCCTCACGACAGAAACCGCTTGTTCGGCTCTACGTGCGCAGCAGGAGACGACATCAAAGCCCGAGACTTTCCGCCTCGGGCTTTATTGTGCGCAATCGCTATGTCCGCGCCCTGAAGAAAGAAGCAGCCGGCCCCCAACGCTGTGTAGCTCGGACTTGTCAGCTCGTAGCTCGGACTTGTCAGCTGATAGCCGGGACTTGTCAGCTGATAGCTCGGACTTGTCAGCTGATAGCTCGGACTTGTCAGCTGATAGCTCGGACGTGCCGGCTGACACGTCCGAGCTGTCGCTTCGCCGATCCATGACGCTGACTTTTAGCCTGTTGCCGTCGGCTTTCGCGTTGTTGTTGGAAGTGTCCTCCTGCGTTTTGTTAGTATCTGTGCCCCTTTTTGTGGCAAATTGTCGGTTTGTGTCGGTTTGGCCTGACGTTTTTTTTGTCCCTGTTTATACACGCAGCATCCGTTTCACGTCTCCGTTAATCGGTGTGCTTTGCTTCTTGCTCGGTGCGTCGCCTGGCGTGAGCGCCACGTCTCTTTTCTCGCTTCGCGCCCTACTTTTAACACTTCCGCTTTTCGTGCTTGTAATCAGGTGGGTAAGACGAATGAAATTAAAAAATAGGGCGGAGGAGGAAGTTTTTTGGTCGTAAAGTGGGGAAAAGTGGGGGGATTTGCCTACTTTTGCCGGAAGAGTGTCACCCGTCCTCAAGGGTGCACCCGCAGAGCCATGCAGTTTACCGGACAGATACAGGCCAGGATGGACGCGAAAGGACGCCTGTTCTTTCCCGCCGAGTTTCGCCGCCAAGTAGGCGACGCGGAGCCGCGTTTCGTGCTGAAGCGCGACGTCTATCAGCCGTGCCTTGTTATCTATCCGCTTGCTGCTTGGGAGCTGGAGGTCGCCACGCTGCGGCAACACCTGAATCGTTGGCAGCCGCAGGAGGCCATGCTCTTCCGTCAGTTTCTGAGCGACGTCGAAGTGTTCGGCCTCGATGCTAACGGGCGCTTCCTCGTGCCCCGCCGCTTCCAGGCTTTGCTGGGCGAGACGCGCCACGTGACCTTCCTCGGCTTGGACGATCGCATAGAACTTTGGGATGCCGCCCGCACGGCGGAGCCTTTCATGGCGCCTGCCGACTTTAGCGCGGCGCTTGAGGCCGCCATGACGCGTCCCGCCGACGAAAATCGCTCGCTCCCCGTACAGCCGACGCCCCAATAGGCCGATCTTAACTCAAAAGAGAAGATGATAGCTACTGCCCCCACATACCACGTGCCCGTGATGCTGAAAGAGAGTGTGGACGGCCTCGCCGTTCGCCCCGACGGAACGTATGTGGACGTCACCTTCGGCGGGGGCGGCCACAGCCGCGAGATACTGTCTCGCCTAAACGCCGACGGACGCCTCTACGCCTTCGACCAAGATGCTGACGCCGTGGCCAACGTGCCGCAGGGCGACGAGCGCTTCACCTTCGTGCTTAGCAACTTCCGCTATCTGCCCAACTGGATGCGCTACTACGGCGTGACGGGCATCGACGGGCTACTGGCCGACTTGGGCGTCTCGAGCCATCACCTGGACGACCCGCAGCGCGGCTTCTCCTTCCGCTTCGAGGCGCCGCTGGATATGCGCATGAACGATCGCTCGGGCATGACGGCGGCCGACGTCGTGAACAGTTACGACGAGGATGCCTTGGCGCGCGTCTTCAGTCTCTACGGCGAACTGCGCGAGGCGCGGCGTCTGGCCGCAGCCCTCGTCAGGCAGCGCGCCGCAGCCCCCGTGCAGACGGTGGGCGACCTTCTGAACGTCGCACGTCCCCTGTTGCCCCCCGCGCGGGAGAAGAAAGAGCTGGCTAAGGTTTTTCAAGCGCTACGTATCGAGGTGAACCACGAGCTGGATGCGCTACAAGAGATGCTCGCGGCCGCTCTGCGCCTGCTCAGACCGGGCGGAAGGCTCGTCATCTTAACCTACCACAGCCTGGAAGACCGCATGGTGAAGAACTTCATGCGTGCAGGAAACGTGGAGGGCAAGGTGGCGGAGGACTTCTACGGCAACCGCCTTTCGCCCCTGCGCCCCGTCACTACGAAGGCTCAGTCGCCCGGCGACGCAGAGCAGCAAGCCAACCCGCGTAGCCGCAGTGCAAGGCTGCGCGTGGCGGAGAAGGTAGCCCGCTAATGATGAACCATAGCGAAAAACCCACTACGTGTTCCGCCGACAGCGAACGGAAAGAATCATGAGCAAGCTGAAAAGAAAGAAAAAGCTCGAAAAGCCCGATGAAACCGCCGAAAACAGCGCCCACGCAGGGAGCGCCGAGGAGGAGTCGCTGGTAGGTATCGTGAGAGAAGACCTCGACGAGGCCATAGCCGAGGAACGACGCAGCAAACGCAAGAAAGGCATACGCCGCAGGCGCAAAAACGCCGCTACGCCCGACGAAAAGGCACGCAAGGCTTTCAGAAAGCTGACCGACGAGGAGGACGATTACGCCAGGCCCAACGTATCGCTGCGTACCATACTGGGAGGCGACATTCTCGGTGGGCGTTGGTTTCGCAAGCAGTTCTGGTACATCGTCATGGTCGTGATCATGTGCATCATCTACGTCTCAAACCGCTACTACTGCCAGCAGGAGATGATAGAAGGCACGAAGCTGGCCGATACGCTCAAGGATCGCCACATCAAGGCCCTCACAGCCGAGAGTCAGCTAAAGGAAATGACAAGTCGTTCGACGGTGGAGGAGCACCTGGCCGACACAACCCTCAAGCCTCCCGTTGACCGCATATACCAACTTGCCGTAGAACCCGCCGACACGGCGGCAGAAGAAACCGCTACGGGGGCGACGCCCTAAAGGCTTCATCCCCGGCGACGCAACTGCCGGCAACCTATAAACAAAGAGGACTCCGAGAATAGCACAAGCCCGTTAACCCGACACGTAAACAATGAATTTTCCGGGAAAGAAAGTCATGCCGCGCTTTTTCCTCATTGCCGTCGCTCTGACGGTGATGGGCGTGATTATTCTGTTTAGGGCGCTCTACATCATGACCGTCCAAAAGGAATATTGGATGGAAGTGGACAGCCGTTTCCAGCGCGACGGCATTCCCGTTCCGCCCTCACGAGGCGACATCTTGGCCGACGACGGCGAGGTGTTGGCTGCAAGCATCCCGGAGTACAAACTCTTCATGGACTACATGTCCGGAGAAACCGACCCAAAGCGTGTGGCCAAGGATCAGGCTCGGCGAGACTCTATCCTGCGCGTCTCGCTGGACAGCATCTGCCAGGGGCTACACGACATCTTCCCCGACGTGGATCCTAAGAAGATGAAGGAGCACCTGCAGGAGGGGCGCAAGAAGCAGAGCAAGAACTGGCTCATCTACCCCAAACGCGTCAGCTACATAGACTACCGCCGCGTGAAGCAGCTGCCCCTCTTCCGCCTGTCGCCAAACTCCGGCGGCTTCCATGTAGAGACCATTTCTGCACGAAAAAATCCCTACGGACGCCTTGCAGCGCGCACCGTGGGAGACCTCTACAAGGGAATAGACTCCGCACGCAGCGGACTGGAACTGGGCATGGACAGCATACTGCGAGGCAAGCCCGGCATGAGCCACCGCCAAAAGGTCATGAACCGATACCTGACTATCGTAGATCAGCCTCCCGTGGACGGATGCGACGTGCAGACCACGCTGAATATCACCATGCAGGACATCTGCGAGCAGGCTTTGCGCGAACAGCTCGAGGCGCTCCAGGCGCAACAGGCCGGAGACGTCATCTTCGGCACCTGCATACTCATGGAGGTTGCTACGGGCGACGTGAAGGCCATCACGTCCCTGACGCGCGTCGCCGACGGCTCCTTCCACGAGATACAGAACAAGGCTATCTCGAACCTCATGGAACCCGGGTCCGTCTTCAAGCCCATGTCCTTCCTCGTAGCCTTCAACGACGGATACCTGCACCTTGACGACCAAGTGAACACCGGCAACGGACAGCACGAGATGCACGGCCGCATCATGAAAGACCACAACTGGCGCTCCGGAGGATACGGCACGCTGACGGCAAGGCAGTGCATACAGAAGTCATCTAACGTCGGCGTTTCCACATTCATCGACCGTTTCTACGGTAAGAACCCTAAGAAATTCGTCGACGGCATCAAGGCTACCGGCGTCACCGACGACCTGCACCTGCCTATACCCGGCTACGCCAAGCCCCGCGTTCACGACCCCAGCAGCAAGAGCTGGTCGAAGACAGACCTACCCTGGATGAGCATAGGCTACGTCACCCAATTCCCACCTATCAGCACGCTAACGTTCTACAACGGCATAGCCAACAACGGGCGCATGATGCAGCCGCGCTTCGTAAAGGCAATTCTGCGCAACGGCGAGGTCGTACAATCCCTCGGCCCCGTAGTCGTGCGTGAGCACATGGCCAGCGCCGAGGCCGTGCGCGACGTGCAGACCTGCCTGCGGGAAGTCGTCACGCTCGGCGTAGGAAAGAAGGCGGCCTCCAAACTCGTTCACGTGGCCGGGAAGACCGGCACGGCGCAGGTCTGGACTGCTGCCGGGCGCTCCGCGGCCTATCTCGTTTCATTTGCCGGATATTTCCCTTACGAAAAGCCGCAATATTCCTGCATCGTTTGCATAAACAAGACCGGCGCCGCATCCGGCGGCGGGCAGTGCGGACCTGTCTTTCGGCGCATCGCAGAGGCCGTCATGGCGCAGCAACGTACGAGTGACTACGCCACAGCGCGCGACTCGGACAACTTCCACAGCCCGCTCGTCAACGCAGGCAACGTCTCGGCCGCCGCACGCGTCATGGATCAGCTCGGACTAAAATATACCGACAACCTGAAGCACAAGCAGGCAGGTTACGCCTGGGGTTCCGTGCAGAGCAACAGCTCGGGCATAACTATCAACAGCACGTCGCTAAATGCTGACGAAGTGCCCAACGTGACGGGCTACGGCCTGCGCGACGCCGTCTTTTGCCTGGAGAGAATGGGGCTGAAGGTGCGCAGCGTGGGAGCGGGGCGCGTCACCTCGCAGAGCCTAAAACCCGGGACGAGCCTCAAGCGTGGCAGCACCATTGTGCTCACCCTTGGCCGCGGCGAAGAGGACGTTGAACTGCCCGACAGCGTGAAGGAAGCGCTCGCAGCGCAGCTGGCGGCCGACTCGGCACAGGCCACTACGCAGCCAAAACCTGCCGCCTCGGACAGCAGTAAGCGGCAGGCCGAGAAGAAGCCGTCGCAGCCCACGAAGAAGGAAAATAAGAAGCAGCCTTCGCCGGCTAAGGACGCCCGAAAACCCGCTGCAACGAAACCGGCGCAAGAGAAGCCTAAGACGCAAACCAAAGATAAGCCAAAATCTGCGGTTTCATCGAAGAAATCGACAGCTAAAACGGAGGCCTCGGCCGCTACGCGGAAGAAGTCGGCGGCTACCTCCAAGAAGACATAAGGCACAAGGCATGAAACTCTCAGAGATTCTTAGAAACACCCCGCCCCTTGAGGTGCGCGGCACGCTGGACGCCGACATCACGGGCGTACAAATGGATTCGCGGCATGTAGCTCCGGGAAATCTCTTCGTAGCCGTCAAGGGGACGCAGGCTGATGGCCACTCTTTCATCCCCAAAGCGCTGGAACAGGGCGCTACGGCAATCTTGCAAAGCGACCCCCTGCCCGCAGACGCGCCTGAAGGCGTCACGTTCGTGCGCGTCGCCGATACGGAGGACGCCGTAGGCCACGTAGCCACCCTCTTCTACGGAGATCCTTCCGCACACCTCAGACTTGTCGGCGTCACAGGTACGAACGGCAAGACGACAGTGGCCACCTTATTATATAAAATGTACCGCGAGTTGGGGTACAAGGCGGGGCTGTGCTCCACCGTCTGCAACTACGTGGACGACGAAGCCGTCCCGGCGGATCACACTACGCCCGACCCCGTCACGCTAAACGCCCTGCTGGCGCGCATGGTGGAGGCAGGCTGTGAGTACGCCTTCATGGAATGCAGCAGTCACGCCATACACCAGAAGCGAATAGGCGGCTTGTGCTTTGCGGGCGGCTTGTTCACAAATCTGACGCGAGACCACCTTGATTACCATAAGACGTTCGCCAACTATCGCGACGCGAAGAAGGCCTTCTTCGATCAGCTGCCCGCTGAGGCCTTTGCCGTGACGAATGCCGACGACAAGAACGGCCTCGTAATGGTTCAAAACACGCGCGCCACGGTGAAAACCTACAGCACGCGCGCCATGGCCGATTTCCGTGGCCGCATTCTGGAGGAGAGCCTCGAAGGTATGCTGTTGGAGATCGACGGCACGGAGGTGAGCGTCCATTTCGTGGGTCGCTTCAACGTCTCCAATCTGCTGGCCGTCTATGGTGCCGCTGTCTTGCTGGGCACGCCGCGCGCGGAAGTGCTCCGTGTGCTCTCGTTGCTGCGCCCCGTCAACGGCCGCTTCGAGACTATCCGCTCTGCGGACGGCATCTGTGCCATCGTAGATTACGCCCATACGCCCGACGCCTTGGCCAACGTGCTGACAGCTATCGGAGAAATCGTTCGCGGGCGCGGACAGGTCATCACCGTCTGCGGCGCGGGAGGCAACAGAGACAAGGGGAAGCGCCCCCTCATGGCTCAGGAGGCCGCCAACCGCAGCGACCGCGTCATCATAACCAGTGATAACCCGCGCTTCGAAGAGCCGCAGGCCATTATCAACGACATGCTCGCCGGCCTCGACGAGGAGCAGCGCCGCAAGACGCTCGCCATAACCGACCGCCGCAAAGCTATCCGCGCCGCCGTCGCCTTGGCGCACCCCGGCGACGTCATCCTCGTGGCGGGCAAAGGGCATGAGCCTTATCAGGAAGTACGTGGCGTGAAGCATCACTTTGATGACCACGAGGAAATCCGCGCTGCCTTCGGACAGCAATGACCCGCAGCGCTACACCTCCCACCTCCTAATCCGTATGTAGTCCATGTTATACTACCTCTTCCGTTTCCTCGACGAGCGCTTCGGCCTGCCCGGCTCCGGTATGTGGAGCTACATCTCCTTCCGCGCGCTGTTAGCGCTTATCCTTGCCTTGGTCATCAGCGCATGGTTTGGCGAGTATTTTATAAAGTGGATGAAACGCCACCACATCTCCGAAACGCAGCGCGACGCCAAGATAGATCCCTACGGAGTCCAGAAGCTCAACGTCCCCTCCATGGGTGGCATCATCATCATCGTAGCTATCCTCGTCCCCACCTTACTTCTGGGTCGGATGCGCAATACCTATCTTTTGCTCATGCTCTTCTCCACGGTATGGTTCGGCCTTTTGGGATTTCTGGATGACTACATAAAAATATTTAAGCGGAACAAAGATGGGCTGCCGGGGCGTTATAAAATTGTGGGGCAAGTCTTTGCCGGCTTGCTCGTCGGACTTACGCTCTATCTAAGCCCCGATGCCGTCATCCGGGAGAACGTTGAGACGGAAACAGTGAACCATACCACCGTCGTGAAGCACAAGAGCGAGCCCGTGAAGTCCACGCAGACCACGATACCCTTCGTCAAAGGCAACAATTTCGACTATGCCTCGCTCACCAGCTTTATGGGAAAGCACAAGCAGGCGGCCGGATGGATTCTCTTCGTGCTGGTGACTATTTTTGTCATTACAGCAGTCTCGAACGGTGCCAACCTGAACGACGGCATGGACGGCATGGCGGCCGGCAACTCCGCCATCATCTGCGTCGCGCTGGGCATACTGGCCTACGTCTCCGGCCACATCCAGTTGGCGGGCTACCTAAACATCATGTACATCCCCGGGGCGCAGGAGCTCGTCGTCTTTATCAGCGCCATGGTCGGCGCCCTCGTGGGCTTTCTTTGGTACAACGCGTATCCCGCCCAAATCTTCATGGGCGACACCGGTTCGCTCACCATCGGCGGCTTGATAGGCGTCCTGGCCATCATTATCCACAAGGAACTCCTCCTGCCCGTCCTGTGCTTCATCTTCTTCGTGGAGAGCTTGAGCGTCATCATGCAGGTGGAATACTTTAAGATAGGCAAGCGCCACGGACGTCGCCAGCGCCTCTTCAAGCGTACGCCGATTCACGATAACTTCCGCGTGCTGCCTGGCCAGCTTGACCCTGACTGCAAGTACGTCTTCCGCAACTGGCCCCACGGTGCTTGGCACGAGGCCAAGATCACTGTCCGCTTCTGGATAACCACCATCCTGCTCGCCGCCCTTGCTATCATCACCCTAAAGATCAGGTAGGCCTGCACACCGTTTATATATGGATAAGTCAGAACAATCATCAGCCAAACGGCTCGTCGTCTTGGGCGCGGGTGAGAGCGGCGTCGGTGCCGCCATCCTGGCTCAGCAGAAAGGCTACGACGTTTTCGTCAGCGACTCCGGCCGCATTTCCGAGCGCTACAAGGCGATGCTCACGTCTCACCACCTTGCGTGGGAAGAAGGGCATCACACGCCCGAGCGCGTCCTCGCCGCTACGGAAGTGGTCAAGAGCCCCGGCATCCCCGATACGGCGCCCCTCGTGCAGCAACTGCACGCCCGGGGAACGCCCGTCCTGAGCGAGATAGAGTTTGCGGGGCGCTATACCTCTGCCCGCATGGTCTGCGTCACCGGTTCCAACGGCAAGACGACGACCACGTCGCTCATTTACCACATCTTGCGCAAGGCCGGCTTCGACGTAGGCCTTGCCGGAAACATCGGCCACAGCCTTGCGCTTCAGGTGGCCACGGCGCCCCACGACATCTATGCCATTGAGCTAAGCTCGTTCCAGCTGGAAGGCATGTTTCGCTTTCGTGCCAACGTCGCCGTGTTGCTCAACATCACCCCCGACCACCTCGACCGCTACGCGTACCGGATGCAGGGCTACGTAGATGCCAAGATGCGCATCTTGCAAAATCAGAAGCCGGACGACTGCTTCATCTACTGGGCTCAAGACGAGTGGGTGCCCCGGGAGTTGCCGAAATACGGCAGCCGTGCGCGCCTGTGGGCCTTTTCCGATGTCCCGCAGCCGGGCGTTGTTGCCGCGCCGTCCGAAGGTGAGTTGCGGCTCAGCGAACCCGTCCCCTTCTCGATGCCCTTGGCCGACCTCTCCTTGCGCGGCGCACACAACCTGCGCAACTGCATGGCCGCCGCGATGGCCTGCCTCGCCGTGGGCGTCTCGGCCGACGTCGTGCGCGCCGGACTCATGGATTTCCCCGGCGTAGAGCATCGCCTCGAGAAGGTCGGCGACGTGCGGGGCGTGCACTTTATTAACGACTCCAAGGCTACCAACGTCGATGCGTGCCGCTGTGCGCTCGAAAGCATGGAGACGCCCGTCGTGCTCATCTTAGGCGGCAAAGACAAGGGCAACGACTACAACCTCATAGCTCCCCTCGTGCGCCGGAAGTGCCGCGCCCTGGTCTTCCTGGGTGCCGACAACGCCAAGCTGCAAGCCTTCTTCGGCGATTTCGGTCTGCCCCTTGCCGATACCCACGCCATGCCGGACTGCGTGCAAGCCGCGGCCGGTCTGGCACGTCCCGGCGACACCGTGCTGCTAAGCCCCTGCTGCGCCAGCTTCGACCTCTTCCACAACATGGAAGACCGCGGCGAGCAGTTCAAGGCACAGGTCGCCGCATTGCGCGAAGAGGCCGCGACAGATAAAGCTACCCACTGAACGTCATGAAAGCCAGTAAGATTTTCCAAGGCGACCTCGTCATTTGGGTCATCTACTTTTTTCTCTGTATCATCTCGCTTGTCGAGGTGTTCAGCGCTGCCAGCACCTTAGCTTACAAGGATGGCAGCTTCTGGGCGCCCCTCCTGAAGCAAGCCGTCTTTCTTGGCGTCGGCACGATTATCGCCGTCGCCGTCCACAACGTGCCTTGCCGTTTCTTCAAGGTCGTCCCCATATTCTTCCTCCCCCTTTGTATCCTCTTGTTGCTCTTGACGTCGCTCTTCGGCGGCACCATCAACGGCGGAGCCCGTTGGTTCTCGCTGGGCTTCGTTAAGTTTCAGCCCTCCGAGCTGGCTAAGGGCGTCGTCATCACGGCGGTGGCGCTCGTACTGGCCAATATGCAGAAGGCGTCCGGTGCTGACCGCCGCGCCTTCAAGTATATCCTTTGGATAACGGGAGTAATCGGCCTGCTCATCCTGACGGAGAATCTCTCCACGGCCTGCATCCTCTTCGGTGTCGTCTTTCTCATGATGTTTATCGGTCGTGTCCCGCTCATGCAGCTGGGCAAACTGCTCGGCGTCATCGTTGGCATCGTCCTTTTCTTCGGCATCTTCGTCGCCGTCTCGCCCGACGATAGCGCCCTCTTCCGCGTGCCCGGCCTTCATCGCGCCCAGACGTGGAAGCACCGCCTCTCAAGCCACGGCGAGGACAAGGAGCTGACGCCGGATCAGTTCGACGTGGCCAACAACGCCCAGGTGGCGCACGCCAACATTGCCATAGCCTCCAGCAACATCGTCGGGAAGATGCCCGGAAACTCCGTGCAGCGCGACTTCCTAAGCCAAGCCTACAGCGACTTCATCTTCGCCATCATCATCGAGGAGCTGGGCATCGGGGGGGCGATACTCGTCGTCTTCCTCTACATCGTGCTGCTCTTCCGAGCGGGACGCATAGCGAGCCGCTGCGAGCGAAACTTCCCCGCCTTCCTCGTCATGGGGCTTGCCCTGCTCCTGGTGTGTCAGGCCACGCTCAACATGATGGTGGCTACGGGCCTGTTCCCCGTCACGGGGCAGCCGCTGCCGCTTATCAGCCGCGGCGGCACGTCCACCCTCATCACGTGTATGTATTTCGGCATGATACTCAGCGTCAGCCGTTACTCCATAAAGGCTAAGGAGCACAGCGACCCCTTCGCCTCGCCCGTACCTGCCTCCCGCACCGCTCGGCGAGCCGCCGCTGCGTCTCAACCCGCTGCCGAGCCCGAGGAAGACGCCTCCCCCATCGACGTAGCGCCCGACGAACCGCCACAGCCGCTCGACGCCCTTGCCGCAGCCGAGGCCGCCACGCTGGCACACAAATAGCCCGTCGCGCCGGCTGCAACTGAAAGACTACAAGCGCGAAACACCCGATGAAACCGCGAAAAATTCTCTCCCTTCTGCTCCTCTGCCTGCCCCTTGCGCTCCCGGGCGCAAAGCCCGCCGGGCCGCGCGTCTGCTTAGAGACGACAAAGGGCAGCATCGTGCTGGAGCTCTACCCGGATACCCCTATCCACACCGCCAACTTCCTGCGCCTTGTCCGTGCGGGCTACTACGACGGCCAGCTCTTCCATCGCGTCATCCGCGACTTCATGATACAGAGCGGCGACCCCACGTCGCGCGACGCCGCGCCGGGACAGTTGCTCGGCGACGGCGGCCCCGACTCTACGCTCGCACCGGAGATAACGGCCACACACTACCACGTGCGCGGTGCCTTGGCCATGGCGCGTGAGGGCGACGACGTCAACCCTGCCCGCCGCAGCAGCGCCTCCCAGTTCTACATCGTTTGGGGTACGCGGTGGACGGAAGAGCAGCTCCTGCAACTGCGCGACGACATGGCCGCGCAGACCGGCCTGCGCGCTCCCCTGACCGACGATATGCGGATAGATTACACCGAGACGGGCGGCTCGCCCCATCTGGACGGTCTCTACACTGTCTTCGGGCAGGTGGTGAGCGGCTTGCGCGTCGTGGAAGCCATTCAGAAGGTATCGACCGACGACAACGACCGCCCGCAGCAGGACGTGCGCATTCTGCGCGCCTACGTCGTGGAGTAAGGGCGCCTACCGTCCGCTTTTTCGTTTTTTACGTCCGACTTGCCAACGTGCAGGTCGGACTTTTTTATTTTTAGGTCGGACTTATTTATTAGCAGGTCGGACTTGATTATTGTCCAGCCACGGGTGTACAATTGTCCAGCCACGGGTGTACAATTGTTCAGCCACGGGCGTACAATTGTCCAGCCGTGGGTGTACAAAAACTACGTCGGACTTGTCAGCGAACAGGTCTGAGCCATTGGCGAATAGGTCGGACTTATTTGTGAACAAGTCGGCGCCGGAGGCGCGGGCAGCGGATGTGGGGGCGAGCGAGGGCGGACAGGTCTTCAGTAAGTGCCGTTTGCTGTCGGTTAAGTCGGGCGTAGAAGTCAATAGAGGCGGCGTAAAGGGCGTTTTTCGGGTAGCAGGGGGCGTCATGTGAGGGGAAATGCGTATCTTTGGGCAGATAAAACAAAGTGGAATGCTTAACAATTTGCATCTGTCCGTCTTAGTGGAGCGCCAGGCAGAGAAGTATGGCGAGCGAGCGGCACTATTGCGCCGCGAGGCGTCAGACGGGACGTGGAAAGAAGTCTCGTGGAACAGTTTCTCGGCGCGCGTATCCGCCGTGTCGCGGGCGTTGGTGGCCTTCGGGCTGGGGCGCGGCGAGCGCTTGGCCGTGTTCTCGCAGAACATGCCGGAGTGCTTCTACGCGGCGTTTGGCGCTTACGGCGCAGGCGTCGTGTGCATCCCCTTCTACGCCACGTCGTCCGGCGCGCAAGTGACGTATATGCTTAACGACTCCGAAGCGCGCCTTCTCTTCGTGGGCGAGCAGGAACAGTACGACACGGCGTTCAGCGTGGTAAGCCTGTGCAAGACGTTAGAGAAGATAGTCATCTTCGACCCCACCGTGGTGCGCAAGCCGACGGACACACTGTCCGTCACGTTCGAGGAGTTCCTCGCTACGGGGCGCCCCGGCGACGCGGCCGAGGTGAAGCGGCGCCAGGAGGCCGCGACGTGGGACGACACGGCCGACATACTCTACACCAGCGGCACGACGGGCGCCTCGAAGGGCGTCATGCTGACTTACGGGATGTACCATGCGGCCATCGAGGGCAATGATGCGGTCTTGCCGCTCTCGGAGAGCGACGTGTTCCTGAACTTTCTGCCCTTCACGCACGTCTTTGAGCGCGGCTGGGCCTACCTCGGCTTGGCCGAAGGCGTCGTTGAGGCCGTGAATCAGCACCCGCAGGACGTGCTGCGTGCCTTGCAGGAAGTGCGGCCTACGTGCATGTGCTCCGTGCCCCGCTTCTGGGAGAAAGTATATCAGGGCGTGCAGGCCAAGATACCGGAGCTGGGGCGCGTGGAGCGTGCGCTGACGCGGCGCGCGCTAAAGCTGGGCATGAGCTACTGGGAGCGCTACGGCAGTCGCGCCAAGGCCGCGCCGCCCACCTTGGCCTTGCAGCTGAAGTTCTACGACCGCACCGTCTTCCGCCTGCTACGTAAGATGCTGGGGCTGGAACGCGCCAACTTCTTCCCCACGGCAGGCGCTACGGTGTCGCCGGAAGTGGAGTGCTTCGTCCATGCCGTGGGGCTGTACATGATGGTTGGCTACGGACTGACGGAGAGTACGGCGACCGTAAGTAACGACCACAAGGGCGCGCCCAACACGTTGGGCTCCGTAGGTCGACCGCTGCCGGGGCTGGAAGTGAAGATCAGCGCGGAGGGTGAGATCCTGCTGCGCGGCAAGACCATCACGCCGGGCTATTACAAGAAGGCAACGACGACGCGGGCGACGATAGACGCCGAGGGATGGTTCCATACGGGCGACGCGGGCTACCTGGAGGGCGGCGAGCTCTTCCTGAAGGAGCGCATCAAAGACCTCTTCAAGACCAGCAACGGAAAGTACGTCGCTCCGCAAATGATAGAAAGCAAGCTGACCATTGACCGATACATTGAGCAGTGCGTAGTCGTCGCCGACAAGCGGAAGTTCGTCAGTGCGCTCATCGTGCCGGATTATAACCTGCTTGCAGATTTCGCCCGGCGCGAAGGGCTACGCGCCACGACGCGGGCGGAGCTCTGCAGCGACCCGACGATACACGCCAAGATGGCGGAGCGCATCGACACCTTGCAGCAAGACCTGGCCGGCTACGAGCGGGTGAAGCACTTCCTCCTCTTGCCCGAGCCTTTCACCATGGAAAACGGTGAACTGACGAACACGCTGAAGGTTAAGCGCAACGTGGTGTATGAGCGCTACGCCGCGCAGATCGAGAAGCTCTATGAAGAGGCTGAAAAAGCCTACGCGAAACAACACAAAGCATGATTACCGCCGAACAGCTGAAAGACGCCAAAGAGCGCGTCGAAGCCCTACACCGATACCTCGACATCCCCACCAAGCAGGTGCAACTTGAGGAAGAGAAACTACGCACCCAAGACCCCGATTTCTGGCAGGACGCCAAGCGCGCCGAGGAGCAAATGAAGCGCGTAAAGGGACTGGAAAAGTGGGTGACGCAGTACGCCGAAGTTAAGAACCTGGTAGATGAGCTTGACTTGGCTTTCAGCTACCACAAAGAAGACTTGGTGACGGAAGAAGAGGTCGACGCCGCCTACACGCGCGCCCTGGACGCCATTGAAGCGCTGGAGCTGAAGAATATGCTTCGCGAAGAAGAGGACAGCATGGACTGCGTGCTGAAAATAAACTCCGGCGCCGGCGGCACCGAGGCGCAAGACTGGGCCGCCATGCTCATGCGCATGTATCTGCGGTACGCCGAGCAGCACGGGTACAAGACGCGCATCGCCAACCTGCAAGAAGGCGACGAGGCGGGCATCAAAACCTGCACTATAGAGGTGGAAGGCGACATGGCCTACGGCTACCTGAAGAGCGAGAACGGCGTGCACCGCCTGGTGCGCGTCTCGCCCTACAACGCGCAAGGGAAGCGGATGACGTCCTTCGCCTCAGTCTTCGTTACGCCGCTTGTGGATGACGATATAGAGGTTTACGTGGACCCTTCAAAGATTTCGTGGGACCTCTTCCGCTCCGGAGGCGCCGGCGGACAGAACGTGAACAAGGTGGAGACCGGCGTGCGCCTGCGTTACCAGTACACAGACCCCGACACGGGCGAGACGGAAGAAATTCTCATAGAGAACACCGAGAGTCGCAAGCAGCTGGAGAACCGCGAGAACGCCATGCGGTTGCTCCGCTCCCAGCTCTACGACCGCGCGTTGCAGAAGAAGCGCGCCGCGCAGGCCGCCATAGAGGCCGGGAAGAAGAAAATAGAGTGGGGTAGCCAGATACGCAGCTACGTCTTCGACGACCGCCGCGTCAAAGACCACCGCACGGGCTACACAACCAGCGACGTGGGCGGCGTCATGGACGGAAAAATTGACGGGTTCATCAAGGCATACCTTATGCAGCACGCCTCCGAGCAGGACAAGCCGTAGCGCCGCCGCGCCTGCGAGGTGTTGCCCCCTAAATGGTAACGGCTTCTCTTTCGAAGCTCCCCACCTTTTTATAAAAGCATATTACGACTAAACAACATAACGCTATGAGCGAGAAAAACCGACTTAAGAAGCAGGCGCGCGACAAGCGCCAGGAGCGGCAGGCACGCCGCGTCGTCAACGGTATCTTTATTGGGCTGATCGTCCTGATGGTGCTACTCATCATCGGCTACTGGCTGTTGGCAGGTAACTGATATGTCGCTGGAGATAGAGCGCAAGTTCCTCGTGGCGGGCGACTATAAAAGCCTCGCTACGTCGAGCAGTCGCATCCGTCAGGGCTATATCCTCTCCGGCGGCGGGCGCACCGTGCGCGTCCGGTTGCGCGACGCGAAAGGTTACCTCACGATAAAAGGCCCGGCGCGCCACGGCGGGCTGGCTCGCTACGAGTTCGAGACAGAAGTGAGCCAAGACGATGCCCTCTCCCTGTTGACGCTGTGCGAACCCGGCTTGATAGACAAGACGCGGTGGCTGGTGCCCGTGGGCGGGCACGTGTTCGAGGTTGACGAGTTCTTCGGCGATAACAGCGGCCTCGTCGTGGCCGAGGTGGAGCTTCGCGCGGAGGACGAAGCCTTTGAGCGCCCGCCCTTCTTGGGGCGGGAAGTCACGGGCGACCACCGGTATTACAACAGCCACCTCCTGCGCCATCCCTACGCCGAGTGGCGCGACGAGGCATAACCCCCGCGCCCACCTCTCGACCGTCTCTTTACATACAACGGCGGCCTGCGCATCCTCCGGGATGTACAGGCCGCCGTTTGGGTTCTACGTATCCGGCGCCACGACACGTGCGCGGCAGGGTAGGGGTGGCGTGACTACTCGCGCACGTAGGTTGTCCCGCCCACGCGTAGGCGCGTCACGCCGTTCTGTATGGATACGTCGGCGCGCTTCCGCTTGTTGACCCAACGGTTGGGCTGCTCCTTATCGCGTCGGCACACTACGGCGTCGCCCGTCTGCGGAAAGACCTCGGCATAGGCGGAGTCGGCGCTGTAGATGAGGAAGGCCGACTGCTGTCCCGCCTCGAAGCGCGTCCCGGCCTCCCACAGTCTGACGCACTGATGCAGCGCGTGGCTCCAGGTGTAGCCTGCCGAACCGATACAGCCGTGCTCGTCGCGATCCGCGCCGACCAGCTCGCCCATTTCGCCCCCCGACTTGCAGGCACCGACCGCCCCCAGAAGGGCTATGCCGAGGAGAAACGTCGAAAGTCTCATGGTTGTTTGTATAAGGTTATGGGGAAGCGGAAGTTCAGGCTCACGGCGCTGTCCGGATAGGCCGCCGTCGTCGTGGCGCGCACGCCGTCCACGCGGACGGACGACGTTTGCAGCCACATCTGCAAGGTGTTGCTCGAGGGGTAGTACCACAGCAGCTCGTCGCTCCCCGTGCCCTTTGAGAAGACCAAGTCCACGGTGTGTTGCCCGTCCGCCGCCGTCACGGTGAACTCTACGGCCGTCGGCTCGTACGTCATGGGGTAATACGAAGCGTCGGCGTCGTAGAGCTTATAGCCGATGTCCATAGCCGCCTCCGTCACGCCCGCCGTCGCAGCCGTTCCCGCGCCGAACAGGGTATCTACGATGCTTGCTACGGGCAGTTGTTGCAGGCGTATCCGGCTGCCGTCAATGTCGGCATACGAGACGCGGCGCAGCGTGTCCGAGCGGTGCCACGTCGGTACGGCACAGACCGTACCCAGATACGTCCCCCGGAGGTTCTCCTTCACCCACGCGGGCGCACCGTCGCCGTCGTCGTCCGAACAGGAGACGAACGCCACAGCGCCCAGCAGGAGCACGAAAAGCAGGTTCTTCATTGTCGTCGGTTATCTTAATTCTGTTGTTGACTATATTAATAATGTGTAGTGCGGAGGCTTTACGCCGTGGTTCTATGTAGCCGCTCCGGCTCGTCGCCGCCCCCGTACCCCCGCAAAAGTACGTATTTCGCTCCGTTCGGCCAACGTTTCCCCCGGTTTCCGCCGCTCCGCCCGCTTTTTCCGCGCCCCTGCGCGGCGACACGTCCGACCTGTCAGCTGATACGTCCGACCTGTCAGCTGATACGTCTGACCTGTCAGCTGATACGTCCGACCTGTCAGCTGATACATCCGACCTGTCAGCTGATACATCCGACCTGTCAGCTGATACATCCGACCTGTCTGCCGACAGTCGGCACTTGAGCGAAGTCAGGTCGGACATTATAGAAAGCATGTCCATCTGCTTTGCGAACACGCCGCCGCGCGGCGGCGCTACGGGGCGCGTGCGACCAAAAAAAGCGGGAAAATTGCGCGGCGTGCTTGTCGTATAAAAACAAATGCCTAACTTTGCGGCGAATAGCACTCCTTTATAATCTGTCACGATGCGGAATATTAGGAATATCTGGGCGTTGCTGCTCGTAGGTTGCGCTACGTGTCTGCCCGCCACAGCGCAGCAGGTGTGGACTGACCTCGTGCCTGCTGCGGAGCTCGTACCCGCCAAGGTGGTGCGCGCCCAAGCGGCTGACCCCACGCTGAAAGCCATCCTCACCCATCCCCTTGGCGACGTCAATGGCGACAATACGGTGAACGCAAGCGACGTAACCGTTTTGGCTACTTATATATTAGGAGGATCTCCTGCCACGTTTTACAGCGTGGCCGCAGATATGAATAAGGACGAGGCTATTAACGCGTCTGATCTAACTACGCTCTCTGCTTTCATCTTGACGGGTGGAACAACGGAGGATGTTACTGAAGCAACAAAAGACGATGACTATTCAGACCAGCCACAACTCTAAAGATTAATATGAAACATAAGTTTACTCTACTGATATTGGCTTTCGTGGTAGGTATAGTTGCTTATGCCGACCATCCTTCTACAGATGCAACGACCAAGGACAAAATCTATATTGAGGACTTTGAAATCACAGCCGGGGAGACAAAGACCATAAATATAATGATTAATTCCTCTATTACTGGAAAGAAAGTAATAGTGGAGCAATTTGATATTTACTTTCCCGAGGGTATCACCGTAGATCAAGATAAATACGGCTATGTAATCAGTAGCGGCGCCTTGCAACCGTCTCGCAATACTGTAGCAGACGGGAATTATCGTTCAGATCTTAATGGTGGCTTCAGGGTATTGATATATAATAGTTCAAACTACCCCTTGGAAGGCACAGAAGGCGTTATTGCTACCTTATCCGTCACGGCAAGTTCCACCTTCACGTCCGGAACGGCAACTATAAAGGACATACTGGTCAATTATGAAGGAGAAGAAGGCACCTCCTACTGGTGCGACGACAACACGTTCCTGGTGAACGGCGGCGCAACGAGTGGCAGCTTCTCCATCAGCAGTGTGGGTGCGGCAACCTACTATGACAGCCGTGCTTATACGATGCCCGACGGCGTAGTGGGTAGCATCGTGACCGGCGTGTCCGACGGAACGGTGACGGAGAACCAGCTCTATACGGCGGGCAACGTCGTACCGGCCGGCACGGGTCTCATCGTGCGCGGTGCGGAAGCCTCCTACACCTTCAACTACGCCACGGACGCCTCTACCGCCACGCCCGCCACGGGCAATCTGCTGAAAGGCTCCGACGCGGCGGCCATGACGACGGACGGAGACGTCTATTACATGCTCTCCTTGGCCGACGGCAGCTCCGACCCCGCGACGCTGGGCTTCTACTACGGCAAGACGGACGGTGCGGCGTTCCTGAACGATGCGCACCGGGCTTACCTCCCCCTGACGACGGCGCAAGCCGCTGCGGCGCGCTTCCTGCTGGATCCCACAGGCGGCACAACGGGCATCACTACCGCCCGGCAGACGGCTTCGGGGCAGACGTATGACCTGCAAGGGCGACGCGTCAGTCGGCCGGACCGCGGCCTCTACATCGTAGAAGGCAAGAAGATGCTTGCGAAATAAACCTACCCGGCCGCAATCCATCCGCCGTGCCTCACGCAAGGCGACACGGCAACGATCATAGCGCAATAAAATCAAAAAAATAAAACCAACGAAGAAACATGATTGTAGTACCCATTAAGGAGGGCGAGAACATAGAGCGCGCCCTGAAGAAGTTTAAGCGTAAATTTGACCGCACGGGCGTGATGAAGGAGTTGCGCCGCCGCCAGCAGTACGTAAAGCCCAGCGTGAAGAAGCGCCTGGCTATGGAGCACGCCGTTTACGTGCAGAAGCTCCATACGAACGAGGACTGAGGCGCCGCTTCCTCCTGACAGCGCGGAATCGTGCTTCCCTGCGGAGGCTCGGCTCCGCGCTGTCGTGTGTGCGGGCCGGCGCGTTCGGCTGTAGCAATAAAGAGGCGGGCGGAGGCGTTTTTTTTCCGCGACCTATCCATTCCATGAGACCATGCAAGTAAAGATAGAGGAGAGCTGGGCACGCCGGCTTCAGGCCGATTTCGATGCGCCCTACTTCGCGCAGCTCGCGGCTTACGTTCGGCAGGAGTATGCGTCCGGCCCGTGCTACCCTCCGGGGCGGCTGATATTCAACGCCTTCAACCTGTGCCCGTTTGACCGCGTGAAGGTCGTCATCTTGGGGCAGGACCCGTATCACGAACCCGGCCAGGCCGAAGGCTTGTGCTTCTCCGTGGCCGACGGTGTGGCCTTCCCGCCTTCGTTGCAGAACATCTTCAAGGAGATAGCGGCCGACGTGGGGCGCCCCATGCCGGATAGCGGCAGCCTTAGGCGGTGGGCGGCGCAAGGCGTGCTACTCCTGAACGCCACACTTACCGTCCGTGCACACCAAGCGGCGAGCCATCAGGGTCACGGTTGGGAGCAATTCACCGACAGCGCAGTCCGGGCGCTCAGCGCAGGGCGGGAACATCTCGTCTTCATGCTTTGGGGCAGCGCGGCCCAGCGCAAGGGACAAGTGATAGACCGCTCGCGCCACCTCGTGCTCCGGTCCGCCCACCCGTCGCCCCTGTCGGCCTACCGCGGATTCTTCGGTAACCACCACTTCTCGCAGTGCAACGCCTACCTGGCCGCACACGGCGAGACGCCTATTGCCTGGTAGCTATGAAGCGATTGCCCATGTTGCAAGTAGGAAACGTCGTGCTGTCAGCCGACGTGCTGACGGAGTGCTTTTGCTGCGACCTCTCGGCGTGCCACGGCGCGTGCTGCGTGGAGGGAGAAAGCGGTGCGCCGCTCGACGCAGAGGAAGTGGGGCGTCTGGAGGCCGCGCTGCCCGCCGTGGGCGACCTGTTGTCAGCCGAGGCTCGGGCAGTGATAGAAAAGGACGGCGTGGCGTATGTTGATACCGACGGCGACTTAGTCACCTGCATCGTGGGCGGCCGGGACTGCGTCTTCACGTGCCACTCGGAGGGTTGCTGCTACTGCGCCTTAGACGTGCGCTACCGCGAGGGGCGCACCCCGTGGCGCAAACCCGCTTCGTGCTACCTCTACCCGTTGCGCGAGAAGCGGCTGAGCGGTGGGTTTGTCGGCTTGAACTACCACCGCTGGGACATCTGCGCTGCGGCGCGGCGCAAAGGGCGGGCGCTGCATCTGCCGCTCTATGTATTCCTGAAGGAACCTTTGGTGAAGCGCTTCGGCGCGGCTTGGTATGCCGAGCTGGAGCTTACCGTGGCGGAGCTGCGGCGACAAGGAATGCTCTGACCGCCGCCGTGGATCGCCGTCCGTAGGACAGAACCATACAGAAGGGATAAAAAACAAAAACGGCGCGGCTCGCGACAAAAACGCAGCCGCCTTTTTGCGCTTCCCGTAAGTCTCGCTATCTTTGTGCAATAGTATAGCCTACTTCAAGCATGGGAAAAGAACTCAGGGTTATCATCAGCGGCGGCGGCACGGGCGGACATATCTTCCCGGCCGTGAGCATAGCTGACGCCATACGTGCAAAGCGTCCCGACGCGGCTATCCTCTTCGTAGGTGCCGAGGGGCGGATGGAAATGCAGCGCGTACCTGCTGCCGGATACGAGATAAAAGGTCTCCCCATGGCGGGGCTGGATCGTAAGCGGCCGTGGCGCAACGTCGGGGTCGTGCTGAAGGTGCTGAAGAGCCGCCGCATGGCGCGGCAGATCATTCGCGACTTCCGCCCGCAGGTGGCTGTCGGGGTGGGGGGCTACGCTTCTTATCCCACACTTGAGATGGCCGCCGCGGCAGGTCTGCCCACGTTGCTGCAAGAGCAGAACTCCTACGCCGGCGTAACGAACAAGCGGCTGGCCAAGCACGCCGCCGTGATCTGCGTGGCCTATGAAGGCATGGAGCGCTTCTTCCCCGCCGACAAGATACGCTTCACGGGAAACCCCGTGCGGCAGGGCTTGCTCGACACAAGTCTGACGCCCCAAGCCGCCCGCACGGCGCTGGGATTGGAACCGGGGAAGAAGACGATACTCATCGTAGGCGGATCGCTCGGCGCGCGCACCATGAACGAGAGCGTGCTGGGCAACTTGAACCTCATACGCCAGCAGCAGGACGTGCAGTTCCTTTGGCAGACGGGGACGTACTACCGCGCGGACATCAGTGCGCGGCTGGAGGCTACCACGACGCCCGTAAACTTGAAGGTGACGGACTTCATCAGCGATATGAAGGCCGCTTACGCCGCGGCAGACCTCGTCATCAGTCGCGCGGGGGCGGGCAGCATCTCGGAGTTCTGCCTACTGGGCAAACCGGTCATCCTCGTGCCGTCGCCCAACGTAGCGGAGGATCACCAGACGAAGAACGCACAGGCTCTGGTACGCCACGACGCTGCGCTCATGGTGCCCGACGCCGAGGCGGCGCGCACACTGTTGCCCTTGGCCATAAACACCGTGGGCGATGCGTCACGTTTGCAGGCGCTCTCGGCACATATCAAGGCCTTAGCCAAACCCAACGCCGCATCGGACATAGCCGACGAGGTGCTGCGCCTGGCCGGGGCGGAACAAGCATAACTTAGTTAGTAGAAAACGCTTTAAAGAAGCCACGGTCGCTGCGACGCGCCGTGTCAACCCAAAACAGCGGGCGGAAAGAGAGGATATGGAAACAATAAAATCAGTATATTTCATCGGCGCGGGAGGCATCGGCATGAGTGCCTTGGAACGCTACTTCCTGAAACAGGGCTTGGCGGTGGGCGGCTACGACCGCGTGCCGACGGAGCTCACGGAACGGCTCACGGAAGAGGGCGCGCAGATTCACTACGAAGACGACGTGGCGCAGATACCGGCGGCCTTCCGCGACGCACGCACCACGCTCGTCGTCTATACGCCCGCCATACCGGCTGACCACAAGGAGCTGACGTGGTTTCGCGCTGAAGGCTTCGACATGCAGAAGCGGGCGCAGGTGCTGGGCACGCTGACCCGACAACTGAAGGGGCTCTGTGTGGCCGGCACGCACGGCAAGACGACGACGACGGCCATGACGGCTCACATCTTGCACGAGAGCCACGTGGGGTGCAACGCCTTCCTCGGCGGCATAGCGAAGAACTACGGCACGAACTACCTCGTGGACACCAAGAGCCCGTACGTCGTCATTGAAGCGGACGAGTTCGACCGTTCGTTTCACTACCTACGCCCTTACGCCAGCGTAATCACGGCTACGGACGCTGACCACTTGGATATCTATGGCACGGAAGAAGCCTACTTGGAGAGCTTCCGCCACTACACGGAACTCGTCCGGCCCGGCGGCGCGCTGATAGTGCACACGGGGCTGAAGCTGCGCCCCAATCCTGAGCCCGGTGTGCGCACGTACAGCTACTCGCGCACTGAAGGCGACTTCCATGCCGAGCGCGTGCGGATAGGCGGCGGCCGCATCGTCTTCGACCTCGTCTCGCCCATAGCGCCCATAGCCGACGTGGAGCTGGGCGTCCCCGTGAGCATAAACATCGAAAACGGCATCGCAGCAATGGCCTTGGCACAGCTGGCGGGCGCTACGCCGGAGGAGATACGGGAGGCCATGGGTAGCTACAGCGGCGTGGACCGGCGCTTCGACTTCAAGCTGAAGACCGACAAGGCCGTGCTACTCTCCGACTATGCCCACCACCCGGCGGAGCTTCGGCAGAGCATCCTCTCCATTCGCGAGGTATTCGCCGGGCGCAAACTGAGCGGCATCTTCCAGCCGCACCTATATACGCGCACTCGCGACTTCTATAAGGAGTTTGCCGCGAGCCTGTCGTTACTGGACGAGGTAATCCTCCTGGACATCTATCCGGCTCGCGAAAAGCCGCTGCCCGGCGTAACGAGCAGCCTCATCTACGACGCGCTGCGGCCGGACATGGAGAAGCACCTCATTCATAAAGAGGAACTGCCCGCCTTGGTGCGCGCCGAAGACTTCGACGTGCTCATGGTGCTGGGCGCCGGAGACGTGGATAACTACGTGCCGGAGCTGACTGAGATACTGAAAGAGAAGACGGCGGTGCGATAAGTGCTGCGGGGTCACGCCTGCGACGCTTACCCGAGGCCATAACGAGACGAAAAATGAAGACGTTCCTGAAACTTCTGCTCCTGCTTGCGCTGATAGTCTATTTAGGCTTTGCCTTCGCGCGCTTCAGTCAAAGCGGCGACCGCGCACGTTGTACGGGCGTTGAAATATCCGTGACAGACTCCACGCACGCGGGCTTCATCACCGCGCAAGAGGCCGAGCGCATCCTGAAAGAGGCAAAGGCCTACCCCGTGGGGCAGCGAATGAAGGACATCAACAGTAAGGGCGTCGAGGAAGTGCTCCTGAAGAATCCCTTCATCAAGGCCGTGACGGCTTACAAGACGCCGGGCAACCACCTCTGCATCATCATAGAGCAACGCCTGCCGCTGCTGCGCGTCATGGCGGACAATGGCGACGACTACTACATCGACGAGAACGGCTTCCCAATGAACGCGAGCGGCTACGTGGCTGACCTCGTCGTGGCTACCGGGCACATAGACAAGAATTTCACCAAGCAACACTTGGTAGGTATGGGGCTGTTTCTGCGCAACAACGCTTTTTGGAATGACCAGGTGGAGCAAATCAACGTCACGTCCGACCATAAGCTGGACCTCGTGCCGCGTGTGGGTGACCAAGTCATACACTTCGGCGCGCCGGACGACATAGGGCGCAAGTTCCGCAACCTCATGGTGTTCTACGAGAAGGTGATGCCCGAGGTAGGCTGGAATAAATACAAGGAGATAGACGTCTCGTTGCGCAACCAGATAGTTTGCAAGAAGCGCAGCAAGGATAAGGCGTGACGCGTCGCAGGCCGCGCGCGACAGTCAGTACATGGGAAAAAGTAAAAGAAAGAGATATGGCAACAGAAGACAATTTCATTGTGGCAATAGAGCTGGGCTCGTCAAAACTGATAGGCATAGCGGGGCGTAAACAGCCCGACGGCGCCTTGCAGGTGTTGGCAAGCGTGCAGGTACCCTCCGCGTCCTTCATCAGAAAAGGGCGGATAAACAACATCATCAAGATGACGTCCAGCGTGGGGCAGGTGAAGGAAGCTTTGGAGAAGAGCCTCAAGAAGTCTATCCGGAGTGCTTACATAGGCATAGGCGGTATGGGCATGCACACCGTGGCCAACACCGTGGTGAAGACCTTCCCCGACAAAACAATCATTACCGAGGGCATCGTAGATGAGATAAAGGACGAGAACCGGCAGACGCAGACGCCCGAACGCGAGATCCTGCTGGCCGTAACTCAGGAATACAAGCTCGGCGCACAGATACAGCTCGACCCCGTCGGCATCCCCTCAGAGAGTATAGAGGGGCATTTCCTAAACATCGTCACGAAAAAGGAAGTTAGGGAGAACATAGACAAATGTGTCTCCCCGAACAACTTGGAGATAGCCGACCTGCCCATCACCGTCTTGGCCTTGGCTGACGAGATGGTGCCGGAGCTGGAGCGCCACTCCGGCTGCGTATTCGTAGATCTGGGCAGCGAGACGACGTCGGTGGCTATCTTCAAGAACAACATGCTACGCCACCTCGCCGTGATACCCCTTGGCGGGCAGAACATCACGCGTGACATCACGTCGCTCTCCATTGAGGACGGCGAGGCCGAAAGCCTCAAGCTGCAATTCGGCCGCGCCACCTACGACGACGCAGAGGCTGAAGTACCCATCGTAACCAAAGGCGGGCGGCGCATTGATTTCAACGACTTCGCCGGACTCGTAGAGGCGCGGCAGGAAGAAATCATCAAGAATGTGAAGCGCCAGATAGAACTCTCCAAGCTCGACAAGAACCAGCTCCTGGGCGGCATCATCCTGACCGGCGGCGGCGCCAACATGAAAGGCATCGAGAAGGCTTTTACGAAGTACACAGGCTTCGACAAGATACAAATAGCCAAGAACATTCCCACGCAGGTGCGTTCCACCCCCGGCACGCAAAATTTCAACCGCGACGGCTCCTACAATGCCGCCCTTGCCATCTTGGAGAAAGGCGACCAAAACTGCTGCGGCGGCGACTTAGACACGAACAGCTCGGACATGTTCAACCAAACACGGGAGAACCAGAAGAAGAAAGCTGAGGAAGAAGCCAAGGCAAAGGCCGAAGCCGAGGCTAAAGCGAAAGCCGAGGCTGAACAGAAGGCAGCGGAAGAGGCCGCCGCGAAAGCTCGCGAGGAAGATGCCGCCGCGAAAGCCGCCAAGAAGGCCGCACGCCGAAATAAGTGGAAGAAAGTGTGGAACAAGGTGAGCACCATAGCCAATAAAATGGTCAGCGAAGAAGAAGGTAAGGAAGAATGAAACAAGGAGTAAGTCATGACTGAAGAAACTAAGGATAAGGAGCTACTTATAGACATGGGCGTAGCCAGCACGACGCCTTCTATCATCAAAGTCATCGGCGTGGGCGGTGGCGGCGGCAACGCCGTGAACCAGATGTACCGCGAAGGCATCCACGACGTGAACTTCGTAGTCTGCAACACGGATTCCAAGGCGCTTTGCGACTCTATAGTCCCCGTCCGCCTGCAACTGGGGAAGGACGGCCTCGGCGCCGGCAACCGCCCGGAACGCGCACGCCAAGCTGCAGAAGAGAGCGTGGACGACATCCGCCAGATGTTCGACGACGGCACCAAGATGGTATTCATCACGGCCGGCATGGGCGGCGGCACCGGCACCGGCGCAGCGCCCGTCATAGCCCGCGAGGCCAAGGCCATGGGCATACTCACCGTCGGCATCGTCACCATACCCTTCCGCTTCGAGGGAAAGAAGAAGATAGACCAAGCGCTGGACGGCGTAGAGGAGATATCCAAGCACGTCGACGCCCTGCTCGTCATCAACAACGAGCGCCTGCGCGAGGTGTACCCCGACCTGAACGTCCTCTCCGCCTTTGAGAAGGCTGACAACACCCTCTCCATCGCCGCGCGCTCCATCGCCGAAATCATCACCATGCACGGCATCATCAACCTCGACTTCCGCGACGTTTGCACCGTGCTGAAAGACGGCGGCGTGGCCATCATGTCCACCGGCTTCGGCGAAGGCGAGAGCCGCGTAACGAAAGCCATCGAGGACGCGCTGAACTCTCCTCTCCTCAACAACACAGACATTTTCCACTCCAAGAAGGTGCTCCTCTCCATCTCCTTCTGCGCCGAGAAGGAAGGCGACACGCTCATGATGGAGGAGATGAACGAGGTTCACGAGTTCATGTCGAAGTTCCGCGACGACGTAGAGACGAAGTGGGGCCTCTCCACCGACCCTTCGTTGGAAAAGAAGGTGAAGATAACCATCTTAGCCACCGGTTTCGGCATGAAGGACGTGCCCGGGATGCAGGAGAAAATCGACGCCGACGACGCCGCCAGCCGCCAGTTAGAGGAAGAGCAAAAGGAAGAGAACGACGAGCGCCGTTCGAAGTTCTACGGCTCTTCCGATGCCAAGGGAGGCCAGCGCCGCACGCCAAAGATTTACCTCTTCTCCCTCGACGACCTCGACAACGAGGAGATAATCTCCATGGTAGAGCTTACACCGACCTACAAACGCAGCAAGGAAATCCTTTCCAGCATTAAAAAGAAGGCTATGGGCGTCCTCGCCATCGAGCCGGACAGCGCGCGCGTTGCCGAGGGCGGTGTCATCTCCTTCGTCTAAGCCGTAGCGGCGTGGCCGCTCCGTGCAGCCCCCTCGCGGGGCGGCCGGAGCGGTCACGCCGCCTTTCTTTTACCCCGCTCATCCCGCCCCTCAGCCTGTCGGCACCGGGGGCGATTGTCAATATCCGACGCGATGGCTCATACAGACCATAATATAATAGACCCCATGGGCGACGACCTCATCGTCGACCTCACCCCCACCACTACGCCTTCCATCATCAAAGTCATCGGCGTAGGCGGCGGCGGCGGAAACGCCGTAGCCAATATGTACCGCGAGGGAATACGCGACGTGAACTTCCTCGTCTGCAACACAGACAGCAAAGCCCTCGAGAGCTCCCCCGTGCCTCATAAGCTCCAGCTCGGCCCGGGCCTTGGCGCCGGCGGAAACCCCGTCATGGGGCGCGAGCTGGCCGAGGCCAGCGTGGAAAGCATCGACGCCATGCTCGGCGAGAAAACCGAGATGGTCTTCATCACCGCCGGCATGGGCGGCGGCACGGGTACGGGCGCCTCGCCCGTCATTGCCCGCGAGGCAAAGTCGCGCGGCATACTCACCGTGGGCATCGTCACCATTCCCTTCCTCTTCGAGATGGAAAGGCAGATAGACAAAGCCCTCGACGGCGTAGAGAAGCTCGCCCGGGAGGTTGATGCCCTGCTCATCATCAACAACGAGCGCCTCAAGGAAATCTACGCCGACCTCTCCATCCTCAACGCCTTCCGCAAGGCCGACGAGATACTCTCCGTCGCCGTCCGCTCCATCGTAGAAATCATCAAGATGCGCGGCATCATGATTCTCGACTTCCGCGACGTCGACACCATCCTGCGCAACGGCGGCATTGCCATCATGTCCTCCGGCCGCGGCAGTGGCGAGCGACGCCTCACGAAGGCCATACAAGCCGCCCTCCACTCCCCCCTGCTCAACAACAACGACATCTACCGCTCCAAGCGCTTCATGATGAACATCACCTTCAACCCCGCCGAGGCCGAAGCCCTGACGATGGAGGAGACCAACGAGGTGGAGGACTTCATGCGCCACCTCAGCCCCGACGTCATCACCAAGTGGGGGCTCGACGTCGATCCGGCGCTCGGCAACGAGGTCAAGGTGACCATCCTGGCTTCCGGCTTCAGCCTCTACGACGAGCCGGCCGACACTGCGGAAGACGCGAGCACCCACGATGCTGAGCTGGAAGAAGAGCGCCGCAGCCGCCGCGGCAAGTTCTACGGCCGGCAGGACGACAC
Source organism: uncultured Prevotellamassilia sp. (assembly GCA_964641085.1). Taxonomy (GTDB): domain Bacteria; phylum Bacteroidota; class Bacteroidia; order Bacteroidales; family Bacteroidaceae; genus Alloprevotella. Next base: position 75,552 of record CAZXJS010000006.1, on the reverse strand, counting down.
CCGCCGCGAGCGCCACAACAACATCTTCCTCTACGACGATGCCACGCTCGACGACGAGGAGCTCATGAACCTCGTCGATAGTGCCCCCACCTATCTGCGCGACGTCCGCCACCTGAAGCTCCTGCGCGACGTCGCCGCCCGCACGGCCGACCCTTCGCCGTCCGCCGCAAGCCGGTAAAGCGCAGGCGCAACACGTTGACTTAAACCTACCGTTATGCTATACGACCAAATCTCCAAAGACATCGTTGCCGCCATGAAGGCAAAGGACAAGCTCCGCCTTGAAGCCCTGCGCAACGTGAAGAAGTATTTCATTGAGGCCAAGACGGCGCCCGGCGCCGGCGACACGCTCACCGACGAGCAAGCGCTGAAGATACTCGCCAAGCTCTCCAAGCAGGGCCACGAGACGGCGCAGCTCTATCGCGAGAAAGGGCGCGAAGACCTCTACGCCGAAGAGGAAGGCCAAGCCCGTATTATCGACGAGTACCTCCCCCGTCCCCTCTCTCCCGAGGAGCTTGAGGCCGAGGTGCGCGCCCTCATCGCCGAGCTGGGCGCCGCCGGTCCCAAAGACATGGGGCGCGTCATGGGGCAGGCCTCCAAGCGCTTCGCCGGCCGTGCCGACGGTAAGGCGCTCGCCGCCCTCGTCCGCCGACTCCTCGCCTGAAGTCTGCCGCTTGAAGCGCCTCGGTTGAAACCACCCGCCTGAAGCAGCGCCCGCCCTACGTTGGCGTAGCCCATAAAGTAAGCCCTTCCCCCACAAGCTCGTGAGGGAAGGGCTTAAATTATGGACTACGCCGCCGGGGCGGCCGGACGCGGGCGGTTTATTCCGCGCCTTCGTCCGTCCAGTCGGCGCTGTTCCAGCCGCCCGTCTTTTCGCGCGTCAGCTGGTCGCCGCCCACCTCGTTGTGTTTCTGCAGGTCAGAAGCGGCGATGAGCTGTTCCAAGTTCAGGTTCAGCGGCGCTGTCGTAGGTTGCGTGTACTTCTTCATAGCTATCTTTTCGTTTTATTTGTTTACTTAATAATCTTCTTGCCGTTCAGGATGTACAGCCCCTTCGTGGGCGTAGCCACGCGGCGTCCTTGCAGGTCGTAGGCTTTGCCTGTCTCGCGCGCCGTCGTGGCCGTCGTGATGGCCGTAGCGTCTTGCCCGCCGTCCAGGATGAAGGCGCGGATGCTGCCGGCCTGTGCGCTTGTCAAGGGCAGGTACGCCTTGTGCGCACCGTTCGTGAAGGCCGCGCCGTCCGTAGCGCCGTAGTAGAAGCCTACGTTCTCGCCCTCGCTGTCCGTAGAGAGCATGTAGTAAACCTCGCCGCCCGTCGTCGTAGCGGCCTCGTCCGTACCCTTCAGCAGGTTGTCCGTGTCGCCTGTACCGTCCTCCGTAGAATAGCCGAAGGTGTAGTCGCCCGCCGTTCCTTTCACTACGACGGCCGTTCCCTTGGCGATGACGTCGCCTTCCGTGTAAGTCTTGCTTACGGTCAGCTTGCTGTCCTCCACGTTGCTATACGTGTAAGCCTCTACGCCCGTCGGAACGGTCAGCGCTTGCGTGCCGTAGTACAGCGTGGCGTAGCCCGTCTCGCCTATCGTCACCGTCTGGTCGACTACCACCGGTTCGAAGCTAATCACGGCCAGTTCGTGCGTAGAGCCATAAATGTTGGGGATGCCTACGATGTTGTAAATGCCGTTCGTCGTGAACGTGAGGCTTTGGCTGAACAAGTCGTGAAGCGTCAGCGTGTTCGTGCCGTCCGTTACCTTTCCGCTTGCTACCGTGGCGCCCGTCATCTTGACGTATTTGCTATAGTTCTCCGCTTTCAGGGCGTCCTCTACGCTCATTTCCGTGGCGGCGACGGTGCCAGAGGTTACGGTAATCTCCCCGTCAGCCGTGAAGGCCGTGAGTTCGGGCAGGCTGTAGTAGAGCGTGTACGTTACGGCTGCCTTTCCGTTCAGCACCTGGCCTGCCGTGTAGTCGAAGCCGGAGTACATATATACGAGGATGGCGCCCGAGGCGTCCTCAAGGTAGTGGCGCGAGCCGTTGACGTACGTCACGATAGCGTTCGTAAGCATTAGCTTGGCCTCGGTGCCCGAAGTGAGCGCTGTCAGCGCGGCGATGTTCTCGCAAACGGGCACGATGGTGATGGTGTACGAAGCGGAGGAGCCGTTGTACGTGTCGTCGCCGGCGAAGGTCGCTTTGATGGTGGTCGTGCCCGTCGTGCCGGTCAGGCTGACGGCGCCCGTCGAAGCGTTAACCGTGGCTACGTCCGTATTGCTCGATTCGTAGGCAAGCGTGCCTGTCACGGCGTTGTCGTCAGCATCCGTCAGCGTGGCGGTCTGTCCCGTGAAGGAGGAAATGCCTGTGTCTCCCTGGTCGAAGCTGTAGGACGCGTTCGCGAAGGCTACCTTCGTGTTCGTCTTGCTGGCGTCGCCGGTGGATTCGTAGGTTACCTGAACCTTCTGGATGCGCCAGTGCCCGCCACCGCTCGGACGCGTGTACGTAACGGACGTGGCTTCACCCGTCCAAGTGCTTGTTGCATCGCTCAGAGTGAGCGTTCCAGTATCTACAACATCTGTCGTAGTGGGATAAGTCTTGTTCTTACTGGCCGTGGCGTTATCGCAAGTAACGACAATTTCAGTCATCTTGTAGCCGTCGGCTACGGAGACGGTCATGTGTCCCTCGCCGTAAATACGGATGCCCGTACCCGTGTCATAATACTTCCCGTCGTTGGTTCCGTCACCATAGGTGAGGGTGACGTTTGTTCCCGTTGTGGAACTGTACTGCGTGCCGTTCGAGTACTCTTGCGCGGAGAGGTCGATGGTCTCCTCGTCAGCATACGCCTGTGTGGTCGTTCCCGCCAGGGCGAAGAGCGTCACGGCCAGGAATGCCTTTAAGTTGTACATGTGTTTCATGTTGTTATGTGTTTAGAATATTGATTACCGGTAGGTTGCGGGGCGTGAGCCTTGTTGCGCCCGCCGCGTCGGGGCGCGCCGCGCCCTTCTGTACGCTGCAAAGTTACGGAAAAGGGCGTACAAGGCAAGCCCCGCCGGTTATACTTTTGTTAAATATCAATCTGCCGCCGTCCTATTTTCCCGCGCCCCGTACTTAGGCTCCGTTTGTCAATTGCCGCGCGAATGTATGTCAATTGCCGCGCGAATGTATGTCAATTGCCGCACACATGTGTGGCAATTGTCGCACAATAGTAGGGCAATTGTCGCACAATAGTTTGGCAATTGCCGCACGGAGTTTACCCGGCACGTAAACACGGCCGCCCCGCCGCCGCGCGCGCCGAACGCCGACGGAAACAGCCGCCGCCTATTTTTCGTGCGACGTACGACAAACATGTGTGCGACGAACGACAAACAATTGTGCGACGAACGACAAACATAAAATCTCCCGCATATAACGGCCGCTGCGCCGCCCGCGCCGGCGCGTGCCCGGCCGGTCGCTGAAGGCGACCCGGAGCGAAGCGTGGCTGCTGCGGGTGAGGCGGCTTCGTCTTCTTGGAAAATTGAAGCGAGGAGGGCGCCCTGAAGGGGCGCTGCAAGGTAGCCCGGGGTTTTAACCCCGGGTCACGGCCATGGAAAGTAATTGGCGCCCTGAAGGGGCGCTGCAAACACGGGCGACGGGTTGCAGCGCCCTTACAGGGCGCCAACTGTGGGGTGACGGTGCTTACCCGGGGTTGAAACCCCGGGCTATGTTGCCCCGCCCTTCCGGGGCGGCGTTTTGCACCCCCGCGCCTTTCCCTCCGTAGCTTTATGGGGCGCCCGCGGCGTCCGACCCGTTGCCCCGGCCTACTACGCGCCGCCCGCTGCGCCGCATCTATCCCCGGGAAGGGCACGCCCGGGGAGGGACACCTTCGGCGTCCGCCCGTCCGGGGAGCGGGCTGCCGCGGGTGAGGCGGCTTCGCTTCGCTTCGCCGCCTTACCCGCGGTTAACAAGTCGCTTCGCTCCGTGTCGCCTTCAGCGACATCCTTCTGCACCGCCCGCTTGCCGCCCGCTACCCCGTCCGCGCCGCCGCTCGCGTTGCTCGTGCCGCCCACTGCAGCCGGCGGCGCTACCCATACGTCGCGCTTACCTCCTCATGCGCCGTCTGCCGCTCGGCGCGCCGTTCCCGCAGCATGTTTCGCGGCGCGGGAAATTTTCGCTATCTTTGCGGCCGACGGCGGCGGAGCGCGGCGCGGCGGCAATATTCGGCACGCGGCGACGTTTAGGTTATAGATAGTATTGTTCACAAGGTTTTTATCGGCGCGGCGGCGTAGGGGTCGCGCGTTTAGCTTACAGCAGATGGCGAAGAAGGGAATGATGCGGAGCCGGGCGGCGGGCATGGCGATGTTTCGACACAATATATATATATGGCGTAGGCTGCTGCGAAAAGTACCGGCGGCCGTGGCGCTGGCGGCGTTGGCAGCGTGGCCGTCAGCGGCGCAGGCTGATGACGACTTGCCTACGGCGAACCCGACGATGACCGTCACGGGCGACGACTACGTGGAGGAGGAGCTGACGGAGTACGACGGCAACGCGCCTATGCACGCCACGTTTCGCGCCAACGTGGAGAACGAGGGCGACTACGAAGCGCTGTACGAGTGGAGGTTCTACCGCTCAGCGGACGGCGACGTGCCGTTCCTGACGCGCTACGTGGCGGAGACGGATTATACGTTCAGCGAGAGCGGCTCGTTCAGCGTGGAGCTGCTGGTGACGTTTGTGCTCAACGGCGACACGATAGAATACGAGATGGACTCGCCCTTCGCGATCAGCATCTCGGAGTCCGTGCTGGAGGTGCCGAACGCTTTTACGCCGAACGGGGACGGGATAAACGACGTCTTCCGCGTGAAGGAGGGCTACCAGAGCATCGTGAAGTTTAAGGCGACGGTCTTCAGCCGCTGGGGAAAGAAGATTTATTCGTGGGACGACCCGGCTGGCGGCTGGGACGGCCGCAGCGGGGGGCACGACTGCCCGACGGGCGCCTACTACCTGCACATCGAGGCACGGGGGGCGGACGGACGGAACTACCACGTGAAGAAGGTGATCAACCTCCTGCGCAACTACGACGAAGAGGCAGGCAGCTTGACGGAATGAGCAAGGACGGATGGATAGCGGTTTATGGCTCGCGCGTACATAACCTGAAGAACATCGACGCGCGGTTGCCGCGGCGCTCGCTGACGGTCATCACGGGGCTGAGCGGCTCGGGAAAGAGCTCGCTGGCCTTCGACACGCTCTACGCCGAGGGGCAGCGACGCTATATAGAGACGTTCTCGGCCTACGCAAGGAACTTCCTGGACAACCTGGAGCGCCCCGACGTGGACAAGGTGACGGGGCTCTCGCCCGTAATCAGCATAGACCAGAAGACGACGAACCGCAACCCGCGCAGCACGGTGGGGACGGTGACGGAAATCTACGACTTCCTGCGCCTGCTCTATGCGCGTGCCGGTACGGCGTACAGCTACGTGAGCGGGGAGCGCATGGTGAAATATACCTCGGAGCAAGTCGTCAGCCTCGTGCTGCAGCGCTACGAGGGGCGCCGCGTGCTGCTGCTCGCACCGCTGGTGCGCGGCCGCAAGGGACACTACCGCGAGCTTTTCGAGAGTGTGCGGAAGAAGGGCTTCCTCACCGTGCGCGCCGACGGCGAGCTGCTGGAGCTGACGCCGGGGCTGAAGCTGGACCGGTACAAGACGCACGACGTGGAGGTCGTCGTTGACAAGCTGCAGGTGCGCGCCAAGGACGCGCAGCGCGTCAGTGCCAGCGTGGAGCGTGCGCTGCAGTTGGGCGAAGGCCTGATGCAGGTGCTGGACAACGAGAGCGGCGAGGCGCGCTACTTCTCGCGCGAGCTGATGGACCCCGTCAGCGGCCTCTCGTATCGGGAGCCGGCGCCGAACAACTTCTCCTTCAACTCCACGCAGGGCGCCTGCCCGAAGTGTAAAGGCCTGGGGCGCGTCAGCGTGGTGGACCGCGAGAAGGTTATCCCCGACCCGCACCTCTCCATCCGCGACGGCGGCTTGGCGCCCTTGGGGAAATACCGCAGCCGGCTGGTCTTCTGGGAGGTGGAAGCCGTGCTGCGCGAGGCGGGGTACGACCTGGACACGCCCGTGGGCGAGCTGCCCGAGGACGTCATGGACACGCTCTTCAACGGTCGCCCCGGCCGCCTGCGCCTGCCCGGCGCGCTGACCCACACGACGGACGACCACTACGTCACGTGGGACGGGCTGACGAAATACCTGCGCCAAATGGCCGACACGGAGATGACGGCGGCCGCCCGGCGCTGGGCGGAGCAGTTCTCCAGGGAGGACGTCTGCCCCGTCTGCGGCGGGCAACGCCTGAACCGCGAGGCGCTCTCCTACAAGGTGGACGGGAAGAACATTGCGGAGCTTTCGGATATGGACATCGCCGGCCTGCTCGGCTGGCTGGACGGCCTGGAGGACCGCCTGGGGCAGAAAGAAGGCGCCATAGCGCGGGAAGTCTGCAAAGAGCTGCGCACGCGGCTGCGCTTCCTCGTCGACGTCGGGCTGGACTACCTCTCGCTCTCCCGCAGCGCCATGACGCTCTCCGGCGGCGAGAGCCAACGCATCCGTCTGGCTACGCAAATCGGCTCCCAGCTCGTCAACGTGCTGTATATCCTGGACGAGCCCAGCATCGGCCTGCACCAGCGCGACAACGAACGCCTGATACGCTCCCTGAAAGCCCTGCGCGACTTGGGCAACACGGTAGTCGTCGTGGAGCACGACGAGGACATGATGCGCCAGGCCGACTACATCATAGACCTCGGCCCGGGTGCGGGGCGCAAGGGCGGCGAAGTGGTCTTCCAAGGCACACCCGCCGAGATGCTGCGCCAACACACGCTGACGGCGGACTACCTGAACGGCACGCGCCGCATAGAAATACCCCGGCAACGGCGCCGCGGCAACGGCCAAGTGCTACGCCTCGTGGACGCCACGGGAAACAACTTGCAGCACGTCAGCGTCAGTTTCCCGCTGGGCACGTTTATCTGCGTCACGGGCGTATCCGGCTCCGGGAAATCGACCCTTGTCAACGACACGCTCCTGCCCATCCTCTCGCAGCGCCTCTATCGCTCGCTGCGCACGCCGCTTCCCTACGGCCGCCTCGAAGGCATGAAACTCGTGGACAAGGTGGTCAGCGTGGATCAAAGCCCAATCGGCCGCACGCCGCGCTCTAACCCCGCCACGTACACGGGGGTCTTTGCCGACATCCGCGCCCTCTTCGTGGAACTGCCGGAGGCCAAGATGCGGGGCTACAAGCCGGGGCGCTTCTCCTTCAACGTGAAGGGCGGGCGCTGCGAGACGTGCAAGGGAAACGGATATAAGACCATCGAGATGAACTTCATGCCCGACGTCCTCGTACCCTGCGAGGCGTGCCACGGCAAACGCTACAACCGCGAGACGCTGGAGGTGCGCTACAAGGGGAAGAGCATTGCCGACGTGCTGGACATGACCGTGAACAACGCCGTGGAGTTCTTCGCCAACGTGCCTGCCATTCTCCACAAGGTGAAGACGCTGCAGAACGTCGGCCTGGGCTACGTGAAGCTCGGACAAAGCTCCACCACGCTAAGCGGCGGCGAGAGCCAGCGCGTGAAGCTGGCCACGGAACTGGGAAAGAAAGACACGGGGAACACGCTCTACCTGCTGGACGAACCGACCACGGGGCTACACTTCGAGGATATCCGCGTCCTGCTCGGCGTCCTGGACCGCCTCGTGGCACGTGGCAACACGGTAATCGTCATTGAGCACAACTTGGACGTCATCAAGAGCGCCGACTACCTGATTGACATGGGTCCGGAAGGCGGTCGCGGCGGCGGACAGGTGGTCAGCACCGGGACGCCCGAGGACGTCGTCGCACAAGGTAAGAGTAGCACCGCCCGCTACCTATCCAAAATGCTGGAAAAGAAGTGAGCGCAAGGAACGATGCCCCCGACGCCCGTATGCTTCGGCGAAGCCGTTGGCACGACTACTCGGATCGTGCCATATATCTTGTTACGCTGCTCGCTGAAAAGCCCTACGTCTTGGGGAAACTCTCCGGCGGAACGACGAATGCACACATCAAGGTGACAAACCTTGGCGGCCTTGTGCTGGATGCGCTGGACATCCTGCGAAGGGACTTCCCGCAAGTGCAAATCTTGGCTTATCAAGTGATGCCTGACCACTTGCACCTCGTTCTCTTCGTTCGCGAAAGGTTGCCCTTCCCCCTTGGCCGCGTAATAGCCGGTTTTAAGGGCAACTGCAACAAGCGCTTCGCCGCGTTTCTGGCCTCAAAAGGAGTAGGGCACAACACGAGCGGCGCAGCGGGTCTCGTTGCGTGGTCGACGGCTTCGCCGTCGGTTTCCACGGCGAACGACCGACAAGCAACAACGGCGGCAGAGCCGCCGCACACGCAACGATACACGTCACCGGCGGAAGCCGGAAAGCGGCCGGCGGAGCATGCCCAGTGTAAGCCGCGCCTTTGGCAACCAGGTTTTAACGACCGTATCCTGAAAGGCCGAGACCAGCTTCGGCATATGATAGACTACGTAAAGGACAATCCCCGCCGCCTTGCTGTCCGCCGCGCTGCCTCGCCTTTCTTCAAGCGGCAGCTCGTGAATGTGGGCGGACAGCGCCTGGAAGCCGTTGGCAACCTCGCCCTCCTTCGAACGGCACAGCGCGTACAGGTGTACTGCTCCCGCCGTATGACCCCCGAAGAGATTGCCGAAGCGTCGCGACGTCGCATTGCCGAAGCTCGGGCGGGAGCCTTGCTCGTATCGCCCTGCATCAGCCCCGGCGAAAAGACCATCATCCACACCGCCATAAACGAGTCGCTTCCGGTTGTCCTACTCCGAAACAACGGCTTCGCTACGCGCGAGAAACCAACCGGCGTGCTCTTCGACGCCTGTGCTGAGGGGCGTCTCCTCGTCTTGGCCATCCATCCCCACGACGAACACCGTCACATCATAACGCGCCAAGAGTGCATCAGCCTCAACCTGCTGGCCACGGCGGTATGCTCGGAAGCAAACATCATAACACAATCACTATAAACCATAGCTTATGTTTGAAAACCAACCCAAAGGGCTTTACGCCCTGGCGCTCGCCAACACGGGAGAGCGTTTTGGCTACTACACGATGTTGGCCATCTTCGCCCTGTTCATGCAGGCCAAGTTCGGATGGACCGAGGCGCACGCCGGACAGGTCTATGCCCTCTTCCTCGCCGTCGTTTACTTCGCCCCGCTCTTCGGCGGCATGCTGGCCGACCGCATCGGCTACGGCAAATGCGTCACGCTGGGCTTTCTCACCATGTTCTTGGGCTACCTGGGCCTGGCCATCCCCACCGCGCCGAACGCTACCGGCGAGGCGGCTATGTACGTCGGCCTGCTCCTCGTCAGCCTCGGCACGGGGCTTTTCAAGGGAAACCTGCAAGTGCTCGTCGGCAACCTCTACGACGACCCCAAGTACGCCGCCAGCCGCGACAACGCCTTCAGCCTGTTCTATATGGCCATCAACATCGGCGCTATGTTCGCCCCCTCGATGGCCAGGTGGATAACGAACCTCTATCTGGGGCGCTACGGCTTCGTCTATGACGCCGGAAACACCAGCCCCGAGTACCTCACGGCGCTCTACGGCGCTTACGGCCTGTGCTTCGGCGTGGCCTGCTTCTCGCTCATCCTCTCCGCCGCCATCTACTTCGGCTGCCGCAAGTGGTTCGCCTATGCCGACGTCACGGCGCGCCAGGCTGCCGACACGCAGGCCGCACCCGTAGAACAGCTCACGCCGAAGCAGACGAAGGACCGCGTCGTGGCGCTGCTCCTCGTCTTTGCCGTCGTCATCTTCTTCTGGATGGCGTTCCACCAGAACGGCTCGGCGCTCACCTTCTTCGCCAAGAAATACACCAACCTCGAAGTTACGGGCGGCATGCGCTTCTGGTTCAACATCTTCTCCCTGGCCCTCGTCGCGCTGTCCGTATATACGGGCTTCGGTGTCTTCCAGAGCAAGACGCTCCGGGCGCGCCTCATCTGCGGCGCCGTCACCCTCGCCGCCTGGCTCGGCGCCATCGCCCTCTACCTCGGCATGGCCGACCCCATGAACGCCCAGCCCAGCGACTTCCAGCAGTTCAACCCGTTCTTCGTCGTCGCCCTGACGCCGTTCAGTATGCTCTTCTTCGGCCTCCTTGCCCGCCGCGGCCACGAGGTGAGCGCCCCCACGCGCATTGCTTGGGGTATGCTCGTTGCCGCCCTGGGCTTTGCCGTCATCTCCCTGGCCTCAACGAGCCTCACCTCGCCCATGGACTTAGGTAAAGACCAGACGCAGAGCATCCTCTCGCCCGGGTGGCTCATCTCCACCTACTTCACGCTGACCCTGGCCGAGCTGCTCCTCTCGCCCATGGGCATCAGCTTCGTCTCGAAGGTGGCGCCGCCGAAGCTCAAAGGCCTGATGATGGGCGGATGGTTCGTCGCCACGGCCATTGGCAACTACCTCAGCTCCATCCCCTCCATGCTGTGGAACAAGATACCGCTCATGTACAACTGGGGCATCCTGATAGCCCTCTGCCTCATTAGCGCCCTTGTTATGTTCGCGCTGCTCAAGAAACTCAAGCAGATGACGGCCTGACGCCGCTCGCTGCACACCCCGAAGCCCGACCTGCCCCCTCGCAGGTCGGGCTTTGCGTTAAAAAAGTTTGGAGCGGAGCGCCGTTCGCTTAACACAAGTTTCACTTTCACCGTTTTTGCGCCCTAAAAGTGACAGAAAAAGGGTAAAAGCGAGCTGTTATTGTTAAAATGCGACGGTTTTATTAAGGAAAGTTTGCACAGAAGCAAAAATTGTAACACCTTTGCCGGGAAATAGAAGTCCGTCGTGGCCGCTCGAGGCGTGCGCGGAAGCGCAGGACAGGCAGTGAGCGGCGAAGGCGGCAGGGCTCGGAGGCAACGACAGATGAGTGGCCGGCGCGGGAAAGCCCCGAGCGGCCGGTAGGCGCACCGAACCCGGACGAAGAAGCATGTTTGTTTAATTTAATGGTTATATTATGTACAAAAAGTTAGCGCTATTGTTCGCGTGCCTTTGCTTGGCGGTGACGATGTCCGCCCAGAAGCGCGTGACAGGCCACGTGGCCGGCCCCGACGGCGAACCGCTTTCAGGCGCCAGCGTCAGGGTGACGGGCACGAGCACCGTAACCACGACCGACGCCAACGGAAACTTTACCCTCGTCGGCGTGCCCAACGATGCCAAGACCCTGAGCATCTCCCACCTCGGCATGCAAACGCAGACCGTCAACGTGACGTCCAGCGTGCACATACAGCTGCAGGAGAACGAGACGAACCTCGACGACGCCGTCGTCATAGGTTACGGTACGGCCAAGCGGCTGGGCACCGTAGTAGGCTCCGTGACGAAGGTAAGCTCGGAGAATATTGAGAACAAGCCCATCACGACCGCTATGGACGCTATGCAGGGCAAGGTGCCGGGCGTGCAGATTCTTACGAGCTCCGGCGACGCCGGTGACATCGACGCCGTCAGCACCTCGATACGTGGCGTCGGCTCGCTCTCCGCAAGCAACGAGCCGCTCTACGTCATCGACGGTACGCCCTCCTCGGCCAGCGTGTTCTATATGCTCAACCAGAACGATATTGAGAGCACCACCGTGCTGCGCGACGTCAGCTCAACCAGCATCTACGGCTCTCGCGCCTCGAACGGCGTATTCTACGTCACCACGAAGCGAGGCAGCCGCGGCGAGAAAGCCGTCGTGCGCCTCTCGCAGAGCATCGGATGGAGCCAGCTGGCACGTAGCGTCGGCGACCCCATGAACGCCGGCGAGCTGCTCCAGTATCAGCTGCAGAACGGCATCATCAGCGGCGCAGAGTATGCTACCTTCAAGAAGCAAGGCTACAACACCGACTGGGAAGACTACTTCTATCGCGACAGTGCGCCGATGTATAACACGAACTTCAGCATTGCCGGCGGTAGCGAGAAGACAACCTACTACGTATCGGCCTCCTATCTGAAGAAAGAAGGCTTGACGGCGCGCTCCCACTACAAGCGCTACACGCTCCGCTCCAACCTGGAAAGCCAGGTGAAGGACTGGTTGAAGGTCGGCTTAAACCTGGGTCTGAACTACGACGAACGTAGCTCCGACTACTTGAACGCCGGATCGCTGTATCTGACCTCCGGTATCTTGGGCGGTCTGATGCTTCCGCCGTATTATAACCCCTACAACGCTGACGGTAGCCGCAAGCAGTACATACCTTTCCTCAATGCGCTGAACGAGTACGAGACGCAGAAGTACAACCCCTCTATAGGTAACGACGCACGCATCAACGGAACAGCCTTCGTAGAGCTGACGCCGCTGAAAGGCCTGACGATACGCTCCCAGCTCGGCCTGGACGGCGCTGACACCCGCGGCGACGTGAAGGACCTGCCCTCAGACCCCCGCAACACGGCCGCCGGGCAAGGCTTCCTGAACAAGAGCTTCGGCCGCTTCTCCACCTGGACCATTACCAACACGGCAGAGTATAAGTGGAACGTAGATGACAACAACAACCTGACGTTCCTCATCGGCCAGGAAGGTATCAAATACAGCTACGAGTACTTCAACTCCTACACCCAAGGTCAGAGCGACGACCGCCTCATGGAGCTGGGCCACGGCAACGAGGCGCTCATCGGCAGCATCTCTTCCAGCCACTCCAAGTACGAGTACCTCTCGTTCTTCGGTCGCGTGGACTACGACCTATTCAAGCGCTACTACGCCAACCTGACCGTCCGCAACGACCGCAGCTCCCGCTTCGGCAAGAACAAGCGCAGCGCCTGGTTCGTCAGCGGCGGCCTCATGTGGGACATGAAGAGCGAGCAGTTCCTCAAAGACGTAGATTGGCTGAACAACCTGCAGGTGAAGGCCAGCGTCGGTACGACGGGTAACTCCGGCATAGGCAACTACGCCAGCCTCGGCGTCGTAGGAACCACCCGCTACAACAACAATACAAACGGCTGGATACTCTCTCAGCCCGCCAACGACGACCTGACGTGGGAGAAGCAGATACAATATAACATCGGCTTCAACGCACGCTTCCTCGACCGCATCAACGTGGAACTCACCTACTACATGCGCAAGACGAAGGACATGCTCATGAGCGTCCCCGTGCCCTACACGACCGGCTTCTCCTCGCAAATGCTTAACGTCGGCGAGATGCAGAACCAAGGTATCGAGTTCGCCTTCGACGCCGACGCCGTGAAGAACTGGAACGGCCTGACCGTAAACCTCTACGGCAACATATCCTACAACGCCAACAAGATCACCAAGCTCTTCTACGGCCTCGACGAATGGATCATGCAAGACTACGGCCTGGCCTACTTCGTCGGCAAGTCCGTCAACTACTACATGCCCGTACGCGCCGGTATCAACCCGGACAACGGCCACGTCATGTGGTACGTGCCCGACGAGAACGGCAAGCTGACCAAAGAGACGACGGAAGAGTTTGACGAAGCAGCCCTCAGCGTGGACACCGGCAAGAAATACTTCGCCCCGTGGACCGGCGGCTTCGGACTGCGCGCCGCTTGGAAGGGACTGACGCTGAACGCCGACTTCTCCTTCGTTCTGGGCAAGTACATGCAGGACAACATCCAGTACTTCACGAAGAACAGCCAGCAAGCTGCCAGCGGCTACAACCAAGACCGCGTCATGCTGAACGCCTGGAAGAAGCCGGGAGACATTACCGACGTCCCCGTATATGGCACGGGCAACTACTTCGATACCTCCCTGCTGCAGAACGCCTCCTTCTGCCGCCTGAAGAACCTCTCCCTCTCTTACGACCTGCCCCGCCGCTGGATGGACGCCACGGGCTTCATCAGCAACGTACGCCTGACGGCAGCCGCCCGCAACCTCTTCACCATCACCAAGTGGAAGGGAAGCGACCCCGAGACCGACACGAACGTCGCCTCAACGCAGTTCCCCAACACGCGCGAGTTCTCGCTGGGCGTCGAAGTGACTTTCTAAACACATAAAGCACCGAAGCATAATGAAAAAGCATATATATAAATTGGTAGCACTCTCCCTGCTGACGGTAAGCGTGGCAAGCTGCGAAATGGATCAGTACCCCACCGACAGCATCCCCAACGAGGAATCGTGGGAGAGCCTTAGCGACGCCGCCAACTTCAACGTAGGCGTCTACGCCTATCTGCGCAGCCTGGCTCCCTTGGCGTGGACCGAGGCCGACATCCAGGCAGACTACTTCCAGCCCGGCCTGGGATACGGCAACCGCAACGGCCAGATCTACACCTGGCAGTTCACCAGCGGCGAAGACGCCATGGAGAGCTCCTGGGCTACCCCCTACGCCGCCATCTCCAACTGCAACAACTTCCTGAACAACTGCGACGCTATTGCCTTGGAGAGCCAAGCCGACAGCCTCGAGATGCAGAAGTATAAGGGCGAGGCCTACTTCGTTCGCGCCTATGCCTACTTCCAGCTGGCTATTAGGTTCTGCAAGGACTACGAGCCGGAGACGGCCAACGAAGACTTAGGTCTGCCTATCGTCACGACGGTGGACATCAACGCCAAGCCGGCGCGCTCCAACATGCAGACGACGTGGGACTTCATCAAGTCTGACGTAGCTCAAGCCGACGCCTTCATCACCAACGACGACCCCTCCGGCAACGACATCACCAAGCAGGCCATCAAAGCCCTGCGCGCACGCATCGCCCTGTGGACGCACGACTACGACGGCGCCATAGCCTACGCGGACAGCCTCATACAAGACGGCAACTTCGCCCTGGCCACCGACTCCGCAACGTATAGCGACGTCTGGCTCTACGATACCGGCTCTGAAATCATTTGGCAGCCCGTCAACAATACGGACGAGCGCAACTCCTGGGGAGATTACCTCACCTACAACGCTCTCACCGGCACCTACAGCCCCGACTGGATTCCCTCGCAGGCAACGTACGACATGTACGGCGACGGTGACTACCGAAAGGGCATCTTCTTCCAGGAGCAGACCGTCACGGAGAACAACACGACGGCCGAGGGCATACAGCTCTTCGCCAAGTATCCGGGCAACCCCAACCTGCGCAAGAGTTCGGATTCCGAGTACACGCACTACAATGCGCCCAAGATGTTCCGCATTGCCGAGCAGTACCTCATCGCTGCCGAGGCCGCCTATCGCAACGGCGAGACACAGCTCGCCCAGGACTACCTGAACGCCCTCCGCGAGGCTCGCGGCGAGAGCGCTACGAGCACCACCGGCGACAACCTCTTCAACAACATCAAGATGGAGTGGAAGAAAGAGTTCATCGGCGAGGGGCAGCGCATCTTCAGCCTGAAGCGCTGGCACGACGGCATGACGCGTGACCCCGAGACGCAGAACGGCGGCATCATCATGACCTCGGCCCAGGATATCAACATCGGACTCAGCGTTACGTCGGACAACATCCGTTTCGTCTGGGAGATTTCCACCCACGACCTGACCACAAACAAGAACCTCCAGTCCAACTGGGGCGGCAAACAGTAAACCCAATACCGCGCAGGGCGGCCGGCCTTAAGAGAGCCTGCGCCGCCCCGCGCTAAAACCCCGCAAAACATGAAAAAATACATATTGACATTGGCAGTGCTGCTCCTGGCCGGCGTCGGCTTCACGTCGTGCGACGATGACTTCGACAACACCACCGTCAGCTACCCCGGCAGCGTGAGCTACGGCGTCTTCGAGTCGCCCTACACCAGCGGAAATGACGAGTACTCCGTCGTCTTCACCAAGGGATACGACGGCGAGGACCTCCTCTACGTGAAGCGCATCGGCAAGGCCGGTACCGCCGACAGCAACACCGTCTATACCGTCTTCGTCTCCGACACCGTAGCCTACGAAGACAGCGTGGGCATGATTACCGCCACGGCAGCCTCCTCCTTCTACGGCGACGGCCTCAACGGAACCACCCGCGAGACGGCCACCGTCTATCTGGCTTACCAGAACGACCTGAAAGCTTACTCCCTGCAGATTTACTCCGGCAGCAGCATCAAGGTTGCCACCAACGTGTACGCAGGTGCCACGCCGCACGTAGAAGGTATGTGGACCACACCCGACGAGGCCAGCCCGTACGCCCTCTTCCAGCTTAACACGGACGGCACCGGTCTGGGCATATTCGGCGACGTCAACGCTGACGTCCTCGACCTCGCCTACGCCACCGACGGCAGCAACGCCACGCTCACCAACCTGGCCGACACCACCACCGCCGCAACGCTCGCCTTCAACGCCGACGCACAGCTCGTCGCCACGACGGACGCCGGCAGCGTCGTTGTAGATCCCATCGTCGACGAGTCCCTCGTACCCTCCTATACCTTCGACGAGGATCACACCCACACGGGTGACTTCTCCTACGACCAAGTATTCGGCGGTACCGACCCCGGCCTGACGCTCACCTGCCAAAGCGCCTCCAACTCCAGCGCGGCTATCTTCACCATTAGCCACTGGTGCTACGATGTGGACTTCAACTTCGTTTGGAACATGGACGACAACACCATCACCGTGCCCGAGCAGTTCACCGGCTACACGCACTCCACGTACGGCGATGTATATGTCTCCGACCTTAATACCTACGTCGGTTCCAACAGCTACAATCCGAGCTACTACGACGCAACGTCCGCTACGTTCTACTTCAACCTCATCTACTACGTTGACGCCGGTTACTTCGGCTACGGCTACGAGACTTTCGCCATCACGGGCGAAGCTTCCGCCGCCATACGTAAGAAGATGAACGAGCTGCAGGCTCGCCGCCATAGCAACGCGAGCATCAGCAAGCGGCTGGACGAGAAAAGCCTCGTGCTGAAGAAGTTCTAACCCCTATGCCGCCTATTCGCGGCGCACCTTCCGTGCCGGCCGACAGCCCCAAGCTGCCGGCCGGCCTTTTTTTGCGCGTATGAAGGGCGCAAAACCTTAATCCTTTGCCCACTAACGTGCCACATCAACAAGAAAAGCCTATATTTGCAACACCTATCCACGAAGAGATACGACTTATGACAACCTTACAGCTCCATACGGAAATACACCGCGCGCTTAGTGCCCTCGCTGATAACGAGAACTACCTGCAAAAAGCGCTGAGCGCCCTCAGGAAGCTCGCGAACCAAAAGATAAGTGAGGCCGAAGAAGCACCTGTGCAGAAACTACACGTCGACAGGAGTCGCCCACTACCCACTGACAAGTATGTGGGATTCGTTAAAGCGCCGCGAAAAGAAGACAAACGCGTCTTGGCAGATTATATGGAAGAGAAATATGGAATCAAGCCATGACGGTATTTGTTGACACGAACGTCATCCTGGAATACTTAGTACATCGCAAGTGCTATGACGACGTTGCAACCCTATTCCAGGCTGCTGAACAAGGCCAGTTGGAAGCTTGCACGTCCACGATGGCCTTTGCCACCGTAACCTATCTGGTCGTCACATATTTAAAGCAGAAAAACGTCCACGAACCTCATAAGAGACAGCAAACACGGGTTATTTTGAATGCCCTACTTGCCTTCCTGCGGACAATAGATCTGACCCATGAAGACCTTAAAGAAGCCCTGAATGATGATACGTTCAAGGATATAGAAGACAGCTACCAGTACCAGTGTGCTTTGGTTAATGCGTGCGACTGCTTCGTAACCTTAAACCTCAAGGACTTCCCTGAAAAACGAGGTAAGATGCGAACACTTTCACCTCAAGAGTTCGTAAAGACGTATATCTCGTAACTTTTTCTTATTAAGGCGCGGTAAAAACATATTACATTAGGTTTAGCTCTGAAATATCGGCGGATGGTGGGTCTTTTGCCCCTTCCGATGCGTCACACCCCGTACGTATGGGCTCATACGTCCGACTTACCGGCCGATACGTCCGACCTGTCGGCTCGTAGGTCGGACTTAGATTGAAATAAGTCCGACCTATTTCAAAATAAGTGCCGACTATTTTAAACTAAGTGCCGACTATTTCAAAATAGGTGCCGACTATTTTTAAATAAGTCCGACCTATTTCTAAATAAGTTCTATTTATTCCGGAATAGAGGTGACTTAATATCCGATTTATCCGACACGTGGGCGGCTGAAAGCGGCAGAAAGGGCTGCAAAACGGGCTTGCCGAGAATTGCGCAACGTCCGGCGAAGCGCGGAGGGCATGCGTACAGCGCAAGGGTAGGGGTGTGAAGTTGTAAATTCGTTGACATTTTTCCCGTCTAAGCGTTGCCCGCTCGTTAAGCGTTAATAATGATTAACAGAAAGCTAAGCCGTTGATAGGGAGCCGCGAAAGGCGTACCTTTGCACGACTTTGCGGTAGGTTTGTGCCTCGCCCCGCTGAATCCCTTCGATGGGGCGAAAAACGCCGGAACGGTGCGGAAACGTCCACCGGGCTTGCCGCCTTTTTCCGGTTTACCGTTGTAGTTTACCCTGCGAAGAAAACGCTATATACATATGAAACGCATCTACCTTTCCCTACTCTTACTCGCCGTGTCGCTCACGTTGGCGGCCATCCCGCCCGAGCACCGGCTGCAAACGTTCCGGCAGCCCGACGGCACGCAGCTGTCGGCCTACCGCCACGGCCGGTGGCGCACGGACTTCTTCACGACGGCAGACGGCCACGTCCTGGTGCGCGGCGCCGGGCAGGGGCTCTACTACGCCGAGCCTGCCGACGGCGCCCTTCGCGCCACGGGCATCTTGGCGCACGACTTGCCGCAGCGCACAGCCGAGGAGCAGGCCTACCTCTCGGGCGACGTGCTTGGCGCCGCCGAGGCAGCGCGCTACCTGACGCCGCTGAAGCAGCTTCCCGGCGCGCGGCGCATCATCGGCTCGTCGACGACAGACGGCCTCGGCACTTACGGCGTCAGCGGTGTAGGCGCCGTGCCCAGCCTGGGCGACGTGAAAATTCCCGTCATCATGGTAGAGTTCAGCGACAAGAAGTTCCTCACCACCACGACGCAGACGAAGATGCAGCGCTACTACACGGAGGAGGGCTACGCCGACGAGAGCGGCAGCGTAGGCTCTTGCCGCGACTATTTCGTGGCGCAGAGCGGCGGCATGTTTCGCCCGGAGTTCACCGTCGTGGCCAAAGTGACGCTTGGGAGTAGCTACGCCTACTACGGCAGTAACGACAACGCCGACGGCTACTTTGACGTCACGCGCGACGCCGTGGTGCGTGCCAAGGCGCAGGGCGTGGACTTCACGCCCTACGAGATAGACGGCGAAGTGCCCTTGGTCAGCATTTTCTACGCCGGACCCGGCGAGGCGACAGGTGGCGACGACGACTGCCTATGGCCGTGCCAGGCCGAGATAAATGCCACCATCAGCGGCGTGAAGTTCCGCTCCTGCTTCATCGGGAACGAGATATACGGCAACGCCACAAGCACGGAGCTTCAGGGCATAGGCGTATTCTGCCACGAGTTCGGCCATGCGTTGGGTTTGCCCGACTTCTATTGCACGGACTACAGCCACTCGGCCGTCACGATGGGCTACTGGTCCATCATGTGCTCCGGCAGCTACGTCCCCGACGGACGTGCCCGCGCCCCCATGGGCTACACGGCCTACGAGCGTAGTGCCTTGGGCTGGCTCAACATACCCGAGCTGACGGCGGCCGACAGCGTCAGCCTCCACCCCTTTGGCTCCACCGAAGGCCCCAACGCCGTGCTCATACGCAACGACGCCAACGCCCGCGAATACTTCATCCTGGAAAACCATCAGCCCGGCACGTGGTATCCCGAAAGCTTCGGTCGCGGACTCTTCGTCACCCACGTCACGTTCAACCCCGACGCTTGGCGCTACGACAACCTCAACAACGACGAGACGAAGCTGCGCTGCACCTTTGTGCCCGGTAGCGGCACGAAGTCCGGACGCAGCAGCTCCGACCTCTGGCCCTACGGCACGCACAACGCCCTGGGGCCCGGGACGACGCCCGCCATGCGCCTCTACAACGGACAGACGCTCGACAAACCTATATACAAGATCACCGTACGTGACGACAGCCTCGTCACATTCAACTACCTCGACGAGAATTTCAAGGGGCGCACGGCCGGAGACCGCGTCAGCGACGACGCACTCTCCTACCGCTTCGTCAACACCTCGCAGGTAGAAGTCGTTGCCCGGGAGGACGGGAAGTATGCGGGCGACGTCGCCATCCCCGCCTACTACGTGGACGGCGAGTATCGCTATCGCGTCGTAGGCATTGCCGATGCCGCCTTTGCCGACTGCCCCGCGCTGACCGGCGTCAGCGTGCCCGCGACCGTCACGACCGTAGCGCCGACGGCTTTCCGCGGCAGTGCGGCGCTGCAAGGCGTCAATGTGGACACGGCCAACGCAGCCCTCTACAGCCGGGACGGCATCCTCTTCTCGCGCAGCGAAATGATTTCCGCACCCGAAACGGCTGTCCGGCCGCTCACCGAAG
Organism: uncultured Prevotellamassilia sp.; assembly: GCA_964641085.1. GTDB lineage: Bacteria > Bacteroidota > Bacteroidia > Bacteroidales > Bacteroidaceae > Alloprevotella. Next base: position 55,216 of record CAZXJS010000006.1, on the reverse strand, counting down.
ACCAGTACTACGACTTCGTTAGTAACCCCTGGCAGTTCGACGTCGCTACCAATCGTCTGCGCACCGCCAACGGACAGCTCACCGACAGCATCATCGTGAACCACGTTACGCTGGTAGGCCTCGACGCTTCCGACTCGAAATACGTGTATATGCTGCAAGGGAGCGACGGCGCGTGCAGCCTCGTCGTACCCGCCGGCTGCGGCCTGCGCCTTAGCGTGCCGCAGGGCGTCGCTATGACCGCCGCAACGCTGACCGCGCCGTCCGGAAGTCCGGCCTTCACCGCCTCGGCAGGCACACTGGCCGACACACTCTGGACGGGCAACACGCGGGAACTCATCCTTACCGCCACAGCCAACACCTCCCTCGCCACGCTCGACGTCACCACCGTCACGGCGCGAGACTATGCCGAGCCGGTGCTCTACTATTTCCCCACGACGCGCACCGGCGCCTACACGGTACCCTTCGGCGTCACGCGCCTCGGCGACTATGCCTTCGAAGATACGGGCCTCACGGAGCTAACCCTCTCCGACTCGCTCGTAAGCGTAGGCGCCGGCTCGCTAAGCTCGACCCACTTGACGAGCCTCGTCAGCCGCACCGCCGTACCTCCCACAGCCGAGGCCGACCCCTTCACCCGGACCGGCGCGGAGACCTGCCACCTGACCGTACCGGCCGGGGCGGACGACGCCTATCGCGCCGCGCCCTTCTGGCAGAAGTTCTACGGCATAGAAAGCGGCATCCACACCGCCACAGCTCCCGCCGCGAACGCCACGACCCGCATCTACGACCTGCAAGGTCGCCGCGTCAGCGCGCCACGTCGCGGCCTCTACGTCGTAGCCGGCAAGAAGGTGCTCGTGCCTTAGGCCGGTTTTCAGTCACCTTAGGCTGACTCTTCTGCACTTTTGGCCTATTTCCCGATACGTTAGACCTATTTTCTCTGACAGTAGGTGAATACGGCTCAACAATAAAGCTCCGCCGCCACACGTTCGTGGCAGCGGAGCTTTCGCTTAATGCATATGCCGGCTATTCCTTTTCGATAGCGACTACACTTGTTTTACCTGCCGGCTGTGCTTATCTTTGTAGCGGCTACTCCTATCTAATACCCGCTACACCTTATTTATATACGTGCTACTGCGCCGTGAGGCTGGCTCCCGCACTGGTGCCTCCAAATTCCGGGGCGTAGAGCGATTGTACCTTGGCCGTGCCCAGTGTGTAGCGGCCGGCGCGATCGACGAAAGCCTCTTCAGTGAACGTGTGCGACCCTTTGCGCAGCTGTTCAAAGAAGTATTCGTTCGACGCGTCGCGCACCACGCGATAGAAGGGCAGGCCGTCGCGCCATACGTAGCCCGAAAGCGGCTCCACCGGCTCCATGCAGGCCGCCCGCGTGGCTTTGAGCGAGACGAAGTCGTAGTCGCGGTCCGCCACGAGCGTGAAGACTTGGCGCACGCGGTCGCCCTGGCGCACTGCGTCGCCCTCGGCCAGGGGCATCCACGACGTACCCCGCCGCACCTCCACCTTGCGCGTCACCAAGAGGCCGTTGCCGCCTTGCTTCACGGCTTCCGCCGTCACGGCGTACTGCGCAAAGACGGCGCCCCAGGCCAGGCCGGCATCTTTCTTGCTTATTACCAAGTTGTCCGCGCCGAGTGTTCGCGCGTCGGTATATACCTGTTTGAAATAGCCCGCCTCTTGCGGCGCCACAGCTTGGCTCTGCGCGTTCGCCGCCAGCACCTGTGTGCCGCGGCGCAGGGTGTAGTAAACCGGCACGTGGTTGCTAAGGGGGCGCAGGACGCTGCTGCCGGCTGCCGGGACGAGGAGGGCGTAGAGCGCATCGCAGACGGCGCGCGACGCAGCCCAGTCCTGCGTGCGCCGGGCCTGCATCAGCCAGAGGCGCATCTGGCCTATCACGGCCGTGTCGGCCGGTGTCACGCGGCACAGCGCTTCTATGGCCGCCGTCTGCGTAGGTATGCGGTAGCTCTCGCCGCACCACAGCGCACGGTCGGCATCAAACCAGCGCCCAAGTCCCGGACGCTCCACCGTATGTTCTACCAAACTTTGGATAGCTACGTGCGCCGCGTCCGTGCGACCGTACATAGAAAGCACGACGGCCGTCATAGCCTTTTCCCAAAGCGACGTGCGCTCCGGCTTCTCGAACTTGTCAAGCAGGTAACGGGCGTCAGCGTCGGCTTTCTCGCCGAGCAGGGCGCGTACGTAGAGATATTTCAGCTGTTGCTCCGAGGCGCGGAACGTCAGCTTGTACTTGCGCTCGGCTTTCTTCATCTCGCTCACCTGTCGCGCCGTTTCGCGCTCTAAGTAAGCAAAGGCGCTGCGCAGCATGTCGTTCGCGTCGCGGTCGGCGGCCAAGTCGTGCAGCCGTGCGAGCGCCATAGCAATCTCCGTGGTGATATATACGCTGGGCTGCATGCCTTTAAACCAGCCCCAGGCGCCGCCGGCGAGTTGCTGCTCGCGCAGCTTGGAGAGCGCCGTCGTACGTAGCGCGTAATTCCCGGTTTCATCGAACAATTGAGCCAGTGCCGCGACGCGCTGTGCCTCGTTTTCCGCGTCGCAGACCCAGGGCGTCTCGGCCAGGAGCGTTTGTTTCAGTTCCGGGTTGCGCTCCAGCAGTTTTGCCCAGGCCGTTTCCGAGGCCGTGTCTTGGGCGGCGCGGCGTATCTCCGGGTTTTGCTGTGCGATGAAGCGGGCCAGGGTCAGCGCATAGTAGCGCCGTGCCCAGTCCGTCGCGCTGTAGCATTCCTTCTCGGCCACTTGCGGCAAGGCAGCTACGGCGTACCACGTCGGGTTTGAGGACAGCTCCACGGTAAGTCGGCGGTCGGTCACGTCTGTCCCGTCCTGCCACAGCGTATCTATCCGCAGCACGGTTCTACCTGCCTCGACCAGGCTGAAAGGTACGGTGCGCGTCACGATTTCCTCGGCGCTAAGCACGGGCAAGTATCTTTCCTCGCCGTCGGCAAAGGAGGTGCCCGTCGCCGTGGTGCGGATGCAGAGCACGGGGTGCGCAGCCGGGGCGTCGTAGGTGAAGGTTATCACCTGCTCGTCCTTTACGTTGAAGCGCTGCGTCAGGTGTGCGAGGCGCCGGCCCGTTTCTGCGTCTGAGATGTCGCAACTTATGGTTCCGCTTTGTGCTTCCTCCGCGAGGTTAGTCAGGGTCACGGGTAGCGTAGCTCGGTCTCCTGCGCGCAGAAAGCGCGGCAAGTTGGCCTGTACCATAAACTCCTTACGCGCCACGACGGTGGTGTCCAGCTGTCCGTAGTTGAAAGCGGCGTCGTGAGCCCGGGCGCGGAATTGCCACGTCGTCAGACTCTCGGGCAGGGTGAAGACGAGCGTTGCCTCGCCGTTGCCGTCGGTGCGCAGGGCAGGGGCGAAAAAGGCTGTCTCGGCGAAGTTTTTTCGCGGTTCCACCGTGTTTTCAGGTGCTTCGGCTGCTTCGTCCGCCGGTTCGTCGTTGCTTGCCGTTTCTGCCGTTTCGGCAGATGCTGCGCCCGCTGTCTTCGCCATCATGACGTTTGCACTCATCGGCGCCAGGCTTTCCTCAAGCGCCACGCCGCCGTCGGCCTGCGCCGTGGCGCGGCTGGCGGTGAGCAGCCGGCGGTGCTGTCCGCCTAAGTAGGGCATGAAGCCCGCTTCGGGGAACAAGCCGGCGTCCCACTCCGTAAAGCGCCGCTCCGGCACGCTCTTGGGGCGTAGCTGTGCGGCGAGGCGGGCCGTCAGGTCGTAGTAAGTCGCCAGCCGGTACGTCGTCCAGGGCAACCGGCGCGGGAACTGCAGCGAGAAGTCCCAGCTGTTCTTTGCCAGGGCGTCGAGCGTGGCGTCGTAGAGGCAGGCCATGACGCCGGCCTCGGCGGGTGTGCCGTCGGGGTGTACTACTTTGAGGCGCCACTCCTCCTTTGCGCCCGGCCGGGTCAGGTTGCGGAAAGTGCTCCAGCGCAGTTGTAGCCGTTTATCCGGTACGGGGCGTTGCACGGAGACGTCGCGCGTGAAGAGTTGTCCGTCGCGCACGAAGGCAAATACGGCGCGGGCGCCGTCGCCGTACTCCGGTTTGTATGCAAGTTGGAATTTCTCGATGGAATCGCTGATTTCGTAGCGCTCGGAGGCCACTATCTTGCCGCCGGCTATGATGTCCGCGAAGAGGGTGATGCCCCGGCGCGGCGTGCCTACCATGACGTAGGCCGAGTCGCCCGCCTGGCCGGTGCGTACGTAGTAGCAGAGCGTCTCCTTCCCCCAGGGACGCGTATCGGCCTCGGACATAAGGGTGCAGCGGAAGGTCTGCGGCTCGAGGCCGGGCAGACTTATCCCGACGGTGTAGGCGCCTGAGGGCAATTCAGTTAGACGTGTGAGGGCGAAGGTCTGCCCCGTCCGGAAACTGTCGCGCAGCAGGACGATGCTGTCGCGGCGCAGCTCGTAGCATCCCGTAGCCGCGATGTTGCGCCACGAACCGTTCCGCTGCCAAATGGTGATCTGCGGCGCGTTTTCGCGGCAGATGACGCCGGGCCAGTCGTGTGTGAGCCACGAGCTTTGACGTGTGGCGTAGAGCGTGCGGCTTGCGGTCTGCGTCTCGCCGTTTGTTGCCGTGACGTCGGCACGTACGTTGAAGTGGCGCAGGTGTATGGGGATGCGGGTGCGGCTTCGCGGCTCGATAGATGAGTATTCCGTCTCGGCCTCTCCCGTTGTCAGCTTCACAGGTACGATGAAGCGTCCTTCCTCGTCGGTCTTGGTTTCGCCTGAAATCGTCGTGCCGGCGTCTGAATAACCGTTGCCGGCCGTTACCTCCCATTTTACGACGGCGTTTCTTAAGGGTAGCCCGGTGTAGGTCGCCGCTGTGCCCGCCACGCTTACCGTGTCGCCCAGTTTAAAGGCGACCTCCGGCTCCAGCAAGTCCACGGTGAAGGTGGGGCGCTTGTACTCCTCGACGCGCAGAGCTTGCCAGCTGGCGGGGAAACGGCGCGGGGAGTTTGACGTGGCGCGTAGGCTGAACGTCCCGGGCAGGGTCTGCGTGGGCAGGGTGAACGTGCCGCCCGCCGTGCCCAGCTCGTCTGTCTTCAGCCGTAACGTATCGAGCGCCTTGCCGTTGGCGTCGTGTAGCGTGACCGTCACGCTGAGGTCTGCGGCGGCTTGGACGTCGTCTTCATACTGGTTATAGGCCACGAGGGCGAACTTCACTTCTTGCCCCGGCCTGTAGATGGCGCGGTCCGTATAGGTGTGGAGGCGTGCTGCCGAGTAGGGCGCCTGCGTGTGGTAGTTGTTCGCGAGGGGGTCGAAGCCGGGCAGGTAGGCGTCGGCGCCGACGGTGAGCAGGTAGCTTGTGCGTTGGTTTCGCGTCGCAGGTACGAAGATGTTGCCCGCCTCGTCGGCGTTGTAGGTGGCTTGCGGCAGGTAGTTCTTGCCGTCTGTCGTGGTGTAGGTGGTCACCGTACCGCCCGTAAGGGGCTTGCCCGTTTGCGCATCTACGGGCGTTACGCGGCTACCTTGCAGGCTGCCCGTGAGCACGAGGGGACGCAGACGGGTGGAGCGGCAGAAGGCGTAGGTGTCGCCCATGCCCGGGCTGCTAAGCCGCAGGACGTAGATGCCCGGCTCGGGGCAGGCGAGGCTGAAGCTGTCGGCGAAGGTGACGTAGGCCGCGTGGGGTTCGGGAGTGCGCTCTTGTGTCGCCACAAGGCGGGCGTCGGGTAGCGCGTCTTCGGCCTTTAGGTTCGTGAGTAGGTCTTTTGCCGTCAGCGTGGTGCGGTAGAGGCGCAGGGTGTAGGCCTCGACGTGCCTAAGCCGTAGCTTAGCGTTTAGGGGTTGCCCCGGGTAAGCCACACGCGGCCATCCCGTGAACTGCAAGGTGGGCTGCTCCATGGCCTCCACGTAGTTGCGCAATGCTGCGGCGCGTGGCTGCCTCGCGTAGCGCTTCAAGCCCTCGCGCGCCAGGGCGATGCGCAGGCTGTCGGCCGAGGTGCCGGACGGGGCGGGCACGTTGACGAGGCGCAGGTACGTCTCTACGTTGAGCGCCTCTTTGCTGTAAGCCTCTTTCAGGCGCATAAGCGTCCGGAAGTCCGTGCGCTCGGTGAGCGGCGTGCCCGTGTTGGGGGGCGTCGGCACGAGCTCCAGCTCCATCCATAGGCTGGCCGGCCGGTTGCCTTGCGCCTGATAATATTGTAGCATCGTGCGGCGCAGCGAGTCGCCTTCGGCTGCCGTGATGAGGGTGGTGGGCCAGGTCTGTCCCGCCCGTTGCAGAACCGGGCGGGCTATGACGCTGAGCAGGTCGCCGGAGAAGATGCGGGCGTCCGCGCCGCGGGTGAATAGGGGCAGGTAGTCGGCCGCGCGCGTGCCGCCAAGCAGGGGCACGTCGCTGACGGAGGCCAGCAACAGGTTGCGTGCGCGGCGGTGTGAAGCGGTGTCGGTTTGCAGGGCATAGACCTGCCCCAGCGCACTCTGCCAAAGGGCGCGCACTACGGGGCGACGCTCGGCGGCATAGGCCGCCTCCATGCGCGCAAGCACGGCGCGGGCGGAGTCGGGCGCGATGTCGGCCTGCAACTGGCGCTCAACGAGGACGCTGCGCAGGAGTTGCGCGTCGTTGCCCTCACGTAGGGCTTTCCGGCGCACCTTGGCGACTTCCTGAAGCGCACTTTTCGGCAAGTCGTCGGCTTGGCGCGCCGCGACGGCTTTCCACAATTTCCCGTAGGATTGGGCGTCGGCGGGGAGGGTGGCTATCAGCAGAAGGAGAACTTGGAGAAAACGTTTCATACGCTTGTTTTTCGGGTTTCACCGCCTTAGGTATGGCCGAGAGCCGTGCGGGCGGCGCGTTGTGCAAAGTAAGGGCTTTCGCGCCACATGCCGGCGTGGCGCCGCGTTATTATTCTATAAAATGCCGGGTCGTGACTGTGCGGTTCGGCTCTTTTTATGTGGCTCGCCCGGCGCGATTTGGCACCGACCACCCGCTTGTTGCTGCGTCTCGCTTTTGGGGCGGAGAAGATTATAGGGGAAATGTGGGCGTATTGGCCGTTCCCGGCGGGTTGTAGGTAAGCCGTTTTTATCTGTAAGTCGGACGTAGGGAAAATTAAGCGGCACTTGTGGGGCGCTTTGCGGGGCAGGCGGATAAAAAAGTCCGGAGAGACGCGAGGTCTTCCGGACGTATGGGGCAGCATGTCGAGGCTGTCAGCAGGTAGGTGGTGGCTGGGGTCAGGCAAGGGAGTTGACGATGATGACGGCGAGGACGGTGGCCGTGATGGCGGAGTAGAGCCAGTCGCGCTGTCGCACGAAGTCGAGCAGGGAGAGCAGCACGCGCAGAATGGGGGTGAGGAAGAGGATAATGACGCCGAGCTGAATCCATCCGGTGGCGGTGAAGTGTAGCGCTCCTTGGAGGATGCCGCTCAGCGTGGTGTAGCTGGTGTCGTGTGCGTCGGTGTAGGCAAAGTGTGAGTAGTCCGGGCGGGGTTCTGCGCCGTGCTGTACGAGGTAGAGGATGCCGCCTACGAGGGCTACGAGGGCAGCTGTGAAGACGCCGATGCGCAGTGTGTTTCCGATGAGCTCGCGCAGGTCGGACTGTGGGGGCTGTGGCGTTTTGGAGTTGGGAGTCATGGCTTTGTAGATAAGGGTTATCAGAACTTACCGAGCAGTCCGTTGTAGATCATGTTGACGGCGACGAGCAGGATGGCGACGCAGAAAATCTGCCGAAGGAGGCGTACGTTCATGTGCGGCAGGAGTCGGGCTCCGGTCAAGGCGCCGAAGAGCACGCCGAGGAGCACGGGGAAGGCGAGTCCGGGCACGATGTTCCCGCGCTGTATATAGACGACGGCGCTGGCTACGGCGGTGACGCCCATCATGAAGTTTGACGTCGTAGTGCTGACCTTGAAGGGCACTTTCATGACGGAGTCCATGGCAAGCACCTTGAGCACGCCGCTGCCTATGCCGAGGATGCCGCTAAGTATGCCGGCAACGTACATGATAGAGAATCCGCCGCCGACGTTTCGTAGCTGGTAGCTCTTAAGCGTGCCGTCTTTCTGCGGCCAGGTGCCGTAGAGGCGTAGGCGTCGGGCGAGCGGACTGCCGACGACGCCTTCGTGGTCTTGCTTACGGCGTTGCTGGTTGACGGCGGTGAGCACGAGGACGGCGCCAAAGATGACGGCGATGACGGAGGAGTTGAGCCAAACGGCAACGAAGGCGCCCGTGACGGCACCCAAGGTGGTGGCTATCTCAAGGAACATGCCCAGGCGGATATTCGTGATGCCTTCCTTGACGTAGGCGGAGCCCGAACCGCTTGAGGTGGCGATGCTGGAGACTAAGGCGGCACCGACGGCGTAGTGGAAGTCGATGCCGAAGCCTAAGGTAAGGACGGGGATGACGACGACGCCTCCGCCGAGGCCCGTGAGGGAGCCGAGCAGCCCGGCGCAGTAGGCGGCGAGGAGCAGGATGAGGGTAAACGTGAGCAAGTTCATAAGCGTGGGCAAAAGTAGGCCTTTACACGCAGAAAGCCAAGCTGCGCGGGTGTGCAGCTTGGCTTCTGATGCGGCGGGGCGGCGTGTGGTGCGAGACGTGGCGCTTGACCGGAATAGCCGAAAGCAAGCGACCCGGCTTTTCTCCGCAAGGGGAGAAGCCGGGTCGCGAGGGGATGAGAGCACGCCGCCTGCGCGTATTAATAAATAAGGCGTGGCGGAGGCGGGTAGGGGGGCGTCAGTCGGTGATGAGGTCGTGCCCCGTCATTTCTGCAGGCTGTGGCAGGCCAAGTATGTGGAGCAGACTGGGTGCTACGTCGGCCAGCACGCCGTCTCGCACTTGTGCGTGGCTGTCCGTGCTGACGTAGATGAAGGGTACGGGGTTCAGGGAGTGAGCCGTGTTGGGCGTGCCGTCAGCGTTGAGGGCGTGGTCGGCGTTGCCGTGATCGGCGATGATAATGGTGGAGTATCCCGTGGCGTTGGCGGCCATGATGACGTCGCGCACGCAGCTGTCGACGGCTGCGACGGCTTTCTCAATGGCTTCATAGACGCCGGTATGGCCTACCATGTCTCCATTGGCGAAGTTGACGACGATAAAATCGTACTTGTCCTCCTTAATGGCGGCTACGAGCTTGTCTTTAACTTCGAAGGCGGACATCTCGGGTTTCAGGTCGTACGTGGGCACTTTGGGGCTGGGCACGAGGATGCGGTCTTCGCCGGGGAATGGCGCCTCGCGGCCGCCGTTGAAGAAGAAGGTGACGTGTGCGTATTTCTCCGTCTCGGCTGTGTGGAGCTGGGTGAGGCCTTGCGCACTGATATATTCGCCCAAGGTGTTGACTACGTTCTCCTTAGGAAACAGCACATGGACGCCCCGGAACGAGGCGTCGTAGGGCGTCATGCAGTAGTACTGGAGGCCGGGCAGCGTGTGCATACCTGCGTCGGGCATGTCCTGCTGTGTGAGTACGGTGGTCAGTTCCTTGGCTCGGTCGTTGCGGTAGTTGAAGAAGATAACTACGTCGCCCGGTTTGATACGTCCGTCGCACGTGGCGTTGACGAGGGGCTCCATGAATTCATCCGTGTCTTTGTGCTCCTCCGTGTCTCGTGCGTAGCAGTCTTTGACGGCTTTGACCATGTCTGTCTCCTGCCTGCCTTTTCCTTCTACGAGTTGGTCGTAGGCCACCTTTACCCTGTCCCAGCGTTTGTCGCGGTCCATGGCGTAGAAGCGGCCTATGATGCTGGCTACGTGCGCACCGGCTTTCTCGCACTCCCGTGTGAGGGCTTCTATGTAGGAGGCGCCGCTCTTTGGGTCGGTGTCGCGTCCGTCCATGAAGCAATGTACGAACGTGCGGCTGCCTACTCCGTACTCGCGGGCAATATCTATGAGTTTGAAGAGGTGATCCAGGCTGGAGTGTACGCCGCCTGTCGACGTAAGCCCCATGATGTGGAGGCCGCAGCCGTGTTCTTTGGCGTAGCCGTAGGCGTTTTGTATTTCCGGGTTGCGGAGTATGGAGCCGTCAGCTATGGCGCGGTTTATCTTGACCAAGTCTTGATAGACGATACGTCCGGCGCCTATGTTCAGGTGTCCCACTTCGCTGTTGCCCATCTGCCCGTCAGGCAGTCCTACGTTCTCGCCGCAGGCCAGCAGCCGGGAGTGCGGGTAGCGTTCATAGAGGCTGTCGAGGAAAGGGGTGGGTGTTTGGTAGATTACGTCGTCTTTGCCTTTGTCCCCGATGCCCCAGCCGTCCAGGATCATGAGGAGTGCTTTTTTCTTTGCCATAGAAAGATTTGTTTAGTTCGTTTTTGTCCCGCCGTGGGCAAAGGTACGTTTTTCCTGCCGAACTTGCACCTTATTATATAGCGTGCTTGGCGGCCTGTTCAGCGTTGTTTCTTGGCAAAGCTTCGGCAGCAGCTTTTCAGGGCGAGGATAAACCAGGCGGCCATCAGGGCATAGTAGGCCGCGGAGGGCACTTGGGGCACTAACAGCAAGGCTGCGGCGGCCTGCACGTGGGTGAGGTGGAGAGCTTGCCGGGGTGTGAGGCGTCGGCCGAGGGCTTCGGCGTAGGCGCGGGTGAGGCTTAGCACGGGGCGTGAGGACAGTAGGCGCTGACTCAGCGGGAGCGCCGCTTTCCGCGTGGGGAGCGCGGAGTCGAGGGTAAGGGTTTTCTTTTCCATGTTCCTTTGTGTGTCTTTGTTTCCGGCAGCAAAGGAACGGCCGGTTTGTGACAGCCTGTGACACAAACCTTATTTCAAATGTTAAAAAACGCCTTTCATTGGGTGGTGGCGGCCCGGGATGGCGCGCTTCGGGCTTGCGGCGTCGCGATGCGCCGGGCGAGGGCTGCGATGCGTTCCTGCATATAGGTGGCGAACTCCTGCGGCCCCACGATTTCGATGTCGTCAAACAGTCCTACGACGAAGCGCCCCACTCCCTTGTAGCTGCACACCCACGTCTCCCACTTATAGCGTCCGTCGGCCTGACGTGTGAGCTGATTCTCGGCCTGTGGGTACTCCTCGCGTAGCACGTTTGCGGCGAGGGGTCCGAGGCGCAGACTGATAGGTAGTCGCACTTCGCCGCTGAAGTGGAACATGTCCGTGTGGAAAGCTTTGTGCTCGGCTTTGTGTGACCAGAGAAGCTCTACCACCTCCACGCTCTCGGCGCGCGAAATCTTGAACGTCTTGTTCATGGCGGAAGCTATCTCGTAGCATCTGACTTCTGTGTTGCCGGAAAGTAGCAGGAAGGGCTCGACGGTGCGGTCGTCCGTGCGGCCACTGTGGGGCGAGGTGTAGCTTCGCAGGATGCAGACGCGCTCCTCGCGTATGGCGCGGTAGATGGCGGCGATGTTGTGCGCCGTGCGCTCGTCCACGCCGTGGTGCGCCAGGACTTTGTCGTCGTAGAGGTTGGCGAGCTTCTCGCGCAGGTGGCGCACCTGCGGCGAGTTGTCGAAGACGGAGTTCAACACCTGGTTCAGGGTCAGCGCCTCGGCGTCCGTGAAGTGCGTCTTGTCCGTTATCTTTTGGAAAAAGGGCGAACGGTGGTCCAGCCGGTAGCGTTTGCCCTCCTGTACGACGCTGAAACCCAAGCTGCGGAAGGCGTCGAGGTAGCGGTAGATCGTGCGTCGGCTCATGCCCACGCGGCTGCTGAGCTCGTCGATGGTGAGCTCGCGGTTTTGCGCCAGTAGCGCTATCAGCTTCAGCTGGCGCGCCAATTTGTCAGCGTCCATAAGCGGGAGGGGTTCAGTTCGTGCCAAGCGAAGGTAGGCATTTCCGGCGAAAAGGCTGCTTTGTGCCCCGCTGTAAGCGGTAGGAGGCGGTTCGATTTAACGTTTTTTGCCATTTTGGGGAGAATGTTAAAAAGACGCGATTTTGATTTCTGCACTTTCGCTGGCTTTTTGTGCGGTGAAACGCCCTGATTTTTGCTTCCCGCGAACTTTGCGCGACGTTTCGCTAACGCCCTGTGGCAGGGCGTTTCGCACCCGTCGCAACGCCCGCGGAAGGCGTGACCGCGAACATCGGCGAGGTCGCTAAACAGAGGCTGTTTGCGGCGGCTTCGAAACGTTAAAAGTGTGATAATGAGCCTTAACGCCCTTGGTCGCCTCCCCCGAAATGCCTACCTTTGCAGCCGTAATCACACGGAGGACCGGTGCACGAGGCGCCGGCAGCCCTTACCGCCCACGTGGGGCGGACGTGGCCAATCTTGCAACTCGTTGGTGTCCTTACACCTTATTTATATATGGTTGCAAGTTCCCCGTGGCAAACACTAAAGCATGCAGATAAAGAAAATCATCCTGACTATGGTCTGCGCCCTCTTGTTTACGAGCGGCGTAGTAGAAGCTCAAACGTTACAAACGCGTGGTAGCGCAAGCTACTATGGCGGCTACCGCACCGTGCGTCGCACGGCCAACGGCGAGATCTTCAACGAGAACGCGTTGACGTGCGCCCACCGTACGCTCCCCTTCGGCACGTTGCTGAAGGTGCGCGAGCTTTCCACGGGCAACGAAGTCATCGTGCGCGTCACAGACCGCGGCCCCTACGGCAAGGGGCGCATCGTGGACCTTTCCATGGGTGCCGCGCGCAAGCTGGGCATCATGTCGAAGGGCGTGACGCAGGTAGAGATCAGCGTCGTGGGAAAAAGTGGCTCGGAAGCCTTGCCTGAGGACAAGGTGTTGCCTGAGCTGCAACTCTACGACCCCGCTTCAGGTGGCTACTACGCTTCTTCAGAATATGCCGAGCTACAGCGCCAGCAGCAGGCCGCTGCCAAGCGCCAAGCCCGGGAGCAGCGCCGCGCAGCAGCCTTGGCACGTGCCAAGGCGCAGCAGCCCCGCTGGCGCGTGATGAACGACAAGCTGACGGCCAAGGCCGGGAAATGAACCCTAACATCCCCTCCGGGGAAGAGGCCGACGATGCGCAAGCACCGTCGGCTTTTTTGTGCCCGTAGCGCCCGTGCTTAGCGCGCTTCGTGCGCAAGGCACGGGGCCGGTGAATACGCGTAGCGCCTCGCAGCCGGGACGTGCCGATTGACAGATCGGACTTATCAGCTGACAGGTCGGACTTGTCAGCTGACAGATCGGACTTGTCGGCTGACAGGTCGGACGTACCAGCCGGCAGGTCGGACTTGTCAGCTGACAGATCGGACTTGTCGGCTGACAGGTCGGACGTACCAGCCGGCAGGTCGGACTTGTCAGCGATCGGGATCAACGTCTTGGCGCATAGAGGGTAAGGTGCGTCGAGCACTGCCTTTCCCCGAAAATGCAAAAACAATATTTCAGTCGCAAAGTCCTTTTTCTTTCAGAACGTAAGCCGCCGGGGCGTTTTTTCTGACACTTTGCCGCACGCTCCTTCCCGCCCCTTTTTCGCAAGATTAGGGTTGTGTCTGCGTTACCCCGTGTTTGGCGCCTACTGCGGCCTTCCGCTCTGCCCCGCTCCTCCCGTGGTGATGCCTTTACGGGTACAAAAAAGCAGGCGCCCCCGGGGAAGGACGCCTGCCTGCGGTGTGTGGGCGAGCGAAGGTTTACTTCAGCACGCCGAGTTCCTTGCCCACCTTGACGAAGGCGGCTATGCACTTGTCAAGCTGCTCGCGGGTGTGGCCTGCGGAGATCTGTACGCGGATGCGCGCCTGCCCCTTCGGCACAACGGGATAGTAGAAGCCCGTGACGTAGATACCCTCGTCCTGCAGGGCGGCCGCGTAGCGCTGCGAGAGGGGCGCGTCGTAGAGCATGACGGCGATGATGGCGCTCTGCGTGGGCTTTATGTCGAAGCCTGCGGCTTGCATCTTGTCGCGGAAGTACTCCACGTTCTCTACGAGACGGTCGTGCAGCGCGTTGCTCTCCTTGAGAATCTTGAATGTCTCAAGTCCTGCACCGATGATGGCGGGCGGTACGCTGTTTGAGAAGAGGTAGGGTCGGCTGGCTTGGCGCAGCAGGTCGATGATCTCCTGCCGACCGGTGGTGAAGCCGCCTACGGCGCCGCCGAAGGCCTTGCCCAGCGTGCCGGTATAGATGTCTACGCGGCCGTACGTGCCATAGAACTCGCTGACGCCGTGCCCCGTCTTGCCAACGACGCCCGCGCTGTGGCTCTCGTCCACCATGACGAGGGCATCGTACTTCTCGGCCAGGTCACATATCTTGTCCATCGGCGCTACGTTACCGTCCATAGAGAAAACGCCGTCGGTGCAAATGATGCGGAAGCGCTGTGCCTGGGCTTCCTGGAGGCACTTCTCCAGCTCGGCCATGTCGCCGTTGGCATAGCGGTAGCGCACGGCCTTGCAGAGGCGCACGCCGTCGATGATGCTGGCGTGGTTGAGCGCATCGGAGATGATGGCGTCCTCCTGCGTGAGGAAGCTGCCGAAGAGGCCGCCGTTGGCGTCGAAGCAAGCGGCGTAGAGGATGGTGTCGTCGGTCTTGAAATAGTCAGATATGGCCGCCTCCAGCTCTTTGTGGATGTCCTGCGTGCCGCAAATGAAGCGAACGGACGACATGCCGTAGCCGCGGCGATCCATCATGTCCTTAGCGGCCTGTATGAGGCGCGGATCGTTTGACAGGCCCAGGTAGTTGTTGGCGCAGAAGTTCAGAACCTCCTTGCCGCCCACCTGTATGGCGGCAGCCTGTGGGCTTTCGATGAGGCGCTCCTCTTTGTAGAGGCCGGCGTCGCGGAGTCCTTGCAGCGTATCCTGCAAGTGTGCTTTGATTTTACCGTACATGGTTGTGAAATTATAGGTTTATGATTGCTTTCTTGGGCAAAGGAACAAATTATTTGGGAAATGCGAAAGAGGCTCCCGCCTTTTAACACGCGCCCAAGGCACGAAACCCGTGGCCGAGGCGGCGACGAGGCGCCGGGAGCGCACTTGTTGTCAGAAAACACGTTTTTGCAAAGCGGAATGCGCATTTTAAGAAAATAAAACATACGAGGCGACGCTTTTTCCAAAGAAAAATGTTCCTTTGCCTCCCGATTAACGAACCACATAATTCATTTGACAAAATGAAGAACATTCTCGTCATCGGGGCGACGGGACAGATTGGCTCCGAATTAACCATGAAGTTGCGCGGCATATACGGCAACGACCACGTAGTGGCAGGCTACATCCACGGAGCCGAGCCCAAAGGCGAACTGGCAGAGAGCGGTCCCGCAGAAGTTTGCGACGTAACGGACGGCGAAGCCATAGAGCGCATCGTCAGTCAGTATCAAGTGGACGCTATTTACAACCTGGCCGCCCTGCTCAGCGTCGTGGCGGAGCACAAACCGCTGCTGGCCTGGCATATCGGCATCGACGGCCTGATCAACGTGCTGGAAGTGGCGCGCCAACACGGCTGCCAAGTCTTCACCCCCAGCTCCATTGGCTCCTTCGGCCCCGAAACGCCCCGCGACCACACCCCGCAGGACACCATCCAGCGCCCGCGCACCATCTACGGCGTCTCGAAGGTGACCACCGAACTGCTCTCCGACTATTATCACCACCGCTACGGCCTCGATACGCGCTCCGTGCGCTTCCCCGGCCTCATATCCAACGTCACCCCGCCCGGAGGCGGCACGACGGACTACGCCGTGGACATCTTCTACAGCGCGGTGCGCGGCGAGACCTTCAAGTGTCCCATTGCCCGCGGCACATTCATGGACATGATGTACATGCCCGACGCGCTACACGCCTGCGTGCAGCTGATGGAGGCCGACTCCAAGCGCCTCGTCCACTTCAACGGCTTCAACATAACGGCCATGAGCTTTGAACCCGGACAAATCTACGAGTCCATACACAAGTATCGCCCCGCCTTCCGCATGGAGTACGAGGTAGATCCCTTGAAGCAGTCCATCGCCGACAGCTGGCCCAACAGCCTTGAGGACACCGCGGCGCGCGTAGAGTGGGACTGGAAGCCTACCTACGACCTGGACGCCATGACGCGCGACATGCTCGACAAACTCTCCGCTCGGCTTTTGCACTAAGGCGACCGGCCACGGCACGCTTCGGCGGCTAACAAATAAAGGGCGCACACACCTTATTATATATATAGGTATGTGCGCCCTTTTTGCGCTTTGCGTTCAGTAGCTCGGCAGGCGCCTCACGCCTTCCCTTCAGGAAAGCCGAACGGAGCAATCGTACCCCCGCTGCCCGGCCCCTTACGCTCCGGCAAAGCAATAGGGCCAAACTGCGCCTCGTACTTCGAAATGTTTTCCTGCAAGGCAAAGAGCAACCGCTTGGCATGCTCCGGCGCCAAGACCATGCGCGACACCACGGGCGCCTTAGGACTGCCCGGCATGACGCGCACAAAATCAATAATGAACTCGGCGTGCGAGTGAGAGAGGATAGCCATGTTGGCATAGTTGCCCGCAGCCACCTCCGGCGACAGCTCTATCTGCAACTGCCCGCCTTGAAGATTCTTCTTTTCGTCCATAATAGATAGTCTTTAGAGATGTATAAATGGAAAGCGGAGACGGCGCTTTTGTCATTTCCGCCCTACAAAAGTAGGCCTTTGCCGTTAAAGTACAAAAAAAAGGCTTTGCCAAACGGTTTTTAGGGCTTACAAACGCTTTTTTTTGGCTTAAAAATTTGCACGTAGAAATTTATTTGTTGTACTTTTGCGGCGTCAAAAGGAAGAAGCGACAAAAACGAAACCTATCTTTAATTAATTAATTAAATAACACTATGCGTAAAATCTTTACTTTGCTTGCTGCCGGCACGCTGGCGCTTGGCGCAAGCGCACAGGGCTACGAAGGCAACAAGTTCTTCGACAACTGGTCCGTAGGCATCGAGGGTGGTGTTACCACTACGCTGACAGGTTATGAGACCGGGAGTGCAAGCCGCGGTCAAGCTAACAACATGAACGGCACGACGTCCAAGGCTTGGACTAACGGCGCCTTCTTCGGCGGTATGCGCGGCGTAGCCGGCGCTGAGATCACGAAGCAGCTCATCCCCGCTTTCGGCTTGGCTCTGCAAGACCACGTAACCTTCAACTGGACGGATGCAACCACCGTTGTTGACGTGAACGACCTCGTTCTGCTCGCCAAAATCAACGCCATGAACCTCTTCGCAGGTTACAAAGGCACGCCCCGCTTCTTTGAGATCGAGGCAGTTGGCGGTATCGGCTGGCGCCACTATTTCAACCACAACGCTAACTACGTGAACGACGCTACTGTTACTGATTTCCGCCCGGTTAGCAACGACAAGGATCGCGACAGCTTCATCACGAAGGCCGGTCTGAACTTCCTGTTCAACTTTGGCGCTGACAAGGAGTGGACTGTTGCTCTGAAGCCCGCCGTTATCTGGGACATGGACGGTTTCAGCCACCACAACAAGGACGGTGCAAACTTCAACATCAACAATGCACAGTTCGAGCTCACCGCAGGCGTAGCTTACCACTTCAAGAGCTCCAACGGCGCTCACCACTTCACGAAGGTACGTCCGTACGACCAAGCTGAAGTTGACGGCCTGAACGCTCGCATCAACCAGCTGCGCGGCGAGATCGCCGACAAGGATGCACGCATCGCCGACCTGGAGAACCAAGTTAACGAGCTGCGCAACCGCAAGCCCCAGGTAATCGAGAAGGTTATCGACAACTCCAAGAACACGACGACGAACCAGCTGGAGACCAACGTTTACTACCAGATTGGCAAGAGCGTAATCCCCGCTTCTCAAGTTCCTTCCGTTGAGCGCGTTGCTTCCTACCTGAAGAACCACCCCGACAGCAAGGTTACGATTAAGGGCTACGCCTCCAAGGACGGCCGCGAGGATCTGAACATCAAGCTGGCCGAGAAGCGTGCCGCTTCCGTAAAGGATATGCTCGTGAAGAAGTACGGTATCGACGCCAGCCGCATCAGCGCTGCCGGCAACGGTATCTCCGAGATGTTCTCCGAGGCTGAGTGGAACCGCGTATCCATCTGCACGATGGAGGAGAAGTAATCTAATCCTCACTTATCATAAGCCGGACGGTGTTTGCCGCCCGGCTTTTTTTATGTGCTGCCGCGAGCTGCCGGGACATAAACTGCCCGTCGGCTCGCGGTCTATTGTTTTTGCGTATTGTTGAAAAAGGGCGTCGCCGCAAGGGGGTGTTTGCCTTACGTTTCGTACCTTTGTCGGCGCAAACCCCTAACTACAAACGAAATGAAGAAGATCAGAGCCGCCATAGTAGGCTATGGCAACATCGGACACTACACCCTTCAGGCGCTGGAGGCTGCTCCGGACTTTGAGGTGGCCGGCCTCGTGCGCCGAACCCCCGCTGCGGAGCAGCCCGCCGAACTTAAAGGTTATAACGTGGTTGACGACATCCGTAAGCTGGGCGACGTGGACGTAGCCATCTTGGCCACCCCCTCGCGCCGTGTAGAAGCTACGGCGAAGGGCATCCTCGGCTTGGGCATAAACACGGTTGACAGCTTCGACATCCACCCTCAGATTCCCGCGTTGCGCCGCGAACTGGGCGAATTTGCCGCTGCCAACGGCGTAGTGAGCATTATCAGCGCCGGCTGGGACCCGGGAACGGACAGCGTGGTGCGCACCTTGTTGGAGGCTATGGCTCCGAAAGGGCTTACCTATACTAACTTTGGTCCCGGCATGAGCATGGGGCATACCGTAGCCGTGAAAGCCATTGCGGGCGTGAAGAAAGCGCTCTCGATGACGATACCCGTAGGCACGGGCATTCATCGCCGCATGGTCTATGTCGAACTGGAGGAGGGACATACCCTCGCCGAAGTTGCCGCCGCCATTAAGGCCGATCCCTATTTTGCTTGCGACGAGACGCACGTACAGGAAGTACCGAGCGTAGAGGATGTTATCGACATGGGTCACGGCGTGAACCTGACGCGCAAAGGCGTGAGCGGGACGACGCAGAACCAGCTCTTCTCTTTCGACATGAAGATAAACAACCCGGCGCTTACGGCGCAGATACTGGTTTCTGCAGCGCGCGCCGCCATGCGCCAAAGCCCCGGTTGCTACACGCTGCCCGAGATACCGCCCATCGACCTGTTGCCCGGCGAGCGCGAGGCGCTTGTGGCGCACCTCGTTTGATTCCTTCAGCTCTTTGCGACCTCGAGTTTCAACAAAGATCGCCCTGCACCGCCCCGTGTAGGGCGTTTTTGTACGACTACATTCCGTCTTTTCATCAGCAGAATCATTTCTTAATAGAACATACCGGGAATATTTAAAAGTGAGCCGGCTTGCGCGTTCCGATTAGTTTTTCTAATTTTGCACCCGCCACGACCCTGCGCGGTTTGTGGAAAGGATAGCATCAAAACAAAACAACATATAACAATCAAAAAACCAAAACAATGCCTACTATTCAGCAATTAGTGCGCAAGGGGCGTTCCGTGGCTGCGAGCAAGAGTAAGTCACCGGCCTTGGATTCCTGTCCGCAGCGCCGTGGTGTCTGCGTGCGCGTTTACACGACGACGCCTAAGAAACCTAATTCCGCCATGCGCAAAGTGGCGCGCGTGCGTCTGACCAATTCAAAGGAGGTGAACAGCTACATCCCCGGTGAGGGTCATAATCTTCAGGAACACAGCATCGTGCTGGTGCGCGGCGGTCGTGTGAAAGACCTGCCGGGTGTACGCTATCATATCGTGCGCGGCACGTTGGATACGGCCGGTGTGGCCAATCGCACACAGCGCCGTTCGAAGTATGGAGCTAAGCGTCCGAAGGCTAAGAAGTAAATTGTAGGCGCAACGCCTTGCGCCTGCGGCGGCACCTTGCACGACCGGGTGCCGGCAGCAGAAAAGAAAATAGAACGGTTTGCAGCGGGTTGAGTAAAGCTCCGAAGGGGGCTTGAAGAACACAAATGCAGCCTCAGAAAACCAAGAAAACAATGAGAAAAGCAAAACCCAAGAAGCGCGTGATCCTGCCGGATCCCGTGTACGGAGACCAGAAGGTTTCGAAGTTCGTGAACCACCTGATGTACGACGGGAAGAAGAACCTCTCGTACGAGATATTCTACAAAGCCCTGGAAATCGTGGGCGAGAAGATGAAGGACAACGAGAAGTCTCCGCTGGAAATTTGGAAGACGGCGCTGGACAAGATTACACCGCAGGTGGAAGTGAAGAGCCGCCGTATTGGTGGCGCCACGTTCCAGGTACCGACGGAGATACGTGCCGAGCGTAAGGAGAGCGTGTCGATGAAAAACATGATCTCGTATGCGCGTAAGCGTGGTGGGAAGACGATGGCCGACAAGCTCGCGGCCGAGATAATGGACGCCTACAACGAGCAGGGCGGCGCCTACAAGCGTAAGGAGGACATGCACCGCATGGCCGAGGCTAACCGCGCCTTCGCCCACTTCAGGTTCTAATTCAAGTAGAAAAGCTGTACAATGGCAACTCAAGACTTGCGCCTAACGCGCAACATAGGCATCATGGCGCACATCGACGCCGGAAAGACGACCACCTCGGAGCGTATTCTCTTCTATACGGGAAAGACGCACAAGATAGGCGAGGTACACGACGGTGCCGCCACGATGGACTGGATGGCTCAGGAACAGGAGCGCGGCATCACGATCACCTCGGCAGCCACGACCTGCTACTGGGAGTGGAATAAAGAGAAATATAAGATAAACCTCATCGATACCCCGGGACACGTGGACTTCACGGCCGAGGTGGAGCGCTCGCTGCGCGTGCTCGACGGCGCTATCGCCACCTACAGCGCGGCAGACGGCGTACAGCCCCAGTCGGAGACGGTATGGCGCCAGGCCGACAAGTACAACGTGCCGCGCATAGGCTACGTGAACAAGATGGACCGCTCGGGAGCCGACTTCTTCGAGACCGTAAGGCAGATGAAGGAACTGCTGGGCGCCAACCCCGTGCCCGTGCAGATACCCATCGGGGCGGAGGAGAACTTCAAGGGCGTCGTTGACCTCATCAAGATGAAGGCCATCCTGTGGCACGACGAGACGATGGGCGCCGAGTATGAGATTGACGAGATTCCCGAGGAACTCAAAGCCGAGGCTGAAGAGTGGCGGGACAAGATGCTGGAAAGCGCCTCTGCCTTCGACGACAGCCTCATGGAGAAATATTTCGAGGATCCCGGCTCCATCAGTGAGGAAGAAATCATTGCCGCCCTGCGCAAAGGCACGGTGACGATGGAAATCTGCCCCATGCTGCTGGGCTCTTCCTATAAGAACAAAGGCGTGCAGCCCCTGCTGGACTACACTTGCGCCTTCCTGCCCAGTCCCTTGGACACGGTAAACATTGTGGGCACCAACCCCGATACGGGCGAAGAGGAAGACCGCAAACCGGCCGAGGACGAACCGACGGCAGCCCTGGCGTTCAAGATAGCTACAGACCCCTACATGGGCCGCCTCGTCTTCTTCCGCGTATATTCCGGCAAGGTCACCGCCGGCTCCTATGTGTACAACAGCCGTTCGGGGAAGAAGGAACGCATCAGCCGTCTCTTCCAGATGAACTCTAACAAGGAAATCCCCATGGACAGCATCGACGCCGGCGATATCGGCGCAGGTGTGGGCTTTAAGGATATTCACACGGGCGACACGCTATGTGACGAGGCGCACCCCATCGTGCTGGAGTCTATGGACTTCCCCGATCCCGTCATCGGTATCGCCGTGGAGCCCAAGACGCAGAAAGACATGGACAAGCTTTCCATGGGCTTGCAGAAACTGGCTGAGGAAGACCCCACCTTCACCGTGCGTACCGACGAGCAGAGTGGCCAGACCATCATCTCCGGTATGGGCGAGCTGCACCTCGACATTATCATCGACCGCCTCAAGCGCGAGTTTAAGGTAGAGTGCAACCAAGGCAAGCCCCAGGTGAACTACAAAGAGGCTATCACGAAGACCGTCAACCTGCGCGAGGTTTACAAGAAGCAGACCGGCGGTCGCGGTAAGTTTGCCGACATCATCGTGAACGTAGGTCCCGTGGACGAAGACTTCAAGGAAGGCGGACTGCAGTTTATCAACAAGGTAACCGGCGGTAACATCCCCAAGGAGTTTATCCCGAGCGTACAGAAGGGTTTCGAGAGTGCGATGAAGAGCGGCGTGCTCGGCGGTTATCCGCTGGACAGCCTGAAGGTAGAACTGCTTGACGGCTCTTTCCACCCCGTAGACTCCGACCAGCTATCGTTCGAAGTGGCCGCCATCCAGGCTTACAAGCACGCGTGCGCCCAAGCCGGCCCCGTGCTGCTCGAGCCCATCATGGCGCTGGAAGTCGTAACGCCTGAAGAGAATATGGGCGACGTGATAGGCGACTTGAACAAGCGTCGCGGCCAGGTAGAAGGCATGGAGAGCAGTCGCTCCGGCGCTCGCATCGTGAAAGCCAAGGTGCCCCTGAGCGAGATGTTCGGCTACGTCACGGCTTTACGCACCATCACCAGCGGACGCGCTACGAGCTCCATGAGCTATGACCACCACGCACCGCTGTCTTCCTCCTTGGCACGCCAAGTACTGGAGGAGTGTCACGGACACGTAGAACTCATCAAATGACAATCCCCGGCTATCTGCCGCGGCAGGCTAACGAATGACTCTTAGCCTGCCGCGAGCAGACGGCCTTTAAACCTTATCACACTACACAATGAGTCAAAATCAGAAAATCCGCATCAAGCTGAAGAGCTACGACCACACCCTCGTGGAGAAGTCGGCGGAGAAAATCGTTAAGAACGTGAAGGCCACGGGCGCCGTCGTGAGCGGTCCGATCCCCCTGCCCACGCGCAAGCGCATCATCACCGTGAACCGTTCCACCTTCGTCAACAAGAAGAGCCGCGAGCAGTTCCAAATTTCCACCTACAAGCGCCTCATCGATATTTACAGCTCTACGGCGAAGACCGTCGACGCGCTGATGAAGCTGGAGCTTCCCTGCGGCGTTGAGGTAGAGATTAAGGTGTAGGCAATCTTTCCGACCCAACTTAGCTTCGGGGTGGCGGGTTACAATTCTCCTTTCTCCCCTTATAGCCAAAGTGTGGCTGGGTAATGCTCGGCTGCCTTAGCATAGAAACAAGGAGAGCGTCTCCTTAATCCAAAGAAAAATCCCCGTGACCAAGCCGGTCGCGGGGATTTAGTTTGATTAAGGGGGGCTTGAACTTATTTGTTCAGCCCTTCAGCCCAAGCCTTCAAGTCGCCTTTTGAGGCGTGGTTGAACAGACGGGCATCGACGAACTTCAGGTTCGGGTATTGGCGGCGGAACTGCTCCAAGGCTTTTTGGGGCGTGCTACCGCCCGACGTGGCGAAGAAGGCAAGCGTCTTTCCCTGCAAGTCATTCTCTTCCACAAAGGTGTTGATAATCGTTGGCGCCGTGTACCACCATATTGGGAAGCCGATGATCACCGTGTCGTAACGGCTCACGTCGGACACCTTTGCCTTGATGGCCGGTCGGCTGGTCGTATCTTGCATCTCCACCGTGCTGCGCGACTGCTTATTCGTCCAATCCAAGTCGGCGGCGGTGTAGAGTTTTTCGGGGGCTATCTCAAAGAGATCCGCTCCCGTAGCGTCGGCCAACTCCTGTGCTACGTGTTTGGTCGTCCCTGTGGCCGAGAAGTAGGCGACGAGCGTCTTTGTTTCTTTCTTTTCCATGCTGCTTTCTTTCTTTTGAGCGCAAGCCGTCAGCGCCCAGGGCACTACGGCTGCCAGGAGTAAAAGGATCTTTTTCATACTTTTGCGTTGTTTTGATGAGTATTTTGCGGCAACGGCAAGCGCTGTGCCGCTGCGCGCCTGCGTGTTATTACGATAGCAAAAGTAGGAGATCCCGGTAAAGCGGCTGATACATCTTTTACAGAAGTAATTACCCCAAATACCTCTTAGCCTTGGCTGAATGCAGTAATTATAAGTTCAGCTTGGCGGCGTAGTAGGCCTTCTGCCAGTCGGTGTTGAGGCAGAATGGTGTCAGCTGATTTCCGGCGTTGATGTAGGCGTCAGTTCGCACGGTGTCGGTATCGGCAAATAGAGGGTTAGACTTCGAAGCGTCCATAAAGAGGACGACGCGTTGTCGTTGCTTATCGGCGGCCGCGCCGTGCCGGCGGTTTTTTAATATCTCGCGAAAATAGAGCGTGAGGAATTCGGAGAGGTAGTAGGCCTGCGTGTCGAGCAAGGGGTTCAGCTCTTCCGGTTGTAGGCGCGCGGAGGCTTGTTGTGCGAGGTAGTCCAGGGCGTCGAGCTTGAAGCTTGCCAGGTGAACCTGGGTATATCCGCTCATGGGGTTGCTCACGGTGCGTTGTGCGCTCTCCGCGACCATGCGGAAGACGTTTTGCGCCCCGGCGTGGGTCGCCAGCAAGGGAAGGGCAAAGGCGACGAGGGCGACGAAAGTACGCACGAACCGTTTCATCGTAGAGATCTGTTAACTACCGCGCTTAGCTTGGCGTAAGAGGCTTGCCAGCTTTTGCCCCGGTGCCGGCGTTGTGGCCGCCTTTGGCAGCTTACCTTGCTGCCGCGCCAAAGCCGCCCAGCTATGGGGAGCACCCGGTGTGCGCAACTCGCGCCATCCGGCCAGGAAGTGGCAGTAGGCCGCGGCGAGGGCGTCCGTGGCATCAAGGTAGGGTAGCATCTGCTCGTCGCGCAAATGGAGCATGCGTTGCAACATGCCCGCCACCTGCTCCTTCGAGGCGGCGCCGTTTCCGGTGATGGCTTGTTTTATCTTCAGCGGGGCGTATTCGTGGATGGGTATGTCGCGACTGATTGCTGCTGCAATGGCAACGCCTTGGGCACGTCCCAGCTTAAGCATGCTCTGCACATTCTTTCCGAAGAAAGGAGCCTCAATGGCCATCTCGTCGGGGTGGTATGCATCGATGATACTCAATAGGCGCTGGTGGATGCGCCCCAGCTTCAGATAGACGTCCGCCACCTGCCGCAGGTCAATGACGCCCATGGCCAGCATCGCCGCCTTTTGGCCGCACACGCGTAGCAGGCCGTAGCCCAGGACGTTGGTGCCCGGATCTACGCCCATGATGATTTTCTCTGTGGCGGGTGAGGAAAGCTTCATAGCGGCCTAAGCATGTCGCAAAGGTAAGACATTCTGCCTGCTCGGTGCGGGAATTTATCATTTCTTGGCACGTTTTAAGCCGATTTTCACTCTGTATGTCTTACGGATAGGTAAGCCGCATGAAAGGGAAAAGAAAATTTTTCTTTTCAGAGGGCGCGGCGTATATTTGCCGTAGTATATACCAAAAATAGCTGCATTATGAAAAAGATTCTGGCAGTCTTAGTCCTCAGCCTGTGCGGTGTGGCCGCTGTGCAAGCGCAGGCCGTCGTGGAATTTGAGAAGAACCGGATTAGCCTGGGCACTTTCTCCGAGGATCAGGTGCAGAAGTGCGAGTTTGTCTTTACGAACACGGGGAACAAGCCGCTCGTAATCAACCAAGCCTTCTCTTCGTGCGGTTGCACGGTGGCCTCCTATCCCAAAGACCCCATCCAACCCGGCGAGAAAGGCAAGATACCTGTCACCTATAACGGAAAAGGAAAGTCCCCCGGCCGGTTTACGAAGGTAATAGTCATACGCTCAAACGCCTCCAACAGCATGGTGCGTGTTTACATAGACGGCAACATGAAGCTGGACGAGAAGTAAGAATCGT
Organism: uncultured Prevotellamassilia sp.; assembly: GCA_964641085.1. Classification (GTDB taxonomy): domain Bacteria; phylum Bacteroidota; class Bacteroidia; order Bacteroidales; family Bacteroidaceae; genus Alloprevotella. Next base: position 29,821 of record CAZXJS010000006.1, on the reverse strand, counting down.
CGCCTCGGTGACACATAAAGACAGAGCATGGATAACAATAACCACTTGGTCGTCATGGCTGGCGGCGTGGGCAGCCGCTTTTGGCCGCTAAGCAGCGAAGCACAGCCTAAGCAGTTCCTTGACATCCTGGGCTGCGGCAAGACGCTGATACAACTGACCGTGTCGCGCTTCGAAGGCATCGTTCCCAAGGAGAACGTTTGGGTTGTCACGTCAGCAACGTATAAGGACTTGGTGCGCGCACAGTTGCCCGATGTACCCGAGGAGAACGTGCTGCTGGAACCCTGCCGCCGCAATACGGCGCCCTGCGTGTGTTACGCAAGCTGGAAAATAAAGAAACGCAACTCCCGGGCCAACATCGTCGTGACGCCCTCAGACCACATCATAGCCGACGTGGAGCGATTTCGCTCGTGCATCAAGGCCGCCCTCGGCTTTGCAGGCGAGACCGACGCCATTGTGACGCTGGGCATAAAGCCCGACCGTCCCGAAACGGGCTATGGGTACATCAAGGCCGACCTGGGCTATTCTTCTCCCCGCACGAAGAACATTTTCCGTGTTGACTCCTTCAAAGAGAAACCCACGCTGGAGCTGGCACAAGCCTACGTGAAAGAGCCCAATTACCTGTGGAACGCCGGCATCTTCGTCTGGAGCGTCACTACTATTATCAACGCCTTTCGCGTCTATGAACCGGCCATCTCGCGCATCTTCGAGAGCCTGCTCCCCCTCTACGATACGCCGGCAGAACAAGCTGCCATTGACGAGAAATATCCGGAGTGCGAATCCATATCCGTGGACTATGCCATCATGGAGCGGGCTGAGGAAATCTTTGTTTACCCTGCAGATTTTGGTTGGAGCGACCTGGGCACGTGGGGCGCGCTCCGGGAGCACACTACGAAGGACAAATACGGCAATGCCGCCATAGGCAAGGAAATAAAGTTCTTTGATAGCTACAATAACATCGTACGTACGGAGAGCTTGAAACGGGTTGTCGTCCAAGGACTGGACGGTTACGTCGTGGCCGAGAAGGATGGGACGTTGCTCATCTGCAAACTGTCCGAGGAGCAGCGCATCAAACTTTTCCACGACTGATGCCACGGCCCGCAGCTCTGCCCGGCATGAAGACAAAGCTTGACAGCTCGTATGCCCGAGCGTGGCAGCAGAAGCTTGCGACATGGTTTGCCGCGCATGGACGTCAGTTGCCGTGGCGAGAGACGCGAGATCCGTATAAGATTTGGCTATCGGAAATCATCTTGCAGCAGACACGAATAGCCCAAGGCTTCCCCTATTATCAACGCTTCGTGCAACGCTTTCCTACGGTGGAGGCGCTGGCCGCCGCAACGGAGCCGGAAGTGATGCGCCTTTGGCAAGGCCTTGGCTATTACTCACGCGCCCGAAACCTGCACGCAGCTGCGCAGCAGGTGGTCGTCGCAGGCGCTTTCCCCAATACATACGCTGAAATACGCAAGCTTAAGGGGGTGGGGGACTACACCGCTGCCGCCATAGCCAGCTTTGCCTTCGGCGAGCCGAAGGCCGTTGTGGACGGAAACGTCTATCGCGTCCTCTCGCGGCAGTTCGCCATCTCCGAGCCGATAGACACAGCACGTGGAAAGAAGGTGTTTGCCGCGCTCGCCGACGTTTTGCTCGACCGCGAGCATCCGGGGCGCCACAACCAAGCACTGATGGACTTTGGCGCACTACACTGTACGCCGCGTGCACCTCTGTGCCACAACTGCCCATTTGCTACGCAGTGTTTATCACGTGAGAGCAATCCGGCGCTCTTTCCCGTAAAACAACACAAGACGGCCGTACGCACCCGCTACATTGTATATATATATGCGTATGCCGGCGGTCAGACCTACCTTCATCGCCGCGCGGCGGGCGACATCTGGCAAGGGCTCTACGAGCCGCCGCAGCTGGAACTGGACCACAAGGCAGAAGCGGCTGAAATCCTCGACAGCCTGCCGTGGCTGGACGGTGCTACGCTGCGGCTCGTCGCAGAAGGTCTGCGCCACGTCCTGACCCATCAAGTCCTGCTTGCCGACGCCTACATTGCCCAGCTCTGTCAGCCCGTGCAGGTGCCGGGCTATTTTGCCGTGCCTGAAGCCCAGCTTGACGAGTACGCCGTTCCGCGCCTCGTGGAGCGCATCTTTGGCCTCGTGGCTCGCACGCACAACGCGAAATCTTAAAGATATGGCACGAAAGAAGAAACCCCTACCCACACTTGAAGACGTAGAGATAACCGACGTCGCCGCTGAAGGCAAGGCCATCGCTAAGGTTGACGGCCTCGTCGTCTTCGTGCCTTACGCCGTACCGGGCGACATCGTCGATCTGCGCCTTACGCGCAAGAAACACAGCTTTGCCGAAGCAGAGATAGCCGCTATCAAACGCCCCTCAGAGAAACGCGTAGCCCCATTCTGCAAGCATTTCGGCGTATGCGGCGGTTGCAAATGGCAGTGTCTGCCCTACGAAGAGCAGCTGCGCTACAAGCAAAAGCAGGTGACCGACGTGCTGCAGCGCATAGGGAAGGTGGAACTGCCAGAACTCGAGCCCATCTTAGGCAGTAAGCTGCAACGCGGCTATCGCAACAAGCTGGAATTCGGCTTCTCAAACAAGAAATGGCTCACACGGGAGCAAGTGGCCAGTGGCGTGACTTTCGAGCAAATGAACGGCGTGGGATTCCACATCTCCGGCGCTTTCGACAAGATTCTGGACGTGGAGGAGTGCTACCTCATGGACGAAGTGAACAATCGCCTGCGCAACGGCCTGCGCAGCTACGCCTTAGCTCATGGCCTGACCTTCTTCGACCTGCGCCGGCAGGAGGGATTGCTGCGCAACATGATGCTGCGCACGTCCGCCACGGGGGAAGTCATGCTTCTGCTCCAGTTCTGCGTGCGTACGCCGCAGGAAGAGGCTGAGGCCCGGCAGCTGCTGGCGTGGGTTCACCAGACGTTCCCCGAGGTGACATCCCTGCTTTACGTCAACAACCTGAAGTGCAACGATACCATTGGCGACCTCGACGTCATCACCTACAGCGGAACGGATTTCATCTACGAGACGATGGAGGGGTTGCGTTTCAAGGTCGGCCCCAAGAGTTTCTATCAGACCAACACGGAGCAGGCGCATGAGCTTTACAAGGTAGCGCGCAGCTTTGCCGGGCTGACGGGCAGCGAACTTGTTTACGATCTTTATACCGGCACGGGAACCATTGCTAACTTCGTGGCGCGCGACGCCAAATGGGTCGTGGGTATTGAGTACGTCCCCGAAGCCATCGCCGATGCCAAGGAAAACGCTGAAATAAACGGTTTGCGAAACACCAGCTTCTTTGCCGGCGACATGAAAGACGTCCTGAACGCCGGCTTCATTGCCCAGCACGGCCGCCCCGACGTGGTAATCACCGATCCCCCGCGGGCCGGCATGCATCCCGGCGTGGTGAGCGCGCTTCTCGCCGCTGCGCCGCGTCGCATCGTTTACGTAAGTTGCAATCCCGCCACGCAGGCACGGGACGTAGCTTTGCTGGATGCGCAATATGCCGTTCGGCGCGTTCGTCCCGTCGACATGTTCCCCCACACGCAGCACGTGGAAAACGTCATCTTGCTCGAGCGACGCGAGGGAACGGTCGTGTAAAGTAACAAGTGAGAAGATGACCGTTCTAATAAAGCACAACCCCGTGGTGGAGCAGAATCTGAAAGCCTTGCTTGTCGGAGGTAAATTCATGGAGCTTCGCCATTACCTCGAAGGCCTGAACAACACCGCCTTTCGTACGGCGGGCTACTTGCTCTCTCATGTCTTGCTGCCGCCTGTGTCCCCCGGAACCTATTGGCAAGCCTTTTTGGCGCTTGTGCCGTCGCAGCCGAAGGCTTATCTCGGGACGTTTCTTAATGCCGCCGTGCAGCAACAGGTCGAGGGTCGCTTCCAGCTCCTGCCTAACTACTTGGAACAATATGCCCCCACGGCCTCACCCGTCGACCGCCGGAAGATATTAGAAGCCTTGTTACCCGGCGCCACGTCCCTTGCCGACGTACGCCTGCTTCTGAACACCTTCTGCGAAGACAGTCCCAAGGCACGCACTGCCTTCCTCCTTCTTTCTGACACGCCGGCCTGTGCGTTCGAGCTCTTCCAGCAGATGAAGCGCCTCGAAGGGCAGCCGGTCGAGATTCGCCGCACGTGTCTGCACCTCATGCGCAAGGCTACGAAGCACGCCTTCAACCTTGCAGCCATGTTGCGCGCCTATTTTGATTTAGAAGATCTTCCCGGAAACTTCTCCCTGCGCCTTGAGGACTACCAACTCAGCCGCCTCGACGTTTCCTACGAAGCTTTTTGTAAAATACTCAACCATTAATGTTTCCTAACTCCCTTTTTCTATGAAAGCACAAACGTCAAAACTACCCGCACTCCTATTTTGCCTCGCGCTCTGTGGGAATGCCGCTTCTGTACAAGCCCAGGCCGACGTTGCAGCTAAGAACAATCCTAAGACTGAAAAGTCTGCGGCTTCCCCAAAAGTTGAGCCCAAGGCGCAGGCCTTGAAAGAGGAAAGCGCCGACAAGAAGGCCGATGCACCCATGTTTCGCGTGACGCAGACGGGGAAGGACTACTTCTGGGAAATACCCGAGGAAACCCTCGGTCGCCGCATGCTGGTCACCGTGCGCCTCACTTCCGCACCCGCCAATGTCGGCATATATGGTGGCGAAATGGTCAACCAGCAGACCGTTTACTTCGAGAAAGTACAGAGTGACAAGATCGTCCTGCGTACCGACTTGGTGCTGAACGTTGCCAGCGACTTGGATGCCATCAACCGCGCCGTGACCATTAGCAACTCCAACCCCATCATCGGAGCCTTTAAGGTGGAGAGCCATGCGGGCAAGGCTTACAAGATTAAGGTAACGGATTTCTTTAACGAAGACAACCCCGCCCTCGGCCTCAACGCCAGAATGAAGGGACGCTTCAACTTGGGAGGTTTGCAGTCTAATCTGTCCTACATTGAGCGCATCGCGTCGTACCCCCTAAACACGGAAGTGCGCACTACGAAGACTTGGTCTGCTCAAGGAAGCAACTCGCCCGCCGCCTCGTCCACGGGGAAGGTGACCATCGGCCTCAACGTCAGCTTCGTTATGCTTCCTGAAGAGCCCATGACGCCGCGCCTCTTCGATCCCCGCGTAGGCTATTTCACCGACTACTATACCCGCTATTCCGACTTCCAGCAGCACGTCGAGAACCAGGCTATCGTCACACGCTGGCGCCTGGAGCCTAAGGATTCTGCCGACGCTGAAAAACTGAAGCGCGGCGAGCTCGTCGAGCCCAAGAAGCAAATCGTTTATTACATCGACCCCGCTACCCCCAAACAGTGGCGGCCCTATCTCATCGCGGGCGTCAACGACTGGCAAAAAGCCTTCGAAGCCGCCGGGTTCAAGAACGCCATCGTTGCCAAGGAGTGGCCTGATTCTGACAAGACAATGTCCATGGAGGATGCCCGCTACAGCGTCATTCGCTACCTCGCCTCCCCCATTGAGAACGCTTACGGCCCGCAGGTTCACGACCCGCGAAGCGGCGAAATACTCGAAAGCCACATCTGCTGGTATCACAACGTCATGAAGCTCGTCCACGACTGGTACATGATACAGGCAGGCACCATCGACGAGGCCGCCCAAAAGATGCGCTACGACACAGATCTGATGGGGCAGCTCATACGTTTCGTCTCAAGCCATGAGGTGGGTCACACACTCGGCCTGCGCCACAATTTCGGCTCGTCAAGCACCGTTCCCGTCGACAGCTTGCGCAATAAGGCTTGGGTAGAAGCCCACGGACACACTCCCTCCATCATGGACTACGCCCGGTTCAACTACGTGGCGCAGCCCGAAGACAGCATCTCGCGCGCCGGCATCTTCCCCCGCATTGGCGACTATGACATCTGGGCTATAAAATGGGGCTATACCCCCACCTGGAACGCCTTCGACGGCAAAAGCGACTATTACGAATTGCAAAAGCTCTTCACCCCCGAAGTCGTAGCCAATCGTCGCCTCTGGTTCGGCGATGGTGAAACGGCTACCACCAACGATAGCCGCTGCCAGCGGGAAGACCTCGGAGACGACGCCATAAAAGCCTCAAACTATGGCATCCTCAACCTCAAGCGCGAGCTCCAAGAACTTCCCGAGTGGACCTACGAAGCTCTTGACATCTATGCCAGCAACCTCGGAGACATGTACGGCCAAATCCGGAACCAATATCTCCGATATATGGGACACGTCCTGGACAACATCGGCGGCGTATATAAGGACTTCGGCACCGTGGATCAGGGCGGCTTTACCTATCAGGACGTTCCGCGCGCGCGGCAGGAGGAGTGCCTCAAGTTTATCAACGACAACGTCATCCGAGAGCCCATGTGGTTCCGCCAGCCTGACTATGTAAAGCATCTCTACCCCCACCCGGAACGAGCCACCATTATCATATCCAACAAAGTCGTGCCCCAACTCGTCAGTACGAGTCTGCTGGGAAGGCTCACCGACGAATATCCCGTCGCTGACTATCTGAAAGACCTCACAAACTACGTCTTCGCCGATGCCAATCCCTCTCATTATAACCGCGACATCGAGAGAATGTTTGTTAAGGGGCTTATTGATGCCTTTAAGAACACGCCGCTTGATTCTGAAGTCCACACCGCCGCGCTTAGCACGCTGAAAGCCGTTCGCGATAGGCTCTCGACAGGAGGAACGGGAGACGTGCGCGCCCACTACGACGCCATCGTCGACGCCATAGACCGCGCACTCGTCATCAAGTGACGCCGAACCGACAATGCCCCAAAGTTAGAACCCCAAGAATATGACACTTAAAACCTTGCTACCTACTCTCTCCCTCGCAGCCGGCGCCGCCATGGCGCAGGGTACGCCCATTGACCGTGCAAATATGGACCTCGATGTGGCGCCCGGCACGGACTTCTTCGAATATGCGGGCGGCGGATGGCGAAAAGCCCACCCCCTCACCCCGGAGTTCACCCGCTACGGACAGTTTAACTACTTAGTCGAGGAGAACCAGAAACAGCTGCGTGGCCTCATCGAGGGGCTCGCCGCTACGCCCCAGCCGCAGGGTACCCTCTCCCAAAAGATAGGCTCGCTCTACAACCTTGCCATGGATAGCGTGCGCCTCAACCGCGAAGGCTGCCAGCCCGTCAAACCTTGGTTGGCACGCGTCGAGGCCGTAACGAACCGTGACGAGTTCCAACTCCTTTGTGCCGAGCTGAGCCACCGGGGCGTCGCCTCGCTGATGTTCGGCGTCGGCGTCGATGCCGACCTTCGGGATGCCTCAAGCAACCTTGTGCAAATTTGGCAAGGCGGCCTCACCATGGGTAATCGGGATTACTACTTGGAAACCGACGAGCACACCGCCAAGATACGCGCTGCCTACAAAGACTACGTGCGGCGGCTGTTCTTGCTTGCCGGCTATGACGCCGCCGCGGCCGAAAAGGCCGTGCAGGCCGTCCTTTCCATCGAGACAGCCCTTGCCCGCGAGAGCTATAGCGCCACGAAGCTGCGCGACGTAGAGGCTAATTTCCACAAAATGCCCTATGCCCAGCTGCTTACTGACTATCCCGGCGTCAACTGGGACGCTACGCTACGCGCTTTGGGCTATCCCTCCATCAGCGAGGTCAGCGTGGGGCAGCCTGAACCCATAAAAGAAGCGGGCAAGCTACTCGTGGAAATGCCCCTCGACGACTTGAAGGCTTACGCCGAATTCAAAATCCTCACCGACGCCGCGAGCGCCCTCTCCGACGACTTCCGTGCGGCCGATTTCGACTTCTTCAGCCACACCATGAACGGCGCCGAGCAAGACCGCCCGCGCTGGAAACGCGCCGTGAGCACCGTCAACGGCGTACTCGGCATGGCCGTCGGCAAGATGTACGTAGAGAAGTATTTCCCCGCTTCAAGCAAGCAGCGCATGCTGCAACTCGTCGCCGACTTGCAGCAAGCCCTCGGGGAGCGCATCGCAGCAGCGAAATGGATGGGTGCGGAAACGAAGCGGCAGGCACAGGATAAGCTCGCACACTTCATCGTTAAGATTGGCTACCCCGACAAGTGGCGAAGCTACGACGGACTCACCATCGACGACAGCCTCTCCTACTACGAAAACCTCGCACGTGCCGGCGCCTTCCTGCAGGATGACGAAATCGCACGCAAGGTCAACAAGCCCGTAGATAAGAGCGAGTGGCTTATGACACCGCAGACCGTCAACGCCTACTACAACCCCACGACGAATGAGATTTGCTTCCCCGCCGCCATCCTTCAACACCCCTTCTTTAACCCCAACGCTGACGACGCGGCAAACTACGGAGCCATCGGCGTCGTTATCGGGCACGAAATGACGCACGGCTTCGACGACCAAGGCTCCCAGTTCGACAAGGACGGAAACCTGCGCGACTGGTGGACGGCCGACGACAAGAAGAATTTCCGGAAGCGAACCCAAGTTATGGCCGACTTCTTCGACCACATCGAGGTGCTGCCCGGCATGTATGCCAACGGAAAACTTACCTTGGGCGAGAATATTGCCGACAACGGTGGCATCAACGTGGCCTACACCGCCTTTCGCCACGCCTTGGAGCGCCATCCCCTCGGCATCGTCGACGGCTTCACGCCCGAGCAGCGCTTCTTCCTCAGCTTCGGCCTTATCTGGGCTGAGAATATTCGCGACGAGCAACTGCGAGCCTACAATAAGATCGATCCCCACTCCCCTGCACGCTGGCGCGTCAACGGAGCGTTGCCACACATCGACGCTTGGTACGACGCCTTCCACATTACCCGCAAGGACGCCCTTTTCCTGCCTAAGAAGAAGCGTGTCGACGTGTGGTAAACCATAGTTCTATGAGCTTTCACCGAGGATACGCCTTATGATACGCCTTCCACGCGCACTGCCCGCTCTGGCCTCGCTGCGCCGAGCCGGACTGGAAACGGCGGAGTACGACCTCGCGGCCTGGCGCTTCTTGCCCGCCGACTACACCGTCCTGCTGCTTAACCTCATGCCCCTGAAAGCCGTCACGGAGCTTGACTTGGCACGAGCCTTGGCCTTCCCCGATCGCGACGTCTGCCTGCTGCCCGTGAAGATTAAGGGACAAACTTACAAAAACACGCCGCTCGAGCACATGCAGCGCTTCTATGTCGACGTGGAAGACGTCATGGCGGCTACGCGGGACGGAGCGGCGTTGCGCCTCGTCGTCACCGGAGCCCCCGTGGAGCAAATGCCCTTCGAGGAAGTGCGCTACTGGACGCAGCTCTGTGCCGTCATGGACTGGAGCGCACGCCTCGGTCTGCGCACGCTCTACATCTGCTGGGGAGCACAAGCCGCCCTCTACCACTTCCACGGCATCCCCAAATACCCTCTTCCCGAAAAGCGCTTCGGCATCTTCATGCAGGACGTTCTCGAGGCGGACTGCCCGCTGCTCGCCGGCCTCGCGCCGGCCTTCCCCATGCCCAACAGCCGCCATACCGAAGTGCGGAGCCGGGATTTCCCGCCTTCAGGGCCTCGCATTGTGGCCGCAGGGCGTGAGAGCGGCGTCGGAGTAGCGTGGGAACCCGAGCGGCGCGCGGCCTACATCGTCGGACACCTCGAATATGAGCCTCTGACGCTGGAGAAGGAGTATCTGCGCGACGTCAGCCGGCACCTAAGCATACACATACCCGAGCACTATTACGAGGCCGACGACCCAACGCGCCCCGTACGCTACCAGTGGCGCGACGCCGCCCGACGCTTCTATCGCAACTGGCTCGACCTGCCCCCTCGGTAGCCCCTCTCTATACCTAAAGACCTCCCGGCCCGGCGCACGGCGCTTTCCGCGAAGGAAGCAAACCACGCACCGAGCCGGGAGGCCTTTGTCGTATCCGCCCGTGCCGCCCTAAAGCGGCAGGCGCACGTTCTTGTCCCACCAGTCCGTAAAGTCCTCGGCCACTATCTGCAAGATGTTGCGGGCCAGCGGCGAGCCGCCCTCGGCGCCCACTACGACGCTGAGGCTTCGCGGCACCATCTCCACCGTGATGTCCCGCCCCGTTGTTATCGGATCGCCGTCGCAATGCGCCACGCCCGGCGCGTTGCGGTGGATGATGACCTTGCGCGCCTTGAAAGACTTGATGTGCCCGTTTCGCGGCAACTGCTTCGTGAAGAGCTGCGTCGCAATGACCGGCGCCTCCAAGGCGTTGAACGGCTCCATGACAATGACGTCCATCAGCCCGTCCTCCATGCTCGCTTGCGGCGCTATGTAGGCGTTGTTGCCATATTGCGAGGCGTTGGCGCAGGCTATCAGGAACGCGCGCAGGCGGATCTCTCCCGCCTCGTCCTCTATCGTGTACACCTCCGGCTTATATTTCAGCCATCCCTTCAGCACGTTCTCCAAATAGGTGCGGGGACCGCGCTTCCCGCTATCCGCAAACTTCAGGCTGACAAAGGCGTCGAAGCCCGTGCCGCAGGTGCAGAAAAACGGCTTCCCGTCTATCGTGCCGCTATCTAAGCGGCTGATGCGCGCCTCGTTGATGAGGCGCAGCGCCTTGACGGGGTGCATCGGTATGCGCAGGTGGCGCGCCAAACCGTTGCCCGAGCCGCAGGGCACGATGGCCAACGCCGTGGCGGTATGTACCAAGGCGCGCGCCACTTCGTTCACCGTGCCGTCGCCACCTACGGCCGCCACAATGTCAACGCCCGCCTGTGCCGCCGCGCGTGCCAACTCTGCGGCGTGACCGGCACGCTTCGTGTGGCATACGCTGACGTCGAACTTCTCGCGGTCCACGTAGCGGCGTATGTCCCGGTAGATGCCCAGACGGCCACCCGTCCCGGAGATGGGGTTAACGATGAAAAGGAGTCGCTTCTTGTCCATAAGCTTTCTTAACCGCGCTGCACACGGCTGCAACGCGCTTTCTCCGCGTCCCGCCTCGTCGCTCCGGCCGCTCGGGGGAGGAACGACCGTCCCGGGCTTGGACTTAACGCCACGCGGAGACGCCTTGTCTTCGCGCGCCGTGCCGGGGCGGCGGCGTTTTCGGGCTTCAAATTTAGCTATTCTGCCGCAGTCGGCCGCTGAGTGCCGTTCTTTTTTCCCCCTTTTCCCTCTCCGTCTCTTTTTCTCCGACACCACACGGGGCAAACCCGTCCCCCACATCGCCGGCTACCTTTCTGCGACGCCACGTCGATGCCTACGCGGCGCAGCCCCCGCGTCTGACGCCCGTAAACAGCCTTTTCGCCTTTAAAGCTCCGGTTTTTCCCTTATTAGGTCAGACGAAATAAGCCATAGCGCCGAGGAAATTTCAAACAACGGCGGCTCCGCGCCCCGTAAAGGCGTCCTATTTGCGCAAAAACGTTTTTTTTGTGTCGGAAAATGCCCGGTTAGTGGTATTTTTAGCTAACTTTGCGGCCTAAGCGTGGGCTTCAGCGCATTTTAGGGGCTTTTTAGTTCTTACCACGGCAGGTTTCAGCCGTTGTCATGCCTATAAACGGCCTTACGCGGCGCACAAGCCCCGGCCAACATGCCGGTTCCGATAAAGAAAGAAGTATGAGCATCTTACATGACAGGTTAGCCAAATACACCGTGCCGCAACAGGCGAAAGCCAAAGGCATCTACCCCTATTTCCGTGAGATTGACGGAAAGCAAGGGACGGAGGTCAACATGGGCGGGCACAACGTGCTGATGTTTGGCTCGAACGCCTACACCGGGCTGACGGGCGACGAGCGCGTCATAGAGGCCGGAGTGAAGGCCATGAGGCAGTACGGCTCCGGCTGTGCCGGTTCCCGATTCCTCAACGGCACGCTCGACATCCACGTGCAGCTCGAAAAAGAACTTGCCGAGTACGTCGGGAAGGAGGAAGCCCTCTGCTTCGCCACCGGCTTCACCGTAAACTCCGGCGTCATTCCCCAACTCGTCACCCGCGAGGACTACATCATCTGTGACGACCGCGACCACGCTTCTATCGTGGACGGGCGACGCCTCAGCTTTGCCACCTGCCTGAAATATCGGCACAACGACATGGCCGACTTGGAGCGGCAGCTGCAAAAGTGCCCCGAAAACTGCGTCAAGCTCATTGTCGTGGACGGCGTATTCTCTATGGAGGGCGACCTCTGCAACTTGCCCGAAATCATCCGCCTGAAAAAGAAATACGGTGCCACCGTCATGGTGGACGAGGCGCACGGTCTGGGCGTCTTCGGCCGACAAGGGCGCGGCGTCTGCGACTACTTCGGCCTTACCGACGACGTTGACCTCATCATGGGCACCTTCAGCAAGTCCCTCGCAAGCATAGGCGGCTTCATCGCCGCTGACAGCGTCATCATCAACTGGCTGCGCCACAACGCACGCACCTATATCTTCAGCGCCTCCGCCACGCCGGCCGCTACGGCCTGCGCACGCGAAGCCCTACACATCATACAGCAAGAGCCGGAGCGCATAGAGCACCTCTGGGACGTCACCCACTACGCCCTGAAGCGCTTCCGCGAAGAGGGCTTCGAGATTGGCGACACGCAGTCGCCCATTATCCCCCTCTACGTCCGTGATGTCGAGAAAACCTTCACCGTTACGATGAAAGCATTCAACGAGGGCGTCTTCATAAATCCCGTCATTCCGCCCGCCTGTGCCCCGCAGGACACGCTGGTGCGCTTCGCCCTCATGGCAACGCATACCAAGGACGAAGTAGAACGCGGCGTGCAGGCCCTTGTGAAGGTCTTCAAAGAAATGGGTCTATTGAAATAAACCGCAAGTCCGACCTGTCGGCGCGCAAGTGCCGACGCGAGATAAAAAGGCGGCTTCCTCGCTTGGGGAAGCCGCCTTTTCTGTTGGCTGTGTGCGAACTGCGGTTGGCTCAGTGCGAACTGCGGTTTGCTGAGTGCGCCCTGCGGTTTGCTGAGTGCGCCCTGCGGTTTGCTGAGTGCGAACTGTGGACAGGTAAGTGCGACCTGCGAGCTGCTACGTCCGACCTGCGGTCGGGTACGTGCGCCCTGTGGTTTGCTAAGTGCGCCCTGCGAGCTGCTACATCCGACCTGCTATCCGCCAAGTCCGACCTGCTATCAGCTCTCGCCGGCCTGAGCCTTGGCGTCCTGCACCATCTTCTCGCTGGGCATCACGTACACCTCGACGCGGCGGTTCTGCTGGCGCCCGGCTTCCGTGCTGTTGTCCGCAACGGGGTCGGACTGGCCGTAACCCGTCACGTCCTTGATTTGCGAGGCCGACTGCAGGCCGTTAGCCTTCAGGTAGTCGCTCACGGTCTGGGCGCGGCGCTGCGAGAGTTCGAGGTTCTTCTGCACACTCTCCTCGGCCGTAGCGTTGCGGAAGCCCTGGTTGTCGGTATATCCCTTAATGTAGAGGTCCATGTCCGACGTGAGGTTCTTCGCAAAGGTCGAGAGGTTCGTTTTCGAGGCGTCAGAGAGGGCGTCCTGCCCCGTGGCGAAGAGTATGCCCGAGGGGAAGGTCACTTTGACGTACGTCAGGCCCGTCTGGTCGTCTTTGATTACTTCGGCTTGGGCGTTGGCAGCTTCTGCGGCCTTCTTGGCCTTGTCCATCTTGTTGCCAATCAGTACGCCGGCGCCTCCGCCGACCACTGCGCCCACGGCGGCGCCGATGGCAGCGCCCTTACCTTTTCCGGCTATGGCGCCGATGATGGCTCCCAGGGCTGCGCCGCCCGTTCCGCCTATTGTGCCTCCCTTTGCCTTGTTCGAAGCGTTTTGGATGCCGGAGCAGCCGCTCAGCACGATGAGCAGGCTGAGAAACATTGCGGAGATTTTTGTTTTCATAAGGCGTTTGCTTTAATGTTGAAGACTTTTATGCTTGCAAAAGTACGGTTTGCTCCCGGATAAAGCAAGCTCCCGCGGTCGCAACTCCGTTCTAAACGTGCCGAAATGCGTTCTGTCGGCGCCTTCACGCCCCGCGCCGAAGGAAGCGTCGGGCATGCTTTAGCAGGGCACGGTATTCCACGCAGATTTGTTCCGTCTCCTGCACGATATGTAGGAGCAGGCTCAGCGTTCCGAGGTTCGTGTCGGGCCGTTGTACGTCCACGAGGAGCTGGTGTCGGTAGGCCGCAATGTCTGCGCGCAGGCGGTGCAGCGTTTCGCGCGTCGCGTCGCTACCCACACCTTGCCCGCTGCGCAGCGCCTCCGCGCTGTCCTCCATCACCTCCACGAGGCGGCCGCGCAGCTCCCGGTAGCGAGACGCGTAGTGGCTTGCTATCGGCGGGAAGTTGTTTTCTACGTGTTCGCGCGCCGGCTGTGCGATGCGCTCCAGACCATATAATATCTGTCTCATGGCGTTGTGGAGCAGGTGAAAGTCTGTGGAGAGCCTGACGGCTTCGGTCGGTTCGGCACGGCGCAGGCACAGTTGCTCGCGGCGTCGCAAGTCCTTCAGCACACGTTTGTCCTGCCGCATATCGTTCCAGGCGTGGCGCATCTGTCGGCGCGTCTCGGAGAAGAGTCCGTCCGTCGTGTCCACCAGGTCCACGGCGAAGCGTAGCGACTGCTCCGCCGCAGCCACGGCCACGTGGCGCCTGAGCATGTTCGGCACAGCGTTAGGGTCTTCGCAGGCCAATATTTCGTAGAACAGCACGTCGCCGCCGGCCGCCTTCTCCCGGCTCTTGCGTGCGTAGCGCCGCCCGCTGCTCACCAGCACGCCGACGGCACCCACTACCGCCAAGGCCTGCACCGCCAAGCCGCCGTAGCGCATGGCCAGCGCCACGGCGAAACAGGCCGTAAAGGCGATGGCCGCCGTCAGGAACCAGCCGCCGATGACCGTCAGTACGCCCGTCACGCGGAAGACGGCACTCTCGCGCCCCCACGCGCGGTCAGCCAGCGACGTACCCATGGCCACCATGAACGTCACGTACGTCGTAGAGAGCGGCAGGCGCAAGGACGTACCTAAGGCGATGAGCAGCGCCGCCACGACGAGGTTCACCGACGCCCGCACTTGGTCATACGCCGCGCCGTCCACCGTCTGCGCCGGCGCGGCGAAGCGCCGGCCGGCAAAGTCCTTCGCGCGGCGGGGCAACCATGCCTCCACCTGCCCTGCCGCCGCCGTAGCCCAGCGCACCAGGCTCCTCGCCACGCGCGACGAGCCGAAGAGCTCCTCGCCCTCCGACTGGCGCGAGAGGTCTATCGTTGTCTGCGTCACGTGTCGCGCTTTTTTTGAGAACACCAGCGCCGCCACCATGATCGTCCCCGCCGCAACGAGGAAGCCCGGCGCCGTATGGGCCGGCTCCAGCAGGCTGCCCATCATGTAGCCCCACGCATTGCCCGCCCCGTGCGCCGCGTAGTCCGTGAAACTACTGTAAGCCGCCAGCGGCACGCCGATGAAGTTCACCAAGTCGTTCCCCGCAAACGCCATGGCCAAGCCGAACGTTCCCAAGAGGATGACAACGCGTAGCACGTTCACCCCCACGGCGTGCAGCAGCTGCATCAGCAGCGTGCAGACCACGAGCGTCGCGCCGAGCAGCACGCCCGTGTGCGCATCGACGAAGGCTGCCGGCGCGCCCTCCATAAACCTTAGGCCGCGCATCCCCTTTAAGAGCATGAAGTAGGCGATTGCCGTCGTCGCAAGTCCGCCAAAGATACCCGCCTTCCAGCTGCGGCGCGACGTGCGTAGGTCGAAGCTGAACACAAGGCGCGCCAAGAGCTGCACCGCCGCGCCCACCACGAAGGCAAGTGCCACGCTCAGGAAGATAGCTAAGATGACGGTCAGCGCCTTGTCCGTGTTCAGATATTCACCCACCGTGTGCGTCGGGTCAGCCGCCACCTTCACCACGGCAAAGGCCGTCGAGGCCCCCAGCAGCTCGAAGACGAGGCTCACCGTCGTGGACGTAGGCATCCCGTAGTTATTGAAAAAATCCAGCAGGACGACGTCCGTCACCATGACGGCCAAGAAGACAATCATCACCTCGGCGAAGCTGAAGCCTGCGGGCTGCATAATGCCGTGCCGGGCAATGTCCATCATGCCGTCAGACATCGTAGCGCCGCAGAAGACGCCGATAGCCGCCACCAGCGCCACCGTGCGAAACCGCGCCACGCGCGAGCCGATAGCGGCGTTCATGAAATTCACCGCGTCGTTCGACACGCCGACCCACAGGTCGAATACCGCCAGCACGAAGACCAGTCCGACGAGCCCTGCGTAAACCCATTCCATTTCGTTTTCCTTTTTCTTGTTTAATAGATGCCGCGAAAGTAGCCCCGCCATGTAGCCCCGCCGTTACGAAGCTGTTAAGAACGTGTTAAGGCCGCCCCCGCGCCGTTGCGGCCCTTTGACGCCCCGTCCTAAGTGCCGACTATTTTTCGTTTGACGTACGTCGCACATAAGTTTGTCGTACGTCGCATAATAGTTTGACGTTCGACGCACAATAGTTTGACGTTCGACGCACAATAGTTTGTCGAACGTCGCACATAAGTTTGTCGTTCGACGCACGAAAAGCGCTCGGCGGCTATTTGCACGTAAGTAGGGCGTAACTACGTGCCGGATAGTCCTGCGCAAGTGCCGGACAAACTCCGCGCGGCAATTGCCAAACTTATGCGCGACAATTGCCATACTATTGTGCGGCAATTGCCAAACAATTGTGCGACAATTGCCAAAGATGTGTGCGGCAATTGCCAAACAATTGTGCGACAATTGTCAAACGAAACATAGGTGCCGAGTATTTCCAAACAGCTCCCTCTTAGTGGGCACCTACGTCGGACTTGCGGCGTGCCGAGGCGGCTTTTTCGCGCGTCGGCGGGCTTAGGGCGGCGCAAAACTTAACCATCTTTTAACGGGTGGCGGGGGCGAAAGCCGGGGGAAACCCTTAAACTTGCACCACGAACCGGGTAGCGGCGCGCGCCCCGCACCGCCGGCGGCACAGCTGCGCGGTGCGAACCCGTAAAGCGAAGCAAACGATGGAAGGAAATATTTTAATTGTAGATGACGAGGAGGACCTGCGCGAGATATTGGAGTACAACCTGACCAGCGCGGGCTACGCCGTGGCTACGGCGGCTTCGGCCGAGGAGGCTTTGGAGAAGTTCACGTCGGAGACGCGCCTCGTCTTGCTCGACGTGATGCTGGGCGGCATGTCGGGCTTTGCGCTGGCTCGCAAGTTGCGCGGCGAGCTCCACAGCCGCGTGCCCATCATCTTCCTAACGGCGAAGGATACGGAGAACGACCTGCTGACGGGCTTCTCGGCGGGCGGCGACGACTACGTGACGAAGCCGTTCAGCATCCACGAAGTGCTGGCGCGCGTGGCTGCCGTGCTGCGGCGCACGGGGGGCAGCGAGGAGCCCGACGTGCTCCATGTGGACGGCATGGCGGTGGACTTCGGGCGCAAGCTGGCCGTCGTAGGCGGCCGCGAGGTGCGCCTCTCGCCGAAGGAGTTCGGCATATTGGCCTACTTGGTGCGCACGCCGGGCCGCGTCCGCTCACGCGAGGAAATCCTTGCCGAGGTGTGGCGCGGCGAGAGCTACGTGCTCGACCGCACCGTGGACGTACACATCGCCCGCGTGCGTCACAAGCTGGGCGCCTTGGGCCGACACCTCGTCAACCGGCAGGGCTACGGCTACTGCTGGGAGTAAAACCCGAAGCCCTTTCCCCCGATGCGCTATAAGACCAAACTACTTGTCTATTTCACCAGCATCTTCGTGGCTTTCGCCGTGGTGCTGACCACTTTCCAGTATCACCGCGAGAAGGAGCACCGCCGCGAGCTGCTGGAGTTCCGCCTGCGCGCCTACGCCGACGTCACGGCGAACGCTATCAGCGCCGTGGGGCTGCAAAAAGACAGCCTGGAGCTGGCCAACCTGGTCCGGGAGTTCGGCAAAGAGCTGCGCCTGACCGTCATCACGCCCGACGGAAAAGTGAACTACGAGACCGGTCCCGCGCAGCCCGCCCTGATGGACAATCACTTGGGGCGCCCCGAAGTGAAGGCCGCACTGGCGCGCGGCTAT
This sequence comes from uncultured Prevotellamassilia sp., assembly GCA_964641085.1. Lineage (GTDB taxonomy): Bacteria > Bacteroidota > Bacteroidia > Bacteroidales > Bacteroidaceae > Alloprevotella. The sequence goes on along the minus strand of CAZXJS010000006.1, from coordinate 11,932 downwards.
GGGGCCGACATTCGCCACTCCGAGACGGCAGGGCACGACTACTTCTACTACGCGCGCGCCTACGACGGCTTCGTAGTCCGTGCAGCCCTGCCCTACGACACGTCGCTGAGCCACTTCCTGCGCGCAGATGCCATCTTCCTGTGGTTCGTCCTGTTGCTGTTCCCGCTGGTGTTGGTCGCGCTGGTTTATACGTCCGACCGCTTCGGGAAATCCCTGGACGCGCTGCGCCTCTTCATCCGTTCTGCGGAGCGCGGGCTGGTAGATTATGACCACATACGTTTCCCCTCCTCGGAGCTGGGCGGCATTGGCCGCGCCATCATGAAGGCTTATCAACGCCTGGAGGCCGCCAATCGCGACCTGGAACGGGAGCGCGCCCGCAAACAACAGATGAGCAACAACATTACGCACGAGCTGCGGACGCCCGTGGCCAGCATACGCGGCTATTTGGAGACCGTGCTGGAGCATCCCGAACTGCCCGAGGCGCAACGTACGCACTTCCTCCGAAAAGCAGAGCAGCAGACGGAGCGCCTGACGGACCTGATACGCGACGTGGCGCTCATCACGAAGACGGAAGAAGCGCCCGAGCTCCTTCCGCGCGAGGAAATGGACGTCAGCGCCCTCGTAGCAGACCTCATAGCCGAGCTGCGCCCCAACCTGGACGCCGCGGCGATGGGCGTGGACGACCGGTTGCCGCAGGCGCTCCCCTTCCGCGGCAACTACTCCTTAGTGTACGCCATTTTCCGCAACCTCATGGAGAACAGCATTCGCTACGCGGGCCGCGGCTGCCGCATCAGCATCCGGGGCAGCGCGGCGCCGGACGGTACGCTCCACTTCGAGTTTGCCGACAACGGGCGGGGCGTCCCCGCGAAGCACCTGCCGCGCCTCTTCGAGCGTTTCTACCGCGTCAGCGAAGGACGAACGCGCGGCGACGGCGGCACGGGGCTGGGCCTCTCCATTGTGCGCAACGCCGTACGTGCTCACCGCGGCCACATCAGCGTGGAGAACGCGCCGGGCGGCGGTCTGTGCTTCCGCTTCAGCCTTGCTCCCTCCGCCGCGCCGCCCGCAGCGGAGGCCGAAAACGCCGCACCGAGTGGCGAAAGCCCCGCGCCGCTTGCCAAAAAAGATTAAAGTTAAGCGCCGGGCGCCCCATAATCCCGCAAGCCGTGTTACCTTTGTCTTAACAACGGCTACTCATGAAATATATCTTGCTTCCGCCCGCCACGGGCGAACGCCTCACGCCCTTCTACTTCGCTGTGGAAGAATACGTCGCACGTAGTTTTCCGGACGACGACTATTTCTTCATCTGGCAAGTGCCTCCCACCGTCATGCTGGGACGTAACCAGCTCTTGCAGGGCGAAATAGACGAGTCCTACTGCCAAAGCGAGGGCATACACGTCGTGCGTCGGCGCAGCGGCGGCGGCTGTGTCTATGCAGACGGCGGCTGCTTGCAGTTTTCCTTCGTCGTGCGCGAGGGCAACGCCGAGGCCGCGTTCCGCCGCTGCATGATGGCCGTGGCGGACTCCCTCATAAAAGCCGGCATCCCCGCCACGCTCTCCGGTAGGAACGACATCCTCGTGGACGGGCGCAAGGTGGCGGGCGCCGCCTTCTACCGAACGGGCGGACGGAGCGTACTTCACAACACGCTGCTCTTTAGTACGGATTTGCAGCACCTCACCCGCGCCTTGACGCCTCCCGCCGAGAAGGTGCTTAGCAAGGGGGTGCAAAGCGTCAGAGAGCGCGTGACGGGCATTGCGGGCTACACGGAGATGAGCCTCGAGGAGTTCGTCAGCTTTGAGCGCCGTCTGTTCTGCGGCGACGCCGCGCGGCAACTCACAGAGGCCGACCTGGACGAAATCAGCCGCCTGGAAGCAACGCTCGCCTCGGACGCCTTCATCCGCGGCCATAACCCGCGCTACACCCTCGTGCGGAAACAGCACGTCCCGGGCGTGGGCTACGTGGAGGCATACGTCGAACTGAAGGACAACGTGGTACGCGGCGTCAACCTCTTGGGCGACTACTTCGTGCTGGGCGATGTGGACAAGGACTTCCTCGACCTGCTGCGCGGTGCACCCTTTACGCGCGACGGCATCCGTGCTGCGCTGGCCGCCGCCGACCCCGCACGCGTCATCCGCGGGCTGGATACGCACCGCTTCCTGCGCCTGCTCTTCGGACGCGAGCCTCACGTGCCCAAACCGGACTGGCTCAAGATAAACCTGGCGGCGACCGGTGCCTCGGGACATACGGCGCACGCCGTGGCCAGTCGCGGCCTGCACACGATATGCGAGAGCGGTCTCTGCCCAAACCGCGCCGAGTGCTGGCGCGCCGGGACGGCCACGTTCATGATAGGCGGCGACATCTGCACGCGCCGTTGCCGCTTCTGCAACACGCGGACGGGGCGCCCCCTGCCACCCGACCCCGAGGAGCCGCACCGCGTGGCCGAGGCCATACGTGAGATGAAATTGCAATACGCCGTGCTGACGAGCGTGGACCGCGACGACCTGCCCGACCAGGGTGCCGACTTGTGGGCCGCCACGGTGCGTGCCGTGCGCGCCGCCTGCCCCGATACGCGGCTGGAGGTGCTACTTCCGGATTTCCAAGGGCGCACCGATCTGCTGGACCGCGTACTTGCGGAGCGCCCCGACGTCGTAGGGCACAACATGGAGACGACGCGCCGCCTGACGCCCGCCGTGCGCAGCGTGGCAACCTACGAGCGCAGCCTCGCTGTCCTGCGCCACGTCGCCGCCGAAGGCTTCCCCTGCAAGACAGGCTTCATGGTGGGCCTCGGAGAGACGCGAGAGGAAGTCGGCGACCTGCTTCGTGACATCCGCGCTACGGGGTGCGACATGCTAACCATAGGCCAGTATTTGCAGCCTACGGCGCGCCACTTGCCCGTGAGCCGCTACGTAGAACCAAAGGAGTTTGCCGAGATGAAGCGTGAGGCTTTGTCGCTCGGCTTCCGCCTCGTGGTGAGCGGCCCTCTTGTTCGCTCGTCGTTCCATGCCGCGAAGGCCGTCCCGCTGCTGAAGGCGCACTCCTAAGCACCGACTTGTCCGCCCGCCGGGCGGACTTTTTTTGCGCCGGTCGTACGCAAGTATTACATAGAAGAGACTTTATGATGATTAGAAGGGAGCGGTATATAACCTGCTCCCGCCTGCGCGTGTTTACGGGCGATTTGCCGCTCCGCACTCGGGACGCGGCGGGTCGTATGGGGCAGGCGCTCGGCCTAAAGAACGTTAAAAACTCGGGCGGCGCTAAACTTTCCGCCGGCCGCCGTATCCTACCCTTGTAAGCAACGGAAACACCGACTTGCGAAACCCCAATACAAACCCATAACCCCAACAAAGATGAAGAAGATGATGACCCTCCTGATGCTGGCTACGCTCGGCACGGGAATGGCACAGGCGCAGAGTGCCGACGACGGCGACCGCGCACAGCAGCGCAAGGAGCGCATAGAGCGCCAAGCACAGCAGCAGGCCAAAGACCTGAAGCTGGACGACGCAACGACGACGTGGTTCACGAACCTGTACGTGGAATATCAGACCGAGCTGCAGCAGGTGCGCGAGGCGGCCATGAAGGATATGCCTAAGCCCGAGAAGGCGAAGAAGAACGCCGACGCGGACGACGAGAGCGCCAACCCGGAGAACCTCAAAGAGAAGGAGCTGAAGAAGCTGACGGACGAACAGGCCGAGAAGATGATTCAGGCCAACTTTGACCGCACGGAAAAGGAGCTTAAAGTAAAGCGCGACTACTACGCCCGCTTCCGCGAGAAGCTGACGCCCAAGCAGCTGGTGCGCATCTTTGCCCAGCCGGGCCGTGGCGGGCAGCGCAGCGGTCAGCGTGGCGGACAGCAGCGCGGCGGCGGCTTCCCGGGCGGCCCCATGGGCGGCCCCGGCGGCGGCTTCCCCGGTGGCGGCTTCTGAAGCTCGGCACTATCACCCCGGATCTTGGCAGCGAGGCCTCGCGCCGGACTGCTACGATTATATTTGTCAACTGTTTCATTTTTTGCCCCCTAAGCGTAGGGGGCTTTTTTTGTGCTGTGCCGCGGCGCAACGAAGGGACGGGGCGGCCGTCGCCGCATTTTTTAGGCTGTCGCTTTCCCTTTCGCCGTTTTTGGCTTACTTTAGCCCCATACAAATCATCCGGCACGGCTTCCGGCACGTCTGCGAATAGCGAAGAAAGTGTTGCGCGACGGTAAGCGGAAGGTCTTGCCCCAACGTGTAGTTTTTATGGAAAGTCCGACGGACATATTGCGCGCCGCCATCCCCGCCGCCCTTGCTGCGGGTGAGGCCATCATGGCGGTGTACGCTCAGCCCACGACGGAGTGGGAGGTACAGGAGAAGGCCGACCACTCGCCGCTGACACGTGCCGACCTGGCGGCCAACGAGGCCATCATGGAAGCGCTGAAACCCACGTCGTGGCCCGTCCTCAGCGAGGAGGGGCAGCACGTCTCGGCCGAGGAGCGCGCTACGTGGCGTGCGCTCTGGATTGTTGACCCGCTGGACGGTACGAAAGAGTTTCTGAAGCGCAACGGGGAGTTCACGGTGAACATAGCGTGGGTGGAGGATGGGCGTCCCGTGGGCGGAGTCATTTATCTGCCCGTGACGCGAACGCTCTATTACGGCGTGGCAGGCCTGGGCGCCTTCAAACTGGGCGACGCCACTGTGGCCAAGGATGAGCGCTACTGGGTGCGCGCCGCGCAACGCCTGCCCGTGGAGCGTAAAGACGATGAGTACGTCGTTGTCTCCTCGCGCTCACACCTGAATGCCGAGACGCAGGCCTTCATAGACCACCTGCGCGACGCTCATCCCAACCTGCGGCAGATTAGTGCCGGGAGCAGTTTGAAGCTGTGCCGCGTGGCGGAAGGTACGGCGGACGTGTATCCGCGCTTCGCCCCTACGATGGAGTGGGACACGGCGGCAGGCGACGCCATCGTGCGAGCGGCAGGCGGTACGGTGGTTGACGCACACACCCTGAAGCCGCTGGAATATAACAAAGCCGACCTTCACAACCCCGCCTTCATCGTAAGCGCCGAGCGGGAGTAGGGCGGAAGACGAGGGAACGACTTGAGAGAAAAAAAGCGGGTCGCATGGACTGATAAACCCATGCGACCCGCTTGCGTAGGTACAATAATGATTTATAATAGCTTTACAATGATTTACAGCAACTCTACGGCGTAGCCTCCCTCCCACGTCTCGCCCGGCGCGGCGTGCTGAATGAAGGGTCGCTCGGCGATGTTGCCCGAGAAACCGATGAGGTCCGGCAGTCCGTACCACGGCTCGCAGCATACGAAGGGACAATGGACGCCCTGTTGCGACCAGAACAGCCAGGCGGGCGCCGTGCTCTCCACGCGCACCAAGGCATGGCGGTGCTTGTCGAGGAGGGTAGCCGCCCCAATGGGCTTGCTGAAGATTAGCGCCTCGTCAGCAAACGTCGCGACGGAGAGGGGAATGAGCCCGTCGGACGTGGGCACGGCGAAGTGAGCCGGCGTGCCGTCCGGCCCGCACATGAGGCATCCTTGCGCCCCGGCGCGTAGGACGTAGCCCGGATTTGTGGCCAGCTGCAAGTAACCGTTCACGGCCTCCTCGCCCAGAAACTCCGGAAGCTCCAGTCCCGGGTGGCCGCCAAGTTGGAAGTACATCACGTCGCTACCCGTGTTCTCCACGCTAAAGCGGGCTTGCAAACGGCGGCCTTGGAGCCGGTAATGAGCCAGTAGCACGTAGGGGTAGGGGAAAATGGCTTCGTCGCCCGCTTGGGGCACGAGGCGGAACGTCACGTCCGTTGTGCTGCGGGCTGCGACGCTCCACTCGCGCTGTTGGGCAAAGCCGTGTTTGGGCACGGGGAAGGGGCTGCCGCCGATGTGCGCCGTGCCGTTCCAAAGGGCGCCCGTGGCGGGAAAGAGGATGGGACTGTGGCCGCCCCACCAGCGCTTGTCGCCGCACCAGAGGTATTGGCGGCCCGAGCGGGCGTCGGTAAGGGTCAGCGTCTCTGCGCCGAGCGTGGAGAAAGAGGCCGTTATGCCCCCATTGTTGAGCGTTATGATTTCAGACATGGCCGGTAAGTTTAGAAAGACGGCACACCGCGCCGGACAAAGGGCAGCGGCGCCGCCGCAGGTATAAGGCAAAGGTATGTAAATACGGCGTAGGACGGTCGCACTGCCTGAAGTTTTTTTGTGGAGCCCGAAAAAAAGAGGCAAAATTTGGCGAAGTGGGAAATATGTTCTACTTTTGCAACCGCAAAACGGGGTTATCCCCCTTCAAGTTCCCGCTTTGCACCAGTCTTCGGGGTGTAGCTCAGCCCGGTTAGAGTACGCGTCTGGGGGGCGTGGGGTCGCTGGTTCGAATCCAGTCACCCCGACTGGAGAAGAGGCATCGGTGGCCACGTTGGTCGCCGATGCTTTTTTATAGGTGTATGGTCCGGGCGGGCGTTCGGCGGCTTTTCGCTACTTTCGCGATTGTGGAAGGGACGAACCACGAGGTACTAAAACGAAAATCAGGTGCATGAAAGCATAAGCAAGATATGGAAAGCAACAAAGCAGACATAGCGGCGGGCGCGAGGCCGCTGCGCATTGACATCCCAAACTTGGCGGCGCTTCCCGAGGCGGCGCGTCGCTTCGCTGCGGCGATGGGTGAGGATAAGGTGTTCGCCTTCCACGGCAAGATGGGAGCGGGGAAGACTACGTTTATCAAGGCGCTGTGTGCCGCGCTGGGCTCTGCGGACGAGGTGACCTCGCCCACGTTCGCCTTGGTCAACGAATATGCCACCCCCCGCGGACCGATTTACCACTTCGACTTTTACCGTCTGAACAGCGTGGCAGAAGCCGAGGACTTGGGCTTCGACGATTATATCTTTTCCGGCCACATCTGCCTGTTGGAGTGGCCGGAGCTGGTGTCCGACTTGCTGCCGGACGACACCGTTCACGTAAACTTATGGGAGCGGGCTGACGGCTCGCGCGTGGTGGAGCTGGGCTCACTCGACCCGTCCGGCGAGGCGCACCCGGCCTCCTTGGATGTATAGCTGTCCGGGACGGGGCTGCTGAAGGCGACGCCCCTGCAGGTCGTAGGCCGCAGCGAAGGTTGTTTGGGACGTGGCCGGCGACAGGTGGATGCCTGTGGTTTGTCCGTCGATGATAAGGGCCAGGGCAGGCGCTTTGTCGGCCGAGGCGAGCTGAACGTAAGCGCGGTAGGGCAGGGTAGTCGTGGTCGTGTGGCGGCGGAAGCCGATGCCGTCGGATCCGCCGGTAAGGAAGTACGTTGTCTCTACGTCCACCGCCGTCTCTTCGTAAGCTCCGAGGAAGCTGAAACCGCTTGTCACGGCCTTGTTATTGTCCGCCGCGTCTTCGTCGTCAGCCAGGAGCGACTTGTGGTTCAGCGAGAGGTTGACGGCTTCGTCGGCACGGCTGTTGATGATGACTACGGGCGTTGCTGCGGCTATCGTGTCGGCCAGGGCGGACAGCGCAATGCCCCCATCGACGAGTGAAGCCGCCGTGTAAGCCGTTGTCCCGTCGGGCAGGGTGTAGGCAAAGGGCATGTAGAGCGTGGCGAACGACTTGCCGTCGCTTGCGGCCAAGCGGTCGACGAGTAGCGTGTCAGCAGGCTCCAGGAAGTACTCACCCTCGACGGATTGCAGGGCGAAGGCGGCGCGTGCACGCCCGGCATCGACGGGATAGTCGGCCTTGCCGTCGGAAGTCTCTACGCTGTGGCCGTTTACGCTCATTGCCCATGCCTCCTCGTCGGCAGCCTCTACGGAGTAGATAGAGGCAGGCTCCGCTGCGGGCGAGGTGGTCGTGGCGGCGTTGGCGAGGTAGGTGTCGTCGTCGGCGTTGTGCAGGCGGTAGTAGCCCGCCGTGAGTGGCAGCTTGGCTTGGTCAATGTCCCAAAGCAAGTCAAGATAAGACGCAATGGACGGGTCGTCTTGCGCAGCCGAGAGCTTGCTTGCCAGTTGCGCCGTGTCGGTCGCGGCAAGGCCGAAGGGGCAGCCTATGCCGCCTTTGAAGTAGGGCGCGAGGTTTCCGCCGACCAGTTGCTCGTAGTCTAAGGCGCGCCCCAAGCTGAACGCGACGAGCGAGTCGCGCACTATGGTGATGTCGTAGAGCCCTTGGCTTTCCGCCGAGCCCGTGAAGTAGGTCAGGGCGGGGGAGGTCGTCGTCGTAAGCGAGGCAACACCCGCCGCAGCGTTGCTGCCAAAGACGTCGCCCGTGAAGTTGTAGGCTGACTTGTCGTTGTCTGCCACTACGGACGTGAGGCGCATGAGCGAAGCGGAGTAGTTCACCTGATTGCTGCTCCATGCCGACTTGTCATAAGCCACGTGGGTGACGAATAGGCCGGACTTCTGTTCGGTCGGAAACCAGGTGGACGGCTGTCGGTTCTCCAGAATGAAGTATTCCTTGGCGTCGTCGGGGCTTACGAGGCGTGCGGCGTTGGCTCCGAGGGTGGAGCCGAAGGGACGCAGCACGGTGAGCGTGTCGGCCTCGGTTGAAAGAGTGGGTATGTCCTCCCAACCGAAGAATGAGCGCTCGTAGGCGGTGTATCCGACGGGCGCCTTGCTGACAGACGTCGTGTTGCGCAAGGGCCAGTAGCAGCCGTAGTCCATCACGTCCCAGGAACCCATGGCTTCCGTCGTGTTGGACGAGTTTGTGCTGTACACGTCGGGCATGCCGAGGGCATGGCTGAACTCGTGGACGAAGACGCCGAAGCCGCCCAGGTGGTTTCCGGTGACGGTGTAGGTCTTCGTGGAGCTGTCGTAGGTATAGTCGGGCGAGAGCTCGTTGCCTATGAACTGCGACTTGAACTTTACGCCGCCAATGGTGCGGTGGTATTCTATCTCACAAGGCCAGAGGTAGTCCGTACCGTTGTCCAAGAGGCTGCCTACCTCGTTTTCGCCATATCCGGCGTAATAGATGGCTACGAGGGGTACGTAGCCGTCGTCGGCTACATACTGAGAGAAGTCCGTGCCGAGCTGGTCTATGGCGGCGTTGATGGCGTCTTGGGCCACGGCGAGGTAGTTTCCTGTGGAGTAGGAGGACGTGTTGGCACCGTAGTAGGCATAGGTATTACTGAGGGTGACGGGTCCGATGACGTCGAAGCGGGGTGTGAAGGCACCGTGGCTCATTGCCGTGAAATAGTCGCGCACGGAGCCGACGCTGTATTTGTCGTAGCAATAGCCTTCTTCGTTGTATATTTTGTTAAGAAGTTCCGGCGTGGTGGTTTCCTGCAGGGCGAGGTCGGAGAAGGAGACCATGATGACGGGTATGACGGGGCTGCCAATGGTAGGCACGGGTCCGAGGGCGCTTTTCCCTAAGACGCCGAGTCCGTCGTCGGCATTGGCGTAGTAGGCGCGGCGTGGAGCACGTCGGCGTGCTTGGTTTTGGAAGTCTGCCTCTAAGGCCTGGCCGGGTAGAACGGCATGCTGCGCGAGGAAGGTGCGCTCGTTCGCAGTGCGCTCGCCGGCCTCGTGTGCCAAGACGCCGGAGGCGACTACGGCGCTGTCCGTTAGGAGCGCATAGCACAGGTTGCCGTTGGCGTCCTTCTGCGTGACGACGCCGTCCTCGGTCAGATAGAAAGCGACGTGGCCTTCTCCGCGCGGGCAGGCGCGGACTACGGTGCCGTCCGGTTGGTGGAAGGGTACAAAGATGCGGAGCGGCTGCACGGCGACGGCCGTCAGCGATGCACAAAGCAGGAATAGCAGGGTGGAGATACGTTTCATGAGTGAGGGCGTGCGGTTTGTCGGCGCGCTACGTGGCAAAAATACCTTTTTTCTTAGAATAAGCCCCTTTGTCAAGCCGGAAAAGATAGCGGCAGGACGTCAGGAGAAGCGCTACACTACTGACATTTTGCGGGAAAAGCGGCTTGCGGCGTGTCACTTTGCATTTTCCGGTTTTTACTTCTGTGATGTTGTTTCGCTTTTCGGTGTTGTGAATCAATAGGTTGGGCGAGGGTACGGATAAGTCCGACCTGCCGGCTGACACGTCCGACCTGTCAGCTGATAAGTCCGACCTGTCAGCTGATAAGTCCGACCTGTCAGCTGATAAGTCCGAGCTACGGCGCAGCACGTGCCGGGTGTGCCATGATGGGGCAAAGAAAAGGCTCCGTAAAAGCGCGGCGCGGAGATCTGAGTTCCTGCGGGAGTATGCCTGCGGGCACTACGGCCGTTGGCCGTCATACGTGGCGAGGCGGAGCGCCTGCGGAGGGGCTTAAAAAAACTTAGTAAAGCGAAAAACGGCTTTAAAGATTTGCAACTGCCACGGGAAAAGTCTATTTTCGCCCTATGAAGGTGGAAGCAAAAGGCAAGCCGGACTGGACGAGTGACTTCCTGCGCTACCTGTCGGCGGAGCGGGGCTACAGCCCGCGGACGTTGGAGAGCTACGGCACGGCGCTGCGCGCTTTCGAGGCGTGGTTTCATGTCTTGGACGAGGAGCTGACGTGGCAGACGGTGGACGGTGACGTGGTTCGCAACTGGACGGTCAGTCTGATGCGTGGCGGCTTGGCACCCCGCTCCGCGCAGCTGAAGCTTAGTGCGTTGCGGTCGTTTTATCGCTACCTGCTGCGGACTGGCCGGGTGGAGAATGACCCCGTCCACGTCGTGAAGAGTCCAAAGGCCGACAAACCTCTGCCCGCCTTCGTGCGGCAGCGTGAGATGGAGCACCTCTTTCGCGACGTGGACTTCGGCACCGGTTTTTGCGGCGTGCGCGACCGGCTCATCCTGCTGACGTTCTACTGCACGGGCATCCGCCTGGCCGAACTGGTGGGGCTGAATACGCCCGATGTGGATCTAAGCTCCGCCGAGCTACGGGTGACGGGAAAGCGCAATAAGCAGCGGATAGTGCCTTTCGGGCTGGAGCTGGAAGAGGCTATTCAGCACTACCTCGCAGCGCGTGCGGCACGCTTCGGAGTGCAGCCGACGCCCTTCTTCGTGGACGACCGGGGCGGTCGCATAGGGCGGGCATACGTGCAGCGCACGGTGAAGAAGTATCTCTCGATGGTGACGATGCAAAAGAAGCGTAGCCCGCACGTGTTGCGCCATACCTTCGCCACCGTGATGCTTAACAACGGCGCCGACCTGGAGGCTGTGAAGGAAATCTTGGGTCACGAGAGCTTGGCTACGACGGAAGTCTATACGCACACCACCTTTGCCGAGCTTAAAAAAGAATACGAACACGCCCATCCGAGGGCATAATACACTATATAAAAAGGAGGTCCTTATGGAACTGAAAATTCAAGCTATCCATTTCAACGCAAACGAGAAACTTCAGGATTTCATCCAGAAGAAGCTGGCAAAACTTGAGAAGAACAACGAGAACATCTCTAAGGTAGAGGTGTCGCTGAAAGTGGTAAAACCGGAGACGGCGAACAATAAGGAGACCGCCGTCCACGTGTACCTGCCCGGCGCCGATCTGCACGCCGAGAAGACTTGCGACACGTTCGAGGAGGGCGTAGATCTGTGTGTAGACAGCCTGCGCCGACAGCTTGAGAAGCAGAAGGACAAGCTCCGCGGGAAGTGAGTGCAGACGGCTCGGCGACACTCACCCGGACAAGCTTGCCGGGTAGCGCCGCCGAGCCCCCGCTCGGGGCTACGCGCTCAACACAGGTGTACACCTATTATATATCCTATTATATATATAGTCCTGCCGAATTGCCTCAGGCGGTAAAGCAACGAGAAGGACAGAAAAAATCTGCGAAAAACTTTTTGCGGATAAAATATAATGCCTAACTTTGCACCCGTTTCGTGGGCTTACCCTGTTGTAGCGTAGCGAAGACGGGTGTACTCGGGGGACAAGGGCAAATACCAGAGTGGCCAAATGGGGCAGACTGTAAATCTGCTGGCTTACGCCTTCGGTGGTTCGAATCCATCTTTGCCCACAACGGCCGGAAGCCAAAAACCAATGCGGAAATAGCTCAGTTGATAGAGCACTAGCCTTCCAAGCTGGGGGTCGCGG
>CAZXJS010000005.1:0-120613 GCA_964641085.1 uncultured Prevotellamassilia sp. | reverse complement strand
GGGCGACAACGTGGGCGACGTGGCCGGCATGGGCGCCGACCTCTACGAGAGCTACTGCGGCTCCATCCTCTCCACGGCGGCGCTGGGTGCCACGGCCTTCGCCACAGCGGCCGGCAGCATGCAGCTGCGCGCCGTCATCGCGCCGATGGTAATAGCCGCCGTAGGCATCTTCCTCAGCATCTTGGGCATATTCCTCGTCCGCACAAAGGAGGGCGCCGGCATGCGCGAGCTGCTGCACAGCCTAAGCCTCGGCACCAACGTCAGCGCCGTGCTCATTGCCGTCGCCACGTTCGTCATTCTCTGGGCCTTGGGGCTGGAAAACTGGCTCGGCCTCTCGTTCAGCGTCATCAGCGGCTTGGCGGCCGGCGTCATCATCGGGCAAGCCACGGAGTACTACACCAGCCACTCCTACAAACCGACGCAGGAAATATCGCGCGCAGGCCTGACGGGCTCCGCCACGGTCATCATCAAAGGCATCGGGACGGGCATGATCTCTACGTGCATCCCCGTGCTGACCATCGGCGCGGCCATCATGCTCTCCTATCTCTGCGCCAACGGCTTCAACCTTGCAATGGAAGCAGAGCCGATTTCTAAGGGGCTATACGGCATCGGTATCGCCGCCGTCGGGATGCTCTCCACGCTGGGTATCACGCTGGCGACGGACGCCTATGGCCCCATAGCCGACAACGCCGGCGGCAACGCCGAGATGAGCAACCTGGGCGAGGAGGTGCGCCACCGCACAGACGCCCTCGACGCCCTGGGCAACACCACGGCCGCCACGGGCAAGGGCTTCGCCATAGGAAGCGCCGCCCTGACCGCCCTGGCTCTGCTGGCCTCCTACATAGAAGAGGTCAAGATAGCCATGGAGCGCGCCGGTGAGCAGATAGACGGCCTCGCGGGTAAGGTGAGTGCCGCCGCAGCCAGCATACCGGACTTCATGAACCACTTCCAGGTGAACCTGATGAACCCCCGCGTCCTCGTCGGCGCCTTCATCGGCGCCATGGCGGCCTTCCTCTTCTGCGGCCTCACGATGGGCGCCGTAGGACGCGCCGCAGGAAAGATGGTGGAAGAGGTGCGCCGCCAGTTCCGCGAGATAAAAGGCATCCTGGAAGGCAAGGCGACGCCGGACTACGGCTCCTGCGTAGAGATTAGTACGAAAGCGGCGCAGAAGGAAATGATAGTGCCCAGCATCTTGGCCATCATCATCCCCATCCTGACGGGGCTCGTACTTGGCGTAGCCGGCGTGCTCGGCCTCCTCGTCGGCGGCCTGTGCACGGGCTTCACGCTGGCCGTCTTCATGGCCAACGCGGGCGGCGCCTGGGACAACGCCAAGAAGAACGTGGAGGAAGGAAACTTTGGCGGTAAGGGCTCCTTCGCCCACAAGGCTACAATCGTAGGCGACACCGTGGGAGACCCCTTCAAAGACACCTCAGGACCCAGCTTGAACATCCTTATCAAGCTCATGTCCATGGTGAGCATCATCATGGCGGGCTTCACCGTGGCCTTCAGCCTCATGTAAAACCATAAAGCCGGGACGCTGAACGGGCGCCCCGGCTCTTTTTTTTAACACATAACTACTATGAACACACGCATTCTCTGCGCCGCGCTGCTGCTCTCTGCCACGACGCAACTGACGGCAGCCTGCAACGACCCGAAGCCCGGCGCAACCCCGGCAAAGGCAACCGCGCAGGCAGCACCCGGCGACACCGCGCGGCAGGCCTCGGAGAAACTGCCGGAAGAGGCTCGCGCCCTCGTAAGCGACGGCTTTGCGGACTCGCTGCAAGCCTACAAGCTGCGCATGAAAGACATTACTCGGCAGACGACCTACGGCCACCGAACCATGGCGCCGGGGCGAAAGGTGGACATCATCGTCATACACTCCAGCTACCACGCCGCAAAAGATACTTTCAACACGCAAGGCGTCATTGGCCAGTTCCGCCACTACGACGTGGCGACGCACTACTTGATTAGCCGCGACGGAACGGTCTATAAGATGGTGGAAGAGAAGGACGTCGCCTGGCAAGCGGGCAAGAGCCAACTACCGGGCACGCAGCGCACGAACCTGAACACCACCAGCATAGGCATAGAAGTGATGAGCACGAAACACAACGGTCCCACACGGGCACAATACGAGGCGCTGACGGCGCTGGTGGCCGGCATACGGCAGCGGCACCCCATCAAGTACCTCCTGCGCCACGGCGACATTGCCCCGGCACGGCGCGACGACCCGTGGGGCTTCAATTGGCCGGCCTTTGTGAAGCTGGTGGAAGCGACAAGCGGCGACGGACTGGTCTATTTCACCCACAAGATGCACAACATCGCCACGTTCAAGTGAGCTGCGCTACCGCTTAGCGCAGTTATCAAGCGAAAGGGCTGACCTATCAATCTACAAGGGCTGACCTATCCCTTGAAAGGACGCAGCTATCAAGCGAAAGAACAGACCTTTCCTCTGAAAGGACGCACCTACCAGGCGAAAGGGCGCACCTACCAAGCGGCAAGGGCATAAAGGAAGCGGCGGGATGCCGAGGATTAAAGCCTCGTGGCATCCCGCCGCTGTTTAGTATGCACCGGTCAGGTCAGAAGCCCACCTTGTAGCTCTTCTGTCCTTGCTCACCATCGACGCGGAGCACGACGGTGTTGCCCGCGCGGCGGGGAACGGTGAACGTGCGCTTGCCGGTGCGCAGCAGCTGGCGTCCCTGCAGGTCGTAAACGCGAGCGCCGCTGATGCCTTCGCCTGTAAGCGTCACGGTGCGGCCGTTGACGGCTACTGCGGGCGTGGCCTGAAGGAGCACGTTGCCGATAGCGGAGGGCAGCTCACTGCCGTCCACGCTGATGGTAACGGCGTCACCCTGCGCACAAGGTATAGCCACGACGCCGTCGGCGGCAGTAACGTTTATTGCCGTGCCGTTGACGAAGTACTGCGAGTTTTCGTTCAAGTCACCGCTCTTCACGACGAGGGGCTGGCCGCCCAGATTCTTTATGTCGATGAGCTTGGCTTTTCCGTCCGTCCAAGAGATCGATACCTCGAAGTTGCCGACCGCCTTGAGGCCTGTGATGCTTCCCTTCGTCCATACGGAGGGCAGCGCGGGCAGGATGTTTATGGTGTCGGTGCAGCTCTGCATGAGCATCTCGGCGATGCCGGCGCAGGCGCCGAAGTTACCGTCAATTTGGAAAGGCGCGTGACTGTCGTAGAGGTTGTAGTAGATACCGCCGGCGGCTTGGTTGGTGCCGTAGCTCGTAGCGTGCTTGAGCGCGTTGCCGAGGATGGTGTAGGCGTGGTCGCCGTCGAGGGCGCGTGCCCAAAGGTTGATGCGCCATCCCATGGACCAGCCCGTGCTGTTGTCGCTGCGCAGCTTCAGGGAGTTTACTGCGGCGCGGAACTCGGGCGTGCCGGCCTTCACTTGTGCGAAGGGATAGAGGCACATCAGGTGGCTCTGGTGGCGGTGGCCGTTCTCACCGGCCGTGTAGTCCGTATATTTCCATTCGCGCAGTATGCTGTCGCCGGTGTAGATGCCGTTGCAGGGGCTGCCCCACTTACCTGTGTAAGTCTCGATGGCGAGGCCGCGGTCGCTATTGTCTATGTAGTCTTGCAGGGTGGCGAGCTGCTCGTCGGTAAGTCCGGCATCGTCGCCGAGGACCTTGGCTGCTGCCATGGTATTCTCGAAGAGTTCCACGACAAGCTGCTGGGAGTGTGCCGTAGCGTTCTCCGTAGGTCCTTGCTCGGGGGAGTATTCGTTCGGGCATTCGTACGTTCCGTCGGTAGCCTTCACCATGCGCTCTATCCAGTATTCGCAGCAGCTCCACATAGTGGGGAAGGCGCCTTTAAGGAAGTCCTTGTCGAGCGTATAGCGGTAGTGCTGCCAGAGGTGTGAGACGTTCCAGGCGTTACCTATGACGTAGTTGTGCATGAAGGAGCCCACGCCGCCGAAGATGTTGTTCTCGGTGTAGAATGTCCAGCCGACAGTCTGTCCGGAGGCTTTGGCATAGCCCTGCCACTCGGTGTGGTTCATGGCCATGTTCGTCGTGTAGTTCAGGAAGGGCAGGTGCATCTCGCTGAGGTTGGTAGGCTCGGCGGGCCAGTAGTTCATCTGCACGTTGATGTTGGCGTGTATGTCCGAGTTCCAGGGAGCGTTGTTTTTGTCGTTCCAAATGCCCTGCAGGTTGCTGGGCAGGTCGACGCCGCGGCTGGAGCATATCTCGAGGTAACGTCCGTAGGCGAAGTAGAGCTGCTCGAGCTCGGCCTTCTGCGCCTGTGTTGCGCCGTTCTTATAGAGGTCAACGAGCTGGTTGGTGGGCAGGGTGTTCTCCGTGCCGTCGAGTTCGAAGTTGACGCGGTCGAAGTAGCTCTTGAAGTCAGCCTGGTGGTCGCTCAGGATGTCGTCCCATCCCTTGTTCTCTGCGTCGGCGATGGTAGTCTCTACGTTTGTGGGCACTTGGCTGGTATTGCTGACGTAGGTTGCGCTGTAGGCGTCGAAGTCTGTAGCGCCGGTGAGCAGGGCGAGGACTTCGTCGGCGTCCTTCACGGTAATGCCGTCCTCGTCGGAAGTTAGGGTGCCGCCTGTCGGGACGATGCGCATACGTGCGGCATAACTGATGGTCTCGAACTTCCCGGAGAAGGTGGCGTCCTGTCCGTCGTAGGTCGTCTCTACGCCGCTACCGGCGTCGAGCGTGAACTTGAGGTTGATTTTCCCGGCCTCGCCGGCGGTGTAGTGCACGGCAATGACGTTGTCGGGGTTGCTTACGAGGTAGGTGCGCTCGTACTTTACGCTGTCGGGGCCGGTGAAGCTTACCGTGCCGATGCCTTCTGCCAGGTTCAGGGTGCGGACGTAGTCGGTTATCCTGCCGCTCTCGCCGAAGTTGAAGCCGTCGGCGATGTTTTCAGCATAGAGCGAGCCGAAGTTTTGGTAGCCGCCGTAGCTGGCGGAGTTGTCCGTGTTGCGGCCTTTCCAAAGCGTCTTTTCGTTGAACTGCACCTGGTCTTTGAACACGCCGCCGAAGAGGCTGGCGCCGAGCTGTCCGTTGCCTATGGGCAGGGAGTATTCCATCCAGATGTTCCCTACGCCGGTCAGCGTAGCGGGCTGCGTGTACCATAGGGTCAGCTTGTTGTCGGGCACGTAGGTTGTGGAGCCGCTCACCTTGTAGTCGGCATACTGCATGTCCGACTCTTTGATGTAGGTAAAGACGTTGTTCTGGTCTCCGGCGCTCCAGAGGCCTATCTCCTGCCCCACCTTGATGTCTCCCCACTGGTTGACGTTGGCGTGGTCGGCCGTGGTGCCGTTGTAGTGGAGCTCAAAGCCGGAGTAGCTTGTGTTGGTTGATTCTACGAGGGAGAAGGTGTTCGCGGGTTCTTCCTCGCTGGTCTGCATGCGGGCTGAGTTGCCCGTCCCGGTGATTACGGCGTAGTGTCCGGCCTTATCAACGAGTTGCAGGGCGTCTTTGTCGCCTACGAATTTCCACTTCTGCGTGTCGGCGTCGTCAGCCGTGGCGGTCAGCACGTTGGCGCCTACGCCCTGGTCGGCAAGGTAGTTGCCTGAGCGGGCAAACTGCAGGAAGTAGTACGTCTCGTCCTCGTCCGTTGAGAACTTGGGGTAGATGGCCTGCGCCGCAACGAACTGCACGGGGTTTCCGCTGTCTCCGGCAGACCATTCGCCCAGGTTCTTGCCTGTGCCGGCGCCGCCCCACTGGTTCATGCTGACGCCGGAGGAGGAGGTGCGTTGCAGCTCCCAAGAGCCGCTGTAGCTGGAGTTCGTCGTAGCCACCATCTTCAGCGTCGTGCCCGTGGCGGAGGCGGTGAAGTACGAGTTGCTGAAGTTCATGTAGCGTCCCGTCTTGCAGAGAAGCCGGAAGCTGTTCTTTGTGCCGATGAAGGCCCACTTCTGGGCGTCCACGTTTGCCTTGGTGGCCGTCTGCAGGTTCGCGCCGCTACCCTGGTCTGCCACACATGCACCCCCGTTCTGGAACTGTATGTAGTAGTAGATGGGGTCGTCGGCCGTCGAGAATTCCGGCAGCACTTGCGCCCCGGCCCCTACTGCAGCGCAGAGGAGGATGAGGAAGGTAAAGATTCTTTTCATTCGTTGATATGTTTGATTGATAGTGAGATTCATCCGCAGCGAAGTTACGCAAAAGTATCAGCAAAAAGTTTTTCTCGTATTAAAAAAATACGGTGTGCGGCCAAAAGCGCGGCGCCCGTCACTTTCCGCCTTTTCCGCCTACGAGGAGCTCGCAGAGGCGGTCATGGCAGCGCAGGGCGTCGGCTCCCGGCCACGGCGCGCAGACTATGGCGTAGGCCAGCATGTGGCCGTCGCGCCCGCGGCAGTAGCCCGCGCGCGACTTCACGCCGCCCTGGCGCGTCAGCGTCCCCGTCTTGCCCATGACGCGGCCGCGCGCCGCGCTCTGCCCCATTTGCTTCACCAGCGTGCCGCGCAGTCCGGACACGGGGAGGTGAGCCAGCAGCTCGCGGCGCAGGCTCCGGTGTTGCCAGCCGAAACGCAGCAAGGCGCACAGCTGCCGCGCCGAGAGGCGGTTCTCGGGGCATAGGCCGCAGCCGTCGTGCAGCGTCACGCGGCTCGTGTCCTGCCCCATCTCGTAGGCCAGCTCGCGCCGCAGGATGCGCAGCCCGCCCTCGCGCAACGGTTTTCCCTCACCCTCAGCCGCCGCCAGGGTGCGCAGTAAGGCCTCGGCGCGGATGTTGGAACTGTGGTTCCAGATGTGGAAGAGCACCTGGTGCAGCGTGTGGCGCACCTCGCCTACGACCCGTCCCTTCTGCGCCCGGGGTTCCCACGCGGTGCGCACCGCCGGGAGGCGCAGGCCGCCGGCTTGCAGCGCGCCCACGATGCGCCGCTCGCGCCGCCCTCGCGGCAGATCGTTCAGCCCCACGCGACTGTGTTGTATGTCGCCGGGTATCCAGTGCGCCTCGTACGTCAGTCCCTCCTCGTCGGGGAACGCCAAGCACACCGTGCCGCGCACGACGCGCAGCCCGTTCTCCGCGAGCCGGTTAGCCACGCGCGCCACGTCGCTGTCGGCCAACAGCGGGTCGTAGTCGCCGCGCACGACGAGCGTGCCGATGAGCGTATCGCCCCGCCGCGTGCCTACCTCCTCCAGCGTCGTGCGGAAAGCGTAGTCCGCGCCCAGCACGCGCAGCGCGGTGAGCCCTGTGAGCAGTTTCAGGCACGACGCCGTCGGCACGGCGAGCGTGTCGCGGTAGCCGTAGAGCAGCGTGTCCGCCGTGAGGTCATAGACGCACAAGGCCAGCGAGTCGCCGCCCCGCTCACGCACCACGAAGCGCGCCAAGTCGCTCCGCAGTGCGGTGTCGACGTGAGCCGAGTCGCCGGCACGTTCGCCGCCGCCCGACGCGCCGCCGCAGCCATACCACGCGCTGACGAACAGGGAGCAGAAAAAAATCTTCAGGAAACATTTCATCACCAGCAAAGGTAACACATTTCCGCGGCATGCCCACACGCCGCTCCTTCTTTCCGCGTCGGCGCCCGGCAACACGGCGCTGCATTTTGCAACCCGGTTGCAAGCCACCTGCCCTACCTTTGCATCCGAAAACAAACGCCGGCACGGCCGAGACCCCTGCGCCCCACCGCCCGACAAACACCTTATTATATTATGCGTACCAAACTCATTCGCATCCTGCTGGCCGCCGGGCTTCTGGGCGTCGCCTACGCCGTGGAACGCACGGCAGACCTGCCTCAGTGGCAGTTGCTCCTCATCTATCTCGTGCCTTACCTCCTCGTGGGCTACGACGTTCTGGCCGAAGCCTGGGAAGGCATCCGCGGGGGCGACCCGTTCAACGAGGATCTGCTTATGTCCATCGCCACGCTGGGCGCCTTGGTCATCGGCTTCCTGCCCGGGGCGGAGGCGCAGTTCCCGGAAGCCATCTTCGTCATGCTGTTTTTCCAAGTGGGCGAGCTTTTTGAGGACTATGCCGAGGGCCGCAGCCGCCGCAGCATCGGCGAGCTGATGAACCTGCGCCCCGACCGCGCCCATGTGGAGCGAGACGGCGAAGTGGCCACCGTATCGCCCGAGACGGTGCAGCCCGGCGAGGTCACCCTCGTGCAGCCCGGCGAGCGCATACCCCTCGACGGCACCGTCGTAGAGGGCACCTCCAGCCTCGACACGGTGGCCCTGACGGGCGAGAGCGTGCCGCGCAGCTGCACGGTGGGCGATGCCGTCAACAGCGGGTGCGTCAACCTGAGCGGCGTCTTGCGCATACGCGTCACGAAGCCTTTTGGCGAGAGCACCGCCTCGAAGATTCTTCAGCTCGTGGAGCACGCCTCGACGAGCAAGTCGCACAGCGAGAGCTTCGTGCGGCGCTTCGCGCGGGTCTATACGCCCATCGTGGTCGGCCTGGCCGTCCTGCTGGCCTTCGTGCCGCCCCTCTTCGCTCCGACCTACGGCGAAGCCTTCGCCACGTGGCTCTACCGCGCCCTGACGTTCCTCGTCGTCAGCTGCCCCTGCGCCCTGGTCATCAGCATCCCCCTGACGTTCTTCGCCGGCATAGGCGGCACGTCGCGACGGGGCATCTTGGTGAAGGGCGGTAACTACATGGAGACGCTTGCACGCACGCAGACCGTCGTCTTCGACAAGACGGGGACGCTCACGCGCGGCACGTTCCAGGTTGAAGCCGTCCACGGCGACCACTGCCGCGAAGCCTCCGACCGCCTGCTCCATCTGGCGGCCCACGTGGAGCGTTTCTCCACGCACCCCATAGCCATGGCCCTGCGCCAGGCCTACCCCCGGGAGCACGACGACTGCACCGTGGCGGACGTTCGCGAGGTGGCGGGTCAGGGCGTCTGCGCCCGCGTCAACGGCCACGAGGTTTGCGTGGGCAACGAGAAGCTGATGCAGGCCGTCGGCGCACGGTGGCAACCCTGCACGAAGGTGGGCACCATCGTCCACGTTGCCGTGGACGGCGCCTACGAGGGGCACATCGTCATTGCCGACCGGCTGAAGCCCGACGCCGCGGAAGCCATCAGCGCCCTCAAGGCGCTCGGCGTGCGGCGCACCGTGATGCTCACGGGCGACCAGCCCGACGTGGCGGAGTCCGTGGCACAGGCCACTGCCCTCGACGAGTGGCACGCCGGTCTGCTCCCGGCGGACAAGGTGGCCCACGTGGAGCGCCTCATGACCGAGGAGCGCGGCGCCTTGGCCTTCGTGGGCGACGGCATCAACGATGCGCCCGTCCTGGCGCGCGCTGACGTCGGCGTGGCCATGGGAGGCCTCGGTGCCGACGCCGCCATGGAGGCCGCCGACGTCGTCATCATGGACGATAAGCCCTCAAAGCTCGCCCTCGCCATGCGCGCCGCGCGCCACACGATGGCCATCGCGCGAGAGAATGCCGTCTTCGCCATTGGCGTGAAGGTGCTCGTGCTCATCCTCGCCGGACTCGGCCTCGCCGGTATGGGAGCCGCCGTCTTCGCCGACGTCGGCGTCATGGTGCTCGCCGTGCTTAACGCCATGCGCGCCCTCCGCGTCTGACCACGCGGCAAGACCGGCGACGGACGAGACGTCTGCAAAGTCCGACAAGCCGACAAAACGGTTCGAAAAAAACGTCAGCGGAAATCACCTTCCGCTGACGTTTTGTTTTAATCTTAAGTTAAAAACCGACACATTGCCCCGGCCACCTTTCCGAGACTATCCTAAAAACACCGCAAACACCCTGTGTTTGAACGCCTTCGCCCCACCGCCCGATACATCCGAGGTGCCGGACGACACGTCCGACCTGCCGGCTGATAAGTCCGAGCTATGAGCTGACACGTCCGACCTATGAGCTGATAAGTCCGAGCTGCCGGCCGACATTGCAGCGCCCCTTCAGGGCGCCAAATAGAGGAGGCACAGCAGTTCCCCGGGGTTAAAACCCCGGGCTATCTTGCAGCGCCCCTTCAGGGCGCTCCATTTGCAACAACCTATCCTATTGCCGCACAAAGGGCGGGGATGACTCGATTTCAGGGCGCTCCTTTTGCAATAACCTATCCTATTGCCACACAAAAGGCGGGGATAACCTGATTCCAGGGCGCTCCTTTTGCAATAACCTATCCTATTGCCGCACAAAGAGCGGGGATGACCCGATTTCAGGGCGCTCCTTTTGCAATAACCTATCCTATTGCCGCACAAAGGGCGGGGCTAACCCGATTTCAAGGCGCTCCTTTTGCAACAACCTATCCTATTGCCGCACAAAGGGCGGGGATGACCTGATTCCAGGGCGCTCCTTTTGCAATAACCGACACTAACACCGAACGAAGGAAAGAGCGAATGTCTTTTCGTTCGGCTAATGACGGGCGGTAAAACGCCGCCCTGTAAGGGCGGTGCAACATAGCCCGGGGTTAAAACCCCGGGAACGCTTTCGAGCCATAAAATTGGCGCCCTGAAGGGGCGCTGCAACCCGTGGCCGTCCTTGCCGGGCACCGGGTCGTCACCCCTGCGCAGCGCCCACGATGTCGCGCACGTCGGCCACGCCGTGGCGGTCGAGCCAAACCTGCAAGCCGTCGATGATGCGCAGGCAGGCCGTGGGGTCAAGGAAGTTTGCCGTGCCCACTTCGACGGCCGTAGCACCGGCCAAGAGGAACTCCAGGGCATCCTCGGCCGAGCAAATGCCGCCAAGCCCCACGACGGGAATACGGACGGCGCGCGCCACCTGCCACACCATGCGCACGGCGACGGGCTTCACGGCGGGTCCGCTCAGGCCGCCCGTACCGATGGAGAGGCGCGGGCGACGCCGTTCGATGTCGATGCTCATGCCCATCAGCGTATTGATGAGCGATACGGCGTCGGCACCCTCGGCCTCCACGGCGCGCGCTATCTCGGCGATGTCCGTCACGTTGGGCGACAGCTTCACGATGAGCGTCTTGGGGTATGCCCGGCGCACGGCGCGTACCACGCCGGCCGCCGCCCGCGCCGACGTGCCGAAGGCCATGCCGCCATCCTTCACGTTGGGGCACGAAATGTTCAGCTCGATGCCGGGAATACCGTCCAGCTGCCCGATGCGGCGGGCACACTCGGCGTAGTCCTCCGGCGATGAACCGCTGACGTTGACGAGAAAAGCCGTCCGGTAAGCCGTGAGCGTGGGATATATCTCGTGGCAGAAGTGGTCCACGCCCTTGTTTTGCAGGCCTACGCAGTTGAGCATGCCGCTTGCCGTCTCGGCCATGCGGGGATAGGGATTTCCTTCTCGGGGCTGCAACGTGGTGCCTTTGACGATGATGCCGCCCAGTCGGTTCAGGTCCACCAGGTCAGCGAACTCTACGCCGTAGCCAAAGGTGCCGCTGGCGGCCATCACGGGGTTCTTGAGTTGCAAGGCGCCGAGGCGCACGGCCAAGGCGGCACGGGGTTTTGAGGTCATGGAGCTATGAAATTAAACCGGGGAAAAGGATGAAAACACGGGGGCGGCATCACCAGAGGAGTTGGCGCGTATCGAAGACGGGGCCGTCCTGGCAAACGCGGAGGTTGCCCTGCCGCGTCTTTTCTACGCAGCAGAGGCAGGCACCCAGTCCGCAGGCCATCAGGTTCTCCAGCGACGCCTCGCAGGGTATGCCGCGCGCCGCGACAGCATGAGCCACGGCTTTCATCATGGGCAGGGGTCCGCAGGTGGCTACGGCGTCGAACGCTTCGGAGAGCACGGCGTGGTTCGTGACGAAGCCCTGCGTCCCGAGGCTGCCGTCCTCCGTCGTGACGCAGAGACGCCCGAGGCGTTCGAAGTGGTCGCGCTGCAGGATGTCGGCTGCCGAGCGACCGCCGAGCAGGAAGGTGACGTCAACGCCTACGCCTTGCAGCGCGGCGCCGAGGAACAACAGGGGCGCCGTGCCGACGCCGCCGCCAACGAGCAAGTGGCGCGGCGCCGGTAGTCCGGGAGCAGGCGGCTGCGGCAGGCGGAAACCGTTGCCCAAGGGGAAGAGGCAGTTGAGCACATCGCCGGCAGCGAGGCGACAGAGCGCCTGCGTACCAGGGCCGACGGCATGCACCAAAAGCCACAGCTCGTTTTGCGCAGCGTCGTAGAAGTTTATGCTGATGGGGCGGCGCAGGAAAGTCTCGGGCGAACCGTCCACGCGCACCTCGACGAACTGTCCCGGCCGGCACGCGGGGAGCGGGCGGTCGGACGTCAGGCGGAGCAGGGCATACCGGGGTTGCGGATGTTCCACGGCACGCACCGTGAGGTCTTGAAGGGTTTTCATAAGCAAAAGAGCCGGGCGCGGCGGTGGGCGGAAGCCCCACAACGCGCCGGGAGGCACGGCCTGATATTTCCGGCAAAGTTAAAGATTATTTTCGGTCTTTCTCCTTAAACCGCCCCTAAAGCGCGGCCGCCCCTGTCCGCCGGAGCTGTTAGCCCGGGCACGACCTATCGTTACCGCATGAAACCTTATAAATCCGTATGAAGCCCCCACACGCGGGTTGCTCCGTTGCGTCCCTCCGCCCGACCGAGAAAGCGCAAAAATTCGTAGAGAAAACGCCCTAAGACTGCCTTTTCTCTTCAAATAATAACCATCTTTGCAACCTAATCAACACATTACAGCAGCATGAATACGTTAGAGATTTGTGCGGCCACGCCGCTGAGCGTGGAAGCCGCCTTTGCCGGCGGAGCAGACCGCGTGGAGCTATGCGCAGGCCTTGAGGAGGGCGGATTGACGCCCTCGGGTGGGTTCATCAACTACGCCGTGCATCTGGCTCAGGCGGCTTCGGCCGACGGCAGGAAACGCTTTGTCCACGTGCTGGTGCGCCCGCGCGGCGGCGACTTCCTATATAGCGCCGAGGAGCAGCGCGTCATGCTGGAAGACATCGTTCGGGCCGTGCGCCTCGGGGCAGACGGCATCGTGGTGGGCGCACTGACGGCCGAGGGCGACGTGAACCGCGCGGCCTGTCGGCTCTTTGCGGTGGCGGCAGAGGGTCGCGCCCTGACCTTCCACCGCGCTTTCGACCTCGCCCGCGACCCCGCCGAGGCCTTGGAGGCCCTCATCGACCTGAAGTACCAACACATACTCACCTCCGGCCAGGCGGCCACGGCGGAACAGGGCGTTCCCCTGCTAAAGCGCCTCGTAGCGCAGGCGGCGGGGCGCATCAGCATCATGCCGGGCTGCGGCGTGACGCCACAGAACGCCGCACACATTATATATAATACGGGCGCCGTCGAGCTGCACGCCTCGGCCCGCTCGTCACAGCAGAGCGCCATGCGCTACCGACGCCCCGGCGTCGGCATGGGGCGTCCCGGCATCGACGAGTACGCCCGCAGCGAGACGTCCGCCGCCTTCGTCAGCCAGCTGCGTCAAGCCCTC
The DNA here is from genome assembly GCA_964641085.1 of uncultured Prevotellamassilia sp. Lineage (GTDB taxonomy): Bacteria > Bacteroidota > Bacteroidia > Bacteroidales > Bacteroidaceae > Alloprevotella. Next base: position 107,345 of record CAZXJS010000005.1, on the reverse strand, counting down.
GACGCGCTACCCGGAGCTGCCACGCCCTAAACGGGAGGCGGACAGCGCCAAGTGGGGCGTCTTTAAAGTTAAGCGGGAAACACCGCGCTACGAAACCACAAAATTTCGCGAAATTCCGGGAGTACGATCGCAGAATTTCGCGTTATTTTGCGGTTTCGTCGGTTTGCGACGGAATACGCAAATTTACGCTGATAAGGGTCTTGTCTTCTGCGTTAATCCGCGTTATCCGCGTGTCTTTTTCTCGCGCGGATTGCGCTGATTTACGCAGATAAAGGGTTCTGACGTCTGCGGTAATCTGCGTCATCCGCGAGACCTTATACCGCGCTGATTGCGCTGATTTACGCAGATAAAGGGCTCAGCCGTCTGCGGTAATTTGAGTGATCCGCGTGATCTTACTCCGCGCGGGGCGGGACGGGGGCGGGAAAACATAAAAACGTATAAGCGAAACCGTAATTGGGTTAAAGAAGCGGCAGAAAGGAACGCGTATTTTTGCAGCGTAAACTTACGTTTCAAGAAACTTAACCTATTCACAATGAAACACTACTTACCCACCCTCATTTTCCTTGCCGCACCGGCCCTTGCCGCAGCGCAGCAGTCAGCGGCGCCCTTAGCGGCCGACACGTCGGGCGTGGCCGTTGGCGAGGCCGTCGTCACCGGCACGCGCACGCCGACGGACATCCGCCATCTGCCCTACACGGTGAGCGTCGTGGGGCGCGACAAGCTGGAAGCCGACTTTCAACCCTCCGTCTTGCCCACCGTCATGCAGCAGGTGCCGGGCCTCATGGTGACGAGCCGCAGCGTCATGGGCTACGGCGTATCGACGGGCGCGGCGGGCGGCATCAACCTGCGCGGCCTCTCGGGCGGCAGCGGACAGATGCTGATCCTCATCGACGGACATCCGCAGTATAACGGCGTATATGGGCACCCCATCAGCGACAGCTACCAGACGCTGATGGCCGAGCGCGTCGAGGTGCTGCGCGGTCCGGCCTCCGTGCTGTATGGCTCGAACGCCATGGGCGGCGTGATGAACATCGTCACGCGCGGCATGCGGCAGGACGGCGTCCGGACGTCCGTAAACCTCGGCGCGGGCAGCTACGGCACGTTCCAAGCCGAAGCCGAGAACCAAGTGCGGGCGGGCAAGTTCAGCTCCACCATAGCCGGACAGTACGAACGCACGGACAACCACCGGCCGCACATGGGTTTCGAGCAATACGGCGGATATGCCAAGCTGGGCTACGACTTTAACGCCCACTGGAACGCCTACGCCGACGTGGATCTGACGCACTTCAACTCGTCGTACCCGGGCAGCACGTCGTCGCCGGTATATGGGGCGCGACAGTGGATTACGCGCGGCGTGGTCAGCGCGGCGCTGGAGAATCACTACCGACGCACGAACGGCGCACTGAGCTTCTTCAGCAACTTCGGGCGACATAAGATTGACGACGGCAGCTCCGACGCCACGCAGCCCACAGATCGCTACTTCCGCTCGCGCGACAACCTGCTCGGCGTCTCGTGGTATCAAAGCGCAAGCTTCTTCCGCGGCAACAGGGTGACGGCGGGCATCGACTACCAGCACATCTACGGCCGTGCCTATTACACCTCGAAGGAGACGGGCGAACGCCTGCAAACGGCAAACAAGCAAAGCGGCCACAGCCACCGCAACGAGGTGGCGGCCTACGTGGACTTCCGGCAGGACATCGCCACGTGGCTGACGCTGGACGCCGGTGTGCGCCTGGATCACCACAGCGTGACGGGCACGGAGTGGGTGCCGCAGGGCGGCATCGTTGTGCGCCCCATCCGCACGGGCGAGCTGAAAGCCAGCGTCTCCAAGGGATTCCGCAACCCCACCATGCGGGAGCTCTACCTCTATCCGCCTTCGAACGAAGACCTCGAGCCGGAACGCATCATGAACTATGAACTGGCCTGGACTCACCGCCTGCTCGACGGCCGCCTCACCTACGGCGCCACGCTCTTCTACATAAAGGGCGACAACCTCATCCAGACCGTGGCGCGCAGAAACGTGAACACGGGCGAAATAGAGAACTGGGGCGCGGAGCTGGAGGCCTCCTGGCGCATCGACGACCACTGGGGCGTCACGACGAACCACAGCGTGCTGCACATGGAGCACCACGTGCTCTCAGCGCCGGAGTATAAGGGTTTCTTGGGTGCCGACTTCCGCGGTGGGCGATGGACGGCCGACGCGGGCTTGCAACTCGTGAGCGGACTCTTTAAGGCCGTCGGTGAGCACCCCTCGAAGGAGAACTTCGTACTGCTGAACGCCACCGTCTCCTACCGCGTGCTGAAGAACCTGCGCCTGTGGGTACGCGGCGAGAACCTGCTGGCCCAGAAATACGAGACGCTGGCGGGCTACCCCATGCCCCGCGCCACCTTCATGGGCGGCCTGCAGCTGGATATCTGAGGCGCTGCACCACCTTGGCGTTCCGACTCTACGCAACGGAGCCGGGACGCTCTTTTTTTGCCCCTGACAATGCGGCAGGGGGCATCGGCTCGGCGACAGTAGGGGCGCTACTTGATATGCTGCCGCCGCCTTACGGAGCAAAGCAATCGAAAAAAGCCGCCGGCCGATCAGCAGGCGACTTTTGTCGTGTCTTGTCGAGATGTCAGCGCAGTTTGGGAGCTGACAGGGTGAATCACCTACGCGGAGTCAGGCAAACTGCGCGGTAGCCAAGTCGTGCGCAAAGGCGTGGATAGCGGCCTGCATCTTAGCCTTCGTACGCGCCGAGGGCCGCGTGCGTCCCGTGAGGTAGTGGGAGAGCTGCCCCTGATTGATTCCCGTCAGGCGTGACAGACCGGCCAAGGAGAACACCTTACTATAATAGGCCAAGAACGACGCCATGTCGTACACATAAACCATCTGCACCTCGGTAAAGGGCTTCCCCTCCTCTGCATAATAGCGCTTCATGTCTTCATAACCGGCTTCGAACACCTTCTTGGCTTCTTCCACAGACTTGCCCGTTCCTGTAATCAAGTAAGACAGGTCGTCAGCGTCACTATAAATGCTATAAGTGCCGTCACCGGCACGCTCAATGACTGCATTCACTTTTCTCATTGTTCTACGTATTTGTTGCCCTTTCCCTGGGATTTGCAGGTCGTGGTTATTTCAGCCCGGCCGCCTTCAATATCTTGTTAAGTGTACCTTTTGCTACTTCCTCGCCACCGTGGTTGCTCATTTGAAAGTCGCGATCCGTGTTGCGACTGTGCCACAAAGGATGGCCGCCGACTTGCCGCCCCGTATCGAAGCAGCCGTTGCGCCTAAGAATTCTTTCCAGCTCGTTATACTTCATCTGCCTTTGGGCTTGTATGGCGCAAAGATACTCAAATTAATATTGCCAAACTATGCTTTTTCCCGATGAAACCGCGAATTAAACTTATTTAACAACAACGTGCCGAAGGTCTTCAGCGCTTCAATGCCGAAAAACACGGAGAACGAAGTAGAGAGGCGTCTCTTCTCATGGGCTAAAGCTACACCCACGACAAAAGAGCGTCCCCGTTACGGCGTCACGCAGTCGGTGAGTTACAGCGTGAGTATGGAGCGAAAAACGCAGAACAAATACGGCGTTTCGCTGAAAAGATGTTAATTTTGCCGCATGAACCGGTTGTGGACATACACCGTTTGGGTCTTTTTCCACCTCTCTTCGCTTCTGCCCATGGGCGTGCACTACGTCCTGTCCGACCTGCTCTACCCCGTGCTCTACTACATCGTGGGCTACCGGCGCGGCGTGGTCAAACGGAACATAGCGCATTCGTTCCCGGAGAAGACGGCGAAGGAGCAACGCGCCATCGTGCGGGGCTTTTACCACTTCTTCTGCGACTACATCGTGGAGACGTGCAAGCTGCTGACGATGAGCGCCCGGCAGATGCGCCGCCGCATGACTTTCGAGGGTGCGGCGGAGCTGGAGGCCGCGCTGACGGATCACGACTTTGTGTTTATCTATTTGGGGCACTACTGTAACTGGGAGTGGATCAGCAGCATGCCGCTGTGGTTCAGCCCGGACACGCACTGCGCCCAGCTCTATCGCCCGCTGAACAGCGCGGCGTTCGACAAGGTGTTCATGAAGCTACGCACGCGCTTCGGCGCCGAGAACATAGCCAAGAACGACGCCTTACGGCGCATCTTGACGCTGAAGCGCGAGGGCACGAAGACCGTGATAGGCTTCATTTCCGACCAACGCCCGCGCCGCGTGAACATCCACGACTGGGTGACGTTCTTGGGGCAGGACACGCCCGTATATACCGGCACGGAACGCATAGCGAAGAAGGTCGGCGCCGCCATCTTCTTTGCCGATGTGCGGCGCGTCAGCCGAGGCCACTACCACTGCCACCTGCGCCCCATGACCGGCAACGTGCAGGCCTACCCCGACTACGAACTGACGGAGGCCTACATGCGCGAGTTAGAAAACATCATACGGCGCCAGCCACAATTCTACCTGTGGAGCCACAAACGCTGGAAACACCGGCGCAACACTACGCCATAAAAAGCTAAAACCAGACACACCATGCGTACCCCCCTGACCCTCGCCGCCGCCCTGCTACTGCTGTCCGCAGCCACCACGGCCTGCTCCAACGGAGCCAAACAGCCGGCAGAACCCGTCAACATCACCGACGCACCGGGCGACACGACATCGCCCTACGACACCACGCCCGGCATCGACGCCGCCACACCGACAGCCACCGACAGTGCTCAAGCCGACACCGCCCGCCAGCAACGCCTGCGCGACGCCGCCTTACGCGTAAAGGAACAGGCCGACAAGCAAAACGCCGAAGCTCAAGCCCTGAAAGACAAGCTGGAAAGCGAAGGCAAGAAGCAACAGGCCGAGACCGACAAGGCCATACGCAACGCGCAACAAGCCGTGCGCAACGCCCAAACCCAAGCAGCCCGGGAAACCGCCGCGCCTGCCGCAGCCGACTCCACACGCTGAGAAGCCCACACACTGCCATGCATACGCCACAGCTTCGCCCCCTCGCCCCGGCCATGCTGGCCACGCTGTTGCTCACCGCCTGCCACGGGCACGACGCCACGCCCGCGCCGACGGACAGCATCAGCTTTGCCGACACGATGACCATAGACGAACACCCCAACAACGACGCCGGCATCGTGAACACCGCAACGCCGACGTATGAAGCCCCGGACGACACGGCTCGCCACAAGGCTGCTCCTGCCCAAAACGACAACGAAACCACCGACGAAGCTACCGACGACGACGCCGTAGCCCCAACCGACGACCATGCCACGACGCACGGCGGAGAGCATACGGGCAACTAAGCACTGCGACAAAACGGGATAAGGCCGAGAAGCGCAGACACGACTCCGAAAGGACGCCACGCCCACCCGCTTTAACCGCGAGAAAGACCCCTTTTGCTATGTCTAAAAAACATCTTGACATAGCAAAAATACCCCCCCCCGTTAAAAAATGTAAAAGCAGAGAACGCAATCTTTATCAACTTGTAAGATAATCGTATCTTTGCCCTTGGTGAAACGCAAGGTTGGCAGATAGGTCTTCGCGTTTCGCCGAAGCACGCTCCTTTGCCGCCGAATGCGGCGGGAGAAAGCTGACCTTACGCAACGTGCTATACTCCAACGCGTTGCCCGGCGTCGGGGAGCTAAAGATTTGTAGCCCCCACTGAAAGAACCCCGCAGGGAGTGCGGCGGATTTCATGAAACAGTACAAAGAATAACCTGAACTACATGGTAACCAACGAGGCTCTTGTCTTCTTAGCGGCTACGACTATGTCCTACGTGCTGCTGCGTGTCATACTGCACATTGCCTATAAGCACCACGTATTCGACTACATCGACGGGCGTAAGGTGCACCGCATCGCCGTGCCACGCTTAGGCGGCATGGCCTTTGCGCCCACCGTGGCCACCGTCATGTTAGGGGCGCTGGCGCTGGTATCCCTGCACGAAGACCACCGCTTGCTGACGGCCGACACGTACGAGCTGCTGGTCTGCCTGGCCGCCCTCTTCTTCATCTACGTAGAAGGCTTGGCCGACGACCTCGTGGGCGTAAACTATAAGCTGAAGTTCATCTGTCAATTTGTCTGCTCCGCCATCGTCATCAGCTCCGGCGTCTGCCTGACGAACTTTGCCGGTCTCTTCGGCATCGGCGAGGTGTCGCTGTGGGTAGGCATCCCCTTCACGTGGGTGCTCATCACGTTCATCCTGAACGCGCAAAACCTGATCGACGGCATCGACGGGCTGTGCTGCGGCTTAGCCATGTTCGCCCTGCTTTTCTTCGGCCTGAGCTTCGCGGCCTACGGCGTGGTGGCCTACGCCACGCTCGCCTTCGCCACGCTGGGCGCCATCTTCCCCTTCTTCTTCTTCAACGTCTTTGGCCGCCAAGAGCGGAAACGCAAGATCTTCATGGGCGACTGCGGCAGCCAGACACTGGGCCTCATCCTGGGCATCCTCGCCGTGCGCCTCTGCCAAGTTGACGCCCCCGCCGGGGGCTGCCTGCCGCCACCCCTGCTCACGGCCTTCAGCCTGCTCATCGTGCCCTGCCTCGACGCCCTGCGCGTCATGCTCGGCCGCATACGCCACCACCACGGGCCCTTCCACCCCGACAAGACACACATCCACCACAAGCTCCTCGCCCTCGGCTTCAGCCACCGCCAGGCCATGACCATCATCTTAGCCACCGCCGCCGCCTACGCCGCGCTGAACTACGTCCTCTTCCTGCTCAGCGTCAGCCTCACGCTCATCATCATAGCCGACCTGCTCCTCTGGACCGCCATGCACATCACCATAACCCACATCATGCACCGCCGCGGCTGCATCAGCTACTTCGAAGACTTGGAAAAAGAGTACGAAGGCGGGCGGAAAGATGCCGCCGACAACGGCAAGGCATGACGAAGGAGCAACGCAAGAAATACCCCCGGAAAAACGATGAAAACAATCCTGCTCGTCTTCGGCACACGCCCTGAAGCCATCAAGATGGCGCCCCTCGTGAAAGAGTTCCAGAAGCACCCGAACGACTTCAAGACGATAGTCTGCGTCACGGGTCAGCACCGGGAGATGCTCGACCAAGTGCTACACATCTTCAATATCCTGCCCGACTACGACCTGAACATCATGAAGCAAGGGCAGGACCTGTATGACGTAACGTGCCGCGTCCTGCTGGGCATGCGCGACATCCTCAAGGAAGTGAAGCCCGACGTCGTCCTCGTCCACGGCGACACGACGACCAGCACAGCCACGGCACTGGCCGCCTTCTACCAACAAATACCCGTCGGGCACGTGGAGGCCGGGCTGCGCACGCACAACATCTACAGCCCCTGGCCGGAAGAGATGAACCGCCAGCTGACGGGGCGCATCGCCACCTACGACTTCGCACCGACGCCCCTCTCGCGCGAGAACCTACTCAAGGAGAACGTGCCCGCCGAGCACATCACCGTCACGGGAAACACCGTCATCGATGCGCTCCACTGGGTGGTCGGCAAGATAAAGGGCGACACCACCCTGGCAGACAAGTTGGAAGTCCAATTGCGGGAAGCGGGCTATGACACCCGACGCCTCGACGGCAGCCGCAAGCTTGTCCTTATCACCGGCCATCGTCGCGAGAACTTCGGCGACGGCTTCCTCAACATCTGCCGCGCCATCCAGACGCTAAACGGCAAATTCCCCGACGTGGACTTCGTGTACCCCATGCACCTGAACCCCAACGTGCGGCGTCCCATCCACGAGGTGTTTGGCAACGACCTCTCCGGCCTGGGCAATATGTTCTTCATCGAACCGTTGGAATACCTCAGCTTCGTTTACCTCATGGAGAAGAGCCTCCTCGTCCTGACCGACAGCGGCGGCATACAAGAAGAAGCCCCCGGCCTGGGGAAACCCGTCCTCGTCATGCGCGACACGACGGAACGCCCCGAAGCCGTCACCGCAGGCACCGTCCGCCTTGTCGGGACGGACTACGACAAGATTGTCTCCGAGGTCAGCCGCCTCCTCACCGACCCGGAGGCCTATAAAGAAATGAGCCAAGCCGTCAACCCCTACGGCGACGGCCACGCCTGCGCCCGCATCGTCGACAGACTGGCCAAGGAATAAGTAGGAAAAGTTACGTATCTGTAAGTTACATAAAGGTAACTTTTTAACCTCTTCACCTCATGACCAAGGAAAAGCAGCAGTCTCCTTTTCAGTTTGGAACGCTTGCCACACGCGACAACTTCATTGACCGCGTGGAAGACCGCGCCTTACTGAAAACCTTACTTGCGTCCCACATCAACGTCATGCTCATCTCGCCGCGCCGATGGGGGAAATCGTCGCTTGTGAAGAAGACGATGGAGGAGATGCAGGCCGCCGACTCCAAAGTAAGAGTTTGCTTCATCGACGCATTCAGCATAGCCTCCGAAGCCGAGTTCTATCGTGTGTTCGCCAGCCGTGTCATCGCCTGCGCTTCTACACGCAGAGAGCGCTGGGTTGCCGACGCAAAAAAATTTCTTTCCGGCGTCGTCCCACGCATCGTAGTCAATGACCAAGTTACAGACTTCCTTGCCTTTGACCTCAGATACGTTCCGCAGGAACAGGATAAGCTGGCCATTCTCCAACTTCCCGAGCGCTTAGCCGAAGAGAAAGGGCTACATATCATCGTGTGCATTGACGAGTTTCAGCAGCTTGCCTTGTTGCCAAACTATAAGGATATGGAGGGAAAGATGCGCGCCACATGGCAGCAGCACACACACGCAAACTATTGTCTCTACGGCAGCAAGCGACATATGATGCTTGGCATCTTCAACAATTCCTCCAGTCCTTTTTACCGCTTCGGGCAAGTCATCTTTATGCAGAAGATAAAGAAAGCAGACTGGTTGCCTTTCATCGTCTCAGCGTTTCAACGGACGGGGAAACGTATCAGCCAAGAATTGGCAGGAGAAATCTGCGACGTAGTGAAATGTCACTCGTGGTACTTGCAGCAATTGTGCTACTTTGTATGGAGCGCCACAGACGTGGAGGCTGACACAGCCACCCTTGACTATGCCCTGAGACAGCTTCTCAACATCAACATGCCCATGTTCCAAAACGACACCGACAACCTCACGCCCAGCCAGCGCGAGATGCTGCATGCCGTCTGCAACGGGGAGACGCGTCTTTCCGCAGAAGAGACAAAGGCAAAATACGCACTGGGAAACCCGAACACCATCGCCCGCAACAAGCGCATACTCCAAGACAAAGACATCATAGAGAAGGACGCCGCCGGCCGCTGGACATTCGTAGATCCCATCTACGAATTGTGGTACAGGCAGCAAACCCCATGAGGAAGCAGAGCAGTTTCGTAACGACAGAATAAAAACACTTACACTATATGATTAACGTCATCGGCTTAGGCTACATCGGCCTCCCCACAGCACTCATGATGGCCTCCCACGGCGTGGAGGTCATCGGCACGGACTACAACAAAGAACTCGTTGCAACGCTCAACGCCGGACACACAACGTTCAAGGAGGAAGGGCTCGACGAGCTCTTCGCCGCAGCCCTCAAGAGCGGCATCAAGTTCACCACGGAATACCAGCGGACGGACACTTACATCATCTCCGTCCCCACACCCTACGACAAGTTCTCAAAGAAGGTTGACCCCCGTTACGTCATAGAGGCCGTCAAGGACGTTCTGCGCGTAGCTCCCAAAGGCTGCACCGTTGTCATCGAGAGCACCATCAGTCCGGGCACTATCGACAAGTTCGTACGCCCCGAGATAGAGGCCGACGGCTTCAAGATAGGCGAAGACATACACCTCGTTCACGCCCCCGAGCGCATCATCCCCGGCAACATGGTTTACGAGCTGCTCCACAACAATCGCACCATTGGCGCCGACAGCCGCGAAGTGGGCGAAAAAGTGAAGCAATACTACGCCTCCTTCTGCCAAGGCGAGATTGTCGTCACTGACATCCGCACCGCCGAAATGACCAAAGTAGTGGAAAACACCTTCCGCGCCGTGAACATCGCCTTCGCCAACGAATTGGCTCGCATCTGCCGCCACGACAACATGGACGTTTACGAGATCATCCGCATCTGTAATATGCACCCGCGCGTGAACATCCTCAACCCCGGCCCCGGCGTCGGCGGCCACTGTATCAGCGTAGACCCGTGGTTCCTCGTCGGCGACTACCCCCAGCTGGCCAAGGTCATCGATGAGAGCATGAAGACCAACGACAGCCAGCCCGCTTTCGTGCTGAATCGCATCAGCGAAATAATGGAGGAAAATGGCATCACGGACAACCGGCGCGTCGGCCTCTACGGCCTAACCTATAAAGAGGACGTCGACGACGTGCGCGAAAGCCCCACGCTCCAGCTCCTTGAATCACAGAAGCGCCACCTCGCACGTCCCCTCAAGGTCTTTGACCCTCTTATCAGCCACAACATTACCGACAACCAGTACCACGACTTCGACGCCTTCCTCAACGACATAGACCTCGTCGTCATCATGGTAAAGCACAGCCATATCCGCCAAAACTTGGAAAAGCTACGCGGTAAAGTCGTCCTCGACTGCCATAACATCGTACCGAAGGACTTCCCGAAGGTGTACCACATCTAAGGCGACGGCCACGCCTGCGCCCGCATCGTCGACAGTCCGGCCAAGGACTGAACAAACGAACTTACCAACAAGTATGAAAGAAACGAGACACTCCGAGGAGCGCTACATCAATCTCCTAACCGACTTTGGCTTCAAGCGCATCTTCGGCACGCAGCCCAACAAGGACTTGCTCATCAGCTTCCTCAACACGCTCTTCCACGGCGAGCAGGTCGTCCGCGATGTCAGGTTTCTCAACAACGAACACGGCGGAGACGTCTTCGCGGAGCGAAAGGCCATCTTCGACGTCTATTGCGAGAACGAGCGGGGCGAGAAGTTCATCGTGGAGATGCAGAACGCCTACCAAGCCTACTTCAAGGACCGCTCCATCTACTACACCACCTTTCCCATCCGCGAGCAGGCCGAAAAGGGCGGGAACTGGAACTTCGAACTCAAGCACGTCTACACCATCGCCCTGCTCAACTTCGACATCAACGACCCGGCCTTTGACCGCGAAAGTCTCCGCCACGAGGTAAAACTCATCGACACCGACACCAAGGCCATCTTCTACGACAAGCTCACCTTCATCTACATTGAGATTGCCAAGTTCAACAAGACGCCCGACCAACTCACGTCGATGTACGACAAGTGGCTCTATGTCCTCAAGAACATCGGCAGCCTGGGAAAGCGCCCCGCCGCCCTGCGCGAGAAAATCTTCACCAAGCTCTTCAAGGAGGCGGAGATAGCCCTCTTCACTCCGCAGGAGCATCGCGAATACGTCGACAGCCAAAACGCTTACCGCGACATCATCAATTCCATCGAAACCGCGCGGACTGAGGGAAAGGCAGAAGGAAAGGCAGAGGGAAAGGCAGAAGTGGCCCGCAACCTCCTCGCCATGGGGATTTCCGCAGAGCAGGTCGCCGAGGCCACGGGATTGAAGGACGACGTAATCCGCTCACTTTCACCCACCACGCCCGGCGACAGATAAGAAAGACCGTCAGAAATTTTGGTACCCCAGAAGAATTAAATAATTCGCCCAAGACGGCACCTTCCAAGCACATTCCGCAGGCATTTCCGTCATACGAGATGGCCATTGATGGCAACTGCCTCGCGCTGTACATCGGACTCGAAAAGATACTGGATCAATGCCCTCATTTCAGGAAATGGATTGAGGCACTCAGAAAGTTATGAGCCGCCTCTTATCTTCTTTAGCTTTCCCTTTGGGCTGAAGACCATGTTATCCAATCGCATGTTTTCGTAACTACCATTAGAAACCTTATCATGATAATCAAAATCCCAGCTACAATCGTTACTATCACCACCTCATTTTTTACCCATTGGACTATCACAAAACCTTGGCGAGAGCTGAAGCATGTTCTTAGCCTTCATCACTTCGCTTATGTTTTTTCCCTACTACTTTGTTTCCCTTGTTTTGCTCAAGAATCAAAGGTAAAAAAAGAGACAACAAAGCTTCTTTATTTAGGTGATGCAAATGGAGATGGCGAAATTAATGTTTCTGACCTAACTTCTATCGCCAATTACATTTTGTATCCTAAGAACACTAAAAATTTGTTTTACCAAGCAGCCGACATAAACCAAGATGGAATAATTAATGTGACAGACCTTTCAGCTGTTGCCAACAATATACTATCCCCACAAGAAACATCTAAAATCACAGCTACAAACCTTCTTGATGTGCTTTGTGTCGAAGTGGACGACGATGGTGAGAGCTTATATGCCAGCTATCTTGCTGACGACACAACAGAAATTACTTATTGGTTCAAAAAGTGCATGAACAACAAACTCTACACTTTTTACCAAGTAGGATATCGTAACGTCAACAGAAAAGATCCTGACACAGGTGGCATTGTGAATTTTCAGGGCATTATGCGTATCAATTCTACAGAAAGCGACAACATTGGGCCAATAAACATGCATAGGGGGGGGGTGGTGGACTGGAGGCAACCATCATTATCCTGACGAGAAGAGCTCCGAACATCCTATTTATTTGACGGCGAGAAATGAAGCGTATAGTTTCTACGCAGACGGGAATTTGCTTTACGCTGGTGAGAAGACCTATTGCGAATGTTTGCAAGTTAACGTAGTCAATACCCTTTTTGACCCTGCTGTTCCTCCCACAGAAGAAGACGCGACATCTCTCTCGATACCTTTGGCTAAAGAAATAGTTCAATATTCCATTCGTAAGAATACCATTGAAGTGACAGTCTCTCACACTTTTTCTGACACTACCACGAATAGCGTAAAAATGTATTATGGCATGCAGTCAATGTTTGTAAACGAAGAGTATGTAATGACTCCTATGGGAAAACATATAGAATGGACGGAAGCAAATTCAACAAGCGGCAACTGGAGTAAAAGCCAATATCCGAATTTCAACCGCTTCTTGGAATGCAATAAAAGCAACGGGACTTATCAAGCCGCTTTTCTCTATCCTGAGACTATGGGAAACCACAAGCTGATACAAGATAATAATTGGATCTTCAACCGTAGCTCAAGCAAGTGCTATCATCATCTGATGCAAAATGTAGATAGCATTGCAGGGAAAACGTTTGAATGGTCGGGAGGTTATACCTTCTTTCATACGCCTATTATAGACAGTGACAACATTTTTGCCTATACTGGCATCTTCAAAGGAAAAGATGCTCTTTTTATTAATACGAAAAAAGCCTTTACCGGCACTATTGACTTGCCTGAGAATTTTAGACGAAGAACATTCTCTGTCTTAGAGAAAAGCGATGCCTTTACTTCATTTTCTATCGTCAGTAGTGGAATTTCGTTGGAGGCTTCTGACAGCGGCAGCTTGATTCTCGTTTTGGATTAACCCTTTCTTTACACTCAAAAATGACCATTACCGCAAGGTTGAAGCGCAGCACCCTTTTCAAAGATTCCTTCTGGGCGGTGTTTGGGAACGGTACAGGCAATTTGCTCTTGTTGCTGGCCGGCATTCTCATAGCGAGGCTATTGGGGAAAGACCTGTACGGGGAATATGGTATGGTCAAAACCACAATGTTCTATGTCGCTGGCTTTTCAACCTTTGGCCTTGGGTACACATCTACCAAGTTTATTGCCCAATATACAGCAGAAAACCCAGCTTATATAAGAAGCGTCACAATCTCAAGCTTGAATATCACTGCCGTCGCGAGCTTGGTGATGTGCCTCTTGCTTTTTTGCTTCGCTAACCCTTTGGCTAACTTCATCAATGAACCCAAGCTGGCCAATGCTTTCAGGTATTTAGGGCTTATCCTTGTTTGCCGGGCTTTATCAACAACTTCTTCCGGCATCATCGCGGGATATAAACGATTCAAATCTCTTGGCATCAACAACATCCTTTCAGGCACTATTATGCTCCTGTTCTGTGTGCCGCTCACCTATTTTTATAGTGTCAGCGGTTCTCTGTTGGCTCTCTTCATCTCTCAATTATCGCTGGTAATTCTAAACTTCGTTTCCATCCATACTTACTTACATCATAACAAAGTCTCACAACAAAAGAACTTTACGCGCGAACTTCTCGTTTTCTCGTTTCCCGTTGCCTTGCAGGAATTGTCTTATACTATTTGCCACTGGGGAACCATGCTCCTCCTAACAAAATACGCATCCCTTGGCGAAGTTGGTTTATATACTGCGGCCTCACAATGGAACGCAATTATCATGTTCATTCCCGGATTGCTTTCTAATGTTGTACTCTCCTACCTTTCCTCGCTTTCCAGTAAGAGAGAAGAGCACGATAGTATGGTAAAGAAGATGCTACTCATTAATTTCACATGTGCGCTTATTCCTTTCTTGGTTGTTCTGGCTTTCTCCGGGTTGATTGTCTCTTTTTATGGTAAGAGTTTTGTGGGTATGCAGTCTGTGCTTAATATTCTCATTCTTTCTACGCTCTTTTCCTGCCCGGCCAACGTCTTTCAATCTAATCTGATTTCCGAGGGAAGAAACTGGCAACTTTTTTCTCTTCGCGTTATTCGGGATATTCTTATATTGTTCTTACTTCTCGCTTTCCTTATCCTAAGGAACGGATATAATGCAGCACTAATGTTATCTCTTATTAATGTTGGGGGTTACTTTATCTATTTGACTTTACTTGCTTGTATCTATTATGTTCAGCACAAACAGCTTCCGGCAAAATGAATCCAGTCGCCTTACTTTCTCATTTCCTATTTAACTCAAAGAGTAAAATTGGGCTCTTTATCATTGGCTGTCTCTATGCTTTATTCTATAACTATATCTACTTTGCCTATGTCGTAAATTATTTTGGGTATATGACCGGGGAGACAAACGTCTTAACTGCATCTAAGACTTTTTATTTTGCTACAATCTGCGGTCTGCCTTTCATTTTTTATATCGGAGCAAAGACTATCGCGTCCGTAATGTCTCTGTTCACCTATATCTTTATCTACATCCCCGTGCAGGAAGCCTTATGGTGTACACCTGGCTTCGGAAGGGATTTTTCTATCTCTTATTCCTTGTTGTTGCTTCTATGCATGTCTTTTTTCTTTCTGACCGACAAGCTTTGTTTTCTTAAAAAAGCTTTTTCGCCTAAAATTAGAATTACGAAATTATCCTTTTCCATTATCGAGGTTATTACGATAGTAATTGCATTCTACCTACTCTACGAATTGCGCGGTCAAATGTCCTTCGTGAACTTCCTTGAAGACAGCAAAGAACTTTACGAAGCACGAGCGGAACAGAATTTCAGCACCTTTGTAGCCTACTTGGTTTGTTGGGAAAAAAATGCTTTCATACCATTATGTCTCGTCTATTCCTTGTACAGAAAGGAAAGAGTAAAAAGCGTAATAGCCATTTTGTTATCCTTCCTTATTTTTATGATGGATCATCAAAAGATGACTTTCTTCATGCCTTTAGTAATCTGTGGGCTTTATTTCCTCTTCATAAATAAGGAAAAGTACATATACTATTTTCACTCAGGGCTTATCATAATCCTGTCTATTCTTTCCTACGCCTTATTCCTGCTTGCCCCATCTCCAAGCTCACCAGTCTTTGGCTTAGCTGCTATTCTCATCATGAGAACACAGACTGTCTCTACTTGGCTTTCTTCGATGTATTTCAGGTTCTTCGAAACCCATCCGGTCACACACTACGGTCATATAGGAATTGTTAATGCATTATTTCACAATTATCCCTATGAAGGTCCTCTCGGAAGAGTCGTTGTTGATGACGCCATGAATGCCAACGCTAATTTTATACTTACAGACGGCTATGCCGCAGACAAAGCGGTGGGTATTGTCATTGTTTCTTTTATCTTCGTATTCCTGAAATCCTTGCTTAATAGCATTGGGGAAAGATACGAAACAGGGGCTTGTATCCTTATCTTCATCCCGCCCATAATGGCTATGCTTAATGTCTCTTTGTTTACAGCATTCTTCTCTTATGGCTTTTTCATACTCTATCTGATGTTCTTCTTTACTAACATGAAATCCTTAAGAAGAGATGCATGCTGATTCTCTTGACATAAAACATACTACCTACTTACGTGGTGTTTCCATCATACTTATTGTTTTCTGCCATATAGTAGCGGCCTATGGTTATCGGTATGCCACTCCCCTTGGCGGTATAGGTGTTGCTATCTTCCTTTTTCTTTCGGGATATGGATTGAACGAATCGTATAAAAAGAAAGGGTTATCTCGTTTTTGGGTAAAGAAAATCTTTAGGGTATGGCTACCCTATTTTATTGTCATATCCATTGCTGCGTTGACGGCTTTCGGAAGCACCAGCCTGAAAGATTTCTTTTTGGATCTTTTACTTATCAAGCCAAGCTATTGGTTCGTTGCCTTTATTTTTTTACAGTACATCGTTTTTTGGACTTTTTCGAGGCTTCTGCGTAAAAGAAGAATATTGGCTCTATGCCTTTTCTCCTTAATCTCTTTCCTACTGTTACGGGAGATAGAAGCAGAACAAGCTTTTTCCTTTACTATCGGCGTACTTATATCCACTCATAAGCACAAACTACTAAATACGGGTAGCGGCACATACCTTGCATTCGCTATCGTCCTTTTGGTTATCGGGCTCGCAGCGCTTGCCCTAAAACAAGATTCCACCATACGTTCATTTCGAGGTACGCCTATTTACAACCTCGTTCAATTATTTATAAAAGTGCCTATCGGGCTTTCACTATCCATCTTCTTCCTTGTTTTCAAGCCACTGTTTAAGGCTTCTTCTATTATCATTTTCTTAGGTAAGATCTCATACGAGCTATATTTAGTTCACATGAAGTTTATTCCTCTTTTGAACAAGTCCGTTACAACACTCTTTGTTTTCTTGGTACTCTCCTTGTTTGTCTCTTATATTCTCTACTATTTCGACTCCTACATTTATAATAAAGTCATCAAGCAACAAAACCTCCCATTATGAAAGACAAGAAGAAAGTGCTTCTGTTGACAAATTTTGTTACGCTATATCGTGCTCCTATTTTCGAGCTGATAAACAAAGCATACGACCTTACGGTTGCTTTTATCGAAAGAGACGATATAAAAGAAGATACTACCTTTAGGCGAATGTACCTCAAAACCCATAAAGTAAAATCCCTGCGGTTTGCTTCACCTTCCTTCTACAAAACGTGCAATCAATTCGACGCCGTAATCTTTATCTCGAACCTGCATTATATCTGCTTCTGCTCACTCCCTTTCCTTCCCCACAAGCCCAAGTTACTAACTTGGAACATTGGCATTCGCGCCTCCTACACCCTAAGTTACGATTTAAACAGAAAAAAGACTTTTACCGACCGCGTATTCTTCACCGTTAACAACCGATGCGACGCCTGCATAGTCTATATGCCGCAGGCTATCGACTTCAATCGTTCTTACGGCATAGACGAAAACAAGTATTTCGTGGCGCACAACACGGTAGAAGTACTACCCATTGCCGAAGCCGAGAACAAGACAAAAGACTCCATCCTTTTCGTCGGCACGCTCTACAAACAAAAGAACATCTACGAACTGGTCAATGCTTACGCCGAGGCCTACGAGCGAAATCCTAACATACCCCTCTTGCAGATAGTGGGCAATGGCGAAGAGTTTAATAACCTGAAACGGTTCGTAGCCGAGAAAAACTTGGGAGAGAGTATTAAGCTCTTGGGTAAAATCACGGACGAGCACATCCTTCGCGAATTGTTCGCGCGTTCGTTCCTCTGTGTCTCCCCCAGCCAGGCCGGCCTGTCCGTACTGAAAAGCATGGGCTACGGCGTGCCTTTCGTCACACATCGCGACGCCATAACCGGCGGCGAGCGTCTAAACATTGAGGACGGCGTGAACGGCATCTTCTACGACTGCTACGACGAACTGGTAAAGATCATCTGCGACGTAGCCGAGCATAAGGACAAATACCTTCAGCTCGGAAAGAACGCCTACGATTACTACTGGCACAACGCCACCCCGGAAATCATGGCCGGCGGCGTCATCCAAGCCTTAGACTACGTCTTCGCCAAAACATAACCGACCTTAAAACAGTCTGCACATTCATCATGAAATACCCTATAGGAATACAGGACTTCGAGAAGATCCGCACGGGCGGCTACGCCTACGTGGACAAGACTGCGCTCGTCTACAAACTTGCCGACGAGGGCAGCTACTACTTCCTCAGCCGGCCCCGCCGCTTCGGAAAGTCGCTCCTGCTCTCCACCATCGAGGCCTACTTCCTCGGCAAGCGCGAACTCTTCCAAGGCCTCGCACTAGAAGGGCTGGAGAAGGAGTGGGCGGTGCACCCCGTCCTGCACCTCGACCTCAACACGGGGAAATACAATACACCAGAAAGCCTCGACAGGGTGCTCGACGACTTCCTATCGAACTTGGAGGCCGTCTACGGCACGTTCCGCACGGAGACCACGCCGGGTCTACGCTTCAAGGGCATCATAGAGCGAGCGGCGAAGACGGCAGGCCGCCGTGTCGTCATCCTCGTGGACGAGTACGACAAGCCCATGCTCCAGGCTATCGGCGACGAGGCATTGCAGGCCGAGTTCCGCAGCACCCTCAAGGAGTTCTACTCCGTCCTCAAGACGCAGGACCGCTACATCCGCTTCGCCTTCCTCACGGGCGTGACCAAGTTCGGCAAGGTCAGCGTCTTCTCTGACCTCAACAACCTGCAGGACATCTCCATGGACGACGCCTACCAGACCGTCTGCGGCGTCACCGAGGCCGAGATGCACCGGTACTTCGAGGAAGGGATTCGCAGGCTGTCCGAAAGGTCGCGCCTTACGTACGACGAGACGTGCCGACGGCTGGAGAGGATGTACGACGGCTACCACTTCACCGAGGAGTCCGTCGGCGTATACAACCCATTCAGCCTGCTCAACACACTGGCAAAAGTAAAGTTCGGCAGCTACTGGTTCGAGACGGGTACGCCGACGTTCCTGGCCGAGCTGCTCCGCAGCGACCATTTCTGCCTGCCCGACCTCACTTGCCAGCAGGTCTCCGCCGACTTTCTCAACTCCATCGACTCCATGGACCGCAACCCCGTCCCCGTCATCTACCAGAGCGGCTACCTGACTATCAAGGGCTACGACACCCGTTTCCAGACCTACACGCTGGGCTACCCAAACGAGGAGGTGGAGGAAGGGTTCACCCGCTTCCTGCTGCCGTGGTACACAGCGGCGACCCGCGCCGACGGCCCGATGTACATAGAGAACTTCGTGCGCGAGCTGGAGACGGGACGCCCCGACGACTTCATGCGGCGCATGCGGGCGCTCCTCGCGGGCGGTGACTACCGCGTGGCGGGCGAGGCGGAACTCTACTTCCAGAACGCCTTCTACCTCGTCTCCAAGCTCCTGGGCTTCTACGTCGAGGTGGAGCGCGTCATCGCCGACGGGCGCATCGACATGGTTGCCAAGACGAAGGACTACATATACATTTTCGAGTTCAAGCTCGACAAATCGCCCGACGAGGCTCTGCGTCAGATTGACGAAAAGGGCTACGCCGCCCCCTTCGCCGCCGACCCGCGCCGCCTCTTCAAGGTCGGCGTCAACTTCTCCAGCGAGAAGCGCGGCATCGACGGCTGGAAAATCGTCATCCCGGAATAAAGAGGCGTTTTCAGCACACAGGCCGCCACAAAGCACGTTCCATAGCCTTCTCTGCGTAAATCAGCGCAATCTACGTAGAATAAGGTCACGCAGATCACACAGATTATAGCAGACGACAGAGCCCTTATCTGCGTTTATCAGCGAAATCCGCGCGACAAAGATCACACGCGGATGACGCAGATTAACGCAGAAGCAGGGACACTTATCTGCGTAAATCTGCGAAATCTGCGCGACAAAAAGAAGCGCAGCAAAAAGAAGCGCAGCAAAAAGAAGCGCAGCAAAAAGAAGCGCGACAAAAATCCGAGAGGCATTAAGATGAATTAATCGGCGAGAGAAAACGACGGCCATGACAGAGAACGAGATTTCCTACAAGATCCGGGGCTGCGTCTTCGAAGTGTATAACACGCTGGGGGCAGGGCTGCTGGAAAGCGTCTACGAAGCGGCGCTGGCCTATGAGTTGCGACAGGCAGGACTGCGCGTGGAGCGCCAGCGCGACGTGCCCGTGAACTACAAGAACCAGCATTTCGACGTGGGCTTCCGCCTCGACCTGCTCGTGGAGGACAAGGTGATAGTGGAACTGAAGTCTGTCGCGGAGATGCGCCCCGTATTCGCCAAGCAGCTGCTTACCTACCTGCGGCTGACAGGCAAGCGGCTCGGCCTGCTCATCAACTTCGGCGACGCCGACATCGCCCACGGCATCACGCGTATGGTCAACAACCTGCCCGACCCCTCGCGCCGATAACGATTCGTCCTTCCGCGAAAGGTCGCGCGGATCACACAGATTAACGCAGAAGATAGAAACCCTTTATCTGCGCAAATCAGCGTCATTCGCGCGGGATAAGGTCGCGCAGATGACGCAGATTGACGCAGACCACAGAGCCCTTATCTGCGGAAATCCGCGAAATCTGCGCGACAAAAAACATACGCGGATCACACAGATTGACGCAGAAGATAGAAACCCTTATCTGCGCAAATCAGCGTAATCCGCGCGGGATAAGGTCGCGCAGATGACGCAGATTGACGCAGACGACAGAACCCTTATCTGCGGAAATCCGCGTAATCCGCGCGACAAAAAGACACGCGGATCACGCAGATTAACGCAGAAGCAGAAGCCCTAATCCGCGCGACAAAAGCGGGGAAAAGAGTTGTGCAGAACAAGTAATATAGCGAGAAGCTAAGCAAGCATTATGGAAGCCACGAAACGCCCGACGCTGCTGCAAATCAATGCCACCTGCAACTGGGGCTCCACAGGCCGCATCGCCGAGGAAATCGGCGCCGCAGCCCTGGCGCACGGATGGCGCAGCATCATCGCCTACGGCCGATACCACAACGCCAGCCGCTCCGAGACCTACCACATCGGCACCCTGGCCGGCGAGGCGTGGCACCTCGCCGCCACGCGCCTGCTCGACCGCCACGGCCTGGAGAGCCGCCTCGCCACGCAGCACCTCGTGAGTCGGATCCGACGCTGGCAGCCCGACATCATACACCTGCACAACGTCCACGGCTACTACCTCAACTACCCGCGCCTCTTCCGCTTCCTCGCCGCCTACGGCCGCCCCGTCGTCTGGACGCTCCACGACTGCTGGATCTTCACGGGCCATTGCCCCTACTTCGAGCTGGCGGGCTGCTATCGCTGGCGCGAAGGCGGCTGCCACGACTGCCCCAACCGCCGCCTCTACCCCGCCAGCTACCTCGCCGACCGCTCCGCGCGGAATTTCCGGGACAAGCAGCGCTGGTTTACCCTGCCCGAGGACGTCACGCCGGTGCCCGTCTCGGAATGGCTGGCACGCTACGCCCGCCAGTCGTTCCTCGGCCGCTATCCCGTGCAGTGCATCCACAACGGCATCGACACCGACACCTTCCGCCCCATGGCGGGGGCGCGGCAGCGCGTCGCGTCGCGCTACGGGCTGCGAGGCCGGCGCCTCATCATCGGCGTAGCCTCCGTGTGGGAAGAGCGCAAGGGGCTGCACGACTTCCTGCGCCTGCGCGCCCTGCTGCCTGCGGACGCTGACATGCTCCTCGTCGGCCTCAGCGCCCGGCAGCTGCACCGCCTGCCCCGCGGCGTGCACGGACTGCGGCGCACCAACAACGTGGCCGAGCTGGCCGACATCTACTCCGCCGCCGACGCCTTCTTCAACCCCACGATGGAGGAAGCCTTATCCCTCGTCAACCTCGAAGCCCAAAGCTGCGGCACGCCGGTGGTGACGTACCGCACGGGCGGCGCGCCGGAGACCGTCAGCGACGGACGGACGGGGCACGTCGTCAGCCAGCGCGACCTGCGTGCCGCGGCCGAGGCCATCGCCGCCCTCTGCGCCGCGCCCGCCGAGCCCCTCGCCGAGGCCTGCCGCACCCACGTCCTGCACCACTTCCGCAAGGAAGACCGCTACGCCGACTACCTCCGCCTCTACGACACGCTGCGCGAAGGTGGCGCCGCAGTTTATCGCTGACAATGCGTCAATATCTGCGGAAATCAGTAAAATCTGCGCGACTAAAGGGCACGCGGATGACGCAGATTATCGCAGACCACAGAATCCTTGATCTGCGCAAATCAGCGTAATCAGCTCGGGATAAGGGCACGCGGATGACGCAGATTAGTGCAGAAACAGAAGTTCATATCATTCTAATCTGCGCGGGAAGGTGGCTTCATCCAAGCCTTGAACTACGTATTCTCCAAGCCATAACCTATCTTTTAAAAACAGTCAGCATTCATCATGAAATACCCCATTGGCATTCAGGACTTTGCAAGTCTCCGTAAAGACGGCTATACCTACGTGGATAAGACGGCGCTCGTCTTCAAACTGGCCGACGAGGGGAAGTACTACTTCCTGAGCCGTCCGCGCAGGTTTGGCAAGTCGCTGCTGCTCTCCACAATGGAGGCGTACTTCCGGGGCAAACGCGAGCTCTTCCAGGGGCTGGCGCTGGAGACGCTGGAGACGGAATGGGCGGAATACCCCGTGCTACACTTAGATCTGAACAAGGGGAAGTACGACGCGAGTGGAAGTCTCGACGCTGTGTTGGGCGATTTCCTCTCCAAGCTCGAGGCAACTTATGGCGCGTCACCTTCGGAGACCACCCTAGCCCTGCGCTTCAATGGCGTTATAGAGCGGGCCGCCGCCCAAACGGGGCGGCGCGTCGTTATCCTCGTGGATGAGTACGACAAGCCTATGCTGCAGGCCATCGGCGACGAGACGTTGCAAGCCGAGTTTCGCTCCACCCTCAAGGCGTTCTACGGCGCGTTGAAATCCCAGGATCGTAACATCCGTTTCGCCTTTCTGACGGGCGTCACGAAGTTTGGCAAGGTCAGCGTCTTTTCCGACCTGAACAACCTGCAGGATATCTCCATGGATGAAGACTACCAAGACATCTGCGGCATTACCGAGGCTGAGATGCACCGGTACTTCGAGGAGGGTATCCGCGCGTTGGGCGAAAGGTCGCACCTCACCTACGAGGCGACGTGTCAGCGGCTGGAGCGGATGTACGACGGTTACCACTTCACCGAGGAATCCACCGGTGTCTATAACCCCTTTAGCCTGCTCAACACGCTGTCGCGAAGAAAGTTCGGCAGCTACTGGTTCGAGACGGGGACGCCGACGTTCCTGGCCGAGTTGCTGCGGCGCGACCATTTCCGCCTGCCCGACATGACGCGTCAGCAGGTGTCGGCGGACTTTCTGAACTCCATCGACACGATGGACCGCAACCCCCTTCCCGTCATCTACCAGAGCGGCTACCTGACCATCAAGGGCTACGACCCCGAGTTCCGCACCTACACGCTGGGCTATCCCAACGAAGAGGTGGAGGAAGGCTTCACCAAGTTTCTGCTGCCGTGGTACACGTCGGCGAACCGTGGCGACGAGCCGATGTACATCGAGAACTTCGTACGCAGCCTGCGCGGCGGTCGCCCCGACGACTTCATGCAGCGGATGGCGGCGCTATTCGCCGCGACGGACTACAAGATAGTGGGCGATGCCGAGCTGTACTTCCAAAACGCCTTCTACCTCGTCACCGAGTTGCTGGGCTTCTACGTGGAAGTGGAGCGCGCCATCTCCGACGGTCGCCTCGACATGGTCGTCAAGACGCAGGACTACATTTACATCTTCGAGTTTAAGCTGGACAAATCGCCCGAGGCAGCGCTGCGCCAGATAGAAGAGAAGGGCTACGCCGCGCCCTTCGCCGCCGACCCGCGCCGCCTCTTCAAGGTCGGCGTCAACTTCTCCCGCGAGAAGCGCCGCATCGACGGCTGGCAAATAGAGTAGGCATAATTATAGTTACCTCATAACATAATCTTTACCTCTTCACATAAAGAATCCCCGGGGCGCAAACGCTACGTCCGGCGCAGAGGTGGAGATAAGGGAACATAAAGGAAAAACAGCTTCAAACTTTATGGCGGACAAGAAGCTGAAACTCCTACGCGTGACCACGCACGACATAAGTCTGGACGGGCTGTTGCCGGGGCAGTTGCGCTACCTGTCTTATTATTTCGACGTGTTGGCCGTTTCTTCTGACGACGAAGATTTCTAAGACACGCTACGCGCACAGGAAGCGAACTGAGGAAGAAGCTAAAACGTAAACACCTATATAGATAAAGAAGCTACTCATGCGAAAAGTATTAGTAACCGGCGGAGCCGGCTTCATCGGCTCCAACCTGACGGAACATCTGCTGCGCGGCGGCGACTACGTCGTCGTCCTGGATAACTTCGCCACGGGTCATATCGAGAACCTGTTGCCTTTCTTTGAGGAGTATCAAGACAGGTTCAAGCTCATCGTGGGCGACATCCGTAATTTGGAGGACTGCCGCAAGGCGGTGGCGGGAATGGACTATGTGCTGCATGAGGGTGCCTTAGGTTCCGTGCCGCGCAGCATAAAAGACCCCATCACGACGAACGCCACGAACATCAGCGGCTTCCTGAACATGCTCGTCGCTGCTCGCGACGCCAAGGTGAAGCGCTTCGTTTTCGCCGCCAGCTCTTCAACCTACGGTGACAGCCAAAGCCTGCCCAAGGTGGAGGATGTCATAGGCCGTCCGCTCTCCCCATATGCCATCACAAAATATGTGGACGAGCTCTACGCCGACGTCTTTGCCCGCACCTACGGCATAGAATATATCGGCCTACGCTACTTCAACGTCTTCGGACGACGCCAAGATCCCAACGGCGCATATGCTGCCGTCATTCCGCTCTTCGTCAAGAAATTCATGAGGCACGAAGCGCCTAACATCAACGGCGACGGCGAATACAGCCGCGACTTCACGTACATTGACAATGTTATCCAAATGAACATGTTGGCGCTCTCTACCCAGAATCCGAAGGCCGTCAACCAGATTTATAACACCGCTTACGGTGAGCGCACCACGCTGAACCAGCTCTGCGACTACCTCCGCGAATTCCTCTCCGCCTACGACACGGAGATTGCCAAGATCGCACCCACCCACGGCCCCAACCGCGTGGGCGACATCCCCCACTCCTTGGCCTGCATCGACAAGGCAAAGCAACTCCTGGGTTACGACCCGCGCTACAGCATGAAACAGGGGTTGAAAGAAGCCGTAAAGTGGTATTGGGATAACCTATAACAATAAGGTGATAGCAGACGTTAGCAGCCTACAAAATACCGATGCGCTTACAGCCCTAAATAATAACAACAAAGCAACTAAAAGAACTAACATAATGGAAAGAACTAAAATCTGCGTGATTGGCCTGGGCTACGTGGGTCTGCCCTTGGCGCGCCTTTTCTCAACCAAGTATGAGACGGTAGGGTTCGACATGAACCCCGCCCGCGTGGACGCTCTGATGAGCGGGCACGACGCCACGCTCGAAGTGGCCGACGACCTACTTCAGGATGCCATCAAGAACCACGGCCTAATCTGCACTACAGACATAGAGAAGATTCGCGACTGCAACTTCTACGTCGTGGCCGTCCCGACGCCCGTAGATAAAGACATGAACCCCGACCTTACTCCCCTCTACGGCGCCAGCACCACCGTGGGCAAAGTTATCAGCAAAGGCGACATCGTAGTTTACGAATCCACCGTGTACCCCGGCGTCACGGAAGACGAGTGCATCCCCGTTGTGGAGAAGATAAGTGGGTTAAAGCTGAACGTGGACTTCTACGCAGGCTACAGCCCCGAACGCATAAACCCCGGCGACAAGCAGCATACCGTAGAACACATAAAGAAGGTGACCTCCGGCTCAACGCCGGAAACAGGGAAGAAAGTGAACGAGATCTATGCTTCCGTCATCACAGCCGGCACGCACCTCGCTCCAACGATTAAGGTGGCCGAGGCCGCCAAGGTCATAGAGAACTCACAGCGAGACATCAACATCGCCTTCGTCAACGAGCTATCCAAAATTTTCACGCGCATGGGCATCGACACGAACGACGTCCTTGCCGCCGCTGGCACCAAATGGAACTTCCTACCCTTCAAGCCCGGCCTCGTGGGTGGACACTGCATCGGCGTAGATCCCTATTATCTGGCACAATGCGCCCAGCGCCACGGCTACCATCCCGAAATAATCCTCGCCGGACGCCGCATGAACGACGGCATGGGCGAATACGTCGCCATGCAGACCCTAAAACACATGCTCAAGAAGGGCATCCAAGTGTTGGAATCCAATATTCTCATCCTCGGCTTCACCTTCAAAGAGAATTGCCCCGACGTGCGCAACACGAAAGTCATCGACATCTACCGTGCCCTGCAGGAATACAACCTCCATATCACGGTCTTTGACCCCTGGGCCGACCCCGCCATCGTAAAGCGCGAATACGGCATCGACATCGTGAATGAACTTCCCACAGACTCCTTCGACGCTGCCATACTCGCCGTAGCCCATAAGCGCTTTGAAAGCCTCGACGTCCTATCTCTCGTCAAGCCCCTGCACGTCATCTTCGACGTCAAAGGCTTTCTGCCTCGTGAAGTTGTGGATGCAAGGCTTTAAACTATTTTGATTACTTCTCAAGGTTTCACTTTTCTTTATAAGAAAAAAACGTTTCATCTTAACATAAAGAAGCCCCAGCACAAATGCGTTACGCCGCGCGCGGAAGGAGGCAGGTGGCTCTAAAAAAGAACAGATTGTATCAACCTTTATGGCAGGAAACAAGCCCAAGCTGGTTCGTATGACGACTGTCCCCATGTCTCTGCGCTCGTTGCTCAAGGGACAGTTGCGTTTCATGTCTGATTATTTCGACGTACTGGCCATTTCTTCTGACGACGAGGATTTCGAAGACATGCTACGCGAGCTGGGTGGCGTCAGGGGCGTTAAGATACACATGGAGCGCCATCCTTCACCCCTGCGGGACTTGAAGGCGCTCTTCCTCTTGGTGCGTCTCTTCCGTCGCGAACGCCCCACCATCGTCCACACCCATACTCCGAAGGCCGGACTGCTGGGCATGATGGCTGCGCGGCTCACGGGCGTCCCCCTACGCCTGCATACTACGGCAGGACTTCCCCTCTTGGTTTACAAAGGGTTTAAGCGACAGGTGTTGGACGCCATGGAACGCTTAACAAACGCCTGTGCCACGCGAGTATTTCCAAACTCATTCCGGATGATGGACATCATGCGGGAGAAGAAACTGTGTCGTCCCGATAAGATGGAGGTCATAGCGCAGGGAAGCTCCAACGGCATCGACACGAAGCATTTCGCCCCCGAAGCGCTGCTCCTGCCCGGCGAGACGCCGGCCGACGCCCGGGCGCGGCTGCGGCGCGAGTTCGGCCTCCCGGCGGATGGCTTCGTCTTCGTCTTCGTCGGCCGCATCGTGGGCGACAAAGGCATGAACGAGCTGGCCACCGCCATGCGTGCCCTGGCCGGCAGGTGCAAGCTCTTGCTCGTCGGCCCCCTCGAGCCGGAGCTTGACCCTCTGCAGCCCGAGAGCCTCAAGACCTTCACGGAGAGCACAGACGTCAGCGCCGTAGGCATGCAGCGCGACGTGCGCCCCTACCTCCTCGCCGCCGACGCCCTCGTCTTCCCCTCCTACCGCGAGGGCTTCCCCAACGTCGTGCTGCAAGCCGGCGCGATGGGGCTGCCCGCCATCGTGACGGACATCAACGGGTGTAACGAGATCATTCGCGACGGCGAGAACGGCGTCATCATACCCCCCGGCGACGCCGAAGCCCTCGTCCGAGCCATGCAGTGCTTCATCGACCGACCCGAGCGTGTCCGCGACATGGCCGCCCGCGCCCGCGAGATGATCACCTCGCGCTACCGGCAGCAAGACGTATGGGACGCCCTCCTCGCTCGCTACCGCGAGATGCTGCAGCAACGCCGTTGAGAGACAAACTACGCCTCCCTCCCGCTACAACCCCTCCAGCTCCCTAAGCAATAGCACACCGCATTCTTATCACTCCCACTTCGCACCATGGAACCCCGTTGGAAACAAAAATATACCAACTACCACAAAGCTCTTACGCGGCTATCCGAGATTGTACGCGCCGCAGAAGAGCGCGAGCTTAACGCCTTCGAGCGCGACGGCATCGTGCAACGTTTTGAGTTCACCCACGAATGTGCTTGGAAGCTGATGAAATCTTACGCCGAGGAGAAAGGCATAGACGGCATCGGCGGGTCACGCGACGCCACGCGGTACGCCGTGCAGCTCGGCCTCATAACCGACGGCGATGCGTGGATGCAGATGATTCGTAGCCGCAACGAGACCTCCCACAATTACGACGGAACGGCAGCCGACGCGGCCATTACCGACATCCTCAGCCTTTTCTTCCCCGAAATGCTGCGCTTCGACGCCCACATGGGGAGCCTCGCCGACGCTCCCGGACTTTTCGATACGACAAGATGACCTTCGGCCTCTCCGACACCAACCTGCACGAACTGCGCACCATCCTGACAGCGTTTCCTCACATCGAGCAAGCCGTTATCTACGGTTCGCGCGCACGGGGTGACCATCGCCGCGGGTCCGACGTGGATCTCGCGCTAAAAGGAACGGCGCTGACGCGGCGCGACATAGCCCTTCTCGACGCCAAGTTAGAGGAATCCTACATCCCCTATTTCTTCGACACCTGCATCTACGCCCAAATCTCCGACCCCGTCTTCCGCGCCAGCATCGACCGCGACGGAATCATCATCTATCAGCAACAGGGAGCGCCCTAAAGGAATCTATCCTCCGACAGATCCGACCTATCAGCTGACAGCTCCGACGCGTCGGCTGATAAGTCCGAGCTGTCCGAGGCCAGTAGGCATCGGGCTTTTTGTCGCCTGGCGGCACGAAAAAACGGGTCTTTACAAATGAAGCTCATCGCGCGGTTGAAAAACGCCCTCGCCAACCGGGCGCAACGCCGGCTCTACCCCGCCTACCACGGCTACATGCTGCGGCTCGCGCGGCGCGGCAAGCCGGAGACGCCCCCGCCCGGCGAGGTGGGTCGCGGATTGCTCATCCTCACCGTGGCCTTCGGCGACGACCGCCTCATAGAGCTGCAAATACGCCAGCTCAAGCGCCACGTGCGCGATGCCGACTGGCAATACCACGTGGCAGACAACTCCCGCGATGCCGCCACACGGGAGAAGATTAGTGCGCTATGTCGGCGCGAGGGCGTCGGCTACCACGCCGTGCCGCCCCACCACGCCGGACGGCGCGAGCAGCGGCTCTTCCTCGGCTACAGCGTGTCGCACGCCTATGCCTTGAACTGGGCCTGGCGCCACGTCGTAGCGCCGCGCAGGCCGCAGCTCGTCGCCCTCCTCGACCACGACATCTTCCCTCGACGCCCCTACTCCTTCGCCGAGCACCTCGGGGCGCAGGACTTCTACGGCGTGCCCTGCCATAAGTGCGACGAGTGGTACCTCTGGCCGGGCTTCGCCCTCTTCCGCTACGACGTCGTGGCGCGCTGCGGCGCCGACTTCATGCCCTACATCTTGGGGCGCGACTTCGTCGATACAGGAGGTTGCATGTATCGCCGCCTCTACCGCCACTACGACGAGGACGCCCTGCGCCTGGCTACTATCAAAACGCTGCGCCTGCAGGAGACGCCCGGCGTAGAGGGATGGATCGACGTGCTCCACTCCGACTGCGTGCAGGAGGTCGACACCACGTGGTTCCACCTCGTCAACGGCAGCAACTACACGCGCCACGCCGGCCGCGAAGCCATGATCCGCGAACTGCTGCGCCGGCAACTGCCCCACCGCGCTTGAGGCGGCCGGGCACAAGGCGGACTTCCGGCGCGGCGCGGGCGGACGACGTAAGCCTAAATAACTGAAAGAAAAAGCTGAGCATATGATCATATACGGTGCGTCCGGCCACGGGAAGGTTGTGGAGGACATAGTAGAGGCCATGGGTCAGGAAGTCACCTGCTTCGTCGACGCAAACGCGGCGCTCCACGCCGTGCATGGCATCCGCGTCGTTCAGGCCGTACCTGCGGGCGACGAGCCGCTGCTCATCGCCATCGGCGACAACGCCACGCGCAAACGTATAGCCACTGCGCTCCGCGTCCCCTTCGCCACGGCCGTACACCCTGCCGCCATCGTCTCGCCCCGCGTCGACCTGGGTGAGGGAACCGTCGTCATGGCAGGCGCCATCGTGCAGGCCGACGCCCGGATAGGGCACCACTGCATCGTAAACACCGGCGCCTCGGTGGACCACGAGTGCCGCTTGGGCGACTTCGTCCACATCTCGCCCCACGCCACGCTCTGCGGCAACGTAAGCGTGGGCGAAGGCACGTGGGTTGGCGCCGGAGCCGTCGTCATACAAGGCGTCCGCTTAGGCCGCTGGGCCGTCATCGGCGCAGGGGCCGTCATCACGGCCGACGTGCCTGACTTCTCCGTTGCCGTGGGCAACAGACCGCGAAAGCTCATTCGCGGATACTACAAACGCTTCTTCACCGAAGAAGCCGACACCGACACGCCCCAAGCCACCCGCACAGGAGCCGATGCACCAACAAGCAAAGCCTGAAACCGACACCATGTATCGCCACTACCTGAAGCGCGGCCTCGACTTCTGCCTCGCCCTCTGCGCCCTCGTCGTCCTCTCGCCGCTGCTCTTGGCGCTCACCGTTTGGCTACATTTCGCCAACCGCGGCGCGGGCGCCTTCTTCTGCCAAGAGCGGCCGGGCTACAAGGAGAAGACGTTCCGCCTGCTGAAGTTCAAGACGATGACCGACGAGCGCGACGCCCGGGGACGCCTCCTGCCCGACGCTGAACGCCTGACGCGCGCCGGGCGCTTCGTGCGCTCCACGAGCCTCGACGAGTTGCCGCAGCTCCTCAACGTCCTGCGCGGCGACATGGCGCTCATAGGGCCGCGCCCCCTGCTCGTGGACTACCTCCCCCTCTACTCGCCCGAGCAGCGCCGCCGACACGACGTCCGCCCGGGCATTACGGGCTGGGCGCAGTGCCACGGGCGCAACGCCCTCTCCTGGACGGAGAAGTTCAAGCTCGACGTATGGTACGTGGATCACCTCTCCTTCCTGACCGACTGCCGCGTCGTCCTCGCCACCGTGCGCACCGTCCTGCGCCGCGAGGGCATCAGCCACGAGGGGCAAGCCACCATGGAACCCTTCACGGGCAACAACTGACCGGGCCGCGCCTATTTCATCAATGGCCTCCTTTCAAGCAAGTCCCCTTCACGGGCAACAACTGTCCGGACCGCGTTGCCGTTCGGTGGCGGTCGGCTCTGCCGACCGCAAGCCACGCCCCAAGGCGCCCCACAAAGCAGACTAAACATTAACCTCAAAATACCTACCCAAACACATGCCTACACCCCAACAGCGCAAGCGCATCTTCCTATGCCTTGCCCACATGAGCGGAGAAGAGATGAAGTACATTGAGGAAGCTTTCGCCACGAACTGGGTCGTCCCCTTGGGTCCCAACGTCGACGGCTTCGAGAAAGACCTGGAGCAGTTCCTCGGGCAGGACAAGAAGGTCGTCGCCCTCTCGTCCGGCACGGCGGCCGTGCACCTTGGCCTCGTCATGCTCAGCGTTAAGGCGGGCGACGAAGTCATCTGCCAAAGCTTCACGTTCTGCGCCTCCAGCCACCCCGTCACCTACCTGGGCGCACAGCCCGTCTTCGTCGATTCGGAGCCGGACACGTGGAACATGGACCCCGCCCTGCTCGACCAAGCCATTCGCGACCGCCTGGCTCGGACGGGGCGGAAGCCCAAAGCCATCGTCCCCGTACACCTCTACGGCATGCCGGCTAAGATGGACGAGATCATGGCCGTCGCGCGGCGCTACGGCATCCCCGTGCTCGAAGATGCCGCAGAGGGCTTCGGTTCGCGCTACGACGGGCAAGTCGTCGGGACGTTCGGCGACTACGGCGTCCTTTCCTTCAACGGCAACAAGATGATCACGACGAGCGGCGGCGGCGCCTTGGTCTGCCCCGATGCCGAGGCAGCGCGCCGCGTCATGTACTTCGCCACGCAGGCACGCCAGGCCTATCCTTACTACCAGCACGTGGACATTGGCTACAACTACCGCCTCTCAAACATCTGCGCCGGAATAGGGCGCGGACAGATGACCGTCGTCGGCGAACACATCGCGCACCACCGCCGCCTCGCCGCGTTCTATCGCGACGCCTTCGCAGCCGTTGACGGCATAACCTTCCACGACGCGCCCACGCCGCGCGCGGAGGCCAACTTCTGGCTATCAACCATTACCCTGGACCCGCGACTCCGGGTCAAAGGGCAGGAAAAGGCCTACGCCCAAGCCGTCAGCGGCGCCGTGGGCGGAGCCGGCGGCGTAGTTCAGGCAGCCGCCTCCACCCACACCGCCTGCGAACCCAACGCCAACGTGGAGGCCCTGCGCCTTGCCCTCGACGCCGAGCAGATAGAGAGCCGCCCGCTTTGGAAACCCATGCACCTGCAGCCCGTCTATCAAGACGCGCCCGCCTACGTCAACGGAACGGCCGAAGCCCTCTTCCGCTGCGGCCTCTGCCTCCCCTCCGGACCCTGCGTCACCCTGCAAGACGCCCGGCGCGTAGTAGATACCATCAAGCAGAACATCGACGCGTAGCGCGTCCCCCTCATTCGTTCGCCGCAGCCCCTTGGGAGCACATAGCGCCCGGGGGATGCGGACAAAACGCACGTTGTAGCATCCTAACTCCGGAACTTAGCAAAATGAAACTCACGAAAAAACTTTCCCTTTGGTACTTCAAGCGCGAGGCCTTGCCCTACTGGAGCATCGTCCTTGCCGACTGCCTCATCGTATTCCTGGCGTATCTCTTCGTTTACGTCATGTTCCGCCCCATGCTCTTCCATTGGCCCGCCATGGGGCACGGCGCCGACCTCGCGCGCCTGGCGCTGTGGCTGACGTGGCGCCTGCTGCTTTTCCTGCTGCTTTACGTGGTCGGCATGCGCCTCTTCCGCACGTACAGCGGCATCATCCGCTACTCCAGCTTCGTCGACCTGCTGCGCGTGGGCGGCGCCATGCTCGTCGGCGGCGTGCTGAGCTGGCTTGTCCACTTCTACGCCTTCAGCCGCGCCCAGTTCTCCATTGACAGCAACACAGCCTTCGAAGCCAACATCCGCGCACGCGACATCATCGCCGCCACGCTCATCGCCACCTTCCTCATGTGGCTCATGCGCATGGTCGTAAAATACACTTACGACACGACGTCGGTCGGCACCCGCCGACAGCGCGCCGCCATCTACGGCGTGCAGTCCGGCGGCATCGGGCTGGCCAAGTACATCCGCGGTGAAAAGCCCGCGCGCTTCAACCTCGTGGCCTTCGTCAGCCCCGACGTCCACTATCAAAACCGCCTCCTCATGGGTTGCCGCGTACTGCCCACCGGTCCCGACCTCTTGCGCGAGCTGCTCCACCGCGGCGTCAGCGCCTTCATCGTCTCGCCCATGCAGGCCGAGGCCTTCCGCCGCGACCAAGCCCTGCAAGACGGGCTGCTCGCCGCAGGCATCAAGATATACATGCCGTCCGGGCTGGAAGAATGGAGCGAAGACGACGGGCAGGAGCGGCTGCGCGAAGTGGAGATTGAGGACTTGCTGCCGCGCGACGAGATACAGGTGGACATGGCCGCCGCCGCCGAGATGCTTCAGGGCAGCTGCATCCTGCTGACCGGCAGCGCGGGAAGCATAGGTGCCGAGCTTGTACGGCAGATTGCCGCCTACAAGCCTGCAAAGCTCATCCTCATAGACCAGGCTGAGACGCCGCAACACGACATGCGCCTGCTGATGCATCGCGAGTTCCCCGACGTAGAAGCCCTCACCGTCGTAGCCTCCATCTGCCACGCCGGGCACATGGAAGCCCTCTTCCGCCAGCACCGCCCGGACTACGTATTCCACGCCGCAGCCTACAAGCACGTCCCCATGATGGAGGACAACCCCTGCGAAGCCGTCTTGAACAACGTCCTCGGCACGCGCATACTGGCAGACCTCGCCGTCAAGTACGACGTGCGCAAGTTTGTCATGATTTCCACAGACAAAGCCGTCAACCCCACCAACGTTATGGGATGCTCCAAAAGACTTTGCGAGATATACGTCCAAAGCCTCAACCAAGCTATTAAGGACGGCGCGGTGAAGGGACAGACGCAGTTCGTCACGACGCGCTTCGGCAACGTGTTGGGCTCCAACGGTAGCGTGATACCCCTCTTCCGCGAACAGCTGCGGCGCGGCGGTCCGCTCACCGTGACGCACCCCGACATCACACGCTTCTTCATGCTCATCTCCGAGGCCTGCAAACTCGTCATAGAAGCCGGCACACACGGCAACGGCGGCGAGATATACGTCTTCGACATGGGTCGACCCGTACGCATCGCCGACCTCGCCCGACGCATGATACGCCTCAGCGGCGCTACAAACGTGGAAATAAAATACACCGGCCTGCGAGACGGCGAGAAGCTCTACGAAGAAGTGCTTACCGACGAGGAAACGACCAAGCCCTCCTTCAACGAGAAGATACGCATCGCCACCGTGCGGCAGTACGACTACGCCACAGCCTGCCGCGACCTGGAAGCCCTCTTCGACGCCGCACGCGGCTACGACGACATGCAGACCGTCAGCCACATGAAGCACATCGTGCCGGAATACAAGAGCCAGCACTCCAAATACGAGGCGCTCGACACCCACTGACCGCAACCTCCCTCCGCGCACAAAACGGCCCCGGAACGGTACATCGCCGCCCCGGGGCCGTTTTTTTGTCCTGCCCCCCGCCGCGCCTCATTCCCGGCGGCGCGTCCTTCCCGTATAAAGCTCGAAATAGCGCCCGCCGCGCCGCATAAGCTCCGCGTGGGTGCCGCGCTCCGTGACGCGTCCGTGCTCCAGCACGACGATGGCGTCCGCGCCGCGCGTCGTGGAGAGCCGGTGGGCAATGACGAAAGCCGTGCGGCCGTGCATGAGGCTGTCCATGCCTTGCTGCGCCAGACGCTCGGTGCGCGTATCGACGCTGGAGGTAGCCTCGTCGAGCACGAGCAGAGGTGCCCCGGCCACGGCGGCACGCGCCAGGCAGAGGAGTTGCCGCTCGCCCCGGCTGAGGTTAGCCCCCTCGGGCTGAAGGTGCGCTTCGTAGCCCCCCTTCAGACGCTCCACGAAGCTGTCCGCCCCTACGCTGCGCGCCGCCGCCACACACTCCGCGTCGGTGGCCTCAAGGCGGCCGTAGCGGATGTTCTCCATGACGCTGCCGGCGAAGAGGTGCGTCTCCTGCTGCACTGTGGCTAAGGCGCGGCGGACGGCGCCCTTACAGAGGCGGCGCACATCGAGGCCGTCGAGGCTTATCGTCCCCCGCTCGGCCTCGTAGAAGCGGCAGAGCAGGCTCGTCACCGTCGTCTTTCCGACTCCCGTGCCGCCCAGCAGGGCTATCTTCTGCCCCGCACGCGCCGCGAGGCTTACGTCGCGCAGCACGGAGCGCCCCGGGGCGTAGCCGAACGTGACGCCGCGCAGCTCGACGTCGCCACGCACCGGCTGCAACGCCGCACGCCCCGCACCCTCCGTCGCAGCCGGCACTTTCCACGCCCACAGCGCGCCCGCGCCGTCGCCCTCGCGCAACGTGCCGTCCCCTTGCCGCACCGCGCGCACCAGCTGCACCGTGCCGTCGTCCGCCTCAGCCGCCGCGTCGAGCAGACGGAAGGCACGCTCAGCCCCGGCCGAGGCTTGCAGGATGCTGTTCACCTGCTGCGAGAGTTGCGCTACGGGACGCGTGAAGTTGCTGTTCAGCGTCAGGAACGCTACCAACGTGCCCAGCGAGAGGTCAAAGCCCCCGGAGAGCGCCATCGCCGCGCCGCAGAGGCCGATAAGTACGTAGCCCGCCGTCCCCAGGTTGGCGTTGACGGGCATCACGGTGCTTGCCGCGCGGTTGGCATCGCAGGCCGCGCGCCGCAGCTCGCCGTCAAGCCCATCGAAAGTGCGGACTGCCGCTGCGCCGTGGCGACACGTCATGACGGTGCGCTGACCGGCCATCACCTCCTCGATATATGCATTCATGCGCCCCAGACTCTCCTGTTGGCGTACGAAGGCTGCCTTCGCGCGGCGTCCCAAGCAGGCGGTGGCCAAGGCCATGCAAGCGGCCACGAAGAGGCTCACACCCGTCAGCGGAAGGCTCAGGAGCGCCATAGCGACCAGCGTGACAGCCAGCGTCAAGACGGAGCTGGCGGCCTGCGGCAGCGACTGGCCGAGGAGTTGCCGCAGCGTGTCGACATCGTTTGTATAGACTGACATAATGACGCCGCGCGGGTGGGCATCAAAGTAGCCGACGGGCAGCGCCTCCATGTGGTCGAACAGGGCGCGGCGCAAGCGGCGCATCGTCCCCTCCGAGATGCGTATCATCAGGCGGCCGGAGACGAAGGCACACGCCACACCGGCCGCCAAGACGAGCGCCAGGCGACCCAAGGCGGCAGCAAGCGGCGAGAAGTCCGGCGTAGCGAGGCGCGAGAGGGGCAGGATGTAGTCGTCAACCAAGTTGCGCGTGAAGAGCGTGGAGCAGAGCGTGGCGATGCCCGTCACGGCGATGCAGCCGACGGCCGCAGGCAGCGCCGCGCGGTAGTGGCGCAGGACGAGGTGCACCAGGCGGCGCAGCGTCCGGCGCTTGTCGGTCGCCGTCTCCAAGCGGCGCTCCATGGGGTTGCGGTGGCCCGGTCCCGGCACGTTCATGCGCATAGCTACAAAGGGAAAAGGTGCGACTGGGCAAGCGCCACGTTCAGCGCGCTGCCTTCCGCCGCGCGCTGCAAAGTATGGGGTAATGGTCCGAATAAGGCGCGGCGGCGTCTATGCGGCAGGCGTAGGGTTGCCAGTCGGGAGATAGAAAGATATGGTCGATACGTACGTAGATGGCGTCGCGGTTGAAGGAGCGCCCCGGGCCGCTTGCCGTGGCGCGGAAGGCATCCACCATTCCGCGACCCAGGCGGTGGTGGGCGTAGGATACGGGCGTATCGTTGAAGTCGCCCATCAGCATGAGGCTCTCGCCCTCGTGCCGGCGGACGAAGGCCTCCACCGTGTCCACCATGGCGGCGCGCACGCGGCCGGCGGCCGACACTTTGGCGAACAAGGTGCGCCCTTGCAGGGCGGGGTCTTCACCCTCGTGCCCCTTGACCATGTTGCTAAATTCTGCGCGGTCGTCCTGCGTCAGCCCCATAGACTTGAGGTGGCAATTGATGAGGAGCAGCGTGTCGCGCGGGGCGAGTAGCAGCCAGTAGGCCATAGCGCCGTTGTTGCCCGACTGGCACAGGCGCTCGCGCCGCAGGATGGGGAAGGCGCTAACGAGGGCCAGCTTGCTCTCTTTGAAGGACTGTACGTCGTGGTAGGGCAGACGGGGCATTTCGGGAAAGACGTAGCGGGCGTAGAAGGCGCTGTCTCGGTAGGCCTCTTGGAGGCAGACGATGCGGGCTCCGCTCTGCCCGACGTAGCGGGCTATGCGGTTGTGGCGCCCTGCGGCGTCGAAGCCGCCATTGTCCTTGTTCCCCCATCCGCAGACGTTCCACGAGAGCACGCCAATGGCGTCCTTCGGCGCGGCGCGGCGCAGGTTCAGGGGGAGGTAGGTGCGTATCGTCCCCGCACAGGCGAGCAGCCCGACAAGCGGCAACCACACCCAGCGCGGGGCGCAGATGAGAACCAGCGCACCCATGAGGCAGACGCCCGCCAAGAAGAAAGGGAAGCACAGCCCCATGATGCTGGCGAGCGGCACCGAGGCGGGGCTCACCAGGGGCGACGCGGCGCTCAGCCAGAGCAGCACCACACTGACGCACGTGGCGCCCAGCACGAGGCGGGCGGCGAGGCCGAGGGGGCGGGAGCGACGAGTGGGGCGGGGCATGGGGCGAAGCAGCGGGCGGTCAGCGACTTTGGCGGAAGAGGAAGTCTTTCTCCTCGCGCGAGAGGCTGTCGTAGCCCGACGCCTTTATCTTATCCAGTATCTTGTCCAGACGTTCCTCCTCCTGCTTCCGACGCAGGTTGTAATCGTAGTCGGCCTGCTGACCGCGGAAGTCGGGGCGCGACGGAGTGGGTGTGTCGGGGCGCAACTTATGTTTGAATCGTTGCCAGGCGCTCTTCTGCTGTCCCGGCGGGGTATAGACCTCCCAGCCCTGGAAGCCGCGGCGCGACGTGTTGGCGCGGCGCCGCCAGTGGCGCAGGAGGAGCCAGCCGAAGAGCATGCCGCCGAGGTGGGCGAAGTGCGCCACGTTGCCGTTTGTCGTGAAAGCGCTGACCAGCTCTATGACGACGTAGGCAAAGACGAAGTACTTCGCCTTCATGGGCAGGGGCGGGATGAGCAGCATGATGCGCTCGTTGGGATAGAGCACACCGAAGGCCAGCAGCACGCCGTAGATGGCGCCGCTCGCCCCGACCGTCGTCCAGAGGTTCAGGTCGGCGGCCATCGTCATGCGCTGCATCCCGTCGGTGACGTAGTCGTAGCGGCCGAGCCCTTCCACCAAGTACTGGCCCAGCTGCCAAAGCTCCTGGCACAGCCCGGCGCCCACGCCGCAGACAAAGTAGAACAGAAGGAAGCGTCGTGTGCCCAGCGTACGCTCTATGACGACGCCAAACATCCACAGGGCGAACATGTTGAAGAACAGATGCATCAGGCCGCCGTGCATGAACATGTAAGTGACGAGCTGCCAGGGGTAGAAATCAGGCGCGAGGAAGAAATGCAGGCCGAAGTAGCGCGTGGCGGGCAGCAGGTCGCGCGCGCCGGCGCCCAGAGCGGACGGCTCCACGAGATACTGCACGAGCAGCACGAGGCAGTTGGCCAAGATGAGGTTTCGCGTCGCAGGCGGCATCTGCCGCAGGAGGTTTGCCATGATGCAGGGGGGTGGGAATCGTTTACAAGGGCGCAAGATACGGCAATCCGCCCGAACCGGGAAACTTTAGCGGGCAATAAGACTGCTACGGCTGCAGAGGAGACGCGAAAACTCCTTATTAAGAAAAGCGGAGAGAATTGTTAGAATGAAGAAGTTCGTAACAGAGAATTTGCCGTATATTTGCATAGAAAAACAATGTGGAAGGGAAAAGCATTTCACCAATGAAACCAATGATTAAATACCGAGGAGGCAAACTTAGGGAGATACCACGAATCATTTGGCACGTCCCGCGATTTTCCGGCCGATATGTAGAACCTTTCTTCGGAGGAGGTGCCCTTTTCTTCTTCCTGGAACCCCGCCAGTCAATAGTCAATGATATAAACACAAAACTGATTACTTTTTACAAAGGGGTACGCGACGATTTTCCACGACTGAGGAAGGAACTCGACAAGATAGAAAAAGAATATACAGCAAATCGTGCAGAATTTGACTCCCTAAAAGTAGCTCACCCCAACGAGCATGTGGAAGATAAGAACGAGACTATCTACTACCGGATGAGGGACATGTATAACGGCCTATCGCCAAAAGCATATTCTGACGCGTTGCTGTATTATTATATTAACAAGACGGCCTATTCCGGAATGATTCGATACAATGCTAAAGGCGAGTTTAATGTACCTTTCGGGCGTTATGCCCATTTAAACACCGAAGGTGTTACACAGTACCATAGCCGCTTGCTGCAACAAGCCTCCATCTTCAATGCAGACTACGGAGAAATGTTTAACCTTTGTCGACCGGATGATTTCGTATTTCTAGATCCTCCTTATGATTGTGCCTTTTCTGATTATGGAAACCAGGAATACAAAGACGGGTTCGACGAGGACAGCCATAGACGTTTGGCGCAAGATTTTGCAAATTTGCCTTGCAAGGCGCTTATGGTGATTGGACGAACGCCCCTAACCGAGGAATTATACGGCAAATACATTGTAGATGAATACAAAAAGAATTATGCCGTAAATATAAGGAATCGGTTTAAATCTGCCGCCACACATATTGTTGTGGCAAACTATCATAAAAAATGGAGCGACACGGGTGTAAATGCACAGAGCGGCTTAGAATACAGCATACCTGAGACAAGGCAAGTGATGCTCTTCGAAAAGAAAATTCGATATGGCAAGAGTTGACAGTCCAATTCTATTTATGACCACTTCGCCGAGGACGCCTATAAAGATGATCCCCGAGATTGAATTGCTGGTGAGGCATTTCGAAAATAAAAAGTGGGACAAAGACACGCAGACTCGATTTATGGAAGTGTTGCGAGAGGAACAATTCTTCAACGGGAGCGGGAAAAACGACCCGTCCTTTAGTGCAAGAGACAGAATAAACCGAGCCCCGCAATCATTGGGCTTTGTTATACTGAAACCAACCGTCACCCTTACAGCAGCAGGGCACATGCTCCTGAAGTCACGTCGCAAAGATGAA
Source organism: uncultured Prevotellamassilia sp. (assembly GCA_964641085.1). Taxonomy (GTDB): domain Bacteria; phylum Bacteroidota; class Bacteroidia; order Bacteroidales; family Bacteroidaceae; genus Alloprevotella. The sequence goes on along the minus strand of CAZXJS010000005.1, from coordinate 67,145 downwards.
GTGTTTTTGAGACAGCTACTTAAATTCCAAATCCCTTCACCCTATCACAAGCCCACGCCACGAGCTACTGAGTTTTGGGTGAAGCCTTATTTAGAGCTACTTCGTCTCATCCGCCACTTTGGTACTTTGAAGTTTGACGAACTTCAGATTTTTGGAATGCAGCTAACGAATTGGCACAAGTTTGATGAGATTACGCAAAAGATAGATGACTTCAGAGAAAGACGAGCGAAAGAAAAAGGAAATTACCGTAGGTTTAAAAGAGCCTGCCTTAACGAGGAGCTGAAGGCACTCTATGCTGACAGGATAGCTCATGGAAGGACGTACACAAGGGAGAACAAAGATTCGTCCTTAGATAAATTTCTTGAAATACAAGCTCGCAACATGCGAGACTATGCTGACGCTTGCTTCCGGTATCTTCGCGCGACGGGGGTAGTAAATGTGTCCCATGTAGGTAAGTCGCTTAGTATCGTTCCGGAGCGGCTGGCCGACGTAGATTTCGTCTTGCAACGGGTAGGGCGCGACCCTGTTTTTGTAGATGATAAGACTCGCTACGTGGAGTACTTGGGCGCCGCTGCTTTGCCTGTACTACTCACGGACAACAGGGATGCTTTGATTGGCCGGATACGGGCAAACTTTCCCGAAATGGAGATTGACGATTCGTGGGACGTAGAAACACTGAAGGATCTCCTATCTGATTGCATCGAAAAGCGCAAGAAGGATGCAATTAACACACAAATAGCCAAAATTAAAGACTACAAACTCTACGACGACATCCAACATACATTTGAACAAATAAAGAGAAACGAATTGTTTGATGCCCCGCTTATGCTGGAATGGAACACTTGGCGCGCAATGACCATGCTGGATGGTGGCACAGTAAGGGCAAATTTGGGCTTTGATGATTACGGTCACCCCCTATCTACTGCGCAGGGAAACATGGCTGATATCGTATGCGATTATGGAGACTTTCTACTCACGGTAGAGGTAACGATGGCTTCCGGCCAACGGCAATACGAAACGGAGGGAGAGTCCGTAAGCCGTCATTTGGGGAAAATGAAAAAAGACACGGGAAAGCCGTGTTTCTGCTTGTTTGTAGCACCCGACATTAATGAGGCTTGTGTGGCTTATTTCTTTGGGCTATACCAAATAAACATCTCTTTCTACGGAGGCAAGTCCGTTATCGTGCCCATGAATTTAGATATATTCCAAAGAATGCTTGAAGAAAGCCACAAGGCTTCCCACACACCCACTCCCATACAGGTTAAGCGCTTTTTTGACTATTCCCAACGCTTGGCTACCGACGGACGCGATGAAAAACAATGGTATGAAGATATTTCTAAGAAAGCCGTGAAGTGGCTGGCATAGCCCTCACATCACCTCGGGGCGCGGCCGCACGGGGTCCGTCAGGCGGTAGATGCGGTCGCGGCTCACGTGCAAGACGCCGCGCACCTGCTGAAAATGGGCTATGCCCTCCGCGAGCGTCTTCCCCTCCGGCAGGCGCAGCGCCACCATGTTGAAGTTCTGATACCGATAGAGGATGGTGGCGCCGTAGCGGCGGGCTGCCTTCAATAGGGGGGCGCTGCCGACGGCGGGGTCGTAGCTGATGATGAGCGTGTTGGGGCTGTAGTTGAGCGTATCGACTTCCGCGACGGGCACGCCGACACCCGCTTTCGCCGCCCGCCGCGAAGCGCTGCAGGAGGCCAATGCGCCGGCGGACAACAGCAAGAGGGCGGGCAACACCCAAGCGCAGGCGGCAGACAGTAGCCGAGGCTTACGACCTTTTTGGCTCACGATGGTGCAGCCGGCAGACCGTCGCGCAACGGCGGCAAACGTGTGGTTCTCTTTTCCCATTTTCGCTTTTGTGATTTCCTATGTATATCGTCCCCCGAAGGAAGGGCTTTGTTGCAAGGACGAGCTAAACGCGTATGCCTCACCTTTCAAAACAACCCCCAAACGTTTGATTTTCAGCGCATCCGGAATGACCGCTGACAAGTCCGAGCTATCAGCTGACAAGTCCGACCTATCAGCTGACAAGTCCGACCTATCAGCTGATACATCCGAGCTGTCAGCGGGCGCGTCGGACGCGCCAATCGCTTGAGGGCAGGCGCGTCAGGCTTCGGCGAGCTGAATCTCCTCCACGTCGGCCTTCGGCTCGTGCATGAAGAGCATGGCGGCCTCGCGAAACTTTGCGGCGGTCTCCGTGGTGAGGTAGCGTGCCGTGGCGCCGCGCGTGAGGCGGGCTTCGCGGTCGGGGTGGCGGCGCAGGTAGCCCTGCAGGCTGGCAGCGACGTACTCGCCTTGCGGCATGACGCGTACGCCCGTGGGTACGTACTTGAGGATTTTGCCCATGAGCAGGGGGTAGTGCGTGCAGCCCAGGATGAGCGTGTCGATGTCGGGGTCGAGTCGCATGATGCCGTCAATGCGCTTGCGCACGAAGTAGTCAGCTCCGGGCGAGTCGTATTCGTAATACTCCACGAGAGGCACCCACATGGGGCAGGCCTGCGCCGTGACGGTTATGGCGGGATCCACCTTGTGTAGCTCCAGGGTGTAGGAGCCGGAGTTGACGGTGCCGGGCGTGGCAAGAAGGCCGACGTGCCGCGTGCGGGTGAGGCGCGGGACGGCCTCCACGGTGGGGCGTATGACGCCCAGGACGCGGTAGTCGTCGCCCCAGCGGGGGAGGTCGCGCTGCTGGATGGTGCGCAGGGCTTTGGCGCTTGCCGTGTTGCAGGCTAAGATAACGAGCGTGCAGCCGCGACGAAAGAGCGCCTCGACGGCCTGCAGCGTGTAGCGATAGATGACCTCGAAGCTGCGGGGGCCGTAGGGCGCACGAGCGTTGTCGCCTAAGTAGAGATAGTCGTAGGCGGGCAGGAGCTGACGTATCTGGCGCAAAATGGTCATGCCGCCATATCCGCTGTCAAAGACGCCGATGGGAGACGTTTTCACGGTTTCAGACATTCTAGGACGAAGGGTGTGGCGTCCTCCGCAAGCTGTGGGTTGACGTAGGGGCAGGCTGCGGCGTCGAGGTTGACGACGAGGTCGTAGCCCCGTGCGGAGGCTGCGCTGTCAATGGCGGCGTCGAGACGCCGGCGTGCGGGCTGCAGGAGGTCTTGTTCGGCCTGGCAGAGCAGGCTGTCGGCGGCCTGGCGGTAGGCGAGGCCGCGCTCCATGGCGTCTTGCAGGTCGCGCTGGCGCTTCAGCAGGATGCTGTGGGGGAAGTCCTTCTGGCCTTGCAGGAACTCGGCAAACTGGCGCTTGAAGGCCGTCTCGTTATAGGAGGCCTCGGCCTGATATTTCTCGCGGAGCGTGGTAAGCTCCTGTTGCGCCCGGGCATACTCCGGCAACTGGCGGAGCAGCGCCTCGTAGCGCAACGTGCCGTAGCGCGCCTGCGCAGCCAAGGCGAGGCAGCAGGCCAGCGCGGCGGCGAGGGTGAGGGTTCTCTTCATACACTTCAAAGGTTTGTACCCGCCGGGGCGGGAGGGGAAAGGTTGCAAGGTTTGCGTTGCGCCCTCTCTAAAGGGCTATATTGTCTAAGAGTTTGCGGACGTTGGGAGCCGACCACTTCCATCCCATTTTGGCCATGAGAGCTGAAAACAGGTTTTTGTCGGCCTTGGGTATATCCACCTCCACCCTGTCCGCTCCGGTCTCTTCGAGCAGTTCCTGCCGCCTGTCGAACGCGAAGAAGGAGTCGTCAGCGGGCAGGTAGGCGGAAGGCAGGGCGGAGAGCGGAACAGCCCGAGTCCAAACCTGACGCCCCGCAGCGTCGAGGTCGGTTATCCACACAAAGCCGTCAGTCAGCTCCCGGATAACTTGGAGCAAACTGCGCTCGCCACGGAGGTATGCGTAGAGGGAGGCGATGTCCACCCGGCAAAACATCCAGCGGTTGGCCGTCGCGTCGCAGTCAAGCCAATAAAATAGATAGTAGTCGCCCTTGTCGTTATAGTATAGCGAGAGGAGCGGGCCGTCTTGTTCAATAAGGTCGGCGCGGCGCTTTAGGTGGCTGATGTCGAAGGGAATGGCAAAGCCTTTTATTTTTTCCATAGCCGGACAATGGTTTTTAGCGTCTTATTCAAGTCGCATACTTCAGATTCGTACAGGTCGAAATGGCCGGTGTCAGCTTCCACCTCGGTCACCATTCCGTCCTCGTCGCGGAGTGTGCCGCCACATAAGGTATCACCAATCACCTTAGGCGCATTTTTGAACGACTTGCACAAAGCTTCATACCTGCGCTCGGCATGCGACCGACTGTCAAAGCACGACAAAGCATAGCCCGAAAGCTTCAGGCTGCCGGGCAGCCGACGCCCGGGGTTTTGGATGCAGACAGGCTTGTGATTAAACGGGTGACTGCCGGAAAAGACAAAGCGGAAAGCCGCCATGCCGCCGGGCTGCCTCAACCCGGGTAGCACGCATCCTTCTGCAATGAGCCTGCTTATCTGCTCCTGATACTTATACTTCATGTCAGATTTGGCTTGTTCGCAAAGGTAAGGTTTTAATTTCAGTTTACAAGTATTTGAACGTTTATTAAGACAAGCTCGCCGACGCCTGTGACCGCCCGGCGCAACCGACGCTGCGCCCGCTCCAAGCAAACTTCCCACCCGGCGCGTCGTTGAAAAGATGCCCACAGACAGATGCGCCCACGGCACCGACCTGCGGGAGGAAGAAGCGGAAAATGGAAGGGCGTAAGCTTTGTTATGCCAAAAAAACTGTATATTTGCACGCTTGAAGCGGGCGACGCCCCGCACGCCGCACGTTGCACGGCAGGACTGCGCGCAGGCTCTTGCGGCGCAACGGGACATACCGAAATCAAAAAACAAAAACATAACCTCAGAAATGCAAAACAAAGGATTTGTAAAATTCATTGCGGCAGCATTGACCTTGATTTGCCTCTTCTACCTCTCCTTCTCCGTGGCCGTACACGTCATCGACAAGAAGGCGGAAGCCTCCAAGGAAGGCAAGGCGGCCTACCTGGCCAACCTGGGCGAGAAGAAGGTTTACATGTGGAAGACGTACAAGGAGTGCCAAGCGCTGCAGGTCGGGCTGGGTCTGGATCTGAAGGGCGGCATGAACGTCATCCTGGAAGTCAGCGTGCCGGACGTCGTACGCAACCTGGCGGGCAACCCCACCGACGCGCAGTTCACCGCAGCCCTCAACGAGGCCACGAAGCTTAGCGCCGAGCAAGGCACCAACTTCATCGACAACTTCCAAACGGCCTACGCAAAGAAGGCGGGGCAGAACAAGCTGGCCGGCTTCTTCGCCGCACAGATGAAAGATAAAGGCATCACGTTCAACTCTACCGACGCACAGGTGAAGTCCGCACTGAACTCCGAGGTGCAAACCGCCGTGGAGAACAGCTACAACGTGGTGCGCACACGTATTGACCGCTTCGGCGTCGCACAGCCCAACATACAGGTGCTGAAAGGATCCGGGCAGCTCGGCCAGATCATGGTAGAACTGCCGGGCATCGAGGAGCCCGAGCGCGTTCGCAAACTGTTGCAGGGAAGCGCCAACCTGGAGTTCTGGGAGACGTATGACTACAGCGCCATCAGCGACGAGTTCTACGCCCTGCAGGACGCCGCAGGCAGCTCCGCCGCGCCCGCAGCCGCCGACAGCGCGAAGGCAAGCGCCGACAGCGCAAAGGCAGCCGCGCCGCAGCCCGCCGCAGCGCCCGCAGCAAAGGGCAAGAGCCTGAATGACCTGCTCCTGCACGGCAACGGCCTGACCAGCCCCGACAACTGCATCCTGGGCTTCGCCGACCCGCGCGACACGGTCGCCGTCAACCGCATCATCTTCAGCCCGCAGGCCAAGGCGCGTCTGCCCAAGGATCTCGTACTGGCCTGGGGCGTCAAGGCAGAGCAGTTTGGCGACAAGAAAAACGCCAAGCCCATGGTGGCTCTCTACGCCCTGCGCGGCAAGGACGCCAAGCCCTACATGAGCGGCGACGTCGTAGCCAACGCCAAGAGCGACTTCAACCAAATCACCCACGCCCCAATCGTCTCCATGGAGATGAACACGGCCGGCGCACGCGAGTGGGCCGTCATGACGCGTAACAACGTGAAGCACTGCGTAGCCATAGTGCTCGACGGCTTCGTCTATAGCGCGCCCAGGGTGAACGACGAGATTACGGGCGGGCGGACAGAGATCAGCGGCTCCTTCACAACGGACGACACGCGCGACCTGGCCAACGTCCTCTCCTCCGGAAAGATGCCCGCGCCCATGAAAATCGTCTCCGAGGAGACCGTAGGCCCCACCATGGGGCAGCAAGCCATCCACGCCGGCCTCATATCCTGCGTCGTAGCCTTCGTGCTGCTCATGATCTTCATGTGCTGCTACTACGGGTTTATCCCCGGCATGGTGGCTAACGGCGCGCTGCTGCTCAACTTCTTCTTCACGTTCGGCACGCTCGTCGCGTTCCAAGCCGCGCTCACCATGTCCGGCATTGCCGGTATGGTGCTCTCGCTCGGTATGGCGGTGGACGCCAACGTGCTTATCTACGAACGCACCAAGGAGGAGCTGGCCGCCGGCAAGAACATCAAGCAAGCCGTCAGCTTGGGCTACGGCAACGCCTTCTCCGCCATCTTCGACTCTAACCTGACATCAATCATCACCGCGCTAATCCTGTACAACGTCGGCAAGGGTCCAATCCAGGGCTTCGCCTTCACGCTCGGCGTCGGTATCTGCGCCAGCTTCTTCACCGCCGTCTGGATGTCGCGCCTCGTCTATGAACACCAGCTCAACCGCGACAAGTGGCTCAACCTGACGTTCACGACGCGCCTGACGAAGGGCTTCTTGCAGGATATGCACGTGCGGTTCATGCAGAAGTGGCGCACGTCGTTCAGCATCTTCGGCGTGCTCATCCTCATCGGACTTGTAAGCCTCGGCGTCCGCGGCCTCTCGCGCGGCATCGACTTCACCGGCGGCCGCAACTACGTCATCTACTTCGAAAACCAAGACACGGAGCCCGAGAGCGTGCGCAACATTGTGGCGGACTACATCCACCAGAAAGACCCCGACGCCACCGTGAACGCCATCCGCGTCATACAGCCCACCGGGGAGCGCGACGTGCGCCTTACGACGAACTACCTCATCACCTCCCTTGACCAAAACGCCGACGCACAAGTGGAGCACGCCATCTACGACGCCCTGCACCAGAAAGGCCTCGTCAAAGCCGACTTCGACACCTTCAAAGATCGGCAGAACCACGAGGGTGGATCCATCGTCAGCGCACAAACCGTAGGCAACAACGTGGCCAAGGACACGACGAAGTCCGCCGTGTACGCCGTCATCCTTTCGCTCTTCGCCATCTTCATCTATATCCTGGCGCGGTTCCGCAACGTGGCATTCTCCGTAGGTTCTATCGTCGCACTGACCATAGATACCTTCCTGATCATCGCCATGTACTCCCTCTGCTACGGATGGATGCCCTTCTCCCTGGAGATTGACCAGACCTTCATCGGCGCCATCTTGACGGCCATCGGTTACTCCATCAACGACAAGGTCGTCGTCTTCGACCGCATCCGCGAAAATCTGCACCTTTGGCCGAAGCGCGACACGCTGCGCCTCTTCAACGACTCGCTGAATGAGACCTTGGCGCGCACCATCATGACCTCGGGGACGACGCTCCTCGTCCTGCTCTGCATCTTCATCCTTGGCGGCGACAGCATCCGCTCCTTCGCATTCGCCATGATCCTCGGCGTCATCTTCGGCACGCTCTCGTCCATCTTCATTGCCGCGCCCGTGGCCTACAAGACGTTTGGCAAGAAGAAAGTCATCAACCCGGACGACGGCATAGCCTAAGCGCCCCGTAGCAAGTTTCCACCGCTCCCCCGCCCTTCCGCTCCACCCCGACCCACGGGGCTTAGCGGAGCGGCGGGGGAGTTTCTATTTTGATGCCGCAGAGGGTGGCGACGCCGCAACATCGCACACGACCGAATCAGCGCCCTACCCCGCCGCCGTAGTGCTACGCCGCCCCGCTAAACACCGGCTCCGGACGGCGACAAATTCCCAACCTATCCCCTTAAACTTAATCTCTTACGCCATATGACCTTCCCCTATTTTGCCGGAAAGCGCGTGCTCTACGTCCACGGCTTCGGCTCGGCCGGCTCGACGCACACCGCCGTCCTGCTCCGGCAACTGCTGCCTGAGGCCGAGGTCTTGCACCCCGACGTCCCCCTCGCACCGGCCGAGCAACTGCCTTTCCTGCGCCACTACGTTGAGGAGCACCGCCCCGCACTCATCATAGGCACCTCCATGGGCGCCATGCTCACCGAGAAGCTGCGCGGCGTGGATCGCATCTGCGTCAACCCCGCCCTCCACATGGATCGGACGGTGGGCGTCACGGTGAAGTACGGCGAATACCACATCCTAAACCCGCGGCAAGACGGTGTGCAGAAAATCAACGTGACGAAAGCCCTCGGCAAGGAGTTTGCCGTCGTCTGCGCGCAGAATTTCCAAGGCCTCACGCCGCAGGACGCCGACCGTGTGGCCGGACTGTTCGGCATTCATGACGACGTAGTGAACTGCTACGACGAGTTCCGCGCCCACTACCCGCGCGCCATTCGCTTCGATGGGGAGCATCGGCTCAACGACCACGTCCTGCTCCACAGCGTGATGCCCGTAGTGCGCTTCTTCCACCTGCGGCAGCTCGGCGTAGAGCCTCCCGCCGTCGCCGTGCGCCTCGAAGCGTTGCGCCGCGCCGACGGCTCGCTCGTCTCGGGCGCTCGCCAAGCCTTCGAAACGCTGGCAGAGACCTACGACGCCTACATACTCGCCACGCCCGACGAGGCCGCCGAAGCCCAAGCCGAGCAATGGGCGGAACGCAACCTCGGCGTCTGCGCCTGGCACCGCCTCCTGCTGACGTACCACGCGGAGCGCCTCCTGGCCGACTACCTCGTCACGCCGCGCACCGACGACGAGCGCCGCTTCGCCGGCACCGTCGTCCCCTTCGGCGACCCCGCCTTCAAGACGTGGGACGCTGTCTTGGCCTACTTCTCCCGCCTCGGCGGACAGTAAGCCCCCTACCCTTTCCAAATCGTATTTTCCCTTTTCTTCATCTCCTTCGTTCTTCCCCAAGGACGCTCCGCGGCATGGCACGTCCGACCTGCCGACTGATACATCCGACCTATCAGCTGACAAGTCGGAGCTGTCAGCCGGCAAGTCGGACTTGTCGGCAAACGGAGCAAGGGCATGGGGCGTAAGGACTTACGCGAAACGCCTTACACCCCCGCCGGTAGCATAAAACAACGACGCAAAAAGTCGGCCTACCCCTCAGCCTCGGCGAGCAGGCAGCGCAGCTCATCGACGCCGCGCGAGGCCACGTCGCGGATGACGGTCACGCGGCGCCCCGTCGGCACGCTGACCTCCTTGGGGTCTATCAGGTAGATGGGGCAACCCTCCGGGGCATAGCGCACGAGGCCCGCCGCAGGATAGACGTTGAGCGAGGAGCCGATGATGACGAATACGTCGGCGCGGTTCACCTCCTCGGCCGCCGCCGTCAGGTTGGGCACGCCCTCGCCGAAGAATACGATCCAAGGGCGCAGCAGCGAGCCGTCGGCAGCCCGCTCGCCCGGCGCGACGTCGAGCTTCGGCGGCGTGAGGGTGCGGATGTAGCGCGGGTCGTCCTTGTCGCGCGAGGAGCAAACCTTCATCAGCTCGCCGTGCAGATGGAGCACGTGCGTGGAGCCTGCCCGCTCGTGCAGGTCGTCCACGTTCTGCGTGACGATGCGCACGTCGTAGTCCGCCTCCATCTCCTTCAGAGCGATGTGCCCGCGGTTGGGGCGGGCGGCCAGGAGCTGCCGGCGCAAGCCGTTGTAAAACGTATTGACCCGCTCGGGGTCTCTCTCCCACCCCTCCACGGAGCAGACTTCCTCGACGGAGTATTTCTCCCAGAGCCCGCCCGAGTCGCGGAAGGTGCTAAAGCCGCTCTCGGCGCTGATGCCGGCTCCGGTGAGGGCTACAAGCCTTTTCTTCATGGTTTCTCCTTTTTTATTTATTTATAAGTCAGTAGGGCAAAGGTATAGATTAAATTCGTAATTTTGCCCGCGAATTTTAGCAAACCACCCTTCCCACACATCCTATGGACAAACTATCCTACGCCTTGGGCATGGTCATCGGCGAGAATCTGAAAGGCCTCGGCGTTCAGCACGTTGAGACCGTCGACTTCGGCAACGGCGTGCAAGCCGTACTCACAGGCGGACAGACCGCGCTCACGGCGCTCGAGGCGCAGGCCACGGTGCGCCAATTTCTCCAACAGCAGGAGGAGGAACGCGGCAAGTTCGTGCGCCAAGCCGGCGAGGAGTTCCTCGCCGCCAACAAGACGCAGCCCGGCGTCAAGACGACCGCGAGCGGCCTGCAATACCTTGTGCTGCAAGCGGGCACGGGGCGCAAGCCCGGCGCCACAAGCCGCGTGAAGTGCCACTACGAAGGGCGGCTGACGGACGGCACCGTCTTCGACAGCTCCTACCGCCGCGGCGAGCCCGCCACGTTCCCCCTGGACGGCGTCATAGCGGGCTGGACGGAAGGCTTGCAGCTCATGCAGGAAGGCGCCAAGTATCGCTTCTTCATCCCCTACGCCTTAGGCTACGGCACGCGCGGCGCCGGACAGAGCATCCCACCTTACGCCGCCCTCGTCTTCGACGTAGAGCTACTGGAAGTGCTTTAAGCCCGGCGTACGCACACCCCGACAAAGCAAAAACAGAAACTACACAGCCATACAATGAAGAAAATCATCCTCGCGGCAGCTATTGCCGCAACGGGCGTGCTCATGTCCTGCAAGGGCGACGGCGCACGCCCCAGCCTGAAGACCGACGTGGACACCCTCTCCTACGAGCTGGGCATGGCAAACTCACAAGGCATCGACGCCTACCTGGCGCAGCAGGGTCTGGACTCCGCAGATATGAACAACTTCCTGCGCGGCGTCCGCGACGGCGTCATGAAAGCCGGCAACAAGCACCAGCGTGCCTACTACCTCGGTCTGCAATCCGGCCTGGCCATGTATGAGAACATGATCGTGCCCTCCAGCCAGCAGCTCTTCGGCGGCGACAGCACGCAGACGCTCAGCGCCAAGAACCTCGTCGCAGGTCTCGTGGCCGGCACGCGGAATAAGACGGCGCTGAAGATACGCGGCAAGAAGGTGGACGCCGCCTTCGCCATGCAGGACGTCAACGAGCGCATACAGACCCTCACGGCAAAGAGCCTGGAGAAGAAGTACGGCCCGCAGAAAGCCGCCAGCGACAAGGCCATGCAGGCCAAGGTGAAGCAGCTCGGCCTGAAACCCCTCGGCAAAGGCGTGTATTACAAAGAAGTAAAGGCCGGCGACGGCCAGAAGCCCCGCCCCACGGACAGGGTACAGGTAGAATACGTCCTGAAGCTCTTCGACGGCAAAGTCGTTGAGGACAGCAAGAAGGTTGGCGGCGGCAAGCCCGTCACGATAGCCGTCTCCGGGACGATACCCGGCTGGCAACAGGCGCTGACGCAGATGCCCGTCGGCGCAGAGTGGGAGATTTACATCCCATACGACCAGGCCTACGGGGCACAAGGCGCCGGGCCTGACATACAGCCCTTCACCAACCTCGTCTTCCAGCTCAAGCTCATCGGCGTAGAGGCGCCCGCTGCCAAGCCCGCCGCGTCAGCCGCCACACCGGAGCCCGAGACGCAAGCCCACTAAGCCCGCCGCGCAGCGCTCGGCGCGCACCAACAGCCGCGCCCCCCGCGCTGCGCCGCGCAACCTAACCCGACAGGAACATGCAACTAAGAACCCTCCTTACCCTCACCCTGGCCGCCGCTACCCTCACCGCGACGGCGCAGAAGAAGAAGTCAGCCCCGAAGAAAGCCGACGCCGTGACGTCCGCCACGAGCGTACAGCCCCGGGAAAAGGAAGCCCCGCAGCCCACGAAGGCGCAAGGCGTTGACGGCAAGACCGTATCCTACGCCATGGGCATTGCCGAAGCCCAGGCTCTCAAGCAATACCTCACCGGCCGCGAAGGCATAGACAGCACCTACTACGCCGACGTAGCCCAAGGCCTGCGCGCCAAGCTCACGGACGACGAGAGCAAGCGCACGCAAGCCCTCGCCGCCGGCCTGCGCATCGCCGAGATGAACCGGCAGCAAGTGCTGCCCAGCGTCAACCAGCAGCTCACCGGCAAAGCCGACACCACCTACCTAGACTTGGACGAGTTCAACCGCGCCTTGGCCGAAGTCCTCGAAGGCAAGCCCACAACGTTCGACGCCGACAGCGCAAAGAAAATCGTAGAGCAGCAATTCAAATACCGCAGCGAGACGTACAAAGCCGAGCAGCAAGCTTGGCTGGCTGCGAACAAGAAGCAGCCCGACGTCAAGACGACAAAGAGCGGCTTACAGTACAAAGTGCTGAAGAAAGGCGCCGGCGTCATGCCCACCGACACCTCGTACGTCGACGTGAACTACGAAGGACGCCTCACGGACGGCACCGTGTTCGACAGCTCCTACCGCCGCGGCAAGAGCGCACAGTTCCCCGTCAAGGGCGTAATCAAAGGCTGGCAGGAAGCCCTGCTGATGATGCCCGAAGGCAGCGAGTGGGAGCTTTACATCCCCGCTGAGCTGGCCTACGGCGAACAGGCGCAGCGGCAAATCCCCGCAAACTCCACGCTCATCTTCCGCGTAGAGATGCTGCAGGCCAACGCCCCGAAGAAGTAAGCGCGCATCGACGCGCACCACGCAAGAAGCCCCTTCCGCTTCAGCCGTCCCTACGTTTAGGGGCGACGAAGCGGAAGGGGCTTCCGTCATATCGGGCCGCAGCGGCGCCGCGGCACTCGGCTCACGAGAGCGCCAGCATCCGGTCTATGGGGCGCCGGGCGGCAGCGGCCACGTCGGCCGGCACGTCCACCTCCGGCGATTCCGTCTCCAGGCAGTGCAAGAGCTTATCCAGCGTGTTCAGCCGCATATATTGGCACTCGTTGCAGCTGCAGAACTGCCCTTCGCTCACCTCCGGCGGCACGGGGATGAAAGTCTGCTCCGGGCACGTCTTCTGCATTTCGTGCAGGATGCCACTCTCGGTCACTACGATGAACTCCCGCTGCTCGGGGTGTTCCTGGGCGTAGTGGAGCAGCTTAGCCGTGGAGCCCACGACGTCAGCGACCTTCAGCACGGGGCCTTTGCACTCCGGGTGGGCCAGGACGACGGCCTGCGGATGCTCCGCTTTAAGCTGCAAAATGTTGCGTACGGAGAAGCGCTCGTGCACGTGGCAGGCGCCGTCCCATAGGAGCATGTGGCGTCCCGTCAGGTCGTTCAGGTAAGCCCCCAGGTTGCGGTCGGGGCCGAAGATGAGCTTCGCGTCGGGCGGGAAGCTGTCCACGATGTGGCGCGCGTTGGAGCTGGTCACGACGACGTCCGTCACGGCCTTCACCGCAGCCGACGTGTTGACGTAGGAGATGACTTGGTAGCCCGGGTGCTCCGCCACGAACTCGGCAAAGGCGTCGCCGGGGCAGCTCTCCGCCAAGGAGCACGACGCTGCGGCGTCGGGGAGGAGCACTTTCTTCTCCGGGCAGAGCACTTTGCACGTCTCAGCCATGAAGTGAACGCCGCACATGACGATTACGTCGGCCTCGATCCGGGCGGCCTGCTGCGCCAGCGCCAGGCTATCGCCCACGAAGTCGGCCACGTCTTGCACGGCGCCCTCCGTATAGTAGTGAGCCAAGATGACCGCGTTTTTCTCTTTTGCCAGGGCGCGGATGCGCGCCGCCTTTTCTTTCTCGTCCATTTCTCGTCAGGTTTTGTCCGCCGGGTGCGGTGTTTAATATTTGAAGGTGCTACCGCCAAGAAACTCGCGCAGCAGGCTGGTTGGCGGCAGACCTTTCGTGGAGATGGGGTGCAGGTAGCCCAGGAATTTCTTCAGGCGGTAAGCCTCGGAGTACTCGGGCGCCGACTCCGGCACTTGCTCCAGCAGGGGCAGCGCCTGCGTGCTGAGCGCCGCGAATTCGAAGAGCAGCGCCGTGTTAATCATCTCGTCAGCCTCCTCCTGGAAGGGGAAGATCCATTTGTCCTCGCCGCGGCGCACGCTGGGCCAGCGGCGTATGGTCATCTCGGCCGTATAAGCGCGGTACTTAGCATCGCGCACAATTCGGCGCAAGAGGCGGTTGTCCGTCGTGGGAATGTAGTTGTGGTCGTCCAAGAGGATGGTTGTCAGCGCCGAGGCGTAAATCTTAAACTTCGCCGCGTCGGGCACGCCCTGCGTCAGCTCGGGGTTCAGGGCGTGTATGCCTTCGAAGATGATGAGCATGTCCGGCTCCAGGCGCAGGCGGCGGCCGCTGCGCTCGCTGGCACCGCGCGCGAAGTTGTACTTCGGCAGTTCCACCTCCTCGCCTTTCAGCAGTTGGTTTATCTGGCGCGAGAGCAGCTCGCGGTCCAGGGCCTCTATGCTCTCGAAGTCATACTCGCCCTGCGCGTCGCGCGGCGTCCGGTCGCGGTCAACGAAGTAGTCGTCCAGACTGATAGCCACGGGGCGCTTCCCGCTCGCCATGAGCTGCACGGCGAGACGCTTGGAGAACGTCGTCTTGCCCGACGACGAAGGGCCGGCAATGAGTATCACCTTCACCTCCGGGCGCGCCGCTATCTGGTCCGCCAGCCGCGAGATCTTCTTTTCCTGCAGCGCTTCCGAGACGTTGATGAGGTCGTTCGTGCGTCCCTGCGCCGTGGCCTCGTTCAGGTCGCCAATGGTCGTGATGCCCAGTATCTTCTGCCAGGCGTGCTGCTCTTGGAATACTTCGAACATCTTCTTCTGTTCCACCATGGGCTTCAGGCGCGTGGGGTTCTGCGGGTCGGGGACGCGGAGCAGCAGGCCGTCGTAGAACGGCACCACATCGAACGTGCGCAGCTGTCCCGTCGAGACGAGCAGCGAGCCGTAGAAGTAATCCGGCGTCCTGTCCAGCGTATAGTACGTCGTGTAGAGCCTGCCGTAGCCTTCAAGGAGCTTCACCTTGTCCGGCATCCCGTTCTCGCGAAACAGGCGGCAGGCGTCCTCTGTGGGGCACGTCACGCGGTGGAACGGCACGTCCTTGGCCACCAGCTCGCGCATCTTAGCCCGCAGCTGATCCACCACGCCGGTCGTCACGCCACCCTCGATGCCCTCCAGCCGGCAGTAGTAGCCGTTAGAGACAGGCGTGTCGATGCGCAGCCGCGCACCGGGGTAACACAGCGTGACGGCCTTATACAGCACGAAGAACAGGCTGCGCGTGTAGGTACGCATGCCCGAGGGCGACGTCACGTCGAGGAACTCTACGTCCTTGTCGCCAAAGAGCGTGTAGTGCAGACCCTCCACTTTGTTGTTCACCTTGGCGCTCGTGCAGCCGTAGGGCAGCTGCAGCTCCAACATCTCGTAAACGTCCTCCAGGCGGAAGCCCGTCGGCACCTTGTGCGTCTTCCCGGTGTTCTTACACCGAATGTTTACCGTCTTTCCCATGTGGTTAGTTCCTTCTTTTACCGTGCGCCCGCTACCGGACAACCACGCCGTGTGCGCAAATGTAAGCCTTTCCCCCAACAATGGCAAACGCCCCACCCCAAGGGATTTTTTGGGGAGGGGCGAATGGATGGTGGGGGGGGCGAATGGGGTGAATGGGGGGGGTCCCCCATCAAACCCATTCACCCCATCAACCCCATCAACCCCTCCCCAACTGAAAGAATCGGGAGCCGAGTGTTTACTCCGCCTTTGAGGTCATAGTCACTTCGATTCGGCGTCGCTGGGCAAGGAGGGAACGAGCGAAGTCACGCACGACCCCGGGCGTCAGCGCTCTCACGCGGTCGCAGTAGGCGCTGTCAATGTCCACCCCGTCGAAGAGGTAGGTATAGAGCGTCGTCTGCCAGTAGTTGTTCATAATCTCCACTTGGCCGTAGGTCTTCAGCTCGTACTCCTGCACCTTTTTGAGGTTCTCCGCCGAGGGTCCATACTGCGCCATGCTGTCTAAGCAGGCGTAGATGATGGGTATAAGCTCGTCATACTTTTCCGGATCGCAGCGGAAGTTGATGCGCACGAAGGCCTCCTCGTCTGGATGGCGTGAGAAGTCTCCGCTGACGCTAACGCCGTAGGTTCCGCCCTTCTCCTCGCGCACCTTCTCGGTGTAGTCCATGCGCAGCAGCTGGCAGAGCAAGTCCAGCACCATGTCGTTCTGGGGCGTCCAGGGCAGGGCGGCGGAGAGCAGGACGGTGGTTGTGGCCGCCGGTGTGGCCTGCTTCTTAGCGAAGGTGTGCACCTCGTCCACGGGGCGCACGTGTGCCTGCCCGTCGCCCACCTGTTCGCGACTGTGCGTAGCGGGCAGCGAAGCCAGGTAGGTGCAGAGCAGGGGGCGTAGCGAGTCGAGCGACATGCTACCCGTGATGATGGCCGTGAAATCGGCAGCGTCAGCAAAGCGTTCGCTATATACCTGCATGATGCGGTCCAGGCTGACGCGGTCCAGCGTCTCCACCGTGGTGGGCGCCATGCGGGGGTCGTTGCCATAGACAATGGCGCGCAACGAATCGTTGTAGCCCACGGTGGGGCTGGCGTCGCGGTTTTTCAGGAAGGTGCGCTGGCGGTTCATCAGGCTCCGGAAGGCCTGCTCGTCGCGCCGGGGCGCGGTGAAGTAGAGGTGGATGAGCTGGAACATCTCCCCCATGTCGGCCTGCGAGGAGTGAGCGCGCATGCCCTCGGTGACGTCAGAGACGTAGGGCGTGACGCTAACCGTCTTGCCCGCCAGCATCTTGTCCAGCGTTTCGGCGTCCATGGCGCCCACGCCGGAAGCGTTGATGACGGAGGTGAGGTAGGTCAGGCTGGGCACGTCCGCGGCGGGGTAGAGCGAGCGTCCGCCGGGGCTAAAGAGGCGCAGGCTGACGTCGTCAGCCTCGAAGTCCGTGGTGCGTACATATACCTGCATGCCGTTGGAGAGCGTGAGGTGGGTATAGCCGTAGGGGCCGTTCTCCTCGTTAACGATGGTGCCAGCCTTAGGCGTTTGGCTCATGAGCGCGGCGGGCAGGGGCTTGTCCTCGTAGGCGGCGTAGTCGGCCGCCTGCGCTTGCAGAATGGCGGCCTCTATGTCGCCGTCGGCCGGCATTTGAAATCCGTTTTTCGTGGGGCCGTAGATGGTGACTACCTGGTTTCGGTCCGTAATGATCTCTCGCGCCGTGGCGTTCACGTCGGAGAGCCTGACCTCGGCGTCGAGCTCCGTGACGAGGCGTAGCTCGTCTTCAGGAGCGAGCAGGGGCTCGCCTGCCGTGAAGTGGCGCACACATTCTCCCACGATGGTGCCGTTGCGGCGCTTGTCGCGCTCCTCGTAGCTGACGCGGGCACGGCGCAACATCTCGGCTTTGGCGCGTTGCAGCTCGCTCTCGGTGAAACCCTTGCGGCGCGCGCGCTCCGTCTCGCCCACGAGGGCGGCTATGCTGCCCGTCACGTCGTCGGGGCGGCACATACAGGAGGCGCAGAAGGCGTCTTTCGTATTGGCCAGGAAGAAAGCGCCGTCGCGCACGGAGGCGCTGACGAAGGGCGGCGTGGCCAACTTAGTGAGCTGCTGCAGGCGGTCGTTGAGCATCAGGCGAATGAGGTCGGCCTTGTAGCCATCGGCGTAGGCCGTGCGCGTGTTACGCTCCGAGCGCGGCAGCGCGTCGCGCTTCATGTAGAGCGAGAAGTTCACCGTAGGCTGTTCCGCGTCCGTCTCCGTGAAGACGATCATCCGCGCGTTGTCCGGCACGTCATATTCCGGGCGCGGTGTCGCGTTAACGGGGGCGGGAATGCTCCCAAAGCGCGCACGTATCTTCTGCTCTATGAGGTCGGCATCGACGTCGCCCACGACGATGATGGCCTGCAAGTCGGGGCGATACCACTTGGCGTAGAAGTCGCGTAGCCGCTGGTAGGGGAAGGTGTTGATGACGTCAATGTTGCCAATGGGCAGGCAGTCGGCATACTTCGACCCGGCGTATATCTTGGCCATGGCGTCTTCCATCATGCGCTGCACGGCCATGCCGACGCGCCGCGTGCGCCACTCTTCGCGCACCACGCCACGCTCCTTGTCAATCTCTTGGTCGGAGAGTAACAGGTCGTGGCTCCAGTCGCTGAGAATGAGAAGGCAAGTGTCTATGACCCCCTCGCGATTGACGGGTGCCGAGGAAATGTTATATACGGTCTGCTCCACGCTGGTGTAGGCATTCAGATTGGCGCCGAACTTGATACCTACGCCCTCGCACCAGCTGACGATAGTACGTCCCGTGTCGCCTGCGGGGAAGTGGGCCGAGCCGTTGAAGGCCATGTGCTCCAAGAAGTGAGCCAGCCCGCGCTGGCTTGGTTCTTCTAAGATGGAACCCACGCGCTGGGCTATGTAGAAGTCGGCCACGTTGGGCGTCTGCGCGTTGTGGGCGACGTAGTAGGTCAGGCCGTTCGGCAGCGTGCCCGTGCGCACGCGCTGATCCAGCGGAAGCTGTTGCGCCCAAGCCGCCGTAGCAAGCAGTGCGGCGGTGGGCAAGATTTGTTTGATGAGTCTGAGCATAAAATATAGATATGAAGCCGCCCCCTCTGCGCGGCTCGGCACGAGGGGCGTGAGGGGGCGGCTACGGTTAGAGCTTAGCTTACTGTGCGGAGAGCAGTGTGGGCTGCGCCTCCGGCGTGAAGTCGTTCGTTGAGTTGTTCGTATCCAGCCACTTGCCGTTTTCCTTCTTGCGCACTACGGCCTTGCCATAGCGAGCTTTGTCGCTGTTGGTGTAGGCGCAGTAGGTCCAGCCGGCGTCCAAGTTGGCAGCCGTCACGTTCCACTCCCACTCATCGTGTACGGAGCAGTTCACGGCGTCGATGACCCACTCGTTGGGCAGCTTGTAGGCGTCACCGTCCATGTCGAAGACGTACTGGCCGTAGCTGAAGACGTAGGTATAGGTGTAGTGGTAATTGCTCAGGAAGGTCTGCATGTCCACCGTCGGGCGGGCAATGGCATAGGCCTTAGCCCCGCGGTTGTGCATGATGAAGTAGGAATAAGAATAGTCATACCAGTTGATAAGGTTCGGCACGCTGGGGTTATCCTCGTCCACGAAGCTGGGATTTTCTGACTCGTCATAGATTTCGAAGTCGGCCGTGCTGAGGTCTATGGACTGCGAGTTGAATTCCAAGTGGTTCTTGGCGTTGACGGCCACAACGACCTCCTGACCCGGCGCTATGGGATAATCCTGTCCCGAGCCAGGGAAGACGTATATAGCGTCGATGGTCATGGCCTTGCTCATGATGTCGGGGTTGTAGTCGTACTTCATGTTCGTTTGGAAGTCAGACTCCACGAAGGCCAGTCCGTCAAGGTAGAGCGTAGAATCGCTGTTGTTGCCTATCTTGATATACTGGTCGTCGCTATACTGCTTTCCTTCGGGCGTGAGTGTTCCGGTAAAGAATATTTCCGTGATGAGCAGTCCGTCCTGTGCGCGGTACACGCTCAGGGCGAGGTTCTTCGACGGGGTGCCCTGGGTAGTGCTGCTGATGGAGACGCTCTCGCTCGTACTGCGTACGTTGGCGCTGACGCTGGTGCTGTCATCCAGAGCGTAGGTGATGCTTCCCGAGACGCTAATGTTATACACACCTTCCGGCACGATAAGGGTGTCAGCATACTGCTCGCCCAAGTTGCTGAAGCTCGACGCGGTGTAGGTCTGCTGGGTGGCGACGTTCGTCAGCGTGGCCGTGGCATTGTCCAGCACGGGGGAGTTGACGTCAAGCGGCATGTCCAGCACGACGGCGAAGGGCGTAGTGCGGGTGACTACGTCGTCGTCATCATCGCTGCAAGCCGTGAGGGTCAGTCCGAGGAAGGCGAAGCACGCCATCTTAAGGTAAAATTTCTTGTTCATGTTGTGAGTAAATGTTTTTATGTGTTTATAAAATGGGGTTATCCGTAGGTTTCTGCCTCAGAAGGTGAGGCCTGTGGCGAGGCTGAAGAAGCCTGAGTGCCAGGTGTCGGCGTTGGCGAGGCTGCCCTGCCCCTCAAAGAAGAGGCCGTTGATCACTTTCGCGTTGAGGGGCAGGTCGTAGCGGGCGCTGAGGCCGGCGGTGTAGCGGTTGGCCGTAGCGTGGGCGTAGGTATAGCGCAGGAGGTCGGTCGTGGCAGCGTCAAGCGTGGCGAAAGGCATGGAGAGCACGCCCTTCGTGTTCGCCGCCAGCTCGACAGCGAGGCCGCACGTGAGTAGCTGTTGCCCGTGCAGGCGGTGCTGCCACTGGCCTTGCAACGCGGTGTAGGCCTCGCGCCACGACATGCTGCGCTCGGAGTGCTCGTAGTGCGCGCTGAAGTCGCGCAGGCCTCCGCGCAGCCGGACGCGCCACGTGCCGCAGGCCGACGGCAGCTCACCCAGCGCCTCGCCGTACCAGTCGGCGTGGTGCGCGTGATACAGGGTAAGGTCGGCAATTATTCTATACTCCGAAGAGGAGGCGTTGCCCGCAATGTGCTCGTCGCCCGCTCTCCACTCGTAGTCCGTGCCGACGGCCAGCGTGAGGTTGGCGCCGCGTGCCGCTTGGAGCTTCCAGCCTGCACGTGCGCGGAGCTGCTCCACGCGCAGCGTGGTGAGCGGCAGGGAGTTTTTCCCGGGCAGTATGCGGCGATAGGGGGTGTAGGCATAGCCCACGGAGAGCCACGGTCCGCCGCCGCGCACAGGCACGGCGTCGAGCCCGAGCAGTAGCCCCGTAGCCTTATAATATACGGAGGCGGTGCCGGTGGCAAAGCGCCGATAGTCCGTGCCCAGCCCCGTCATTTGATATTCCGGCACGGTGCCCGCCTCGCGGAAGAACTTCACGCTGTTTGTCTGCTTATAGAAGCGTCCGCCTACTGCAGCGGCGAGGCGGTAGCGCCCCGCAGGGTAGGCCGCTCCGAGGCGCAGCGAGAGATCCGTCACGATGCTGCGCGGCCGGGGGTCATACGTGCGATACTCGTGCTGGGCGCGGAAGTCGGCCTCGGCGCCCAGCGTGAAGCGTCCGAGGCGCCCGGCCCACCCCGCCCGGAAGGTGTAGCGTTCCGAGGTGAGGGCGCCGCCCAGCGTGTCGGCCATGACGTGGGGGTAGAGCAGGAGGTAGTCCGCCGTGGAGTTCCACTTCACCGCCTCGCGCCGCCCCGTGCGGTAGGAGGCCTCGCCCCACACCGTCGTGCGCGCCGAAAGGGGCAGATAGGACGTTGCCTCGAAGTTGGCAAAGCGCTCGCCCCGGCCCGTCTGGTAGAGAAACGGCTCGTTTGCATGGCTATAGGCATAGCCCGCGCCTATCTGCGAGAAAGCAGTAGCGTAGCGTTCCGCCATGAGGGCGGGGTTTCGGCTCACGCTCTGCGCCATGGGCTGCCAGAGCGCCGTGTGCTCGGCGACGGACAGCGTGTCTCGCTCCGCCGCGCGGGTGGGGAGCGCGGCGAGCAGGAGGCAGAGGAGGAGCAAAAGGCGCTTCATCGGACTACATCAGGATTAGGCTCAGGTGAATCTCGGAGGGATGATCCAGCACTTCGGCGTAGGACGTTGCCGCGCGAAACGTGCCGGCGTGGCTCGCTCCGAGCGAGTCCGTATAGCGCAGCGATCCCTCCACGTCGATGCTGTAGGCGCCGCGCAGCAGCTCTGCCTGGATGCCGGTGCCGCTGAAGGTAGAGGCCATGGTGCGCTGCCTGCTGTTGAGGTTGGTGAACGTCGCCGTGCCCTGCATGCGCTCCACGCTAATGCTGTCCGGCACATCGATGACGACGACGGCGAGCGTCGTGTAATCGTCATGGTCAGCGCCACAGGACACCGGCAGGGCGGCCAGGGCAATGCAGCACAACGCGGATGCGAGGCGACGGTGGAGAGAGAGAGGCTTCATCAGCGAAATCACAGCTTGAGGTTCAGTTCCAGTCCGAAGTAAGGCGTCACGTAGCGCCGTATCTTAAAGTTGTTGCGCACGTAGCTGGGATGGGCGTCCCACAGCTTGTTGACGAAAAGAGCCACCAGCAGCCGTTCGCGCAGCAGTTTCTTCGTAGCCTTCAGGTTGAGGTTCATGCTAAAGGGCACGGTCTGTCGCTCATAGAGCGAGGAGTTGTTCGTACGCACCAAGAAGGCCAGCACGACGTCTTGCCGCTCGGCGTCGGTATAGGGGTGAATGTTTCCGTCGGCGTCCATGTATTTCGTAGGCACGTTCTCTTTGGGCATGTTTTGGCTCGCCGTGAGCCATACACATTGGGCGGAGAGCGACAGGCCGAGGCGCAGGCGCGGCAGATCCGTGTCGAGCGTGAAGTTCGTGTTGTACATCTCGCGTATGTAGCCGTCGTCGTCGCGGTAGATGCCGACGGCATTCACGCGTTGACCCGCCACGACGTCTGAGGGGCGCTCCATGACCTCCTGCGAATTGCGATACTCCGTGCGAAACCAGGCTCCCGTGACGGTGAGGCGCGTATGGATCACGGGGAAGCGGCGCGTGGCCATCGTCAGCTCCACGCCGCGCTTCAGGGTCTGGCTGCCGTTGCCTACGCGGGAGTAACCGTAAAGCTCACTCACCTCCGTGTAGGGCAGCGTGGCCACGTCGGGCTTGTCCGTCAGCGTGAAGGGGTCTATCCCCGACGTGTCGTATTTCTTATAGTCATACTTGTCATATATCGCCATGCTACGAAAGCCCGACGTCATATTCTCGCGAAAATAGTCCACGGAGAGGCGGTTGCCGTGCCACGTAGCGTTGAGACTTACCTCCCACTTTAGGTTGCGCGCCGCCTTCAAGTCGCGATTTGTGGGGTCTATGACGTAGGTCTGCACGTAAATTCGGCGATAGTCTCGGTTGGTGTGGTAATAGTTCAGCTCCACGAGGTCCATATAGACCTTGTCGGGGAAGAGCTGGTCGAGGGTTGGCGCCTTGGTGTGCTGCCCCACGCCGCCCGCAAGGCGCACCACGGCGTCGTGACGCCCCAAGCGGAAGGCGGGCAGCGTAAGCCCTGCGTTGAGGCGGGGGTCAGCATAAATCTTGCCGTGCAGGGCGTAGCTTGCGGGCAGGTTGAGCAGCGTCGTAGCGCGCACGCCGGTCTGCACGTCGGCACGTAGCGCCCCCAGCGGGAAACTCGTCGTCAGCTCAGCGAAGGCGCCCGCTATGTGCGAGGCGGGAATATCGGAGTAAGCCCGAGGGCGCGTAGATACGCCGGGGTAGAGCGGGTTCTTCTCGTCAAAAATCTGCCCTTTGCCGTAGTTCTTGTCCATCTGCCAGTCCACGCCGACCTTCAGCGAATGGCTGAGGCCCCGCAGCATGGGTAGCGCCAGGCCGGTCATGGCCTTGACATAGAAGTTTACGGGGATGCCCTCCACGCGCTGCGTGGCGGAGTAGGTGTAGGGCGTAATGAGCCAAGCATCGTTCTCGCCCTCCTGGCGCGTCGTGGCGGCGGGCGTCTCGCGATCCAGCTGAACGAGGCGCGTGCGTTCGGTGACGTCTTTCTCGGCCGAAGCCGATAAGTTGAGCGTGAAGTTCCTTAGCCAGGCCTCCGCACGCCGGGCGCGCAGTGTCAGCGTGAGGTCCGTGGAGAAGCGGTTATAGCTCTGCGCATAGCGATCCACACCACCATAGTTCAGCTCGGGGTCCACCTTGTCGCGGTCGAACGACCCGCCGTAGTCAGCGTTGGCAGCCAGTTCCCAGATGTAGTGATTACCCTCCCGGCGCTTAAAGGCGCGGGCGGAAAAGGTGGCGCGCGAATAGTTCTCCAGCAGGTTTCGCGGGTCGGCGCGGTTGTCCAAGTAGTCGGCGCTGAGGTTCAGACTTGCGCCATGGGGTTGCCACTCGAAGCCCTTCCCCACGTGGAAGAGTTTGGTGTCCATGTCCGCCTTGAAGCGCGCCGTCAGGTCTCTTCCGCCTCGTTTGCGTTTTATGTTGACCAAGCCGCTCGTCAGCTCACCGTATTCCACAGAGGGTATGCCGCGAACGATTTCCACGCTCTCTATGTCGTCAGTAGATATAGCGCGCATGTCCACGCCCTCGTTGGTGAAGTCGCGCGACGTGGACGTGGCATCCCACGCCCCGGCGAGATACTGCATATTGGCGTTCGTGCTGACGTGCGCGCCGTCGATGACGAAGGCCGTCCCCAGCGAGGACGTGGCATACTGGCTGCTGGAGATGGGCACCTCGCGCAGGTTTATCGTGTTGGGCGTGCTCAGCGAGGGGTCTCTGGCCATACCGCCGGGCAGTAGCTCCAGCACGTCGGTGAAGCTGGAGGGTTGCAGGTGTTCCATGGCATGGCGGTCTATGCGCGAGGCACTGGTCAGCGTGCCTGCCTCTGTCGCCGTCACGACGACCTCGGGCAGCGAGGTGGCCGGGCTAAGCTGATAGACAGCACCGGCCTTCAGCCGCACGCGGCGGCTGTCGTAGCCCAAGTAGCTAATCTCTACTTCCAGTCCCTCGTCGGCGGCTATGGAGAAAGCCCCGTGTGCATCCGTCACGGCCGTATGCCGTTTGCCGGACGTCACGCGCACACTGGCGCCCACGATGGGTTCGTGGGTTTCCTTATCCTGTATGGTGGCGGAGAGGCGTTGTGGCGTCTGGGCGCCTATTTCCGCGGCGCAGGCCAGCAAGGCCGCTACCAAGGTGGTCTTGCGCATAAAGGGGTGGGCTACGTTAAACGCCTGCAAAAGTAAAGCGCTTTCGCAGCCCGCGCAATACACCGTTTTTGCTATTTTTTCGGTCAGACAAGGCACCGGCATGGTATTACAACGGATTACAACTCAACAGCAAAAGCCCTTTCCCGCTGCTCGGCTTTCGCAAAAAGCACCATTTCGCTACCTTTGTGCCCGGCATGAAATGCGCGGGAGGAATCAACGCCTCAACCCAAATTCGTAGCGCTTCATCAGGCTCTTAAACCCAACCCTTACCACCACATATTTATATATATGGAGGAGAACAAAGAACTCGCGCAGGCGCGGCGCATCGTGGAGCGCACCGGGGCGAACCTGTTTCTGA
Organism: uncultured Prevotellamassilia sp.; assembly: GCA_964641085.1. Taxonomy (GTDB): domain Bacteria; phylum Bacteroidota; class Bacteroidia; order Bacteroidales; family Bacteroidaceae; genus Alloprevotella. The sequence goes on along the minus strand of CAZXJS010000005.1, from coordinate 42,265 downwards.
CGGGTCGCGCGGGAACGGGCAAGACGACGTTTCTCCGGCAGCTCGTGGAGCGCTCGCCGAAGCGTATCGTCGTCGTGGCGCCCACCGGCGTGGCCGCCGTCAACGCGGGCGGCGTGACGATCCACAGCTTCTTCCAGCTACCGCTCAGCCCCTACGTGCCCGGCACGCCCGTTCGCGTGCAGCAAATGCGCAAGGCGAAGCTGCAGCTCATCCGCAGCATCGACCTGCTCGTCGTCGACGAGGTGTCGATGGTCAGCGCAGACCTGCTCGACGAGGTCGACGCCGTATTGCGCCGCGTGCGCCACAGCTCGGCGCCCTTCGGCGGCGTACAGCTGCTCCTCATAGGCGATTTGCAGCAACTCTCGCCCGTAGTGAAGGAGGCGGAGTGGGCATTGCTGCGCAGCTACTACGAAACGCCCTATTTCTTCTCCTCGCTGGCGCTCCGGCGCGCCACGTTCTGCACCGTGGAGCTGCAGCGCGTCTATAGGCAGCAGGACGCGGCCTTCATCAGCCTGCTCAACGCCGTGCGCGAGAACCGCGCCACGCCCGACGTGCTCGCACAGCTCAATGCACGCTACCGCCCCGCCTTCGACCCGCCCACGGAGGAGGGCTACGTGCGCCTCGTCACCCACAACGCGCAGGCGCACAGCCTCAACCGGAGCAAACTGGACGCCCTCGACACTCCGCCCGCCACCTTCCGCGCCGACATCAGCGGCAACTTCCCCCAAAGCGCCTACCCCACCAACGAGGCGCTCACCCTGAAAGTGGGGGCACAGGTCATGTTTCTGAAGAACGACCCGCAGCACCGCTTCGTCAACGGTAGCATAGGCCGAGTGACACACATCGCGGAGGCGAGCGTCAGCGTCCGCCTGCTCGACGGCAGCGGCACGGTCGTGGCCGAGCCTATGACGTGGGACAACACGCGCTACGCTCTCGACGCCGAGAGCGGCAACATCGTGGAACAGCACGAGGGCAGCTTCACGCAGCTCCCCCTGCGTCTGGCTTGGGCCATCACGGTGCACAAGAGCCAGGGCCTCACCTTCGAGCACGCCATCATCGACGTGCACAGCGCCTTCGCCTCCGGCCAGACCTATGTCGCCCTCTCGCGCTGTCGCTCCCTGGAGGGGCTCGTGCTCAGCGCCCCCGTGCCGCAGGACGCCATTATCCACGACCGCAGCGTGGACGGCTTTCTCGACGAGAACACCCGCCCCCTGACCGAGGCGGAACTGGCAGAAATGGAGCGCAGCCTCTTCCTCCGTCTGGAGGAGGAGCTCTTCGACTTCCTGCCCCTGCTGGGCGCTTGGGAAGACGTGGTGCGCCTGCTGCGAACGGACTTCGCCAAACTCTTCCCGCAGATGCTGCAGGCTTACGAAGGGCGACGCGCCGACTTCGCCGAGCACGTGCTCGGCGTCGGCTCGCGCTTCCGGCGGCAGTACGTCCCCATGACCGAGGCCGCGCCCTCGCCCGAGGCCGACGCGGCACTGCAGGACCGCCTGCGGCGCGGCGCGGAATATTTCGCCCGGACTTTGCAACCCTTCGCCGACCTGGCAGCCGCCACAGAGCTGCCCACGGACAACAAGGAGACCGCCGAGCGCTCCAAGCACACCCTGGAAGCGCTCCGCGACGCGCTGCGCCTGCGCCTCGGTCTGCTCAAAGACGTCGCCGCCAACGGGCTACACGCCGCTGCCTACCAACGCCTGCGCGCCAAGCTCGCCGACAAGGCCGCAACCACGGCCGCCGCCGACAAGGCCGAAGCCCCGACGCGCAAGCCCAAACAGCCGGCCGCCACCCCGCCCGCCGACGTGCTTCACCCCAAGCTCTTCAATGCCCTGCGCACGTGGCGCCTGCAGAAAGCGCAGGAGGAGGGCGTTCCCGCCTACGGCGTACTGCGGCAAAAGGCGCTGCTCGCCATTGCCAACCACCTCCCCGCTACGCCCGCCGAGCTGCGCTCAATGCCGGGCGTGGGACCTCACACCGAGAAGCATTACGGCGAAGACATCCTCGCCCTCGTACGGAAATACCGCGACGCCTCGAAGGGCAAGACGTAGTCCGTGAGCACTACCCCACACAGGCAACGGGACGTAGCGCCCTTGCTTGCAGACAGAGACAAGGAGTAAAAAATAGTACCCACAATCTGCGGAAAGTGAGGCGGTTTGCTTACCTTTGCATGAGACCGCTTCCGACGAAGCAAGTCCCCACACAAAGCGGAGCCTAAGAGGCTGGGCATTGTTTGCCAGAAAGGAGAACACATGACGTACACGGCAATTAGATACAAGACACGTGAAGAGGCCGTAGATGCCTTCAAGAAAATGGTGCGGCGCAAGCTGGAATGGGCAGCCCGCACGGAAAAAGAATTTGAGGCGCTTCGAGGCGGAAGAGCTGCGAAGCCTTGACCTCAACCGCCTGAACCTGAAAGCGCCCTACGCCGTTTGGGAGGCGGGGAAGCAGACCTATGGTTTTAAGACAGACTTCGGTGTGCTGTTCCGTACGGTGTTTATTGACGACCAAACGATATGGGAAAACGGAGCGTACGAGTTTGCCATTATCAACGAGAACCACAAACCGTCACCCAATGACGGGAAAGTGAAAGACACCATCCTTGCCATCATCGAGGAGTTCTTTGCGTGCAACCCCCGACATCCTTTTGTACCAATGTGAGACGGGCGACGACCGGCAGGCTATGCGCGACCGCCTGTTCCTACGTTGGTTTCAGGAATACGAGCATCACAGCGATTACGTCGTAAAGGTTTCGGAGATTGTGGCCGAGGGCATTTCCAACTATGTGGCCATAATCATCCAGAAGTCTAACCCCTCCCTCGTCACCGTCCTGCAAGATTTCGACAACTTCGTCTCATTCTTCAGGGAAAAACCTGTGTGAGACTTCGCCCGCCATCTAAAAGACTGTCCTGGCGACGGGCGGAAGGGCAAGACAGACTGACTCTCACACCAGCTACCTCCGCGCGGAGCAAAGGGGCGTGGAGGCGTGCCTTAAACGCCGCAGCACCGTCGCCAAAGGGCATAGAAAAAGCCGCAGAAGCTGTTTCTGCGGCTTTTTTCGTGTCCCCGTCCAAAGCGGGAAGGGCGTAGGCAAGGCCTCAGCGCACTTCGATGGTGGAGCGTCCGGCGGCCACCTTGCGAACGCGGATCTGGGGCTGTATCTGGCGGCGTATCTGCTCGGTATGACTGATGACGCCCACCTTACGCCCCTGCGCGTCCTCGAGGTTTGAGAGCGTCTCCATGACGAGGTCGAGGCTCTCGCGATCCAGGTTGCCGAAGCCCTCGTCAATAAAGAGCGAGCCGATGTTCAGGTTGCCGGCCGAGAGGCTGGCCAGACCGAGCGCCAGCGCCAGGCTGACAACGAACGTCTCGCCGCCGCTCAGGGAGCTAGCATAGCGGCGCTCGTCGAACATATCGCGGTCGATGACGTCGAGCATGAGGCTTCCCGGCAGGGCGCGTAGCTCGTAGCGCGGCGAGAGGTGGCGCAGGTGGTGGTTAGCACACTCCACGAGGTAGCGGAAGGTGTAGGTCTGCGCCAGCTCGCGGAACTTCCTTCCGTTGGCCGAGCCCAGGAGCGTGTCGAGCCGGTTCCACTCCTGCGCATCTTCGCGCGCGGCGTCAAGCTCCGCCTGCCGGCGCTCGGCTTCGCGCCCGCTGTTCTCGTGCGCCTGGAGGCTGGCTTTCAGGTTGAGCACGACGGCGTCCGTCTCCTTCTGCCGCTCGCGCGTGGCGGAAAGGGCGGCGGTGAGCGCCTCGGCCGTCTCGCTGCCCTGCCCCGTGGGACGCCCCGCTACGGCTTGCAGCTCAACGAGGCGGCGCCGCGCTTCGTCAAGGCGGTGCGAGGCCAGCGTCACCTCGCGGTGGTGACCGGCGAGCCGGTCGCGCAAAGCCTTCCAGTCCCGCGAGTTGCTGAAGATTTTCTCCAACTCAATGTATTGCAAGGGCGAGTGGTCCATGTTGAAACGGTTGATCCAGACGTCCAGCTCGGACATCTTCTTCCCGTACTCCTCCTGCTTGCGCTGTCGCGAGGCCTCCAGGTTGCGATGCTCGCCCTCGAGCTTGTTGAGGCGCGAGTTTACGGTATCGTAGGTCTTTCGCGCCTCTTCACGCTTCGCGGCGGCTTGTTCGGCAAAGCTCCTTAGGCGCTGCTCCTCGTCCTTTGGGCTTTCCTTACCAAAGAGGCGTCGCAGCTCTTCGTGCTTGGCGTCGAGGCGTTCCTTTGCCGCGTCGCGCTCGTCGCCGGCCGCCACGAGCTGCCGGCCGGCCTCCTGCTCGTTGTCTTCGGCCGTGCGTACCTCTTCGCGCAGCCCCAGCGCCACACGTTGCTGCTCCTCGAGTGCAGCCGTCGTGCCCGTCCAGTCTGCAAGCATGTCGTTCAGGCGCACACGGAAGTTGTCGGGGTTGTTCTTCCAATCTGCAAACCACTCCGACAGCTCCATCAGCTCGTCAAGGTCGCGGTAGAGCTGTCCGCAGGCGCGGTCGGAGCGTGCGATGCGCTGTTGGAGGGTCTCTATGCGGGAGTTAGCTATTTTCTCGTCCGTGCTGAGCGTATCGTGCTGGCGGCGGGCGTCGTCCAGCTCGGTGGTGACCTTGTCTATCCGGGCGGTGAGCGAGGTGATGAGGTCTTGGTGATAGTTGAACGTCTTCAGGTCTGCCGCAGCCTGCGCTTCGTCGCGCCGCGCGTTGTCGGCCAGCAGGCCCAGCAGGGTGCGGCGGGCGGCGGCATCTACGCTGCCGGAGCACTCGGCAAAGCTGGGGTCTAGGTAGGCGTAGTCCTGCCATTCTTTCTCGTCGGCAGCCTGCGTCGTCTGCAGGCGGCGCAGGTTCTCGCGCTCGGCGTTCAGCTCGCCTTCGGCTTGGGCTATCTGCTGCTGCAAGGCGTCGTGGTCCGTCTGCGCGCGGTCGCGCTCCAGCCGCGCTTCGTTGTAGTCTTTCTCCAAGCGATCCATCAGCTCGCCCAGCTCGCCGTGCGCTTGGCGCTCCTGCTCCGTCTCCGTGTGGTAGGGATGATGCGTTGCGCCGCAGACGGGGCACGCCGTGCCCTCCTTCAGCGCAGCGCGCAGGCGGCGTATGTTCTCGCTGTTGGAGAGCATGTAGGCCTCGTTCAGGTGTTGGAAGACCTCCTCGCGCGCTGCGAGCTGCGTGGCGGCGCGCTGCAAGTCGCGGCGCAGCTGCTCTATGTGGTTAACGTCGCGGGCTATTTTTGCGCGTTGGGCGTCTATCTCCTCGTATCCCTTGGCCAGTCGCTGCCATAGGTTTGCGGCGTGTCGCAGGGCGGCTATGCGGCTGCGGTGCTCGCCGACCTCGCGGTTCAGGGCTTGCCCGTCGCGTCCTTGGTTGGTCTGGGTGTGGATGAGTAGCTCGCCCTTGAGCGAGGCTAAGCGTTCGGCTGCGGTCTGCTGCCGCTGCTCCAAGTCGCGCAGCGAGGTAGCCAGCTCGCGCTGCAGCCCCTGCTGCTTGCCGCAATCATTGCGATCCAGGCGGTTCTGTTCCGACTCGGCGCGCAGGCTGTTCAGCTTGTCCTTGATGAGATCTATCTTGTCGAACATGCCGCGGTGTACGGCGAGGGCGTCGTGGCGGTTTTGCAGCTCGGCGATCTGCTTCTCCACGTCGGCCTGGCGCGCGCGTTTATCGTTGAGGCGTCGGCGTCGGTCTTCGAGTAGCTGCTGCGCTTGGAGCAGTTGCTGCTCCAGTTTGCGCACCTGCTCGGTGGCCTCGGTTATCTCTCCCTGTATGGTGTAGCCGCGCTGGATGACGGGTAGGCGCTCCTGCAGCTGCTCCTCGGCCTGAGCGGCCTGCTCCCGGCTGTTGGTGAGCGCTACGGTGGCTGCCAGTTGCTCCTTGCGCCCCTCGGTGAGGCGGGCCAGGGCGGCGTCGTCCTGCGCCTTGAGTTCGTCGATGCCCTTCAGGCGGACGCGCGTCTCCTCGAAGAGAGCCTGCACGGGTAGCACGGCGTCGTAGCGTTCCAGCTCCAGCTCCTCGTGGCGCAGGGCGTTGAGGCGCTGCCGTGCCGCTATGTTGTCAGCCTCCAGCTTCTCTACGTCTTTTTCTGCCACAGCGTAGTCGGCGAGCCACTGCAGCTGCTTCTCTTGGCGCGCGGCCTGTTCGGCGAGGTGCTGCGCTAGTGTCTGGCGGCGCGTGAGTTCCGTGCGGGCGTCGTTGAGCTGCGGCTCCGTGAGGCGGTCGTGCAGGATGCCGCGTATCAGGCTTTCCAGCTCGCTGACGCGCCCTTCGGCCTGCGTCGTGCGCTCGTGGATGCGTTGGGATATTTCGCCGTAGATTTCCGTCCCCGTCAGTTTTTCCAGCAGTCTGGACTTGTCCTGCTTCGAGGCTTGCAGGAACATGGCAAAGCTGTTCTGCGCCAGCATGACGGTGTGGCTGAACTGTTGATAGTCCAGCCCTACAAGCTCATCTATACGGGGCTGCACGAGGTTTGAGGATCCCACGGCGACGTCGCGACGTCGGGGCGCTATCTGCCGCAGGGCGCGCTGCACGCTGTCGTGGTTGCCCGTGCGTTTCAGGCGACATTGCCACGTAGCTTCGTAGCGGCTGCCGTCGGGCAGGCTGAAGGTGACGGCGCTCATGGCTTCCTTCTCGCCGCGCCGCATCAGGTTGCGGGCGTCGCGCGCCTGGATGGCCTTCACGTCGCCCTCGCCCTGTATCTCCAGCTCCTCGGATTTCATCTTCTCCACGGCGTCCATGCGCGGCGCGTCGTTGTAGAGCGCCAGGCAAATGGCGTCCAGTATGGTGGACTTCCCTGCGCCCGTGTCGCCCGTGATGGCGAAGAGACTGGCCGAGCGCAGCGGCTCGGCCGTGAAGTCTATTTCTTGCCGACCCGCGAAGGACGTCAGGTTGCTGAACGTTATCTTCTCTATCTTCATAGCTATCTCGGTTGCTATGCTGCGGCGCCCGCCCGTCTCGGCCTCCCGTTTCGTCCGGGGGCGCGGGGGCATGGCCGGGGGCTGCGAGGCGTAGCTTTGCTTTATCTTTTAATATAATACCTCCTTCAGACGCCGCAGCATCTCGTCGGGCATCTCCTCGCCGTAGCGTGCGCGGAAGACGCGTCGCGCCATGTCTTCGGGCGAAATGGCTTGCAGCGTCTCCGTGCGGCTCAGCGCGTCGTCGGGGCGGGCTGTGGCGGCCGTCTCGCGCACCATGCGGCAGAAGCGCACGGCTTTGTCCTGCAGGGCTTGGGCTACGTCGTGCAGCAGCTGGGGCTCGGGACGGCTCTCGCGCACCTTGATCTCGAGGTAGGGCCACGTCAGCCCCTCGTCCTTCTTGCCGCGCCGGGGCAGGGCGCTTATCTCGTCGAGCAGCTCGGCGGGCGTCGCGGCGCCGCGGGCGGGGAGCGTCAGCAGCGCGCGCAACGGCTCGTAGGGCAGCGTCTCCACAGCGGGCAGGCGACCCTCCGCCAGCGTGACGGCCAAGACGCCGTGGCGATAGTGCTTCTCGCTGAAGGACATGGGCAGGGCGCTGCCGGCGTACCACGAGGCCTCGCCCACGGGCTGCGCCTTGTGGATGTGTCCCAGGGCGACGTAGGCGGCGCGTCCCGCCACGTCGGGCGAGACGCGGTCCTGCCCGCCGACGACGAGGCGCTCGCTGTGGTCCTGCGCGTTGATGTCGGCGCCGGCGGCGTAGTAGTGGGCACAGACGACGACGGGCAGGCGTTTCAGCGCCGATTTCCCGTGGTGTCGGTGGAGCTCGCGGAAGCAGGTGCGCAACCCCTCCTCCGGCGAGAGGCCGGGGGCGTAGTCGCCGCTGCGCAGGTAGGGCAGCGCGAAGACGACGCAGGCCGGCTCCTCCTCGCCCCGCACGCGCAGGGGCACGAGGTGGCGCTCATAGGCCGGGGTGCCGTCGGCCGCGCGGCGCAGCGTGCCGCGCACGTAGATGCCGCGCGCCTCCAGCAGGGCGCCGGGGGCTTCCAGGCGTCCCCCGCTGTCGTGGTTGCCCGCCGTGACGACGATTTGCAACCCCTCGACGGCCTCCAGGGCGGCGCTGAGGAAGTCGTAGTACATGCGCTCGGCGGCGGCCGGTGGGTTGGGCGTGTCGAAGACGTCGCCGCTGACGAGCAGCGCGTCGGGCTGCCGCTCGCGCAGCGTCGTGAGGAGCCAGTCGAGGAAGTGGCGGTGCTCCGCCTCGCGGCTGTGGCCGTGGAAGGTGTTGCCAAGGTGCCAGTCGGCAGTATGCAGTATGAGCATGTCGGTATAGGTCTTGTCTTATTCGGTCGCGGGAGGACGCTGGGTCTTCCCGCCGACGTTAGGGTTAGGGTCTATGGCTCCGCGGCTGGGGCCTCGCCCGGCTCGTCGAGCATTTCGAAGATGAGCTGCGCCTCGTAGCCTCGCCCGGCGGCGAAGCGCAGCAGCTTGGCGCGCGCTTCGTAGGGCGTAGCGGCGGAGAGGGTGCGTCGCTTCTCGCGCAGCAGGGTGCGCAGCGTGTCGCGGTAGGCCGCGGGGTCTATTTGCTCGAAGGCTTCCTCTGCCGTGTCATCGGCTATGCCCTTCAGGCGGAGCGCCTGCCGCGTCTTGAGGCGGCCCCAGCGCTCGAAGAGCATCTTGTCGTGAACGAAGGCGCGGGCGTAGCGGCGCTCGTCGACGAAGCCCTCCTTTTCGAGGCGCTTCAGCACGGCGTCGGCCTCCGCACGCCGCAGCCCCTTCTCCAGCAACTTGCGCAGCAGTTCCGAGCGGCAGCACTCCTTCCGTGCACAGCGGGCGGCGGCCCATTGGTAGAGCTTCTCAGGATCCGGACTGGTCATATCATTTCTTCAGAAAGTGGCGAACGACGAACCACAGGTGCTCCGCCACGGCCGTCGGCCAGCCATAGTGCCGCCCCATGATGCGCAGGCGCTCCAGCAGGCTGCGCCGGTGGTGGCGCACGGTGGCACCTCCCTCGAGATAGTCCGCCAATACGCAGTGAGCGTTGCACAGCGCGAGGCCGCGGCGCTCGGCTTCCTGCATGACGCGTATCGTCCAGTCGTAGTCGGCCGAGAGGCGGTAGCGCAGGTCGTAGTGCAGCCGGTGAGCCAGGTCGGAGCGCACGTAGAAGGCTTGGTGGCAGACGAGCATGCCGCGGCGGAAGTCGTCGCGACTAAGGCTTTCCGGCGGCTCGAGGCGGCGGCGGCGCAGGAAGCGACCCTCCGAGTCCACGATGTGCGTGTCGCCATAGACGACGGCGGGCTGCTGCGGCGCAGCCTGCACGGCCGCGGCCACACGCGAGAGGGTGTCCGGCGCGTGGAGCTTGTCGCCCGCGTTGAGAAAGACGATGTAGCGCCCCGTGAAGAGCTGCAACGCCTTGTTCATGGCGTCGTAGATGCCCTTGTCCGGCTCGGAGAGGCACATAATTTCGTGGCGCACGGCGGCGATGCTGTTCTGCTCCATGTAGCGGTGGAGCTGCGGCAGCGTGTCGTCGGTGCTGTTGCCGTCGATGATAAGGTGCTCCACGGCGGGATAGTCCTGCTCGGCTACGCTGCGAAACGTGCGGCCGATGAGGGCGCCCGCGTTGTAGCACACCGTTGCTACGGTTATTTTCAGAGGGGGTTTGGCCACGGTTTGGGGAAATTCAGTTTGTTGCGGGTTCAGTTTGCGGGGCGCCTTCCGACACCCGGCTTTTGTCGTTCAGTTTCAGCGGGTTGACAGCTCGGATGTATCAGCTCATAGCTCGGATGTATCAATCCATAGCTCGGATGTATCAGCGCGCAGCTCGGACGTGCGGGCGCGCAGCTCGGACGTGCGGGCATTTCGGGGCGCGGCGCGTACAGGTAGCGGCGACGCGGCGGTTCAGCGCAGGGTTTGCTCATAGACTTCCTCGTAGCGCTTGGCGACGGCCTGCTCGGAGTAGGTGTGCACGGCGGTGGTGCGCGCCTGGTGGCAGAGGCGCTCATAGCGCTCGTCGAAGAGGGTCTCCAGCGTGAGGCGTGCCAGCTCCTCGGCGTCGCGCAGGGGGGCGAGGTATCCGTTGATGCCGTCGTGCACCATCTGGGGCAGGCCGCCTACGCGGAAGCCGACGCAGGGCAGTCCGCAGGCCATGCCCTCCACGATGGTGTTCGGCAGGTTGTCCATGAGGGTGGGCATGAGCAGGAGGTCGGCGGCCTGATAGAGCAGGCGCATGGTCTCGGGCTTCGTCACGTAGGGCTGGGGGTAAGCGTCGCAAGCGAAGGCGTCGCGCAACGTATCGGCCTCGAGGCCCACGGGGACGACGCCCAGCTGGGCTATCCACTCGGGGCGATGCGCACGGATGCGCTCCAGGGCGTCACGCAGGTAGGAGATGCCCTTCTTCTCGTCGGTCGCTTTGTAGGCCACGAAGAGCAGCAGGCGCTTTTCCTCGGGCAGCCCCAAGGCGCGGCGCGCGGCGTCGCGATTGCCGGGTTGGTAGAAGTCAGTGTCTATGGCGTTGGGTATGCTCTCCACGGGGAAGCCCTGCAGCAGGGGGGCACGACGGGCAAGGCCGGCGAGCCAGTCGGAGCAGGCCACAAACGTGAGGCGGCGACCCCGGGCGTAGGCGGCACGTTTCTTCCCGAAGACGCGGGCTGAGAGGTCGCGGGAACGCGGGCGGCGCAGTTTGGGGCAGTCTCCGCAGCCCCGGAGCCAGCCTTCGCACTCCTCGCTATGGTGGCAGATGCCCGTAAACGGCCACATGTCGTGCATGGTCCAGACGACGGGTTTGCCGCTGGCGAGCACGCGCCCCACGTCGGCGAGCGAGAGCATGGCTTGGTTGACCCAGTTCAGATGGATGACGTCGGCCTCCCGGAATTCGGGCAGGCGGGTGATGTCCGTGCCGTGGGCTCCCGTGTCGATCGCCCAAAGGTTGTGGCGCGAAAAGCCTTGGTGCAGGAAGATCTCGGCGCGCTCCGCGACGAACTTCAGGCGCTGTCGGGGCGAGGGCGGCAGCTGCGCCACGTAGGGGTCGTCGGTCTGCTTGTCGCGCACGAGCATCTGCGCCGTCAGGCCGTGGTGGTTCAGGGCGCGGAGCAGGCGCTTCGTGGCGATGGCGGCGCCGCCGATGCGCTCGGAGGTGTTGATGAGCAGTATCTTCATATCTTTCGCTATGCCTTTCGTCTGTTTCGCTCGCCGGGAGACGGCCCTCGGGGTGGGCGGGGAAGGGCGTCAGGAGTTCTCTTCGATGAGGCGCAGCAGGTGGCTGACGGCCTCGGCCTCGGGGATGTTGCGCTCCACGCAGGTCTTGCCCTTATAGAGCGATACTTTCCCCGGCGCGGCGCCTACGTAGCCGTAGTCGGCGTCGGCCATCTCGCCGGGTCCGTTGACGATGCACCCCATGATGCCTATCTTGAGCCCCGTGAGGTGGGCGGTGGCGGCCTTGATGCGGGCAATGGTGCCGGGCAGATCGTAGAGCGTGCGCCCGCAACCGGGGCAGGAGATGTACTCGGTGCGCGTCATGCGTCGGCGCGTGGCTTGCAGGATGGCGTAGGAGAGGGCTGTCTCGGGCTGCGCGGCGTGCTGTATCATGAGGCCGTCGAGCAGGCCGTCGAGCAGCAGGGAGCCAAAGTCGGCGGCGGCCTGCAGCAGCAGCTCCTCGCGCCGGGCGGGCGGCAGGGCGTAGGGCAACGCGGCGACGACGGGGTTCGAGAGGCCTTCGCGCCACAGCTCGTGGACGAGGGCGCGCAGCTCGCCGACGCGGTTGGCGTGGTGGCTCTGAGCCAGGACGACCATCTCGGGATGGCAACGCAGGCAGGCGCGCACCTCGCCGTCCAGGGCGGGATAGGTGAGGAAGAGGAATTTTAGGGGGGCGCGGTTCATGCCTACGAGGGGGAGCTCCTGCGGCGTATAGGCGGGGAAGAGGCCGGCCTCGGGGCGCCAGGCGGGGGCATCGACGATGTAGCCGACCCCGGGCAGGCGCTTGTCGGGCAGGCGGCGGCCGGTGTAGGCGTAGTCCGGGGCGGGACCGGGCGCACCCTCGGGTTTGCCGTCGGGGTCGTAGGCTATGACGACGGGTACGTGGCTGCCGCCGATGGGCTGCAGGGGCTGGGCGTCGGAGAGCACGGCCGCCGTGGGTCGGCGCTCGGGGTTGGCAACGTCGTAGCCGGGGACGGCGAGCCCGGGGATAAAGGGGTGGCCGGCGCGTTGCGTAGCGTAGCTTGCCAGCTTATAGGCCACGGGAATCTCGCGCTCGGGCGGCTCGGAGAGGCTGACGCGCAGGGTGTCGCCGATGCCGTCAGCCAAGAGGGTGCCGATGCCTACGGCGCTCTTGATGCGTCCGTCCTCGCCCTCGCCGGCCTCCGTCACGCCGAGGTGCAGGGGGAAGTCCATGTCCTCGGCCTCCATGGCGCGACAGAGCAGGCGCACGGAGCGCACCATGACGCCCGTGTTCGAGGCCTTGATACTTACGACGACATCTTCGAAATCTTCTTTCCGGCAGACGCGCAGAAACTCCATGCAGCTCTCTACGATGCCGGCGGGTGTGTCGCCATAGCGCGACATGATGCGGTCGGAGAGGGAGCCATGGTTGACGCCGATGCGCAAGGCCGTATGGTGCCGGCGGCAGATGGCGAGCAACCGGCTGAGGCGTGCCTCGAGGCGAGCCAGCTCTGCGGCATATTCGGCGTCGGTATAGTCGAGGTGCTTGAACGTCCGCGCGGGGTCGACGTAGTTTCCGGGGTTGATGCGCACCTTCTCGCAGAGGGTGGCTGCCACGTCGGCCACGCGGGCGTTGAAGTGGACGTCGGCCACGAGGGGTACGTCGTAGCCGTCGCGCCGCAGGGCTTCGCGGATGGGACCTAAGGCTTGCGCCTCGCGCGTGCCTTGCGTCGTGAGGCGCACGTAGTCGGCACCGGCGTCGGCAATGGCCTTCACCTGGCGCACGGAGGCCGCGACGTCGGCCGTCGGCGTCGTCGTCATGCTCTGCAGGCGCAGGGGGTTGTCGCCGCCTAAGGGACGATTTCCCACGTGCACGACGTGCGACGTCCGGGGTGCGTAGTTGAAGAGATCCATGGGCTTATGAGGATATGAAATAGGGGAGTTGCGTTATAAAAAGGTGAAACGATCAGTTTGTCTTGAAGGGGTGTTTCACCTGTGCGAGCTGCGCGTTGGCCTTGACGACCTTTTGGCCCAGGCTTTCCTTGTAGGCCTTCACACGTCGGGCAATGCCTTCGTCCGTGAGGGCGAGGATCTGCGCGGCAAGCAGGGCGGCGTTTTGCGCCCCGTCAACGCCGGTGGCGGCGACGGGCACGCCGGGCGGCATCTGCGCCACGGCGAGCAGCGCGTCGAGCCCGTCGAGCATCCCGCGCAGGGGAACGCCGACGACGGGCAACGTGGTGTGGGCGGCCACGGCGCCGGGCAGCGCGGCGGACATGCCGGCGCCGGCTATGACGACGCGCAGGCCGCGCGCGGCGGCGCCGACGGCGTATTGCTCCACCTCGCGCGGCGTGCGGTGAGCGCTGAGCGCCAGCATCTCGTAGGGTATCTCGAGCGCGTCAAGCTGCGCGGCGGCTTTCTCCATGGTGGGCAGGTCGCTCGTGCTGCCCATAATGATGCTTACTAAGGGTGTCATCTTGCTGCTGTTTGCTATTGGTTTTTACCTAACGCCGAGGGGCTGAGGGGTCAAGCCCACCAGATGCTGAAGAAGCCGCAGGCTATGCCGATGAGCGTGCCCAGCGCCACGTCGAGCAGCTGGTGCTGCCTAAGGACGAGGCGCGCACTGCCCACGGCGCCGCACACGACGATGCTCAGGCAGAGCCACCCGACGGGGTTGAAGTTGAAAATGAGGGAAAAGGCCATCAATGCGCCGACTACGCCGCCCGCTGCGGCCGAGTGGGTGGAGACTTTCACCCAGTTGTTCACCACGGCGCATACGACTTGGATAGCCAGCGCGCCTAGGATGATGCCCAGCGTGAAGTGGGGCATGTGGAGCGAAGCCATGAGGTAGAGCAGCATGGCGTAGCACGTGATGGAGAGCACGTAGGGCACGTAGCGGTTTGCGCGCCGCCCCAAGTGGTAGCGTGACCACCCGTTGAGCTTCCGATAGACGAAGATGGAGAGCCGCGGCAAGGCAATGGTGAAGAGATAGACCATCAGGACGAGCAGCACCTTGTAGGACGGCGGCATGAGGCGCATATAGCTGAACAGAATGAGCAGGACGAAGGCCAGCACGGGCATATGGAACGGCGAGAACATCATGGAGATGACTTGTGCCGTCAGGACGAGGTGTTTCTGGCTGATCATGCTGGGTGCGGGGGTTGTGCTTCGTACTACTTACGCAGGCTGCTCTTGGGGATGCCCAGGAGGTCGCGATATTTCGCCACGGTGCGTCGGGAGATGGGGTATCCGCGCTGCTTCATGCGGCCGGTGATGGCTTGGTCGGAGAGCGGGTGGCGCTTGTCTTCGGCTGCGATGACCTCTTTCAGCGCTGCCATGGCTTGGCGTTGGGATAGCTCCTCGCCGTCGGCAGCCGTGAACTGGGTAGAGAAGAAGAAGTCGAGGGGATACGTGCCGTAGCGCGTCTCGACATACTTCGACACTTTCACCCTTGAGACGGTGCTGATGTCCACTGCGGCTCGCTCGGCCACGTCTTGGAGCTTCATGGGGACGAGCTCGGCTTCGTCGTCTTCGTTCAGGAAGAAGGCGCGCTGTATCTCGACAATGGCGCGCATCACGCCGAGCAGGGTGGTTTGGCGGCGGCGTATGAGGTCTATGAAGAGCTGGGCGTCGGCCACTTTCTTGCGGGCATAGACGTAGGCGTCGCGCTGGGGCTTGCTCAGCCGGGCTTTGTGGGCGCCGTACTCGCGCACGGTGTCGCGGTAAGCTCGGCCGATGCGCAGCTCGGGGATGTCGGCATTGTTTAACCTGACGGTAAGGCTGCCTTCGTCGGCCTCAACGAAGAAGTCGGGCACGACGGTGGGCGCCGCAGCCGCCGTGTCATCGTTCAGGGCGCTGCCGGGCTTGGGGTTGAGGCGCAGCAGCAGGGCGAGGGCGGCCTCTACGTCCTCGGGCGTGGCTTTCAGCCGCTGAGCCAAGGCCGCCACGTTGTGCTTGGTGAAGTCTCCGAAGCCGCGCTCCAGCACTTGCCGTGCCAAGGCCTTGACGGGCGACTTGAGCTCCGGGTCTTGCAGCTGCAAGAGTAGGCACTCGCGCAGGTCGCGCGCCGCGATGCCGCGCGGCTCAAAGGTCTGCAGGACGTGTAGCAGGCGCTCCAGCTCCTCGGGCGTCGTCTCTAGGTTGTGGTAGATAGACATCTCGTCGCATAGCGTGGCGAGGTCTTTGTGCAGGTAGCCGTCGTCGTCGAGCGAGCCGATGAGATACCTAACGACGTCGGCCTCGTGGGGCGTCAGGTCGTGCTCGCCAATCTGTGCGTAGAGGTCGTCGTAGGAGTTTCCCGTGGCAGAGATCTGCACCTCGCGTTCCTCGGCGCCGTTGTCTTGACGGAGCTGGTAGTCGGGGATGTCGTCGGGCGTGAGGTAGTCGGCCTCAATGTCGTCCATGGGCTCGTCGTCGCGCATCTCCTCATCGGCAGACGCTTCGGGGTCGTCGCTTCGGGGCTCGTCGGGGGCATCGGGGTCGGTGTCGCCACCGGCCGGCTCCAGGGCTTCGTTGTCGTCGAGCTCGTTGCGAACGCGCTCCCGCAGATCCATGACGGGCATCTCTACAAGGTGCGCCATGGCTACTTGCATGGCGCGCAGTTGCTGCGTCTGCTCTTCTTTCTGTGTCTGGATGAGTCGTTGCGGCATCTTCGTTCTTTTCCGCAAAGATACGCCAAGGCGGGGAAACGGGGAAACGCCGTGCGCGGATTTTGCGGCCGCCGCTTTCCTGTGCTTCCCTTTTCTCGCGCCTCCCCTACCCTGTTCCTGCCGTCCGCCTGCGCCCCACGGCGCGTGACTGGGGGCAGAAAAGCGTAGCGGCCGGCTCGCTGCCCCGGGTTGGGGCTGAGCCGACCGCTACGGCGTGGCGCGTGTGGGGCGGTAGGCCCCGGATGTGCGTGCGCCGTCAGTATTCGTCCTCGTTGAAGAGGAAGTCCTCCTTCGTGGGGTAGTCGGGCCACACGTCTTCGATGGTTTCGTAGATGTCTCCCTCGTCTTCCAGCTCTTGCAGGTTCTCCACGACCTCCATGGGCGCGCCGGAGCGCAGCGCGTAGTCTATGAGCTCGTCTTTCGTGGCAGGCCAGGGAGCGTCTTCGAGCTTTGAAGCCAATTCCAGCGTCCAGTACATGATGCTAAAGGTTTAGGTGTGAAACGTTTTGGGGGCGTCGGGCGTCTGCGGGGCGCCCCTGTTCTCTTAGGGCGCGCAAAAATACTATTTTCCGCCGTTACAGCGGCAAGCTGCATCACAAAAAAGTTTCTTCGCGTCCGGCTTGGTGCTGCAATTTGCGTGCCAAGGCGAAGAGAAAGGTCGAGAGCCGGTTGACGTAGGCGAGCGCCGTGGGCGCGAGGGGCTGCGGCCGGAGCGCCCAGAGGCGTCGCTCGGCGCGGCGGCAGACGGAACGGCAGACGTGTGCCCGAGCTGCGGCCGGCGTTCCGCCCGGCAGGATGAAGCCGCCGCCTTGCGGCACCCCGCTTGCGGCTTGCGCGGCGGCATCGTCGAGGCGATGCAGGTCGTCGGCCGTGGGCTGCGTGGCGTCGGCGGCACCGGCCACGGTGGCACCCAGGGCGAAGAGCAGGCGTTGCACGTGGACGAGGAGAGCCTCGTCTGCCGCGGCCTCCGGTGGGAGCTGGGCGCGCAATAGGCCGAGGTGGCTGTTCAGCTCGTCCAAGGCGCCGAGGGCTTCTATGCGGGCGTCGGTCTTCGGCACGCGGCGGCCGGTAGCCAAGGCGGTTCGGCCGGTGTCGCCGCCGTGGGCGGGGGAGGATGGGGAGGATGGGGCGGATGGGAGCATAAGCGTGGGGGGCGCTTCTCGTTCTGTTAGAAGTAGCTGACAACGTAGTGTTGCTTGGCGCGGCGGGGGTCGAAGAAGAGGAGTCCGAAGCGCTGCACGTCGAAGCTGACGCGCACGCGCGGGTCGCGGAGGAGCTCCTTCCAGGCGCGGCGCAGGGGGCGCGTGGCGCGGATGCCGTGGATGATGATGAGCGTGCGCGGCGTCGCGTAGGGCAAGGCTGCGCTGACGAGTCCGGGCCAAGCCGCGTCGGCGTCGAGGTAGATTAGGTCCGCTCCGCCCCAAGCTTCCAGCCCGCGCCTGAGGGCGTCGGGCGCAGGCTCGTGGATTTGGGCGAGGCGTGCCGTGCGGCAGCCGGCGTGCAGGTAGCGACGCGAGCAGTCTGTCCGGGGGCCTACGACGATGAGCGTGCGCGGCTGCCGGTCGTTGGCCAAGCGCAGCAGCAGGCGGTCGTCTTTCTCCAAAAGCACAGCGTCCCCCCGCCGACCGGCGAGGGGAGCGTAGGCCAAAAACGTTCCGCGCTCGTAGATGACTTGCGTGACGAGCTGGAAGGCGAAGGGCGAGTGGATGCCGTAGCCGCAGCGATGGTTGAAGCGCCGCAGCCAGGCAACCGTGCGCCTTACAAGTTGGGATTCATGGCGTGCCACTCGGCTACGGGGGGTACGATGCCCAGCTCTACTATCTCGTCGCGCATCCGGCAGAGGTGTTCGTAGCTCTTCTGCAGCTCGGCGAGCTCTTCGGGCGTCCCGGCCGGCTCGGCGTAGTGCACGCCGGTCTTATCGATGGTCGTAGGCATGGCCATCATGACGTTGTGGAAGCCCAGCTTCTCGTCCTTCACGTAGCATCCGGCGGGCAGCGTGAAGGGCTCGCCGCCCATAGCGGCCTCGATCATCTTCACGGCGTTGTAGGCCGGGCTTTGGAAGGAGCTGCGGCCGCGCAGCTTGATGATGCTCGAACCGCCCTGCACGACGTGGTGCTTTATCTCCGCCCAGCGCTCGGGCGTCAGCCCCATCTCGGCGAGGGGCTTGCCGGCTACCTTCACCTGCGAGGCGAAGACGGCCATCTGCTCGCCGTGGCCGCCGTAGGTGTGGGCGCCCGTGACGGCGTCCTGCGCTACACCGAACTCCAAGGCCAGCGCTTGTTGCAGGCGGGTGGAGTCGAGGGCGGCGAGGCTTGTCAGCTGCGAGGGCTTCAGGCCGGAGTGGATCAAGGCCGTCAGCGCCGTGACGTCAGCGGGGTTGAAGATAACGACGACGTGCTCCACGTCGGGGCAGAAATTGCGGATGTTGTCGCCGAAGTCGGCCGCTATCTTGCAGTTGCCCTTGAGCAGGTCTTCGCGCGTCATGCCCTCCTTGCGGGGTGCGCCGCCGCTGGAGATGATGTATTTTGCGCCGGTGAAGGCCTTCTTGGCGGCCTCGGCCACCTTCTCGGGGTTGCCCATGTCCTCCACGGCGGGGGCTACGTACTGCACGTTGGCACCGGGGAAGGCGCACTGCTGTATCTCGTCGAAGACGCCGTGGACGCCGGGTTCGTAGATGTCGTAGAGCACGACGTTGGGGGTCAGGCCGAGCATCAGGACGCTCTGCACCATGTTGGAGCCGATCATGCCGCCTGCGCCGACGATGACCAGCTTGTCGTTTGTTAAGTATTTCATGATGGATGTATGTGTTTGGTTGCTACGTTTGTGTGGTTCTTCCTCCGGCTGCGGCACGTGCCGACCGGGTGGTGCAAAAGTAGAGATTTCCCCCCTACCCCGCAACGTCGCCCGTAGCTTTTTGTATTAAAGAAGGCTAAAAAGGGGGCCTCTGCACTCGGTGCGGCGGCTTTTTTCCTACCTTTGGCCTGATAATGAAGCGTCGCTGCGCCGGCGCCCACCGCCCGGCTCGGAGCCGGGCGCGCGACAGTGCGCAGCGAGCGTAGAGACTTAAAACACTTATCTATATGGACAAAAGGGAGACGAGCCGCCGCCTCTTCGCCTTGCGCGAATGGATGCAGGCACGCGACATCTCGGCCTTCGTCGTGCCGATGGCCGACCCTCACGGTTCGGAGTACGTGGCGGACCACTGGAAGTGCATCCGCTGGCTGACGGGCTTCACGGGCTCGGCGGCCACGGTGCTGGTGACGGCCGACGCGGCGTGCCTATGGACGGACAGCCGCTACTGGCTTCAGGCTGCCGAGCAGCTCGCCGATACGCCCTTCACACTGATGCGCGACGGCGCCGAGGGCGTGCCCTCCATGGCGCGCTGGCTGGGCGAGAAGTTTCCCAGCGGCACGTTTATGAAAAGCGCCATGCCCACCGTCGCGGGCTACGCCGGCACCATGAAGCCCGGCTTTCTGGGCACGCCCCACTCGGCCGGCGAGCCGCAGGCCTTTTTCGTGAAGCCCTCGCGCGAAGACCCCTTCGAGGAGCTTTGGACAGACCGCCCGCCCCTACCCCGCACCCCCATCGTCAGGCAGCCCGAGGCGCTCTGCGGACTCTCGGCGCGGCAGAAGATGGCGCGCATCTGGGACGAGCTGGCCACCTGCGGACACTACTGCGAGAACTTTCTGCTGAGCGACCTTGCCGAGATAGCCTGGACGCTCAACCTGCGCGGCGCGGACATTGACTACAACCCCCTCTTCACGGCCTACCTCTGGCTCAACACGGACGGGACGGCGGTGCTCTGCATAGACCCCCGGAAGGTGACGCCCGACGTGGCGGCCTACCTAGAGGAGCAAGGCGTCAGCACGCTGCCCTACACGACGGGGCTGAAGGATCTCTTCGCCCGCGCGGGCAGCCTGAAGAGTCCCATCGGCGCCACGCTGGAGTGCAACTACCTCGTGATGACCTACGCCGTGCAGGCCGTGGGGCAGCTGTTCCACCAGATCGTCTCCCCCGTCAGCCGGCTCAAAAGCATCAAGACGCCGGCGGAGCAGGACGGCTTCCGCCGCGCTATGGAGAAGGACGGCGTAGCGCTGGTGCAGTTTCTCAAGCAGTTCAGTGAGGCCTCACCCGCCGCAGGCGGACAGTGGACGGAGCTCTCCGTGGACGCCGCGCTGACGGCGCGCCGCGCGGCACAGGAGGGCTACTGCGGCCTGAGCTTCGGCACCATAGCGGCCTACGGCGCCCACGGCGCCATTGTGCACTACGAGGCCGACGCCGCCAGCGACGTCCCCGTGCAGCCGCGCTCCCTGCTGCTCATAGACAGCGGGGCGCAGTATGTGGAGGGCACCACCGACGTGACGCGCACCCTCTCCTGCGGCTCACTGACCGACGAGGAGCGCCGAGCCTACACGCTCGTGCTGAAGGCTCACATCGCCCTCTCGTCACTGCGCTTCGCCGAGGGCACAACGGGGCTGGAGCTCGACCTCGCCGCGCGGCGCCCGCTCTGGGAGGCGGGCTACGACTACGGCCACGGCACGGGTCACGGCGTAGGCTCGCACCTCTGCGTGCACGAGGGGCCGCAGCAGATTCGCAAAGACAAACGCGCCGCCACCCTCGTAGGCTTCCACCCCGGCATGACGGTGACCGACGAGCCCGGCATCTACGTAGAGGGGCGCTTCGGCGTACGGCTGGAGAACACGCTCCTCGTCGTCAGCGACGGCGCGTCGCCCTTCGGCCGCTTCTGCCGCTTCGAGCCTCTCACGCTCTGCCCCTTCGACCTGACGCCCGTCGTCTGGCAGCTCATCACGCCGCAGGAGCGCGCTTGGGTCAACGACTACCACGCCACCGTCCTGCGGCGTCTCATCCCCCTGCTCCCCGACGAGGCCGACCGCGACTTCCTGCGCCGCTCCTGCCAACCCGTCTGACAACCGCACGGGGCGCAAAGGAACACCCCGGGACTGCGCCAAAGACAGCTGACGAACTGACAATCAACCCTTTGAACAGCCCGCTGACAAGTCCGAGCTGCCGGCTGACAAGTCCGAGCTGTCAGCTGATACGTCCGAGCTGTCAGCTGATACATCCGAGCTGTCAGCTGACAAGTCCCGGCTACCGAGCCGCACGGTGAGCGGCGGGGCAAACTCCCCCACCCTACCCCCGGAAAACCAAGCCGGAACAAAGTATAAAAACCACAAAAACGCTTCAAGATATGCAACTCACAGACCACATCTACCACGTCGGCGTGAACGACCGCACGAAACACCTCTTCGAGGGGCAATGGGCGCTGCCCGAGGGCGTGGCGTACAACAGCTACCTCGTCGTGGGCACGCAGGTGGCGCTCATAGACAGCGTGGAGGCCGACTTCTTCCCGGAGTTCCTGGACAAGCTGCGCGCCGTGCTGGGCGAGCGGCCTATTGACTACCTCGTCGTGAACCACATGGAGCCGGACCACAGCGGCTCGATAGGCCTGCTCCGGCAGTACTACCCCGCGCTGCGCGTCGTGGGCAACAAACAGACGCTCCAGATGGTAGCGGGCTACTACGGGGCGCGACGGGAAGACGACGTCACGGTCAGCGAAGGCTCGGAGCTGGACCTGGGCGGCCTTACGCTGCGTTTCCACCTCGTGCCGATGCTCCACTGGCCGGAGACGATGGTGACGTACCTCGCCGAGGAGGCGACGCTCTTCTCGGGCGACGCTTTCGGCTGCTTCGGAGCGCTGGACGGACACGTCGTGGACCGCACGATGGACGCGTCGCGCTACCGGCCGGAGCTGGAACGCTACTACGCGGCCATCCTGGGCAAATACGGCGCCCAGGTGCTCGCGGCGCTGCGCAAGCTGAAGGGGCTGGACATACGGCGCATCTGCTCGACGCACGGCCCCGTCTGGGAGGAGCACGTCGCCGACGTCGTTGAGGCCTACCGCCGGCTGGGCGCCGGCGAGACGGAGGCGGGCGCCGTCGTCTGCTACGGCTCGATGTATGGCAACACGCGGCGCGTGGCGGAGGCCGTGGCGGAAGGCTGCGCGGCGGCGGGACTGCGCCAAGTGCGCATCTACGACGTGAGCACGGCGCCCCTGAGCTACATCCTGCGCGACGTGTTTCGCTATCGCGGCCTGGCGGTGGGCGGCCCGACGTACAACGGCGGCCTCTTCCCGCCCCTGGCGGACCTCATGGAGCGCCTGGCCGACCGCCGCGTATCGGGGCACGTCCTGGCCGCATTCGGCGGCTTCACGTGGGCCGGGCAGGCCGTGAAGATTTTGGAGAAATACAACGAGCGGCTGAAGATGCAGCTCGTGGAGGGCTCCGTAGAGTGGAAACAAGGGGCTACGGCGGACACGCTCCGCGCTGCGCGCGAGCTGGGCGGCCGACTGGGGCACACCGTCTTAGCCTGAACCGACGGCGCAAGAAAAAAGGGGGCGCGGCAAGAACGTGGGTATTCTTGCTGCGCCCCCGGCTTATTACGCCGCGTGGCGGCGGCGCAAGAGATAGGAGAGCAGACAGACGAGGCAAAGCGTTTCGGACAGCGGCTCGGCCAGCCACAGCCCCGACGTACCGAAGGCCGGGGGCAAAAGGATGAAGGCCGGGACGATGAAAAGGAAACCCCGCAGGAGCATGAAGACCGTGGCGGGGCGGTAGCGCTCCAGACTTTGCAGATAGCCGATGAGGACGACGTTCAGCGTGAAGGGCAGGCACGTGAGCAGGAAGAGGGGTATGCCCCGGCGACCTATGGCGTTGGCGGGCGAGGCGGCGTCGAGGAAGAGGCCGGTTATCTCCGGCGCCAAGGCGTAGCCGACGACCGACATGACAACGCCGAGGCACGCGGCCAGAATGACCGAGAGGCGCAGCGTCTCGCGGACGCGCTCCCACCGAAGCAGGCCGTAGTTGTAGCTGACAATGGGCAGGGACGACTGGGCTATGGCGTTGCCAAACATAAAAATCATGGGGAAGAGGTAGCAGGCGACGGAATAGGCCGCTACGCCGTCCTCGCGAAGGAAATGCATGAAGACGTAGTTTCCGGTGACCATCATGCAGCAAATGGCCGTCTCGGCAATGAAGGTGGGCAGGCCCAAGCGCAGCATGTAGCCGCAGTTGCGAGCCGTCAGGCGCAGGGCGGTGGGCGAGAACTTGGGCTTGTAGAGCTTCAGCTGTCGGCTGCGGCGCAGGAAATACGCGCCCACCATGAGCGACCCTACGCCGGCGGAAATCGACGTAGCCACTGCGGCGCCGAAGACGCCCCCGTGGAGCGGGAAGATGAAGACGTAGTCGAGCACGACGTTGAGCGCGGCGCTTACGGCATTGACCATCATGGCGTAGTTTGGCGCACCGTCGAGCCGAATGGCGAAGAGACCGACAATGTTGACCACCATGAAAAGCAGGCAGGGACTGACGCCGACGAGGTAGTCGCGAACCATGGGGTAGAGCCGCTCGCTGCCGCCGAACAGCCGCGCGGCGCTGTGGGGGAAGAGGTTGAGTAGCACTAGAATAAGCAGCATGAAGAGCATCCCCACGGTGAAGGCCTGCGTGACGTTGATGTTGGCCGCCTTGCGATTGCCTCGGCTCAGGTGGACGGCGACGACGACGCTCATGCCGCTACCGAACATGAGGGCAATGCCGGTGGCTATCTGGAACACCGGCGCCGCTATGTTTACGGCGGCCAAAGCGTCGCTTCCGACGCCGCGCCCCACGAAAATGCCGTCGGCCAGATTGAGCAAGACGCTGGAGACCAGTCCCAGCAGCGTGGGGAAAAAGAGTTTGCTGAAGAGTCGCGGCACGCGCAGCGTACCGTAGTCGAGGGCGTCGCGGTCGGCTCGTGCCGCCGGCTTAGGCAGCTTTTTGCTTCTACTTTCCATATACGCTTACGTTTCTTCGTTGCGGGAGGGGCGGCCGCGGGTGAGAAGAAAAATGGTGCCGGACAAGTTCCTTACGCTAAGCGTCTGAATCTTATCCGGCACCATTTTCTTATGGCTGCCCTCCGATTGACGGGGTGCAAAGGTAGGGCGAACTTCCCGACCGAGCAAAAAAGGCTGTCTTTTTCTTGCGCTATTCTTCTACGCTGAAGCCTTCGGGCAGCTCGCCTTTGAGCTTGTCCATGGCGCGACGGCGGGCGTTGTAGCGTATCTTGCCGTCGCCGTCCTGCGAGAGGTCGATGCCGTAGAAGGTGTAGCCCGTCGCTACGAGGTTCAGGCGGGTACACGTGGCGGGAATGGCCTTGAAGACGAGCGTGACGTACTTCGTTCCGTCCACCTCCTTGAGCTCCTTGGCTTTATAGCCGATGGCGGATTTGTACTTGTACGTGGCTCCCGTTGCGGCGTCGACGAGGAAGGCGGCCTTCTTCACGGGCTCGGGCAGGGCGCCGCGCGAGAGGTCTATGCCGATGGTGACCATGGTCTGCCCGTTGCTGACGGTGACGCGGGCAATCTGGCAATACTCCACGTTGGTAGAGTCCACGTCGGGGTTCTGGATGACGCGGGGCTGCGTCTTTTCCGTCGCGGCGGACTTGGGCTGGGCGGGGGCGGACCGGGCGGCGCGCATCGGCGGGGCAGCCATCAGACAGGCGGCTGCGGCGAAGAGCAAGAGAGACTTCTTCATTTTCATAAGGCTGTTAGATATATTGGTTTAGCTGTTAAACATATAAAAGATAGGCTGATAGCGTTTCGATGCCTCGCTTCTCGGCGGTTTCGCGGCGCTTTCCGGATGCGGGTTAGTGCGCCTCGAGCCAGTTTGCCCCCGTGCCGCACTCCGCTATGAGGGGGACGGACATGGGGAAGGCGCGCTCCATCTCTTCTACGACGAGGGCGCGCACCTCGTCCAGCTCGGCGGGCGGGACGCTGAAGTTGAGTTCGTCATGCACTTGCAGTATCATGCTTGTCCGCAGATGGCGTTCCTCAAGTCGGCGCGCGATGGCTACCATGGCCAGCTTGATGATGTCAGCCGCGGTGCCCTGGATGGGGGCGTTGACGGCGTTGCGCTCGGCGTAGCCGCGCACGGTGGCGTTGCGGCTGTTGATGTCGGGCAGGTAGCGGCGCCGGCCGAAGGCTGTCTCTATGTAGCCCTTCGCGTGGGCTTGCTCGACGGCGCTCGTTATGTAGGCGCGCACGCCGGGGTAGGTTTCGAAGTAGCTCTCTATGAGCTGACGCGCCTCAGCCCGCGGGACGCCCATACGTTCGGCCAGTCCGAAGGCCGATATGCCGTAGATGATGCCGAAGTTGGCCGTCTTGGCCTTGCGGCGCTCGTCGCGCGTGACGTCGGCGAGGTCTTTGTGGAAGATGCGGGCTGCCGTAGCGGCATGAACGTCCTTTCCGCTGCGGAACGCCTCGAGCAGGTGGGCGTCTTGGCTCAGGTGGGCCATGATGCGCAGCTCTATCTGCGAATAGTCGGCGGAGAGGAACACCTCGCCCTCCTCGGGGATGAAGGCACGGCGTATCTCGCGGCCGTCCTCGCCGCGCACGGGGATATTCTGCAGGTTGGGGTTCGAGGAGCTTAGGCGCCCCGTAGCGGTGACGGCCTGGTTGAAGCTGGTGTGGATGTGTCCCGTGGCAGGGTTTACCAGGCGCGGCAGGGCTTCCACGTAGGTGGAGAGGAGCTTCTTCAGCGCGCGATAGTCTAAGATTTTCTGCACGATGGGGTGGCGGGAGCGCAACTTTTCGAGCACTTCCTCGCTGGTGGAGAACTGTCCGCCCTTCGTCTTGCGCGCCCCCTCCGTGAGGTGTAGCTCGCCGAAGAGCACGTCGCCGACCTGCCGCGGCGAGGTGACGAGGAAGGGGTGTCCCGCCAGCGCGTAGATCTCCGCCTCCACCTGCTGCAGGCGCGCGTTGAAGTCCTGCCCCACGGCTGCCAAGGCCTGCGTGTCCACGCGTACGCCGTGGCGCTCCATTTGTGCCAAGACGGGCATCAGCGGCATCTCCATGTCGCGGAATACGTGCGTCGTGCCGCTTGCCTCGAGCGCCTCGTCGAGCGGATGCTTCAGACGTAGCGTCACGTCGGCATCCTCGCAGGCGTAGGCATAGACGTCCTGCGGCGCGAGGTCGGCCATGTTCTTCTGCCCACGTCCCTTCGGCCCCAGGATGTCTTCGATGTGTATCGTGCGATAGTGCAGGTAGTGCTCCGCCATGTCGTCCATGTTGTGGCGCAGCTCGGGCTGCACGACGTAGTGAGCCAGCATCGTGTCATACATAGGCGGGGCGAGCCGGACGCCGTAGGAGGCCAGGACGGTGAGGTCGTACTTCAGGTTCTGCCCCACCTTCAGAACCGTGGGGTTCTCGTAGATGGGGCGGAAGAGGCCTACGATGCGCCGCGCCTCGGCCTCGTCCTGCGGCACGGGTACGTACCAGGCCTCGCCGGCCTCGCGGGCGAAGCTCAGCCCGACGAGCTTGGCCGCAAGGGCGTCCGTAGAGGTCGTCTCCGTATCGAGGCTGACCGTCGGGCACGCGAGCAACCGCTCGGCCAGGGCGCGCCGCTCCTCCTCGGTCTCCACGAGGTGATAGCGCGCTACGGAGCTATCGTACGCGGCCAGCGACTGAGACCCCGCCTCAGGCGTCGAGGCCGCCGCTGAAGGCGGCAGGGCATCGAAGAGCGTAGGTTCAGGGTGGGGTAGGGCGTCGCCGCGCCCCCGAAGCCGCGCGAGCAGCGTGCGAAACTCCAGCGCGGCAAACAGCTGCGAGAGCTTTGCTACGTCAGCCTCCTGCCGCCGCAGGGCGGGGAGGTCAAGCGCGAGGGGGACGTCTGTACGTATCGTCGTGAGAAACTTCGAGAAGCGTATCTGCTCGGCGTTCTCCGCCACGCGCGTCTTCAAGCTGCCCTTCAAGCTGTCCGTTGCGGCGAGGAGGCCCTCTACGCTGCCGTACTCCCTAAGGAGCTTCGCCGCCGTCTTAGGCCCTACGCCGGGACAGCCCGGCACGTTGTCCGAGGCATCGCCCGTCAGCGCCAGATAGTCGATGACCTGCGCGGGACTGTCCAGCCCGTACTTAGCCTCCACCTCGGCGGGTCCCAGCAGCTCCCAGGGCGACGCGCCGCGCGAGGGGCGCTGCATCAGGATGTGGGGCTCCACGAGCTGGGCGTAGTCCTTGTCCGGCGTCACCATGCGCACCTCCAGCCCGGCGTGCGCCGCTTGCTTCGCGAGGGTGCCTATGACGTCGTCGGCCTCGTAGCCCTGCACCTCGATGGCCGGGATGCGGTAAGCCCGCAGCACGTCCTTAATGATGGGCACGGAGCTCCTTATATCCTCCGGCGTAGCCTCGCGCTGCGCCTTGTAGGCCGGGTAAGCCTCGTGGCGAAACGTCTTGCCGCCGGGGTCGAAGGCCACGGCCACGTACTCCGGCGCCTCGCGCAGCAGCTCCTCGAGCGTCGTCACGAAACCATAGACGGCACTCGTGTTCTCGCCTTTCGAGTTGACACGCGGCGAACGTATCAGGGCGTAGTAGGCACGGTAGATCAGGGCGTAGGCATCCAGCAGGTAAAGACGTTCCATCAGCGAACAAGGTTAAGAAGGGAGTAAACATCCAAATCTGGGTAAAAGTAGGAAAAAAGCGCCGCACCTTCGCGCGAAATGCTTACTTTTGTGCCTCAAATGGGAGAAACAATGGACAAGCTGACCTTGGCTCAGCGCCCCGTGGAGGCGGAGCTGGCCGACTACCGGGCGCTCTACCGCGGCCTCTTCGCCACGGAGCACGCCCTGCTCGGCGAGGCCTTGCACCACGTCATGCAACGCCCCGGAAAGCAGATGCGCCCCATCCTCGTCTTGCTGACGGCGAAAGCCTTCCGCGGCGTGACGCAGCAGACGCTGCAATGCGCCGCCATGCTGGAGTTGCTCCACACGGCAAGCCTGCTCCACGACGACGTCGTCGACGAGAGCAGCGAGCGCCGCGCACAGCCCTCCCTGAACGCCGTCCACGACAACCGCATAGCCATCCTCGTGGGCGACTACATGCTCGCACGCGCCCTCCACTTAGCTGCACTGACGGGCGACGTGCACATCGTGGACCTCGTAGCCGGCCTCGGAGCCTCCCTCGCCGCCGGAGAGGTGAAGCAAATAGAGACAGCGCGCAAGGCCGACTACTCGGAAGAGGCCTACCTGCAAGTCGTCCGACACAAGACGGCAAGCCTCTTCGCCACCTGCACCCGCTTCGGAGCCATCACCGGCGGAGCCACGCCCGAACAGACGGAAAAGGCCGTCCGGTTGGGCGAGATTATAGGCATCTGCTTCCAGCTGCGCGACGACATCTTCGACTACTTCGATAACGCACGCATAGGCAAGCCCACAGGCAACGACATGGCCGAAGGAAAGCTCACGCTGCCCGCCCTCTACGCCGTAGCCCACACCACGAGCCGGAACGTACGTCAATGGGCAGCCCACGTGAAGCAAGGCACCGCCACGCAAGAGGAAATCCTCGACCTGATAGCTTACACCAAGCAGGCCGGAGGCATTGACTACGCCCGCCAACGCATGGAGAGCTTCCGAAGCGAAGGCACCGCACTGCTGCGCGACTTCGCCCCGGGCAACGTGCGCGACGCCCTGCAAGCCTACTTGGACTACACCATAGTGCGCGACCACTGAAGCGTTCCACCCGACCAACGCCGGGCGAAAGCACCAAAAGCCGCGCACGTACACAAAAAGACTCCGACAGAACAAGAATAATACCGCGACAGACAAAAGCGTACAACCCGAATCGGAAGCAACAAAGCGGTAGCACACAACAATAATAACACAGCACGCAACGACAATAACACAGCACACAACGACAAAGCGGCGAGGCAGGATGACACCCGCGTCGCCGCTTCTGTTTTTTTGCGCTTTCATCGGGGTTTTCAGCCCCTTCCCACTTCTTTCCAGCGTTCCTTTTCTCCATCCTTTTCCCCTCCTTGCCAACAGAACGCATCTGTCAGTCGGCAAGTCCCGCCTGCCAGCTCACAAGTCCGACCTGTCAGCTCATAAGTCCGACCTGCCAGCTCATAAGTCCGACCTGCCAGCTCATAAGTCCGACCTGCCAGCTCACGAGTCCGACCTGCCGGCTCACGAGTCCGACCTGCCGGCTCACGAGTCCGACCTGCCGGCTCATAAGTCCGAGCTATGCGTGGACATAACGCTGCAAGGAAAATTTCGTGGCGAAGGCGGTTGCGGCAAAACGCCGCCCTGTAAGGGCGGTGCAACATAGCCCGGGGTTTCAACCCCGGGAACACCAAGCCCACATACAATTGGCGCCCTGTAAGGGCGCTGCAAACACGTCTCTATGCTTGCAGCGCCCCTTCAGGGCGCCAATTCTTTTCCTAACGCCATGCCCCGGGGTTGAAACCCCGGGCTATGTTGCAGCGCCCCTTCAGGGCGCCCCTTTACACGCCATTATATAAATGCGGAAAGAGGGTAAAAACCCGGGCTAAACAGTGGCGCCCCCTTTACAGGCCATTATATAAATGCGGAAAGGGCTTAGGAGCACGAAGTTTTTAGCCCCCTCCTCGCTTTACACGCCATTATATAAAATGCGGGAAGCAACGTGCGCCACCGCCGCGCCCCTTCCGGCGGCGGTGCAAAAAGCCTTAGCGGGGTAGGGGAGAACGCTAAAAAATCACGGTTTCACCGCCCGTGACGGCCTTCACGAGGCGCGGGGCGAGGCTGCTCGTACCGATGCGGAAGAGGCCGCGCGAGGTCCACTCCGGACCCAGGAGCTCCTGCACCAGCGTGTAATATTTAAGCGCCTCCTCAGGCGTGGAGACGCCGCCCGAGGCCTTGAAGCCGACGCGACGTCCCGTCTCGAGGAAGTACTCCTTGATAGCGCGGCACATGACGTAGGCCGCCTCGGGCGTTGCAGAGACGGCGACCTTGCCCGTGCTGGTCTTCAGGAAATCGGCGCCGCTATAGAGCGCCAAGATACCGGCGCGCTTCACGTCGGCGGCATGGGGCAGAACACCCGTCTCGAGGATGACCTTCAGGGGGACGTCCTCGCCGCAGGCAGCCTTCACCTCGGCAATCTCGTCGGCACAGGTCTCGTAGTCGCCGGAGAGGAAAGCGCCGACGCTCAGCACCATGTCGCACTCCGTGGCGCCGTCCTTCACGCAGAGTGCGGCCTCGGCCGTCTTAATCTCGGGAAAGGTCTGCGCGGCGGGAAAACCGCCTACGACGCAGGCCGTCTGCGTCCCCTCCACCTCGAGGCTCTGCGAGACGAGTTGCACAAAGCGCGGATAGACGCACAGCGTGGCGAAGGGTGGCAGGTCGGGATGAGCCTCGGCAAAGCGGTTGTAGTTCTCCACCATGCGCAAGACGCTCTCCGCGCTGTCCGTCACGGTGAGCGTCGTCAGCTCGATGGTGCTCAGCAGGTAGCGCAACGTGGCGGGCGTATCATACTGCGCCATTTTCTCGTCCAGCAGGCGGTGCGTCTCGGCTGCAACGGCCTCGTCCGTCAGGTCCAGGTTGTACTTGGCGAAGGCTTGTTCGTACTTGTTCGTTTCTTGTTCAGACATATCGTTTGGGGGTGTTAGTATTGCGGTTTCAGAGTCATTTCTTGCTGTGCCGTGTAGCGGAGCTTTCGCTGCGCCCGAAGCGCCACCCGACGTACAGCTGCATGCAGTCGGCCTTGGTGAAGTGTGCCTTCACGTGATAGCCCAAGAACAGGCGTCCGCCCGTGCGGGGCAGGTTCCAGCGCAGGCCGATGGTCTCGTAGTAGGGCTTCTCGTCCACGTCGGCGGTGTAGCCCATCTTGCGGTGAAGATACACGCCCAAGCCCATGGCGAGGCTGAGCTGGCGGAAGAAGACCTCGTGGCGCAGCGTGAGGCCGACGACGTGGCGGGAGTGGGCGTAGCCCGTCTGGCCGCGTTCGCTGTCGAGCTTGGCAAGGCGCGAGGCGTAAGCGGCATAGGTATAGTCCAAACCGAGGCCGGAGGCGTAGCGGCGGCTGTAGCGATACATGGGTGCTACGAGCGCGGTGAAAGCATGGTGGATGGTGAAGCGCGACGTGCGGTAGCGAGGGGCGTCGGGGGCGTCTGTCCAGTAGTGCTTAACCCATTCATCCTGCAACGTCTTGCCGGCCCACCCTGCCGCAGCTTCCACGTAGAAGCGGTGCGCCGCGTAGCGCTCATGACTGCGCCGCACGGGCGGGGCGGGCTGTTGCGCAGCGGGGTAGTACGTCAGCCCCGCCGTGAGCCCCACGTTGTTTGCCCCCTTGTTCGGCCGGTCTAAGGCACTATTGGAGAAGTGGATGTAATCCAAACCGATGGAGGCCTCTAACCTCGGTGAAACCGCGAATTTTGCATACCAGCCCAGGTTTAAGAAAATGTTCCACCGACTTCCAATCACCTCGTTGTCGGCGTTTCCGCCGGTGCGGTAGGGGCGTGAGGCAATACCCAGTCCGTTGCCCATCTTATAGCCGATGCGCCAGCGCGGGGAGCGGTACAGGTCGCGCAGGAAGCTCCCATAGATAGCCACGACGCAGCCCAGGCGGCTGATGTAAGGCAGACGCGGCTCGGCTCGCCAAAGGCGCACGTCGGCATAGTCGGCCACGAGGATGCCACCCTGCAGCGACGGATAGCCAAAGGCGGCGTCGTAGGCGTTGCGCGCGGAGGGCGACGTGTGGAGCTCGGCGTGCAGGTCGAAGAGGTACGTGTTGCCATTGTGCATGATGGCCTTGCACTCGGTGTCCATGGGAATGAGGTACGAGAGTGCGAAACTGCCGCCGACGCCGAGACGCCGGCGGAGGGGCACAAGGGGCGGCAGGCTGTCCGATGCCACCGCAGGTACGGCCACGCCGGTAGCCGTATCGGGCGCGACGCCCGGAGACAACGGGGAGGGAGCGGGAACGTCGCGCACGGCCGCCACACTGTCCGTCGCCATGCCCGCCCGTAGCGGAGTGTGGGAGGGGGCGACCAGCAAACCTAAGAGCAGAAGGCGGCAGGCCGCACCGCAGGGTGACAGGGGCAGGAGACGCACGTTTTTCGCGGTTTAATCAGATAATTTGGGGTTCCGGCGATGGCGCTGCGCGTCGCGGCGGGTCTTTTTTTCGAAGCTGCGTTCCAGCGCCTCGGTGAGGTCGACGCCGGTCTGGTTAGCCAGGCAGAGGAGCACCCACAGCACGTCGGCCATCTCCTCGGCGGGGTCCTGCGGCTCGCCGGCTTTAAAGGACTGGTCGCCATAGCGCCGCGCCATGACGCGAGCCAGCTCGCCTACCTCTTCCGTGAGGCACGCCATGTTGGTCAGTTCCGAGAAATAGCGCACGCCGTAGGTTCGTATCCACGCATCGACGCGCTGCTGTGCTTCTTTTAGAGTCATCGTCAGGGGGATGGGTTTATTCCTTGTGCTTCGTATCCATGCATATCGTGACGGGGCCGTCGTTGACGAGGCTGACTTGCATATCTGCGCCGAACTCGCCCGTCGCGACGGGAGCGCCGAGCAACGCCTCAAGGCGCGCAATGAAATAACGATAGAGGGGTATCGCCACGTCGTGGCCTGCGGCGCGGACGTAGGAGGGACGGTTACCCTTCTTGTAGCTGGCCATGAGCGTGAACTGGCTCACGACGAGCAGGCGCCCGCCGACGTCCGCGACGCTGCGGTTCATGACGCCGTCGGCATCGGGAAAGATGCGCAACTGCACGGCCTTCTTCGCCAGCCAGTCGGCGTCTGCCTCGGTGTCCGTCGGCTCTATGCCGAGCAAGATGAGGAGTCCGCAACCAATCTCGCCGCTCACGCGGCCATTGATGTGCACGGCGGCGCGGCTGACGCGTTGTATAACGATACGCATAAGTCGTATAATGTTGTGTTTCAGGTGTTTTCACCCGTTTCAGAGGCCTTTTCGTGCAGAGCTTCGAAGAGGGCCTGCCCCTTGGCCGTCCCGACGACGGTTTGCAGCGCCTCGCGCGAGGCGGCTTTGATGCGTTTCACGCTGCCAAAGGCCTTGAGGAGGCGTTCCTTGGTTTTTGGCCCCACACCGGGCACGGCGTCGAGCTCGGAGCGCGTCTGTCGCTTGGAGCGTTTGGCTCTATGGAACGTGATGGCGAAGCGATGCACCTCGTCTTGCATACGGGTGAGCAGCCGGAAGAGGCTCGATTCGGGCTTCAGGCCGACGCTGACGGCAGGGAAGCCGAAGAGCAACTCGCGCGTACGGTGGTGCTCGTTCTTGGCCAGTCCGGCAATGGGGATAGACAGGTGCAGCTCGTCCTCAACGACCTGACGGATCATTTCCATCTGGCCGCGCCCGCCGTCGGCAATGATGAGGTCGGGTAGGGGGGCTTGCTCGTCGCACAGGCGTTGGTAGCGACGCCGCACGACTTCCTTCATAGAGGCGTAGTCGTCTGGCCCCACTACGCTGCGGATGATGTATTTGCGATACTCGGCTTTGTTGGGCTTCAGCTTGTCGAAAACGACACAGGCCGCTACGGCGTCGGCGCCGGAGATATTGGAATTGTCGAAAAGCTCTATGCGAAGGGGCAGGCGCTGGAGACCAAGGTCGCGCTGTATCTCTTGCATGAGGCGCACGCTCTTCTGCTCCGGGTTGAGTTTCTCGGCCTGCTTCAAGCGGTCGAAGCGGTACTGCTTAACGTTGAGTTTTGAGAGTTCAAGGAGCTTCTTCTTGTCGCCAATCTTGGGAACGGTCTGTAGGGCGTATTCATCGGGCAAATCGACGGAAAAAGGCACGACAAGCTCGGTCGAATGGCTGTCGTAGCGCGCCCGCATCTCTACGATGCCGAG
Organism: uncultured Prevotellamassilia sp.; assembly: GCA_964641085.1. GTDB lineage: Bacteria > Bacteroidota > Bacteroidia > Bacteroidales > Bacteroidaceae > Alloprevotella. The sequence continues at coordinate 8,928 of CAZXJS010000005.1, read as the reverse complement.
CGCAAGAAGCTCAGCATCGGTTTCATCGAGCTTTTTGCGGTATTCGAAGGTGAAGGCCTGCGTGATGGCTCCGTCCACGACGTGCAGATAGTTGACGTAGGCAACCTTATCCTCGCTTTCAATGTTGAAGACGTCCACGTCATGCACCGTAGCGCTGACTACCTCGCTCTTGGCACGATAGTTCTCGAGCAGAAGGTACTGCCGTTTCACGAGCTCTGCCTCCTCGAAGCGCAGCTGCGCGGCAAGGGAGGCCATCTTCTCGCGTAGCCGCCGCGCCACGTCGGCGGTGTGGCCTTTGAGTATTTCGCGGCAGGCCTCGATGTTGCGGCAGTAGTCTTCGTGCGTCTGCTTGCCCACACAGGGTGCGGCGCAGTTGTGGATGTGGTACTCCAGGCAGACGGCGTACTTGCCGTTCAAGACTCCCTCCTGCGTCATGGGCGTTCGACAGGGGCGAGGATGGTAGAGCTTTCGGCAGAGATCGAGCAGGGCATACATCGTCGGCACGTGGCTGTAGGGGCCGTAGTACGTAGCGCCGTGCGCTTGGCGTCGACGCGTCTTAAAGATGCGGGGGAGATATTCGCGGGTGACGGCGATGGAGGGGTAAGTCTTGTCGTCCTTCAGCAGGACGTTGTAGCGCGGCTTGTATTTTTTTATGAGGTTGTTCTCTAAGAGCAGGGCATCTTCCTCGGTAGCTACGACGACGTAGCGAATGTCCCGTATCTTGGGAACGAGGAATTGCGTCTTATACGTCTGGCGCGGATTGGAGAAGTAGGAACTGACACGCCGTTTGAGATTCTTTGCCTTGCCTACGTAGATAACGACGCCCTCGCTGTTCAGGTATTGGTAGCAGCCGGGACTTTCGGGAAGACTGCTGACAATGCCTTTGAGATAGTTGTTCGTTTCCGTGAAAGTAGGCATGAGAGGTGGCGCGACGGGGAGCTTTTACAAAGAAGAAAAAGACGTTAAGCCGTTAACGATGGACGGTGACGAGGGTAGTGACGTCGATGTCCTTGCCCAAGGTCTCCATACCGTGGAGCCCTTCCATCTCGAGCGCGATGAGGAAGTTCACATAAATCTTCTTAGGGCGGAAATGCTGGCAAAGCTGATAAACAGCCAGCATGCTGCCGCCGGTGGCCAGTAGGTCATCATGGATAAGCACGACGTCGTCGGACGTAATGGCGTCGGTGTGTATTTCAATGGTGTCGTATCCGTACTCCTTTAGGTAGGTTGCCTTGCGCGTTTCGGCGGGCAGCTTACCGGGCTTGCGCGCCATGACGAAACCTGCGCCCAGCTCTGCGGCAAGTATGGAGCCCATGACAAAGCCGCGGCTCTCTATGCCTACGACTTTCGTTATGCCTTTACCCCGGTAGATTTGCACAAGGGCGTCGCGCATCTCGCGGAGGCATTCGGCGTTTTTAAAGAGCGTGGAGACGTCCTGAAACTGTATTCCCCTCTTGGGGTAGTCGGGTATGTTTCGGAGGTTGTCGAGGATCAGTTTCTCGTTCATATTCAGCGGGAGTTTAGGGGTATTTAAAGTGTAAATGTTTCACGTGGAACGTTGGTGGATGGCAATTAAAATAAGGCTTTCCCTATCGACCGGCGAGGAGAAGCAGGACGCTGACGTCGGAGGGCGAGACACCGGGAATGCGCGCTGCCTGGCCGAGGTTTTCGGGGTCGATGGCGGCGAGCTTCTGCCGAGCTTCGGTGGAGAGCTGATGCAGCGCGGCGTAGTCGAAATGACCGCGCAGCTTCACGCGCTCCAGGCGGTGCATCTTCTCAGCCTCCTTTCGTTCGCGCTCGATGTAGCCCGCGTACTTCATCTCAATTTCGGCGGCTTCCATGGCTTCCTCGCGGTCTTGCGTGATAGCGGCTGTGGCGTCGCCGATTGAGGGCACGGCATCGGCTAAGGCAGCAAGCGTCACGCCGGGACGCACGACGAGATCGCCGGCGCGGCAGCCACGCCCCGTGGGTGGCCACTGATGACTGCGCAGAAAGGCGTCAGCTTCCTCTGCCTTCAGGTGCGCCGTGCGGCAGGCTTCCGCTATGGCGTGCTGGGCGGCTTGCTTTTGCTTAAAACGCTTCGCACGCTCCGGCGTGGCGAGGCCGAGACGCAGGGCATGGGGCGTCAGACGTGTGTCGGCATTATCCTGCCGGAGGAGCATCCTATATTCGGCGCGTGAGGTGAACATGCGGTAGGGCTCGTCGACGCCTTTCGTCACGAGGTCGTCTATCAGCACGCCGATGTACGCTTCGTCGCGCCCCAGAACGAGAGGCTCGCCGCCACCCGCTTTCTGCGCCGCGTTGATACCGGCCACAAGCCCCTGTCCGGCGGCTTCCTCGTAACCCGTCGTGCCGTTCACCTGGCCGGCGAGGAATAAACCGTCTATAGCCTTGGTTTCCAGCGTGTGGCGCAGCTGCGTGGGCGGGAAGAAGTCGTATTCTATGGCGTAGCCGGAGCGGAACAGCACGACGTCGCGGAAGCAAGGAATCTCCTTGAGCGCTGCGAGCTGAACGTCCATGGGCAGGCTGGAAGAGAAACCGTTCAGGTAAAGCTCCGTGGTGTTCAGTCCTTCGGGTTCCAGGAAGAGCGGGTGACTGTCGCGGTCTGGGAAGGTCGTTAGCTTCGTCTCGATGCTGGGGCAGTAGCGCGGGCCGATGCTCTGAATCTGTCCGTTGTAGAGGGGACTGTCCGGCAGGCCACGGCGCAGCACTTCGTGTACGCGCTCGTTCGTCTGGCATGTCCAGCAGGTCAACTGCCGCAAGGGACGCTCCTCCGTGACGTAGCTGAAGCGGTGGAAATCGGTCTCACCCGGCTCTATCTCCATATCTTCGAAGTGCACGGAGCGGCTGTCTATTCGCACAGGCGTACCCGTCTTCATGCGCGCCGATTTCAAGCCAGCCACGGCAAGGGAATCGGTTAGATATATTGACGCCGGCTCAGCGCACCTACCGCCTTTAACCATGCGACGTCCCACGTGCATTAGGCCGTTAAGAAAAGTGCCCGTTGTTATGACAACGGCGCGGGCGCTAAAAACGGCTCCCCAGACGGTTTCCACGCCACGGACGGCGCCTTTGTCCACAATGAGGCGCGCGGCCTCGTCTTGCCAGATGTGTAGGCCGGGAGTTTGCTCCAGCAGCGAACGCATGGTCAGGCTATAGCGGCGGCGGTCGCACTGGGCGCGGGGACTCCACATGGCCGGTCCCTTGGAGCGGTTCAGCATGCGGAACTGTATAGCCGTCCGGTCCGTCACGATGCCCATGAGTCCGCCCAGGGCGTCCACCTCGCGGGCTATCTGCCCCTTGGCGATGCCCCCTATGGCGGGGTTGCACGACATCTGCGCTATCTTGTCCATGTCCATGGTCAGCAGACAGGTGCGTGCGCCCATAGCGGCCGCCGCGTGCGCTGCCTCGCAGCCCGCGTGGCCCGCACCGACAACGAGCACGTCGTAGGAGAAGTCGGAGGAGGGCAGGTTCATGGGTAGGGATAAACCGTTGTCAAGGCAAAGGTACACAAATTTTTTCGCCACGCCCACAGGCGCCGTAGCTTATCTTCTCGCCAAGGGGAGGGGATGCGTTCGGCATAGCCGACCGCCACGGAACGGCAACGCGGGCAAAGGCAGGTTCTTCTTCAGTGTACCCAAGCGCGACAAGGGCCGCCTCGGAACGGCAACGCGGGTAAAGGCGCGCCGGAGTAGGCGGCAGGGAGGAGGCAGAGAAAAAGGGGAAGGAAAAAAGAGAAAGAAAGAAAGAAGGCCGGGGGTGGAAGGGGAAAAAGGAGGACGCGGGCAGGGAAAACCAAGCCGGGAAAGCGCCGCGCGGCCGCACAGCCTCAGCGGATGCGGGTCTCTATGCAGGAGAACTTGCGGGTGGGGCGGAGGTCGATGCCGCGCGTGGCGGCGGGGAGCAGGACGGTCTGGCCGGCTCGGAGGGTGAAGAGGTTGCCGTCGCTGTCCGTCACGTCGGCGTGACCCTCAAAGGCCATCAGGACGACGAAGGAGTCCACGTGGCTGTAGTCCAAGCTTAGGGGGACGTCGGCACGCAGCAGGCGCGTCGTGAAGGGCGCTATGTCCACGAGCGTGGCCGGCGTGTTACGCAGGTGTTGGTAATTGCGGGGCTGCGCCTCGGTGTCGTCGAAGCGGAGGACGCGGCGGGCGGCGTCGAGGTGCAGGGCGCGCGGGCGGCCGTTGGCGTCGCGCCGGTCATAGTCGCAGATGCGATAAGTGTCGTCGCTGGCTTGCTGAATCTCTACGACGCACATACCGGCGCCGAGGGCGTGGATGCGGCCTGGCGGTATGTAATAGCAGTCGCCGGCGTGCGCCGCGTGCCACAGTACGCGGTCGGGCAGCGTGCCGTCCGTCAGTGCTGCGGCGTTCTCGGCCGCCGTCGTGCCGGGGCGGAAGCCGGCGGCCAGGCGGGCGCCGCGGCGAGCGTGGAGCACGTACCACATCTCCGCCTTGCCGTAGGGGTGGCCCAGGGCCTGCGCCGCGGCGTCGTCGGGGTGCACTTGCAGGCTCAGGTCTTCCCGCGCGGCGATGAACTTGAAGAGCAGCGGAAACTGCGTGCCGTAGCGTTCGAGGTTATGCTTCCCCAGCAGCGCGGCGCCGTATTTCGCCGTCAGCTCCCGCAGCGTCAGTCCCGCGTCGCGCCCCCGACTGACGGGCGTCTCGGCATCCGCCAGGCCGCTTATCTCCCAACTCTCGCCCACGTCGCGCGGCGCATCGTCCAGCCCCTTGAGGCGCCGGATGTACGTGCCGCCCCAGAGCTTGGGGACGAGGCGGGGCGTGAAGAACAGCGGTTCCATTGTTACAAAAAAGGCTGAGCTATTACTTATTGTTCTATACTCTCTGATTATCGGCCGTTGCAGGCCGCTTGGCGGCGGCAAAGGTAGTGCTTTTCGGCGACGAAAAGCGGGTGTCGCTCCTACATTCTTTCCCGTTTTTCCTATCTCAACCCCTAAACTTGCCTTGCTTTCTTGAACTTACGCCATCGAAAAAAGGGTGATTGGGGGCGCGAAGCCGTGGGCAGACGCCCGTGCGGGCGCGGCGGCAGTAAAGGGGGGGGAAAAACTTCCAAATTCATTCCAATTCTTGAAACTTTGGAAAGGATTTATATAAGTGTTTACCCATTTTGTGCTTGCAAAGCTACTAATTCTTTCCAATTCATCAAGATTTGGAAAGAATTTACCTTGTCAGCCGACAGGTGCGACCTATGAGCTGACAGCCGGGAGCTATGAGCTGACAGCCGGGACTTGTCAGCTCGTAGGTGCCGACTGTCAGTTGAAAAAGGCAGCCTGTGACGAGGCAGAAAAGATCTGCATCGAGCCGCGATATACCCGCCTCAGCTTAGCAGGCGGTAGGCGCCGCCGGGCAGCGTGCGCGCCAGGCCTTTCATCTCCAGGGCGAAGAGGGCGCTCGTAGCGCGGCCTATGGGCAGCCCCGTGGCGGCGGCCACGTCGTGCGCCGTGCGCTGCGCGTGGTCGCGCAGGGCGTCGTAGGCACATTGCTCGTCGGGCATGAGGCGGGGGAAGAGCGTGGGTTGCGCGGCGTCCGGCGGCGCGGCGCTCTCCCATCCCAGCGCCGCCAGGATGTCTTCGGCCGACGTGACGAGGGCGGCACGGCAACTGCGTATCAGCGCGTTGCACCCCTCGCTGTACGTGTCCGTCGTGCGGCCGGGGAAGGCAAAGACGTCGCGATCGTACTCCTGCGCCAGGCGTGCCGTGGTGAGTGCGCCGCCGCGTCGGGCGCTCTCTATGACGACGGTGGCGTCCGCCAGCCCCGCTATGATGCGGTTGCGCTGCAGGAAGTTGCCGCGCACGGGGCGCGTCCCGCTCGGGTATTCCGTGACGAGGCCGCCCCGGCCGAGCATCTGCCTTGCCGTCTCGCGGTGGGCGGCGGGGTATAGGCGGTCGCGCCCGTGAGCCAGTACGCCCAGCGTGGGCAGCCCGGCCTCCAGGGCGCCGCGGTGGGCGTGGACGTCAACGCCGTAGGCCAGGCCGCTCACGACGAGGCTGTCCGGCACCAAGCGTCCCAGGTCGGCGGTGAGGCGCCGCACGACGTCGCGCCCATACTCCGTGATGTGGCGCGTGCCGACGATGGCGAGCACGTGCGGGGCGTTCAGGTTCGCCGTGCCTTGGTAGTAGATCACGGTGGGCGCATCCGGCGTCTCGCGCAGCCGTGCGGAGTAGGCGGCGTCCGTCAGCGGCAGTACGCGGATGCCCTTTTTGTCGCAGAAGGCCAGCTCCTCTTCGGCGCGTTGCAGCAGGGGGCGAAGCGTCTCGGGAAACGCCCCCACGCGGCTCAGCGCGGCGCGGCACGTCCCCGCCTGCGCCACGGCGCTCCGTGCCCCCGTCGGCCCCAGGCCGGGCAGCAGCGTCAGCGCGATGGCGGCGCGTTGCTCCTCGGCCGATGCGGCGCCGAGCGTTATCGCTTCATTCATGGCTCGCCTCCGTTTCGGCCGGCAACAGGACGTCCAGCTCGGGACACGTGTCCAGCCGCCCGTTGACAACGCAGACGATGTCCGTCATGGCTTGCAGGCACAGGCGCTCGTCCGCCACGCGCACGATTTCCTGGTAGAACGCGTACTTCACCCCCACCTTCTGCACCCAGAGGTCGGAGCGGAAGACGTCGGCCGGCCGCAGCGGCGAGCGGAAGCGCAGCTCTACGCGCGAGACGACGGTGTCTATGCCCCGCGCATGGAGCGCCTCCATGCCCTCCAGACGCGTCCGCAGAAACTCGTTGCGCGTATGCTCCGTGTAGTGCTGGTAGTTGGCGTTGTTCACGATGCCTTGCAGGTCGCACTCGTAGTCCCTGACCTTCAGCGTGAGGGAGAAGGCGGGCTTGCCGGCAGGGCGGTGGGGTCTCTTGGAAATCATAGCTGTCGTGAGGTTGGTTATATTATGATTAAGGAGAAAGGGTAGGGGCGTCCTCCGGGCTTAGCGGCGGCGGAGTTAGCGTGAGCTTAGGGCCGGGTTTGGGATCGGGCTTGGGGTCGGGTTTGGGCTTGGCGGCGGCGCTACTGCCGCGCCGGCGGAGGTACTCCGCGCCGAAGCGGCAACGCAGGCAGTCCTTGCGGTCGCAATAGACGCGCTTCAGCTCTACGAGGGCCTGGCTGTCGGCGGCGTGCTGGGCGCGCAGCCCGGCGTGCTCCCAGGAGCGCGTGATGAAGTTGCGCTCGGCGTGCACCTGTTCCAGCAGCGTGAAGGCGCGCGAGCGCAGCGCCTCGTCGTGGTGCGCCGTGCCGTAAGCAAAGATGAGGGGCGCCGCCGTATTGATCAGGAGCAGGTCCAGCGAGGCCGCAGAGAGCGCCAAGCGCGGCGCGGCAGCTTCCACGGTAGCCCCCTTGCGCCGCGCGGGGTGCGGCCGCCCGAAGGTGTAGTGCGTGCTCCAATAGGGCGAAGCCTCCGTCTGCAGCAGGGCGCGCAGCGCCTCGGCGTCGGCGGCCTCCACGAGGCGCGAGAGGTCCACGCGGCGCGCCACGTAGAGCTGAGCCAGCTGAGAGAGGCGCACGTGGGGGAAGTTCTGCGGCCGCAGGCGCAGGAAGCGCCAGGCATGGCCGTCCATAGGCTCCAGGGAGAACTTATGGCGCAGGAAGGCATATTCCCGCGCCAAGCGGTCGTAGTAGGCATCGCGCCGCGCCGCGGGCACCAGCTCCGGCTCGAGCAGCCCCGCCTGCCCCAAGAAGAAGGCCTCCACCTGGAAGGCGTCGTCGCGGTGCTTCGCCACGGTGCGCGGCGGGATGTGTGCCGCCCATAGTTCAAAGGCCTCGCCGTTCGTCCCGAAGCCGAAGCCCCGCGCCAGCGCCGTGAAGAAAGCCCGCTCCCAGTCGCCGTCCGTCCGCGAGACGTAGTCTCTGATGCGCTGCGTCTTGCCCTCCAGGCGCTCCGCCGCCAACGCGCTGAGCCAGGCGTGCACCTTCAGGCGCGGCAGCGTCGGCACGACGCGCCAGCAGGGAGGGTAGGGCTCCTCGCGCAGCAGCTCCGCGTAGTTCGTGCGCAGCGCCGCCGGCACGCCGAGCACCACCTGCGGCGGAGACTCGCCCGCCGACGTCAGCGCCGCACCGTCCGCCGCACCCACCACGTGGAGCACCACGTTGTCGTAGGCCGGGTCGGCGTCGTGGCCGTGGCGCACCCAGTCCGACGCGCGGTCGTGAATCTCCACGTTGCCCACCCACAGCGTGCCGCCCACGCGCACCTTGGCGTTGAAGAAGTCCGGCCCCGCGTCGTAGTTGTGCAGCCCGGGGTCTATCACCTCCACGCGCGCGCCGTCCGTGGTGCGGAGCGCCGAGGCGTCGTAGAGGCGGTGCTGCCATACGTAATGCAGCAGTTGTTCCATTTCGGCGAACCTGTTTGGTTAAACAGGCAAATTTATACCTTTTTCTTGTTCTGACAAGGGGGGGAAGCATTGCTAGCCCCCAAAAGCCCCCCAACCCCATAGGGGGGGGTCGGCAATGCCGCCGGGGTAAGCCCTTGCACGTGCCGCCCTGTAAGGGCGGTGCACCCGTCGCCTGAAGCCCGCGGAGCGGGCGCAACGTAGTAGGCCGGGGCAACGCCCCGGACAGCACGAGTGCGTAAATTGGCGCCCCAGCGGGGCGCTACGTATGTGTCCGCCGCCCGGACGCGGAAGGGGTAATACGTAGCGCCCCCCTGGGGCGCCTGGGTTGGGCGACCTTTCGTGTCCGGGGCGTTCTACGTCCGACCCGCGCTGCGGGTCGCTGGCAACATCCCTTCAACGTGATTGCAGCACCCTTACAGGGTGCCAATTGTTATCCCCATGCCGTTACCCGGGGTTGAAACCCCGGGCTACCTTGCTGCGCCCCTTCAGGGCGCGCCTTTTGCATACCATATATAATGACGGGGTACACGTATGGTGGGTGCAGGGGGATGTCGCTGAAGGCGACACGGAGCGGAGCGACTCGTTAACCGAGGGTAAG
>CAZXJS010000004.1:83734-136815 GCA_964641085.1 uncultured Prevotellamassilia sp. | reverse complement strand
AAGCTGCGCTTCTTCATCTCGCTGATATGCGACTGCGACAAAGACCCGTCGAAGCCCAACTTCGGCATACCTACCCTGCCCAACCTTGAGACCAAGTTCGTCTCTGCCGACTCGCTGATCAAAATAAAGAAGCTCCAGTCCCATGACCTCTTTGAAGATCCCCGGATAGAGAAAACCAAGAATGAGCTGAAGGAGATACGCCACCAGCACTTCAACGCCAAAACGGCGAGCCGCAAGATTTCGCTGCGTAAAAAGGACGAGCAACTACGCACGCAGCTGGCAGACCTCCTGCGCGGCAGCGAAGTGAAACCAGAGGACGCCGTGCAACTGGCGAAGTGGAACCCCTACGATCAGAACGAGGTGTCTCCGTTCTTCGAGCCTGAATGGATGTTCGGCATCAAGGACGGCTTCGACATCGTTATCGGTAACCCACCGTACGTTCAACTGCAAAACAACGGTGGAGAACTTGCGAAGAAATACGAAAACCAGAGCTATAAGACCTTTGCGCGTACGGGAGACGAGTATTGCCTTTTCTACGAGCGTGGATGGCAGCTATTGAAGAATGGTGGCCATTTGTGCTTCATTACATCCAACAAATGGATGCGCGCCGGTTATGGAGAGAATACTCGCGGCTTCTTTGCAAAGGAAACTGACCCTGAACTCCTTATAGATTTCGCAGGTGTGAAGATTTTCGAGAGTGCGACGGTGGATACCAACATCCTGCTCTTTGCGAAAGGAAAGAACCAAGGCCATACCATTTGTGCCGTTACCAATAAGGAGAACAAGGATAGCGTCAGTAAACTGAGCCTTTTCGTGCGGCAACAACACTCCGTCAACGTCTTTAACACCTCGGATTCGTGGGTCATACTCTCTCCAATAGAGCAAAGCATCAAGCATAAGATAGAGGCGGTGGGCGTACCTTTGAAGGATTGGGGCATCAATATATATCGTGGCGTGCTTACGGGTTGCAACGAAGCCTTTATTATTAGCACCGAGAAACGCAACGAAATCCTTGCTAATTGCCGCAATGATGCAGAGCGCAAGCGCACAGAGGATTTAATTCGACCCATTCTGCGCGGCAGAGACATAAAGAGGTACGGTTACAACTGGGCGGGCCTATGGCTAATTGCCACATTCCCAGCACGGCACTATGACATAGAACAATATCCTGCTGTCAAGAAATATCTTCTCAGCTATGCAGAGTCCTACCTACGTGATAACGGGCAGTCCTTGATAGCTGACCGTTACCTTGCCGATTTCTGCAAGCAAAAACTGGCTCAAACCGGACAATACATTACGATTAACGGTAAGAGCGTCCTGATTGGCGGCAAAAAGGAGAAAGCTCGTAAAAAGACCTCTAACAAGTGGTTTGAAACGCAGGACAGCATCTCTTATTGGGACTTATTTTATCAACCACACATTTGTTGGAAAGCTGTGGGGCGTAAATTGGCTTTTGCAATTGTAGAGGGAGGTGTTTTCCTTACTGCGCCTGCCAGCTTCATTTCAGCAGGAAAGTATAATGACCAAATCCTTGAGTTTCTCTGTAGCAAAGTTGGGACATACTTCATATACAAAAATAGTGATACTACCGGAGCAGGTGACATCATGCTGAACATTCAGTCCCTTGTTAAATTTCCAATGCCAATGTTCAAGAACTTCAACAGGCACAGTAATTACAATGAAGTTGATAAGTTCGTGTATGAAACATACGGCTTCACTAATGAGGAAATATCATACATTGAAAGTATAGTTTAGTTTATTAACGAACCTACTTGGGAAAGTTCCATAATACTGTTCGACTTTATAACAACCTGATAGCCAATAGCCGATTTCAGTAAAAAGACTTTTTAAGTGGGTTCGTTAATAGCCTTTTAATAAACTGTCTATGTACTCTCGCTCATCTTTTGACAGGTTAAAAATGTCGTAAATCAAATCATTTATTATTTCACTATTCCTGAGTTTATTTCCTTTGTTGGTCATTTGGATTATAGCCGTTAATTTGTTTTCTTCATTGTAGGGAGGTACTCGCAGCTGCTCAACAAATTGACGTAACCATCTCCATCCATTGTTGTCGAACCTTGTACACAGTTGGTTAAGACAATAAAGTATTACACGAGAGTTTAAAAACGCAAGTAGATATAGCAATTTATTCTTATTATTATCATCAGAAATAAGTATGTATCCAGTATTGCCCAACATGAATTTCTGTAAATCATAACAAAAAGCATTGCCTGTTCGGGCCAGTTCTGCATATACAATTTTTGGCTTACCAAAATCCTCCCTATCCTTACTGGTAAATGTCTTTAGCAAACCGACTTAAAAAGGCTTGTTCCTCGGTAGAGAAACCATATATATTACATATAATACATTCAATTTTGTTCATGATATTTAGGCCCTTTCTTTCATGTAAATAGTTAACGTAATAGCAAAGGGTCTGCTTATCCTTTGGATTCTTAGGTACAGGAAGGATGTTTATATTTTGTAATCCAACCTGCATGTCACCAACTCCAGTTTTATTCATGTTCGTTACAAAACTATACCACAAAATTGCGTTTGAATTAAGCATAGCTTCCAGATATTCTAATCCGCCTTCCCTACATGTCAAAATATAGCATGCATTATTCAAAACCATTTTCTTGTTTTCTAAGGCAAACCCTAAACGGTTGCCAATGATTTTCCAGATTATTTTTGGCTTATTAAAATCATCCATATACGCGCAGTTCCGGAGGTTGTAAGGAGTGTCGCCCTTGTCCGCGCGTTTCGAGATTTTATCCCAATACTTGTCAAGGTGTTGCTTGATGGCAGGGTAATCCTTAATGTCTATACGAGGGAGCTTGCCCTTTATGCCATTATGGGTGTTAATCAACCACAAGCCTGCCCAATTATACCCATATCGCTTGATGTCTCTGCCGCGCAGAATAGGTCGAATAAGGTCGGCGGTCCGTCGCCTTTCTTCCTCGGTCTTGCAGTTGGCGAGTATTTCATCCCGCTTTGCAGTGGTGATGATGAAAGCCTCATTACAACCTGTCTTAATGCCATAGTTGATTTGGATGTCCCAATCCTTTAATGGCGTGCCAACCTTTTCGATTTTCTCTTTTATGCTCTGTTCAATGGGCGAAAGGATTACCCAAGAATCAGCGTTACAGAATCGGCAAACTGTATGTTGTTGCCGCACGAAAAGGCTCAGTTTACATCCGACAAATAATCACGAATGAACCGGGAGAGCGTGTTCCTATCTACTTTGCATATTTTGGCTATCTGGCGATACGACACCTTCTCTTCTATAAGGGCTTTGACCAAAGCTTTCTTCTTGAAAAGTTTGTGCTTCTCGGGTGCTGTCCGTTTCCCCTTAGGTCTTCCCAACGTTACCCCTTCCGCCTTTTTCCGGGCCAGCGCCTCTTTGGTGCGCTGAGAGATGAGATTGCGCTCAATCTCTGCCGAAAGGCCAAAGGCGAAGGCAAGCACCTTGCTCTGGATGTCGTCGCCGAGGCGGTAGCCGTCCTTGATGGTCCACACGCGGCACTCCTTGTTCATGCAAATGTTGAGTATCTCCATAATCATAAACAGGTTGCGCCCCAAACGCGACAGCTCGGAGCAGATGATGATGTCGTCCTTCTGTACTTTGGAGAGCAGTTTGCCGAGTTGCCGCTTGTCGTAGTTCTTCGTGCCGCTGATGGTTTCTTCTATCCAGTCGTCTACCTTCATTCGCTCCACTTCACAAAACTTGTTGATTTCGAAGCGTTGGTTCTCCACCGTCTGTTTGTCGCTGCTCACTCTAATGTAACCGTAAATCATAACTCACATGTTTTATATTATTGGTGTTCGCTAAAAACGGAAATCGCCTAAAAATCCTTCCGCAAAGCCGGTAAACGGGCTCCTTGGAAGGTTATTTGCAAGACAAGCCCCATTAATCAAACAAGGTTGGTTCGGGTGTACTTTCTTTTGCTATTCCAAGCATCATTTGTCCAGTCCTTTTATAAGGAACGCTATTAAAATTGCACTTGCTGGTTGACACTATAAAAAGCCTAAGGAGACCCCTGAAATGTTAAAAACCGCGCGGAGCAATATCCAGCGGTTTTTCTTTTTTATATTTGCACCACAGTTATTTATAAATGAAAAACATGCGCAAACTTCTACCCCTTGTCATCCTCTCCGCGGCGGCCTGCACCGCCGCAGCACAGGACTACCTGAGCACATGGCGCGCCGACGGTTCCGTCGTGGTGAACCAGCTCGCCGAAGTGGACAGCCTCACCTTCACGCTGCCCGAGAACGACGTCACGCTGACCACGGGTTCGGCAACAGCCGCCTCCGCCACGTCCATGACGGTCAACCTCTCTGCCTCCGCCGCCGTGCAGATCACCGGGACGGCCACGGAGCGCGGCGTATGCTACTCACAAGCCAGCACGGAACCCACCACGGACAACATTAAAGTGGCCGACGGCCCCTTCGCTAACGGCGGATGGTCCGCGACGCTGACTAACCTGGTATCCTCCACCACCTACTACTATCGCGCCTATGCCGTGCTGGGCGGCCAGACGTACTACGGCCCCGTCAAGACGTTCACGGCCGGCGCCGACGAGACGTCGCAGGAGAGCCAAACGGTAGATCTGGGTCTGAGCGTGGACTGGGCGTCCTGCAACGTTACGGCAGCCGCCGCTACATCCTCGCTGAGCGACGTCAGCCTCTCCGCGAGCGTCGCTTACACCGTCACGACGCAGCGCGGCGCCTGGTATGCCGGCTCGTCGCTCACTTCGACGACCAAGGCCGGCGTCACGGCCGACGCCACAGACGGCAACCAGCAATTTGCCTTCGTCACCAGCGCCACGGACGCCTCCAAGGTGTACCTATACAGCGTGGGACAAGGAAAATTCGTGAAGAAGGACGGAAGCCTCAGCGCCGCCAACCCCGACCGCATCTACATCTTCCACGACACGGGGAACACGACGTACCCCTACTTCTTCTCCTTCACGGCGGACAAGAGCGGCTCAAACATCAACATCGGCGGCTCAAGCCAGATTACCATAGACAGCTGGAAGACCTACGACGCCGGAAACATGTGTCAGTTGACAGAAGCTACCGACGCGGCCTACGACCTGGCCGCCGCGCAAGCCTTGCTGCCTGCTGACGACGCGGACGCCGCGCAGAGCGCCCCGACCTCCTACGGCGGCTACTACGCCTGGGGCGAGACGGCCACGAAGAGCGACTACACCTGGAGCACCTACACCCTGGGCAACGGCGAAGCCCGCACCAAATACACCACCAGCGACGGACAGACCACCCTCGCCGCTACGGACGACGCAGCCAGCGTCAACCTGGGCGGAAACTGGCGCCTGCCGACGCAGGCAGAGTTCCAAGAACTCAAGGACAAATGCGAATGGGTATGGGTCAGCGAGTCTGGCGTCAATGGTTACCGCGTCATCGCGCCTAACGGAAACTCTATCTTCCTACCCGCCGCCGGCTTCAGCTACACCACGAAGACCTACGACGCCGGCGACTTCGGCTACTACCTTACCTCCACCCGCGCCACCGACGACAGCCGCGCCTACGTCGTAGGCATCAACGCCACCTCCGCCCCCACGCTCTACCCCGCAGGCCGTGCCTTCGGATACAGCGTACGCGCCGTGCGCGCCAAGTAAGCCGCGCACCGGGACGCCTCTCTTACACCCTATTACACCTATAATATATATACACAACACGACCATAATGAAACTGACGAAACATATCCTCCTCTGCGCCGCCCTCCTCGCCACGCTCTCCGCCCACGCCGACTACACCCCCACCGACGCAAACCGCCAAGCGCGCAGCGAGTTTCAGGACGACAAGTTCGGCATCTTCCTGCACTGGGGCGTCTACTCCCTGCTCGGCCAGGGCGAGTGGACCATGTACTACCAGACGCTCAACTACTACGACTATCCGCACCTGGGCGACCTCTTCAACCCCACCGGCTTCGACGCCGACGCCTGGGTAAAGGCCTTCGCCGACGCCGGAGCCAAGTACATCACCTTCACCTCGCGCCACCACGACGGCTTCTCCATGTGGGACACCCACGCTGACGACCTCGCCGCCGCCTACTGCATCACGCAGACCCCCTACGGCCAAGACATCATCAAGAAGCTCGCCGCAGCCTGCGAGAAATACGGCATCAAACTCCACCTCTACTACTCCCTCATGGACTGGTGGCGCCCGGACTACCCCATAGGCAAGCATGGAAACCCCACAAACAAGCCCACGGATCAGCAGGACTACGCCCACTACTTCCAGTTCATGGAAGACCAGATCTCCGAGCTGCTCAGCAACTACGGATCGGTGCGCTGCCTGTGGTTCGACGGATACTGGGATCACAACACGACGGCTACCGCCCTGGACTGGCGCCTGCCCGAACTATACGAGTACATCCACAACATCAACTCCGCCTGCCTCGTAGCCAACAACCACCACACGACGCCCTTTGACGGCGAGGACATCCAGCTCTTCGAGCAAGACCTGCCGGGCGAGAACACGGCGGGCATGTCCGGCGGGCAGACCGTCAGCGACGCGCTACCCCTAGAGACCTGCATGACGATGAACTCCACCTGGGGCTGGAGCTCCACGGATAAGAACTACAAGACCAACACGCAGCTCATACAAGCCCTCGTAAAGGCGGCGGGGAAGAACGCCAACCTGCTACTCAACATCGGGCCGAAGCCCGACGGCACCCTGCCCGAGGAAGCCTTAGCCCGCTTGCAAGCCATCGGCGACTGGCTGAAAGCCAACGGCGAGACCATCTTCGGAACGCGCCGCGGCCTCGTAGATCCCACGGACAACCTCGTGAGCACCACCAAGGGCGACAAGCTCTACCTGCACATCCTCAACTATGACGACACGGCGCTCACCGTAGCCGTGCCGAAAGCCAGCGTACAGGCCGCCAAGATGCGCGCCACAGGCGCCAGCGTGCAGATAGAAGACGCGGCATCGACGGACAGCGTCAAGCTCGTCATGCCCACCGTGCCCGACGGCATAGACACCATCGTAGAGCTAACCCTGGCCAACTAAAGCCAGACTCGCCACCGCGCGGGCTCCCAACCCCCAAAAAGGCCGGAACCCCCACAGACAGGGTTCCGGCCTTTTACTTTACGCACAAGCCCCCGCGCCAACCACCGACAAAAAACCACCCTCCATGCGAAAGGCCCTACTCTCCCTCCTGCTACTGCTCTCCGCCACCTGCCTGCGCGCGCAGTACACCTACTTAGACTATTCCACCGCGGGGCAAGACTACGTAGAGTTCTACTCCTACTCCGCCACCATCATCGTGGAATACGCCACGACGACGACGAGCGCCGCGCCCGACCTCTTCCAGCTCCTTCCCGACGGCGACTGGCGCCAAAGCGTGACGCCCGCCACGCTGAGCGACACGTCGTTCAGCTTCACGAGCGTCTCGTACGCCGGTTCAGCCTCGTCCATCCCCACGCCCGGCACGCTGTTTCGCCTCTACCTGCCCCTGTCGGGCGGCGTCAGCGCGCTGCGCGTCGGGGTACCTACGGGTCAGGCGCTGACGCGCTCGCCGGTGCTTGACGAGCTGCCCCTCGTCGTTCTTGGCGACGCCGTAGACCCCGCCTTGGGCGTCGGCAACGCCTGGGGACACCGCCTCGGGCGTGAGCTCGATATTCCCGTGCACCACGTCGCCCTGGCCGACGGCCAAGATCTCGAGAGCGCCTTCGCCGCCATGGACACCCTCTCGGCCCGCGCCTACCTCATAGGCGCCGCCACCATGGGCAACGGGAGCAACTTGAACCTGGCCTGGCGCATCGTGGACGGCATCACACAGCTACGCGCCCACCACAGCGACGTGCCCGTACTACTCATAGACCGCTCTGCAGCAGGCAACGCCGCCAGCCCCCTGAGCCGGCCTTACGAACGCTTCAACAAATACAGCGTGGCGGGCGTGCACTACGTCAGCGCAGACAGCCTCGCCACCAGTGCCCTGAGCGACGCCCTCGGCCTGCCCACCTACAACGTGCTGCCGCCCCGCCGCCAATATCGCGAACTCTCCGGCTACGACTGGCTGCAACGCTTCATTGACCAGCGCGACCTGGCACGACAGGAAGCACCCGCCCTCGTGCTCATCGGCAACAGCATCACCCACTACTGGGCCGGCGAACCCACATCGACCATACAGCGCGGCGCCGCGGCCTGGCAAACCCTCACGGCGGGCTACACCACCGTCAACATGGGCATGGGATGGGATCGCATTGAGAACATGCTCTGGCGCGTGGACCACGGCGCCCTCGACGGCTACGACGCCCAGCATATCTTCGTGCTGGCAGGCACCAATAACCTCGTCACCTCCGACGCCGACACCACCATAGCCGCCGGCGTGGCGCAGCTGGCCGCCACCATACGCCGCCACCAGCCCAACGCCCGCATCCACGTAGAGAGCATCCTGCCCCGCCGAAACTACGACAGCCGCATCACGACCATCAACGCCGACATCCTGCAGCGCATAACGGCCATGCAGGCCACCGACCCCCTGCTGGACTACGTTGACCTCGTCCCCACGCTCACCAACACATCGGGCGCTATCAACGAGAGCTACTTCTCCGACGGCCTACACCCCAACGCCACGGGCTACGCCCGCATAGCCGCCGTCCTGCGCGCCATCATCGAACAATAGACGCCCCGCCCACAAGCGGCTCCCCAACGCCCCCGCCTGCCCCACCACGGACAAGCGGGGGCTTTTCTCTCCTCCTCTCGATGCCTCAAAAGCCTCGGGGGAAGCTCTCGTTGCAGACGCCTCGGCCGGCAAGTCCGAGCTACCGACTGACAAGTCCGTCGTTAGCGTTTCTCCCTCTCTCTGCTCGCTTAGTCTTTTCTAAGCTGCTTAAAAAGATCTTTACCTTTACTTGGAATATAAGTACAATATTTAGCCATACTTTATTATATTTTATTGTTATTAATAGTTATACTAATACATTATATCGTTCAGCACAAAGGATTATCTAATTGTGCATTACTTTCTTCAGGATCATATGCTTGGTTCTGCTCAGCTGCTTCTATAGAAGCAGCAATGTCATCAAAAGAATTAGCAAAATCAGCAAGAGACTGAGGAGATGATGAAGTAGTATTTTGTCCCTGTGTAGTAGGTGTAGCAGGTTGACTAGGTATATCCTCACCAGCTTCTGGATCAGCAACAGAGCCATTTTCATAAGCATCTAGAATAGCTCCCATCATATCCATTGCTGAAGAATCAATAGAAGGAGCACCATCACTTACACTAGGATTATATTTAGCAGCTTCTTCTTTAAGCTCTTGCTCCTCTGCTATAGTCTCAGCAACTTCTTTTGCTGTCATATTAGCATTGTATTTAGTACCATCATAAAAATTATTACCCTTTATCTCTACCATAGGAGTATATATAGCAGTATCTCCATTGACTCTTTCAAGTACATAATTACCAATAGGTCCTACAAAGGGCTCAGTAAAAGTAACATAATTAAATGCACTATTAGTCTTAGGATTTTTTACTTTCTTAAAAGATATTGCTATTCTACCATCTGCTGATTGTTGAGCTCCTGTGAGACCCTTTCTAGGAAATAGGTAAGGTTGATCATATCTATTTGCATAGAACTGAGGAATAAACCTTTCAAAGAACCAGTCTTCTTTCATCATTTTAGGTATGTCTCTAAGAGCTTTAACATACTCAGGGATACTATTAAGGAAGAGTGTTGAGAACATTCCACCAATTGTATGTGGCCCAAAGTAATATCCTTCTTTGTAGAAAGAATACATGAAAAGATCTATAGCAAGCTTTTTTGCTTGAGGGTTATCCATGTAAAGCATCATATCA
Source organism: uncultured Prevotellamassilia sp. (assembly GCA_964641085.1). Lineage (GTDB taxonomy): Bacteria > Bacteroidota > Bacteroidia > Bacteroidales > Bacteroidaceae > Alloprevotella. The sequence goes on along the minus strand of CAZXJS010000004.1, from coordinate 126,992 downwards.
AAGTCTCTTTGCAAGGATTCTCTTGTTATCTGTTTAAGTTTTGCACTGTCAGACATACTTATTTCTCCTTTATAAACCTTTAACTTCTTTATTGCAGTAAGTTGTGCTATATCAGGATTCTGAGCTATTATATCCATGAGTTTCTTAGGGAACTCATAGAGATAGTAATGTCTCTTCTGATCATAAGTGTGTGTACCGTCATCACCAAATAGTTTAGACTTAGTAAGTGCAAAATAGGACGCATCCTTAAACCAAGTATTTATAGTCTTATCTAAGAGTGTTATTCTAGCACTATTCTTTTCTATTGTAGATGTTGCTTTAACCATTTGAGGTGTAAGCTGTGTAAAATAAGGTCTAAGAAACTTTCTTGCGGACTCTATACCAAGACTATAGAAGGCTTGAAGCATAGGCATCTTTGATTTCAAAAGAGCATCTCTTATGGCATCTTTATCTCCATAAAGATATTGATACCCATTAGCTGTACTCCTCATAAGCATATTATTCTTAGGAGCAGAATCTATTCCTTCAAGAGTAAAGTTTTCTCTTTTTGCAAGTTCATGAAAAGAAGAAACTCTCTCCCACTGTCCATAAGCACCTGCAAGAGAAGACTTGAGAGCACCATTAGGGGAGTCTGCTCTTGAAATTCTTGTGAGTTCTGCCACATCATTAGCAATAGTCATTATATTCTTAAAGAGTAGAGCTGCTTCTATTTGACTTGCTAAATTATCATTATCAACAGTATTTATACCAGTGAGAGCATTAAGTATTAAATCTTTACTAGTGAAATTTTTTCTAGTAGCTGCTTCTTTATTATAAGCACCACCATTATTTTCAAGTATTGTAATATACTTATCTATAAAACCTATTTGTAAAGAGTCTCCTCTATTATCACCACCAGTAGTGTCTATCCATTCAGCAACTATTGGCTGCATGAATAGTAGTGATGCTTCTTGAATACTAAGACCCGCTCTTAACATCATACCCATAATATTAGCAGTATTAGTGTTTTGTCTAAGATCTGCAAGCACAGGGTCTTTTATATTATTCAAAGAAGCTATTTTAAGTTCTGCACAATTTTTACTTATTCTTTCTCCTAGTGGTGACATTATATCATGCAAGCTTTGAATTGTTCTATCATTTATCACAAAAGTATATTCTTTCCTTATAGATAGATTTGTTTGTTGATACTTAGCCTGCATAGAAGTATTGTTTGCATACATACCAATAAGTGCTGCACCAGTCATGTTTTGCTTATGATTATAGATAAAGGTATCTACAGTAAGCTGTGATCTATTCTTCTTATATTTCTTTGTAAAGTCTTCAAGTTCTTCAAAAGAAGCATTAAGAAGGCTGTCTGCAAGCTCTTCTGTACCAGTAAGATTATGATCTTTCGCCCACATACTTACAAGCTCAGAATCTTCTACAATCTTAGTAAGTCTTGCAGCTCTCTTAGCCTTAGTAAATGAACCGGGATTATGTATCTTCTCTGCAGTATCTTTATTAGTGAGTATAGCATAAGAAATATCAAATATCATATTATTCCTTGCAGCTCTTGATTGCTCTTGAGGTGCTTTAGACATATCATACTTTACTTTCCTAAAGATAGGTCTATCAAGAAGGTATCTATTTCTTCCCTCACTTCCTATACCGCCTTTTTCTTCACTACCAAAGAACCATTCTCTGAAGCTCTGATCTTCAGAAACAACAGTATCAAAGTCAGTACCTTGGAATTGTTTCCCTATACCTTCTATAATACTATTAGTTTTCTTATAATCCTCATAGGCTCTCCTCATATCATATTTTATTACCTTATACTCAGGTAATATAAGGAACTTCTTATCTACGTCAAAGTCTTCTCCTGAGAATAAAGTAGTCTCTGCAGGAAGCATTATACTACTACCATTCTCTTGAGGCAAGAAACCTTTAATATATAGAGGTGCCATAGAGTACTTGTCCTCAGTAGGGATTCTGTAGCCTATAAGCTTTCTCAGATCTTCAGGTAAGAAACTGGGATCCAAGTATAGATTACCATCTTTATCTTCTCTCATAAATGGTTCAAAGAACTGTCTTGAGTATGCCGGCATATAACATTCCATATGCTTTATAGACCCATCTTCATTATGTACTACATGAAGTTTGTCTGTAAAACCGAAGGACGTTACCAATATACAAGCACCACCTTTAATAGACTGTTTGGTAATCTTATTCTTGAACATTGACATAACAAGCTCTTGTATCTTCAATGTAGTAGAAGGGTTATAGAGAGGGATATTAAATTCTTTATGAACATTTCCATCTTCATCTTCAACATTTACTAATTGCAAGGCATCAACCATATCTCTGCCATATTTAGGATTACCATTTACCAGACTCAAGAGTTCCTGCTGGAGATTCTCTATACTACCAAATCTCTCTTGTAACTCTTCAAAGTCACTAAGTAGATTCTCAACTACAAGAGAGTGATACAAATCAATTATCTCTTTCTTCCCCATTTGTTTTCCATTTATTGTTGTTTGGAAATCTTCAGGTAAGTCAGATATAATTAGATTTCTAAACTGAGAACCAAATACTGCTGTAGCATCAAGTAAGTGTTCAGGAGTAGGCTGCTGTATAATATAATCATCATAAGGTATTGTATGTACAACTTCTTCACTCTCTTGACCATTTGGAAATGCTGTATCTTTGAGAATCTGGTATGCTTCATCCTCATCAATAAGCATATCATCCATAGTCTTATTAAACTCTTCTTGTTTAATGTCCTCATTAATGAGTCTGTTATTATACCAGTTTCTAAATAGCTTCTCAAGAAGGTTGATGTCAAGTCTATCAGAAGTCTTAAATAGTTCCATTTCTTTAGCCTTTAGATCTCCTTCTTCAGCAGCTTTCTTCATATTTTTAGCATTCCCTCTAAATTCTTTTGCCCATTTAACAAGCTTCTTATGAGATAAGTTAAGATTGACATCACCTTGATTACCTGCTTTTACAGCTGATTGAAACTGTATGACATCAATGTCATTATCCATCATAAACCTGCTCATAGCTCTTAATACAGGACTGGAAGTAGTTGTAGTAACATAATCTCCCTTTTCAGCATTCATCCTAGAGCCTGTAGCTATAGCTACATAAGCCTGCAATAGTGCAAACTCAGAGTTCTTATTTTGATGAGGAACTTTCATTCTTCCTCCTAAGCCATCAGGAGAATCAAGCTGTGTATATACAAAGGGTTTCAATGTCTGCCAAATGGTTCTAAGGTCATCCATAGTCCATTTATCACTTGTAATATTATTATAGGTTATGTCCATTTCATCAGTCCATAGACCCATCATGTCTAGCACACTTCTAATACCCTTTAAAGATCTGAATGCTTGAGCATCAGCAACATTAATACCTTTAAGACCTTCAAGAATCTCTACTCTATCAGCCTCAGAGATATGTTTCTCCTTAACAGCATCATCCAGAGACTTCTTTATATCCATGTAGCTGGGAGAGGTAATGATATTATCAGTAAGGTACATAGTCTTATAAGACTTCTTACCATATTTAGAGTTAGTATATAACTTAGTACCTGCTGCATATAACTCTTTATACCTCTTTTGGAAATCATTAGCATCTTTATAGAAAGCCAAGTCAGTAGTAGTAATCTGAATAATCTGAGTTGTAGCAAATGCTTGATTCCAGAAGTACTCCTTTAGAGCATTAGTCATACCTTCAACTCTTGTAACAACACCTGCAGCTTTCAAATCATCAAGTACTTCTTTTCCAAATGCATTAAGCTCATCATATCTAAGTATATTGACATCATTAATTGGCTCACTACTGAAATCTTGCAAGAAAGCATGAAACAGACTATCTATATTATATTTAACAGCTTTATCTATGAGTTCATCAATAGCTGCAAAGTCATTACCTAATTCTATGATTTTATCCTTTAGATAAGTACCTTTTGATGCTGCTTCTTCCTTATTATAGTCACCGGAAGTATCTATTATATTACCTTCACTGTCTATTACATAGTCATTGAACTCAGGGAAGAATTGGAATTGTCTTCCATTAGTATCAAAGTAATCTATTTCAAGAGGTCCTCTACCACCAGTTTTTTGAGCTTCTTCTCTTGCTTTTTGTCTATCTTCTATAAGCCTCATTCTTTGAAGCTCTTGTTTTACTACCTTTCTAAATAGAGGAAGCATTTGATGTTCAAGACTACCGGCAGACGAGTCAGCAACATATTTCTTGAATTTTATAAATTTAGCTACAGGAGAATCTGAGAATATAGGAAAGTTATAATAAGCAAACTGCTCTGTACTTTTTGGATTAAAGGGTACAGAAAAGAACTCTTGAATAAAGGCTCTCTTTATCTGTAAAGGCTTCCAATTAGCATAGTCAGCATGAGTGTTGCCTTTATCATTATAAGGATCTTTGATAGTCTTTAGCTCCTTCATTTGCATATTGTAGCTAATAGCTACATTTTCTTGTATTTGCCAGAGCCAGGTATTATTATACCTATATCTTTCAATCATTGGAGGAATTAGATTATTTACCTCCTCTAATCTTTCTTTAATATTATCTAAGACATCTTCATTTAGATAACTAGCATTGCTATTAAGTACCCATCTGTGATTACTTTCATTATAAGTAACATAATCTATAGCAAAATTACCAAATCTGCCTTGTGTTCTTCTTTTTATCTCGTTATCATCAATTTTGTTACTCTCATCATAGAACCATTTATACTTTTTAAACTCACTGTCCAAGTACTCTTGTCTTTTATCATCGCTCTTGAATTTCTTAAACTGAGTATCCAAGTAATTAGGTGCAGAATAAGAATAGTAAGTCTTATCATCATTTCTAAATGAAGCCACAGCACCTAACTCACTCACAGTGCCTAATAGATCAGCAATTTCTCTATAGCTTTGTTTATTTGCTTCTATCAGATCTGTACCATCACTAAACTTGCCACCAGCAATGCCTCTAAATGTTTCACCAGCATAATAAAGAGCCTGGGACATTTTATAATACCCATTCTCTCCATCTAAAAGGGAATGTACAACAAGAGAGTTAGTATTAAAACCAAGCATTCTAAAAGCTCTGGTAGCTTTATCTACAGCATCTCTTAACTCTTTAGTGTCATCATATTCATCATAATAACCCTGATACTCACTAAATGTACTAAAAGCCTCATCAACAAGATTTGTACCCTCGCTAGCAACATTTCTATTTAGTTTACCTCCTATTTCATATACTGCTTCACCATCAAGTTTATAACCATGCTCATAATTAGACCTTACTTCTGCAAGCGTACTCTCTCTGGCTGTGGGTAAATTCATTTGTTTATTAACCCATATCCACCTTGTTTCTTTTTTACCATTGATTGTTACTTCTTTTTGAGTAAAATACTGCATCCAGTAAGGAATAAAATCTTTTCTTAAATCAGCATAAAAGGCAGAGATATATTCAGGATGTCCTATTCTAGTACCTCTATCATCATAATATTCTTCAGAATGCTCATCTAAGAAATTTATTATTTGCTCAATCCATGGGTATTTCTTAGCAGCCTTTTCAAGGGCAGGGAATTTTATATTACCTTCATCATCAGTTGTTGCAAAGTCATCAGGGGATACCATGTCTTTTAATTCAGCAAGTAATACTGTATGAACATATCCTTCATCCATATATATAGGTCTATCAAGATCATCATACATTTCTAAGCCATCATTACCTATCATTCTAATACTAGATATAAGAGTCTTGGTAATTCTACTTAATGTTGTTGAAGGATCAGTAAATCTTGCTTGATATGTCCATCCTGCATTACCTTCTACTCTTTTACCATCTTCATCATCATCAAATTGTGATTCTTCAGTATCAACATCAGTAGATGTATCAACAATATCAGAACTGGTTCTTTTAGTAGTTATTGTACCATTATGATAATCATTTTGTTTAAAAACTATTCTTACATGCTCTGTATTTTCAAGTATAGCACATGCTTCTTCTACTAAGAGCTGATAATTATCTACAGTCTTCTGAAAAAGCTCCCTTCTTTCAGGGGTTACTGCTTTTTCATCATTTGCTGCATCTTGTAAATCTTTTTTAATCCACTTAAAAATATCCATTGGAGTGGTGCCTTCCTGCTTCATAATAGCTTTTCTACCTTCATAAGCATCATTATAAAGCTTCTTTTCTTCTTCTATTTGTTTAATTTCATGTACAGCATCTCTTATAGCACTAGTATCTCCTTTATCATTAGCCTTTGAGAGTGCTGTAACTGCCTTGGCAGCTCTTTCATCAAGCTCTTTAATCTTATCATATACAATGTCATTCAGTTTTGAAGTAAATACTTGAGCTATCATATGAACCCTATTTCTTCTTTGTATAGGACTCATATCAAGAGTTAGTCTTGCTATAGGATTCTCTTTGTTAACATTAAATTTATCTACACCGGCACTAGGAAGATCACTGTTATCGTTTTCATAATTAGGAACTAATTCAAGAGCAAGTTTTCTTATACGCCTTTCCATATCAAATAGGGTTGTGTTTCATTGAGTACATCTGAGGCAACTACACTCAAGCTTGTAGGTTTCAGATGAAGAAGCAAATTTAATGCTTATATCTAAAAAGCTGTGCAATAAAACTTTTTTGGAGCTGATTGCAAAAAAGGAAGTCCTTATGATTTATGTAGTTTACAGACGTAGGAACAATATAGACTTCATCAATAAGACACACCGGTTCTAATCAACAAGCACAGGCGAGGTAACGGTCATCAATAATTCAAGCCAAAATGCCAAAGAGGGATTACGTTGCCATAACCATATTCTATATCATCCTTCACGATATATCCTTTGATGGTTTCCGCAATCTGTTTTTTCCCCTTGCCCTTCCCTCCAACTTCGAAAGTCATTCCTTCGATAGAAAAATCGCTTATCTTTGAAGCCAGCACATTATTCCGCACACGCATCTGATTGTAGAAGAAAGTTTCCCTTGCATTGCCCATGTTGGGTTGTTCACTGAGGGCAAACATTAGGTTTGTGTTGTCAACATAAACTTTTTCGACCTTTCCTAATGCTCGCAGGCCTGAAGTGTCATCCCGCAAAAGCCCTATCATTCCAGCCGTCTCAAGGTAGTAGAGATAATCAGGAATGCTGTTTTTGCTCGTTCCGATTTCCTGGGCAAGATTTTGCATGTTCGGCTTCACAGGCGCAATTTTCGAGATGATGGCAAGCAGTTGTCGGAGTTTGCGAGCCGTCGATACCTGAAGATTGTAATAGACGGGGATGTCAACCTCAATGGTCTGCGAAACCACCTGTGAAAGACGAATAAGGTAGCCGTCCTCAAGGAAAAACGGATAATAGCCCTCACGCAGATAGTCATGGAAAGCAGGAAGAGGCAATGTGAGGTGAGGAACCTCCACCTCGTTGTTTACTATCTGCTGTAGGGAGAAGGTGGGGATGTCTATCTTTTGCTTCAACGCGAGATATTCCCGAAACGACAATCCCTCAAGCTTATACATCAGCGCACGACGGCTAAGGTCTGCCTCTCCTTTCTTGATGTCAAGAACTGACGAACCGGTAAACACCACATGAAGCGAGGGATGAAGGTCGTAAATGAGCTTCAGCTCCTTTGACCAACCTTTGTATTTGTGTACCTCGTCTATAAAAAGGTATTTTCCTCCCATCTTTACAAAATCGTCGGCAAAATCAAGCAACGTGTGGTCGGCAAACCAAAGGCTTTCTGTCGTGATGTATAAGTAGTCTTTCGGCACACCCATTTCCCTGATATGCTGCAATATAAGCGTGGATTTCCCCACGCCTTTGGCTCCCAATATACCCACAAGCCTGCTCTCCCAAGAAATCTCCCTATAGAGGTAACGGTGGAAAGTCATTGGCGTCTGCTTGAGTAGCTCACGCATAAAATTATAGAAAGAAGCATCTATCATTCTTGTCCATTTTACTGCTTTCGAGTGCTAAGATAACAAAAATCACTTTCAAAAGGGACTTTTCTTTAGAAAAATCACTTTTGGGTGGGATTTTTCATGAAGAATTGTACCTTTCGGAAGGGATGATGTTGTATCAGACCTTCGTCGCCTTATCATTACCTCGAAGCCGACATACTAACAACAATGCCGCCGCACTTGGACTGCGGAATATGCTCGCCACCCGTTTTCTTTTTCTAACTTTGCACCTACTAAGCACGAAAACCATGGACACGACACGGCAACAACGCATACGGCGGCTCTTGCAGAAAGAGCTGAGCGACATCTTCCAGCGGCAAACGCAGCAGACGCACGGCGTGCTGGTCAGCGTCAGCACGGTGCGCGTCTCGCCCGACCTCTCCACCTGCCGCGCTTACCTCTCTATCTTCCCGCCTCAGCGCGCTGAGGAGCTGCTCCGCAACATCAACGCCAACGTGCGCGCCCTGCGCTACGAGCTGGGCACACGCGTCAGGCACCAGCTGCGCATCATCCCGGAGCTGAAGTTCTTCCGCGACGACTCGCTGGACTACATCGAGCACATCGACAAGCTCCTCGGCCACGACGACGCTGCCGAAGAGGCCGACGCGCCGGACGCCGCCCCGGCCTCCTGAAGCCTCTCCTCCCCGCCCCCGCACACCCATGTCCTTCCCCTTCTACATAGCGCGCCGCTACCTCTTCTCGCGCAAGCGGGTGGGAGCCATCAACATCATCTCGGGCATAAGCATGGCCGGCGTGATGCTAAGCACCATGGCCATGGTCTGCGTGCTGAGCGGGTTCAACGGCTTTCGCGAGGTCATCGCCTCGCTCTTCACCGCCATGGATCCTCAGCTCTGCGTCGTCCCCGCACGGGGCAAGTTCTTCCGGACGGACGACAAGCGCCTCGAAGCCGTGCGCGCCCTGCCCGAAGTGTCCGCCGCCAGCTTCACGCTGGAGGACAACGCGCTGATCCTCTTCCAGGGTCGCCCCACCGTAATCACGCTGAAAGGCGTCGACGCCGACTACCGCCGCGTGACGGGCATCGACAGCATCCTCTACGGCCAAGGCAGCTTCGAGCTGCAACGCGCCACGCTCTCCTACGGCGTGCCCGGCATCGACCTGGCGCAGCAAATGGGCGGCCCGGACTTTGGCAAGGTGGAGATCTGCGTGCCCAAGAAGGGAGAGAAGATCAACACGGCCAACCCCATAGAGAACATCAGCGTGGGCGAGCTCTACGCCTCCGGCCTCTGCTTCCAGCTCGACCGCAAGAGCTACGACAGCGGCTACATGCTGGCGCCCCTCAGCTTTGCGCAGACCCTCTTCGAACAGTCCGGGCGCGCCACGCGCCTTGAGCTGCGGCTACGCCCCGGCGCCAGCGAGCAGCAGGTCGCACGCCGCATAGCTGAACTGAGCGGCGGCGAGCTGCGCGTCCTGGATCGCTACGCGCAACACGAGGATACGTTCCGCGTCATGCGTCTGGAGAAGTTCTTCGCCTATTGCTTCTTGGCGTTCATCGCCCTCGTGGCGTCGTTCAACATCATCGGGAGCGTCTCGATGCTCATTATCGACAAGCGCTCCGACGTGGCCACCCTGCGACAGCTGGGCGCCACGCAGCGCGACGTAGCCCGCATCTTCCTCTTCGAAGGTCGCCTCATCGCCGTGCTGGGTGCCGTGCTGGGCGTCGGGCTTGGCCTCGTGCTCTGCTGGTTGCAACAGACGTTCGGCCTGCTACGCTTGGGCGGCGACGCCTCGCGCTACATCATAGCCTACTACCCCGTCAGCGTACACGCGGCGGACGTCCTGCTCGTCCTGCTCACCGCCGTCGCCGTAGGCTTCCTCGCCGTCTGGTATCCCGTGCGCTACCTCTCGCGCCGCTTAGCCTGAAGCGCACGGGCGCCTCGTGGCGTCCTTCCCCCTACATAATACCCAAAACAGATGGAAGAAAGCATCCGCGTGAAAGGCGCGCGCGTCAACAACCTGAAGAACGTGGACCTGGAGCTGCCCCTGGGGAAGCTCATCGTGCTGACCGGCCTGAGCGGCTCCGGCAAGAGCTCCTTAGCCTTCGACACGCTCTACGCCGAAGGTCAGCGGCGCTACGTGGAGAGCCTCTCGGCCTACGCCCGCCAGTTCTTAGGACGGATGCAGAAGCCCGACTGCGACTACATCAAAGGCCTGCCGCCCGCCATCGCCATAGAGCAAAAAGTCTCCGCCCGCAACCCGCGCAGCACCGTGGGGACGCAGACCGAGACGTACGACTACCTGCGCATGCTCTTCGCCCGCGTGGGGCGCACGGTCAGCCCCATCTCCGGGCGCGAGGTACATAAGGACACGGTGGACGACGTCGTGCGCTGCGCCCTCAGCTATAGCCCCGGCACGCGCTTCACGCTGCTCGCGCCGCTCCTCGTGCCCGACGGGCGCCGCCTGTCCGAGCACCTCGCCACGCTGCTCAAGCAGGGCGTGAGCCGCCTGGAGCTGCCCGCCCGGGACGGCAGCGCCCCCGTCGTGGCTCACATTGACGACCTGATCGCCGATGCCGCGCGGCTTCAAGACCTCGAGGCGATGCGCAAGCCGACGGCGGAGGGTCAGGACAGCCCCTACCTGCTCATCGACCGCCTCGTGGTCGACCCCTCGCGCGACGCGCTCAACCGCTTCCGCGACAGCGTGGAGGCCGCCTTCTACGAGGGCAACGGCGAGTGCTTGCTGCGCTTCTACCCCTCCTGCGCCCTGCACCGCTTCTCCGAGCGCTTCGAGGCTGACGGCCTGACGTTCGAAGAGCCAACGGACCAGATGTTCTCCTTCAACTCGCCGGCAGGCGCCTGCCCCACGTGCGGCGGCTTCGGACGCATCATAGGCATCGACGAGCACCTCGTCGTGCCGGACACGTCGCGCTCCGTCTATGACGGCGCCGTCGTATGCTGGCGGGGGGAGAAGATGAGCCTCTGGAAGAGCGAGTTCATCCGACGCCAAAGCCCCAAGGGTTTCCCCATCTACAAGCCCTACTACGAACTCACGCAGCAAGAGAAGGACATCCTCTGGCACGGCGATGCCGAAGAGCAGGCTCGCGAGCGCCACGAGCGCGTATGCATCGACGCCTTCTTCGACATGCTGCGCGAGAACCAGTACAAGATACAGTATCGCGTCATGCTGGCGCGCTACCGGGGCAAGACGCTCTGCCCGACGTGCCACGGCTCGCGCCTGAAGCCCGCCGTGGAGAACGTCCGCGTCGGCGGGCGCACCATCACGGAACTGGTGCGTCAGCCCGTAGGCCGGCTGCGCCAATTCTTCGACGCGCTGCAGCTTGAGGACGGCGACGCCAAGGTGGGCGGCCGCCTACTCACGGAGATACGCTCGCGCCTGCGCTTCCTCTGCGACGTAGGACTCTCCTACCTCACGCTGGATCGCCCCTCGAACACCCTTTCCGGCGGCGAGAGCCAACGCATCAACCTGGCCACGAGCCTGGGTTCCTCGCTCGTCGGCTCCCTCTACATCCTCGACGAGCCCAGCATAGGCCTCCACAGTCGCGACACCCAGCAGCTCATCCACGTGCTGCGAGAGCTGCGCGACTTGGGCAACACGGTCATCGTCGTAGAGCACGACGAGGAGATTATGCGCGCCGCCGACCTCATTGTCGACGTCGGCCCCGGCGCCGGTCGCCTGGGCGGCGAGATTGTCTATGTAGGGCCGCCCACCCCGCCCTTCCCCAAAGAAGCCCTGAAGCGAAGCCTCACCCTGGCCTACCTCAGCGGCCAAGACACGATACCCTACAGCAAGAGCCGCCGCGCCTGGAACAACTGTATCGCGCTGCGCGGCGCACGTGCCAACAACCTGAAGGGCATCAACGTGCGTTTCCCCCTGAACGTGCTGACCGCCGTGACGGGCGTCAGCGGAAGCGGCAAGTCCACGCTGGTGCGCGACACGCTCTACCCCGCCCTGCGGCGCCACTTGGACCTCGTAGCCGATCGCCCCGGCGAGTTTAGCAAGCTGGGCGGCGCGCTCGACGCCGTGAAGGCCGTGGAATTCGTGGATCAGAACCCCATAGGCAAGTCCTCGCGCTCCAACCTGGCCACCTACGTCAAGGCCTACGACGACATCCGCCGCCTGCTCGCCGCGCAGCCCCTGGCGCAGCAGATGGGTTTCACGCCGGCCTACTTCAGCTTCAACGCCGAGGGCGGCCGCTGCGAGGAGTGTAAGGGCGAAGGCGTCGTACACGTAGAAATGCAGTTCATGGCCGACCTCAACCTGGTCTGCGAGGCGTGCCACGGCAAGCGCTTCAAGAAGGACATCCTCGAGGTACGCTTCGAGGGGCTCAACGTGGCCGACCTGCTCGAGCTAACCGTGGATCAGGCCATTGCCTTCTTCACCTCCCACGGGCAGAAGGCCATCGCCGCACGCCTAAAGCCGCTCTCCGACGTCGGGCTGGGCTACGTGAAGCTGGGGCAGACCAGCGACACGCTCTCCGGCGGCGAGAACCAGCGCGTCAAACTGGCCTACTACCTCGGCCGCGAGCACGACGAGCCTACCCTCTTCATCTTCGACGAACCCACCACCGGCCTACATTTCCACGACATACGGCGGCTGCTCGACGCCTTCGCCGCCCTCTTGGAGAAGGGGCACACCGTCCTCGTCATAGAGCACAACCTGGACGTCATCCGGTCGGCCGACTACGTCATCGACCTCGGGCCGGAAGGCGGCGAGGGCGGCGGCGAACTCGTCTGCTGCGGAACGCCGGAGGAAGTGGCCGCCACAGGGAAAGGCTACACCGCACGCTTCCTGAAGGAGAAATTACGCGCCGACGCACAATAAACGGCGCGCCGCGCGCGTTTAGAAAAAACGGCCTCACGCCGCGCCGCGCCCGCCGTGCCCGCCGTGCATACACCTATAATAGATGAAGCTGCCAAAGACCTGCCGCCTGTTGCTGGGCGCACTGCTTACGCTGTGTGCCGCACCGGCATGGGCGCAGCAGGATCCCGCCTTCGTCCACTACTGGGACCTCGAGCCGCAGTATAACCCCGCCGCGGCAGGGCGCTCCGACCAGCTCTCCATCAACGCGGCCTACCAAAGCCACGCCACGGGCTACGACGACGCCGGCGGCACAATGTACGCCGGCGCTGACATGGCCTTCCAAATAGGCAAGACACGCCACGGCGTAGGCGCCATCTTCCAGAACGACGAGATAGGCCTCTTCTCCAACAAGCGCTTCACCCTGCAATACAGCTACCACTTCCGGCTCTTTGGCGGCCGCCTCTCCATAGGCGCCGAGGCCGACATGCTGCAGCTCAGCATAGAAGGCTCGAAGGCCGACCTGGAAGACGCCTCCGACCCCGCCTTCCCCACGACGGACATCAACGGCTCGCGCATCGACGCCTCCGTCGGCCTGTGGTATCAGCACAAGCGTTGGTACGCCGGACTGGGCGTGCAGCACCTCACGGCGCCCGAAATCACCATTGGCGAGACGAACAAATACCAGGTGGAGCGGCTATACAATTTCACGGCCGGATACAATATCCGCTTCCGCAACCCGTTATTCACAATAGCGCCCTCGGCCATGCTCCGGCTGCAAGGGCGCGAGTTTCGCGCCGACCTCACGGCACGCCTCATCTACGCCCGCGAGAAGAAACGCATCTACGGCGGCGCCACCTATGCCCCCAAGCACAGCGTGACGCTCTTCGTAGGCGGCATGTTCCATGGCGTGGATCTCTCCTACGCCTACGAGGCCAACACCTCCGGCATGGGCCTCGAAGCCGGGCAGCACGAGGTGACCCTCTCCTACCGCCTGCCGCTCAACCTGCAGAAGCGCGGCAAGAACCTGCACAAGAGCGTACGCTACCTATAACCACAAACCGAGCACAAAGAAGAAGATATGATACGCAAACTTTCTATCCCCCTCGCCCTCGCAGCCCTCTGCCTGGCGCTGGCGGGCTGCTTCGGCAGTTCGCGCAGCATGCAGAACGGCGGCGAAGTGACCGGCTCGCGCAGCACGTCGATCTCCGAGCCCGCCCCCTACGGCATGGTGGAGGTGAAACGCGGATACCTGAAGACCGGCATCGGCGAGAACGACTCGCTTTGGGGAAAGCTGATACCCGAACGTGGCATCAGCGTGGACGGCTTCTGGATGGACCAAACGGAGGTCACCAACTCGCAGTATCGCCAGTTCGTCGAGTGGGTGCGCGACAGCATCATCCGCGAACGCCTGGCCGACCCCTCATACGGCGGCGACGACACCTACAAGATAGAGACCGACAAGAACGGCGACCCCATAAAGCCCCACCTGAACTGGGCAAAACCCATACCCTCGCGCAAGAAGGCCGACGAAGACCAGCTCCGCGCCATTGAGAGCGTTTACGTCACCCACCCCATCGACGGAACCGTCATGCTCGACGCCAAGCAGATGAACTACCGCTACGAAATCTTCGACTACGAGAAGGCAGCCCTGCGCAAGTACCGCCTCAACCCCCAAGAGCGCGACCTGAACACAGACCACAGCGTGGACCCCGACGAGGTCGTCATGATATCCAAAGACACCGCCTACATCGACGAGAACGGGCGCATCGTCTCCCAGACCATAGAGCGGCCGCTCTCCGGCCCCTGGGACTTCCTGAACACCTACATCGTCAACGTCTATCCTGACACGACCTGCTGGGTCAACGACTTCCAGAACGCCAACAACGAGCTCTACATGCGCACCTACTTCAGCTCCCCCGCCTACAACGACTACCCCGTCGTCGGCGTCACGTGGGAGCAGGCCACCGCCTTCTGCGCCTGGCGCACGGAATACCTGATGAAAGGCCTTGGCGCACAAGCCCGCTACGTGCAGCGCTACCGCCTGCCGACGGAGATAGAGTGGGAATACGCCGCCCGAGGCAAAGAGGGCAACCCCTTCCCCTGGGAGACCAAAGACGCGGAGCAGGCCGGCGTGAAGAAAAACAAGCAAGGATGCTTCTACGCCAACTTCAAGCCCGACGAAGGAAACTACATCGAAGACGGCAACCTCATCACCAGCCGCGTCGGCATATACGGCGCCAACAGCAACGGCCTATACGACATGGCAGGCAACGTGGCCGAATGGACCTCAACCGTATATACCAGCTCCGGCGTAGCCGCCATGGCCGACATCAACCCCCAGCTCTCCTACAACGCTGCAAAGGAAGACCCCTACCTGCTCAAACGCAAGAGCGTGCGCGGAGGTTCCTGGAAAGACCCCCTCTCCTACATACGCTCAGCCTGGCGCACCTGGGAATACCAGAACCAGCCCCGCTCCTTCATCGGATTTCGCTGCGTACGCTCCAAAGCCGGCAGCGCAAGCACGAAGGTGACCAAGACAAAGCTCAAGAAACGCAAGAAGTAGCCCACACCACCTCTCACCCTAAGCCCACGAAGAAATGCCCAACATAAAGATAAACCTCATCATCCGCCTGCAACACTGGATGGACAGCGTGCCGGGCCAGACGTTCCTGAACTACGCCTACTCCTGGGGCGCCTCCGTCGTCATCCTCGGCGCCCTATTCAAGCTGACGCACCTGCCGGGCGGCAACCTCATGCTCTTCATCGGCATGGGCACGGAGGTCGTCGTCTTCTTCCTCTCCGCCTTCGACCGCCCCTTCGACCGCACGGAGATAGGCAAGGAACTGCCCAAGACCTACCTGACGGACGAAGAGATAGCCGAACGCATGGAAGCCGAACAGGCTCGCGCCGAAGCTGACACGCCCGAGGAAGAAGCCTACACCACGAACGAAGAACCCGAACAGGCAACCGCCGAGCCGGCCTACCAGCCCGAACAGGCCGCAGTCAGCACCCCCGCAGCACCCTCAGCACCGACCGGTTCGCAGTCGGCACCTGTCAGCCAGCAGGTCGGACCTGTCAGCCAGCAGTCGGCTCCTGTCAGCCAGCAGTCGGCACCTGTCGGAGCGCAGGCCCAAGAAGCCGGCACCGCAGCACCGGCCGCTGCGCCGCAGCCTGCCGCCGCCGCCCCGCAGACCGACCTGCCCGCACAGCAGCTCGCCGCCATCATACGCCAAGCCAACGACGAACTACTGCACCGCGCGCAAGCCGTCCTCTCGCCCGACATGGAAGCCGCCACCAAGGAATACATCGAGAAGCTGCAAACACTCAACGAGACCCTCGCCCGCGTGGACGAGCAGAACCTCCGCCTCACCCGCGACAGCGAAGAGATGGAGAACCTGAACCGCACGCTGACGGGCATCAACAAGGTCTATGAGCTACACCTCAAGAGCATCAGCCTGCAAGTAGGCACTATCGACGAGATCAACGCGCAGACCAAGATGCTCGCCGGACAGATACAGCGCCTCAACCAAGTCTATGGCCGCATCATCGAGGCCATGACCGTCAACATGCCCGGCTCGGCCGCCGGCGTCGCGCCCACCACCGGCGCCGCGCAGTAAGCCCCGCGCCACGCCGCACAACCCGCGCCGTGAACCCCACGGCACGGCCAACCCACAACCCGAAACATTGTGCCCAGTACGATAAAGAAACGCCCGGTCTCTCCCCGTCAGAAGATGATCAACCTGATGTACGTCCTTCTGATGGCCATGCTGGCGCTGAACGTGTCGACCGACGTCCTGAAGGGCTTCGACATCGTCAGCGACAGCCTGCGACGCACGACGAAGAACGCCGTGAAGGAGAACCGCGACCTATACTCCGACTTCCACAAGCTCGCCCTTCAGAACCCCGCCAAGGTGAACCCCTGGTACGAGAAAGCGCTGCAAGTGCGCAGCATGGCCGACAGCCTCTACAACTTCGCCGAGGCGCTGAAGACGGCCATCGCGCGCGACGCCGACGGCAAGGGAGCCAACCCCGAAAAGCTGCGCAACGGCGAAGACCTGGAAGCCGCAAACCACGTCATGCTCGGCGCCGTAAAGCCCAAAGGGCAGCAGCTCTACAACATGATCAACGCCTTCCGCACGGGCGTCATGCCCTACGTCACCGACCCGCGCCAACGCGCCATCATCACCTCGGATCTGAGCACCGACGTCCCCCGAAACGACAACAGCCTGCTGGGCAAGAACTGGCAGCAATACATGTTTGAAGACATGCCCGCCGTGGCCGCCATCACCATGCTCACCAAGCTGCAGAGCGACGTGCGCAAGGCCGAGAACCAGGTGCTCCACGACCTGCGCGCCCAGATAGACCTCAAAGACGTCCGCGTCAACCAGCTCAACGCCTACTGCCTGCCCGAGTCGCAGAACGTCTTCGCCGGACAACCCTTCCGCGCACGCATCTTCATGGCCGCCGTGGACACCACGCAGAAGCCCGAGATCTACGTCAACGGACAGCGCATCAACCCCGACGGCAACTACAGCGTCACGGCCTCCGGCCTCGGCGAGCACACCCTGACGGGCTACATCCTCATGAAGAACACGGCCGGCGAAACCCTGCGCCGCGACTTCCGGCAGACGTACAACGTCCTGCCACCGCCACAGGCCGCCGCAGCCATCGTGACGAACGCCACCGTAGCCGCAGACCTCATGAACGTGCTCTACGCCGGCTTCGACAACCCCGTCAGCGTCAGCGCCACCGGCGTGAAAGCCGAGAACTACACCCTCACCATGCAGGGCGGCACGCTGACCAACAAAGGCGGCGGACACTACGTGGCACGCCCCGCCGCCGTGGGGCAGGACGTCACCTTCACCGTCACCGGAAACGTAGGCGGACAGAACCGCGTCGTAGGCACCTACACCTTCCGCGTGCGCAAACTGCCCGACCCGACGCCCTACGTCATCGTAGGCAACGACCGCTTCAAGGGCGGACGTCTCGCCAAAGGCACAGCCCTCGCCGCCCCGGGCATAGGCGCCGCCATAGACGACGGACTGCTCGACATTCAGTTCCGCGTACTCTCCTTCGAGACCGTCTTCGCCGACCGCATGGGCAACATGCGCCCCGAAGGCTCCGCAAGCTCCGCCTTCGCCGAGAACCAGCGCAACTACATCCGCCAGCTGCGGCGCGGCCAACGATTCTTCATCACCAACGTGCGCGCCATAGGCCCCGACGGCATCACGCGGACGCTGCCCGGCGCCATTCCCGTCATCGTCAACTAACGGACATCACCCACCCGCACAACCACACCCAAGATATGAAACGAACGCTTCTCATGCTCCTATGCCTCGCCGCCGCCTGCGCCGCTACGGCACAGCCCGCCAAACGACGCGCCGAGACCAAGGAAGCCACGAAGACCACGAAGAACGCCCCGCAAGGCGCCTCCTACCGCGACTTCCCCGTCGCACAGGCCATGCCCGCCGAAGTCGACTGGCGCCGTGACCTCTACCGATCCATAGACCTCACCAAAGACGAGAACGCTGTCCTCTACTACCCCACCACGCCCCAGGACGGCCGCATGAACCTCTTCCACTACATCTTCCGCCTCTTGCTGCGCAAGCAAATCCACGCCTACGACACTAACCTCGACGCCTCAGTGGACTTCAGCGAAGGCAACCAAATAACAGCCCTCGACCTCATGAAGGGAAAGAAGATGCAGACCTACTACGAAGAGAAGAACGGCCGCATACGCGTCAACGACGCCGACATACCCTCCGACGAGGTGAAGCGCTACTACATCAAAGAAAGCGTCTATTACGACCAAAACACCGCCACCTTCAGCACGAAAGTCATCGCCCTCTGCCCCGTGCTCTACCGCAACGACATGGAGTTCGACTTCGGCGAGGACGCCGGAACCACCGTCGGCGTGCCCCTGTTCTGGGTGAAGTTCGAAGAGCTGGAGCCCTACCTCGGCAAACTCATGCTCATGGGCTCAAACTACAACAACGCCGCCGTCATGTCCGCCGACGACTACTTCACCCTGCACCAGTACAAAGGCGAAATCTTCCGCACCGTAAACCTGCAAGACAAGCTCCTGAGCGAATATTGCGCCACAGACTCCGACCTCACCCGCGAGCAAGCACGCATCGAAAAGCAGCTGACCGACTTCGAAGAGCACGTATGGGGCGACGACAGCATACAGGCTGACAGCGCAAAGGGCGACAGCGTGCCCGCCAAGCATCGACGCGGACTCTTCGCCCGCCTCGGCCGCCGCAACAACGACGGCACCAAAGCCAAGAGCGCACGCACCACTACGCGCCGCAGCTCCTCCGGTCGCCGAGCCGCCACCGGCAGCTCCGGCGCCACCTTCAGCGTACGCCGCGAACGACACCTCGTCACAGAATAGCCCCCGCCCACCCCGACGCCGCACGGGAAAGGACAAGCCGGAGGCATAACCCTAGGGGGTTCCAAAGCCATCTTTGCTTTGGCCCCCCTTTTCTTGTGCTCACCCTTATAAAGGGAGCGCATACCTAAAAAAAGGACAATCATTCAAGAGAGGAGCGCAATCTTCAAGAGCCGTGTTTTTACGGGAAGCGTCTGAGGTCAACAGGCTTGTGTGAACTCGCTCCGGGCACATACCTAAAAACACTACCCCAACTCGCCTCAGACACACGCAAAGAAATACTGCCCAGCGGCGCTCTTGCTATCCGGCCCTACGGTAAAAACGCAGCGGCGCACGCGGCGTCATTCGTGGCTGCGCTGCCCGCCCTTGCGGCTTCCGCCTGAAAGACGTACTTTTGCCGGCGTACAATGTAGCGACGCTGCGTCATGAAACGTTTCTTTTGCTCCTTCGGTTGCCTGCTCATCGCCGCCGTAGCCCTTGTGGCGACGCTGCCGCGCGAGGGTAAGGTGGCCTTGGACTACGAGCAGGGGCGCCCCTGGAAATATGCCCCCTTGATAGCCACCTTCGACTTCCCCATAGCGCGCACGGAGGCCGAGCTGCGCGAGCGCCGTGCCCAGGTGGAGCGCAACTTCCAGCCCTATTTCCGCCACGACACGCTCGTCGGGCGTCGCCAGGTGGCGGCCTTCGCGCGCGACGTCGCTGCGGGTCAGGGTGGAGGGCTGTCGCCCGCTGCCGTGCAACACGTGGGGCGGCTACTACGTCGCGTCT
Source organism: uncultured Prevotellamassilia sp. (assembly GCA_964641085.1). GTDB lineage: Bacteria > Bacteroidota > Bacteroidia > Bacteroidales > Bacteroidaceae > Alloprevotella. The sequence continues at coordinate 107,106 of CAZXJS010000004.1, read as the reverse complement.
ATGAAGACGGCATCATCGACGCCACGCAGCTCGATACGCTGCGCCGACGCGGAAACACGGCGCTGCGCGTCGTGGAAGGCACGGAGGCCAAGGCGCGCCCCTTAGGCTCCTTCTACACCACGCGCGCCGCCTACGCCTACATCATGTCAGCCGACACGCTGGCCTTTCCACGCGACGTCTTGGCGCGCCTCGACTTAGGCAAATACCTCACGCCGGACCTCACGCCGGACGAGCAGAAATCCCGCGAAGGGCTGGAGAGCGCCCTGCAGGACAGCGTCACGGCCAACGCCGGCATGGTGCTCGCCGGACAGCGCATCGTGGACCGCGGAGAGATAGTCACCGCCGCGCAGGCGCAGATGATAGCCTCCTACGTCAAGGAGACTGACAAGCATGCCGTCAGCCGCACCGCCTACTGGAGCAAGCTGGGCGGACAGACGCTCCTCGTACTGCTCGTGCTCGCCATCTTCGGCTTCTACCTCCACGCCTACCGTCCCGCCTACGCCCGCGACGTGCACACCGTCAGCCTCTTCTATTTCCTCATCGCCCTCTTCCCGCTGCTCACCTACGTCATGGTGCGGCAGAACTATTTCTCCGTCTATATCCTGCCCTACGCCATGGTGCCCTTCTTCGTGCGCACCTTCTTCGACGCGCGCACGGCCAGCGTGGCGCTCATCGTCAGTATGCTGCTGGCCTCCTTCGGCGTCAGGGGGCAATATGAATTCCTCACGCTCGAAGTCTTCACGGGCTTGGTGGCCATCTACGCCCTGCGGGAAATGACGGAGCGCTCGCAGATCATCCGCGTCGCCGCCTGCGTCGCCGTGAGCGGCCTCGTCTTCCAGTTTGCCGCCGACGTGGCCCAAGGCCTCACGCCGGCCGACCTGGATCACTCCCGCTACGCCTACATTGCCGCCAGCGGCATCGCCCTGCTCTTCGCCTATCCCTTGATGTACCTCGTAGAGCGCGTATTCGGCTTCACCTCCAGCGTGACGCTCGTCGAGCTGAGCAACACCAACACGCCCCTGCTCCGACGCATGGCCCGCGTAGCGCCGGGGACGTTGCAGCACTCCCTGCAAGTGGGCAACCTCGCCGCCGAAGTGGCCGCACAGGTCGGCGCCTCGCCACAACTGGTGCGCACCGCCGGACTATACCACGACATCGGGAAGATGCTCAACCCCGCCTTCTTCACCGAAAACCAGAGCGGCCACAACCCTCACGACGACCTGCGGGAAAAAGACGGCATCAGCCCCGAACAGCAAAGCGCACAGATCATCATAAGCCACGTCACCGAAGGCCTCCGACTAGCCGATAAGTACCACCTGCCGCGCCTGCTGCGCGACTTCATCGCCACGCACCACGGCCGCTCCAAGGTGAAATACTTCTACGTGCAATGGAAAAACCGCCATCCCGGTCAGCAGCCCGACGAGGCCGCCTTCACCTATCCCGGCCCCGAGCCTTCGACAAAGGAACAGGCCATCCTCATGATGTGCGACGCCGTAGAAGCCAGCAGCCGCAGCCTGAAGGAATACTCCACCGAGAGCATCACCGCGCTGGTAGATAAAATCGTCGATGGGCAAGTGGCCGAGGGACACTTCCGCGACTGCCCCATCACTTTCCGCGATATACAGACCGCCAAGCACGTCCTCGTAGAAGCCCTCAAGACGACCTACCACACGCGCATAGCCTATCCCGAGCTGCAGCCCCAGGCGCCCGCCCGGTCTCACGGCACGCGCCGTCACCTCCTGAGCGGCAGCTTCTACCGCAAACCCTAAACCCCGCCGCACCCGCCTGCGCCGAACCGACGGCCGACGAGGACTCCTCAACAAGAAGCGCCGCACGCCCCCACCCCGGAGACGTGCGGCGCTTCTTTGCGTTTGCAGGCAACGGATACGCCGCGCCGTGAGCCGCCCGACGCCGCATGCACCCAACGCGTCGAACCGCCACCGTCGGCTTGCCGTGCCCGCCCCGCCGACACGTCCGACCTGCCGGCTGACACATCCGACCTGTCAGCTGATACGTCCGACCTGTCAGCTGATACATCCGAGCTGTCAGCCGATACATCCGAGCTGTCAGCCGACACGTCCGACGTATCGGTCGAGCGAAATGGGGCGGGCGTTCCATCTATTGGATAATGGTGGTGGGCAAAAGGGGCGCCCTGAAAGGGCGCTGCAAGGTAGCTCGGGGTTTTAACCCCGGGGCACGCATGGGGATAACAATGGGCACCCTGTAAGGGTGCTGCAAATACGGTGACGGGGCGTTGCCGGCGACCCGCAGCGCGGGTCGGACGTAGTAGGCCGGGGCAACGCCCCGGACGCGAAAAGTCACTCACCCCGGGCGCCCTGCAGGGGCGCTACGTATTACCCATTCCGCGTCCGGGCGGCGGACACATACGTAGCGCCCCTGCAGAGCGCCAATTTACGCACCCGTGCTGTCCGGGGCGTTGCCCCGGCCTACTATGTTGCGCCCGCTCCGCGGGCTTTGCGCGAAAAACACGATGACGCCGGGTTTTGCAGCGCCCCTTCAGGGCGCCAATTGTGTGGCATTGGAATCCCCGGGGTTAAAACCCCGGGCTAAAATGCTCCGCCCTTTCGGGGCGGAGCGTGCCGGCTCCCTCCCTGCTCACCCACAAGAGAAGCCCCCTCCCTACTCCCCCAAAGAGGAGAGCCATGAGGTTAGTCTCTTGGCGGCATTGCAAGCCCCCCTTATGGGGGGTTGGGGGGCTCCCCCCGCGCCTTTCCAAACCGCGCCGGAAATATACGAAATGGCAGACATAATGTATCAAATTCGATTTAAGGGGTACAAAGTGGAAGAGGATTAACGTATTTTAACGGGGGGGGTGATTTTTTCCTAATAAAGCACCGTACTTTTGCAAACCGGGGTTTGCAAGGAGCGGGGTGAGGCACCTGTCCGCCCGCCCTGCTCCGCACCCCGGTTTTCTTCAATACCCGGATCATGAAAAGAGCTTTACTCAGCGTTGCGCTGTTGCTGGCTGCTACGGCCGCCACGGCGCAACCGCCGCGCTATGCCGTAGATACCACGCGCTACGCCGGCTACGTTTATAGCTTCAAGCCGGACTGGAGCTTGATGCGCAACGTGCGGGCGACGGACACCCCCACACGCGCCCGTGCAAAGGTGCGCAAGGCGGCAACATACGCCGTCGACGGACTGCCCGACCACTGGAACTCCGCCGAGACGCAGTATTTCCCGCCCACCTTCAGCCAGGGCGGCTACGGCTCCTGCGGCGTCAGCAGCCGCGTGGGCTATATGATGACGCACGAGATGAACGCCTACAACAACACGGACGCCACGCTCTTGGAGAACCAGCTGACGCCCATGTTCCAGTACCCCTTCACCTACCACGGGCCGGGCAAGGACCAGATAGCCATCTACATGGGCTATCCCAACGCGAAGATCTACGGCGGCCGCTACGAATCGAGCATCTACGGCGGCAGCGAATGCAGCAGCTCGACGTGGGGCTGGGTGCAGGGCTACGAAACGTTCTACGACGCCATGAAGCGGCGCATCAGCGGGACGGCCAACTTCCCGCAGGGGACGAACACGCTGGCCGGCGCCGAGGCCGTGAAGCGGTGGCTCCTGAACCACAACGACGACCCCGACTTCGAAGGGCGTCCCGCCGTCTGCGGCATAGGCTGCGGCGCGGGCGGACTGGGCACCGGCACGATAGCCTCCACCACGGCCAACGACGCAGCCGGCGTCACGGGAAAATACTACATCACCCACTGGAACGTAGGGACTAACAAAGACACGGACGGCGGCGTGGATCACGCCATGACGCTCGTGGGCTACGACGACCGCATCGAGTTCGACCTCGACGGCAACGGCGTCTATGGCGAAGAGAGCAACGCCATGGGGCAAAACGAGACGGGCGCTTGGATCGTCTGCAACTCGTGGGGCGCGACGTGGTGCAACAACGGCCTGGCCTACCTGCCCTACGCCCTGCAGGGTAGCGCCTCGCGCTGGACCTACCGCTGCGATATGGCAACGCCCGTCGAGGGCGACAGCACGAAGGTGTACTACTCCAACAACGGCGGCTTTTGGCCCGAGGTGTACTACTGGCGCAAAGACTACACGCCCGAGCGCACCATGAAGGTCACCATGAGCTACAGCAAACGCTCCGAGATAAGCGTCAAGGCCGGCATATCGGCCGACACGACGGCCACCGCCCCGACGGCCACCTACCAGTTCGTTTACATCAACTACACGGGCGACGGCGACGGCAACAGCGAAGACGCCGAGACGCCCCTGCTGGGCACTTGGGCCGACGGCAAAGTGCACACCGAGCCCATGGAGTTCGGCATCGACCTCACCGACCTCGAAGCGGACTACGACCTGAGCAAGCCGCTGAAGTACTTCCTCGTCATCGACTCGAAGAGCAGCGCTTCCGGCGAGGGCACCGTAGCCGACGCCTCAGTCATAGACTACGCCCTCTCAGCCGCCGGCATCGAGACGCCCTTTAAGGACACGAACGTGACGATAAAGACGGCCGGGGAGCAGACCGTCATCGGCGTCGTCGTGCACGGCACGGAACTGCCCGCACCGAACAACGTGGCGCTGAGCGGCACGACGCTCTCCTGGACGCGCGACGCCACGTCGGGCCGCACGCCGGCGTACTACATCGTCTTGCTGGACGGCACGCAGGTGGCCACGACGACGGAGACCTCCTACACCGTGAGCCAAGAAGGCACTTACACCGTGAAGGCCGCCTACACCCTGGGCTCCGCTACGAAGACCAGCTCCGCCTCCGAGAGTGTCACCTACCAAGCCCCCGCGGCCACCGCCACGCAGAACGACATCTTCACGTTCGACAACAGCGGCTTCTACGTGCCCAACGTCGGTAGTCAGCACGACTGCTTCACCTTGGAATACTGGATGAAGCCCACGAAGCTCGCCAGCTGGAACCAGCGCATGGGCTCCACCACCTGGAACGGCTCGCAGCTCCACTTCCTGGCCGACGCCAACGGCGGCATGCAGGCCGGTTGGAACTCCGACAACCATGCCACGGCCGCCAGCGGTACGCTCAGCGTCGGCACGTGGTGTCACATCGCCATTGTCGTGGACAGCAGCACCATTACACTCTACAAAAATGGCGAGCAGGTGGCCACGCACACCTCTTCCGGCACCAGCGGGCAGCCCAAATGGTGGGACAATCGCTTCTACTTCGGCTCAAACACCGGAAGCAACATCAGCGCCGACGTGGACGAGGTGCGCATCTGGAGCGAGGCACGCAGCCAAGCGGAGATACAGGCCAACTACAAGTATGAGTTGCCTTACCCGGAACAAACGGAGAACCTCTTGGCCTACTTCAAGATGGACACAGTGGACGACGACGGCACGACGAAGCTGCGCGACGCCTCCGGCAACGGCAACCACGGCGTCTTCATAGACTCAAACCAAACCGCCGGCACGGCAGCGGACGGCGCGACCGTCACGCTGAACCAAGCCTCCACGACGGTCAGCGCCACCATCAGCGGATCCGACGAGGCCTACGTAGGCGAGAGCACCACCTACACCGTGGCCGACCCGAGCGACAACGTCAGCGCCTACGCCTGGACGGCCACCGGCGCCGAGCCGGCCGCCTCGAACGCCAAGAGCGCCACGTTCAACTTCACCACCGTGGGCGAGCAGACCGTCAGCCTGACGGCCTCCTGCGGCCTGAACAACGCCTCGGCAACGGTGACGAAGACCGTCAACGTGCTGGCGGGCGTGACGCCCACGGCCTACTTCACCTTGAGCAGCGAGAGCGCCAACGGCTCGGACCGCATCAGCTTCGTCAGCGCCAACCAAGCCTCGGGCTGCACCTACAGCTGGGCCATGCCCGACGCCGACGAAGAGAGCGCCACGACGCCCAACGCCTCGGCCTCCTACGCCACGACGGGCGAGAAGACCGTCACGCTCACCGTCACCGACCGGAGCGGCACGACCTACACCTACGCACGCACGTTCCAAGTACAGGCCGTAGCGCCCAAGTTGGCCTACACCCTCAGCCCCGCCATCGCACGGGTGGGCGAGAACGTCACGCTGACGGACGAGAGCACCTACGACCCCACTTCCTGGGGCTGGAACCTCTACAGCTCCAACGCCCGCATCACGGGGACGACGAAAACGATAGCCTTCAAACCCACAAAGGCCGGCGTATATACCTTGGTACACAAAGCCTCAAACGACGCCGGCACCTCGACGGAGACCGTAGAGCGCGCACTCATCGTATGCAAGACGCGGTCGTACCAAGGCTTGGGCTTCACGCAGGGGCGCGACGTGGAGCTCACCCTGCCGGAAGCCATGGGGACGGCTTGGACCTTGGAATACTGGTACAAACCCGGCGCCTTGGCTACCGGCTCGCAGCTCATGACGGGCACCGGCGCTGACGGCCAGGCTTTCACCCTCACGGCCGACGGCCAAGGCAAGGTGAGCCTCGCCGTAGGCGGAGAGACCTTCACCACCGACGCCAGTTTCTACGTGAAGAATGAGTGGCACCACTACGCCTACACCTTCAGCAACGGCGCCCTGAAATTCTACCGCGACGGCGTGCAGATGAAGAGCTTCACGACCACGACGACGGACTTCACGAACTACTTCCTGAACTTCACGCTGGGCTCCACCGACGCCAGCGGCTCGGACGGCCTGACGGGCATGATGGACGAGTTCCGCATCTGGAATCAGTGCCGCAGCCTCGACGACCTGCGCGCCAACTGCACGCAGCCCATCACCGACCTCACGACGGCGGAGGCGAACGGATTGCAAGTATATTACGGCTTCAACCAAAGCGGCGTGGAGAACGTCACGGACGCTACGTCGCACGCCGTCACGGGCGACCGCAGCCACTCCTCCGGCCTGCTGGGCGACGCCTGGGGCGACTCCGAGGGCGTCTTTGCCCTGAGCTTCGACGATCCAGACGACCTGACGGCCGGCATGACGCAGCTCGACCGCTCAAGCTACCGCATCACAGCCGTCAGCGACGAGGAAGTGACGAAGGAGACGGCGCCCGCCGACTTTGCCTTCGACGGCAACACGTCCACCATCTGGCACTCCTGCTACAGCACCTCGACGGGCTACCCACACAGCATCACCCTCAAGCGCGCCAACGGCGACGAGATAACGGGCATAAAGCTCGTGAACCGCAACGACAACAGCACCTACCGCCCGGCCGACATCACCGTGGAGCAAAGCGCCGACGGCGAGACGTGGGAGACCGTAGCGGACGCCGAGCCCCTCTTCGACACCGCCACGCCGACCCTGGCTCTCGGCAAGAGCATCACGGAGAAATACATCCGTCTGAGCTTCAGCGCCTCGCAGACCGGCTCCATCTATCTGGCGCTGGCCGAGATCTACTTCTACGGCAACGCCGTCAGCGCAGAGAAGGAAGCCGCGACGCTGAGCTACGTGGCCTGCTCCGACGAGGAGACCTCCAAAGAGACGGCACCCGCGTCCTATGCCGTGGACGGCAACACGAGCACCTTCTGGCACTCCTGCTACAACACCTCGACGAGCTACCCCCACAGCATCACCCTGAAGAACGACGGCGAGGCCAGCATCACGATGCTCCAGCTCGTGCAGCGCCTGGACATGGACAACTACAAGAACTACCACGCCATGCGCCTGAACATCTACACGAGCGACGACGGCGAAACGTTCACGGAGCTGGCCACCGACGTGCGCATCCCCATGAGCACCGGCTCCACGGCCACCACGAGCCTCATAGAGCTCGACCAGCCCATCACGACGCCGTATTTCAAGCTGGAGTTCACGCGCAACCAAAACTACGGCACGGGCGGCTTCCTCGGCATGGCGGAGATTACGGCCTACGGAGCCTCCACCAATACGCACGTGGCCTACCGCATCTTCCAAGCTGACGGCACGCAGATATACAGCTACGCGCCCGACGACGCCGTAGCCATAGGCACCACCATCAGCGCCTCCGACCTGCCCGACGCTATCACGGGCGACTACATCAGCTACCCCGACTTTGAGGGCGTCGAAATTTCCAACTCGCCCTGCCACTACGTGGACCTGACCTACGTACCCACGACGCCGTTTACCATCTCCGCCGCTGCGGACACGACGTGGTACAACCTGAAGGTGAAGAACCACTACATAGCCTACACCTACGGCAAGGCGGGGCAACTCACGACGTACCCCAGTGCGACGTCGAACGGTCGGTGGGCCTTCTTCGGCAATCCCTTCACGGGCTTCCGCCTCGTCAACGCCTGCGTACCCGACTCCGCCGCCTACGCCGGCAGCAGCCCCGCACGCGACGACGCCCTCGTCATGGCCGACGGCGACGAGGGGACGCTATGGACCATCTCGCCCTCGACGAACACGAGCTACACCGACGCCTTCAGCATACAGGTGCCGGGGAAAGACCTCTACTGGAACAGCTACGACAGTTACGGGCAGGTGAAGTTCTGGTCGTCCTCCGCCTCCAACGACGACGGCTCGAACGTGCAGGCCGAGGCCGTCAGCACAGACGACGCCCTCTTCCAAAGCGGCTTCTACTACCTCAAGAGTAAGTCGAACGACGCCTACCTCTACGTGACGGACGCCGCCCAGCTCTACACGCGCTCCGGCACGGATGCCGGCTCCGTATTCACCCTCAAGGTGCAGCCCGACGGACGCGTCACGCTCTCCGGTCGCGGCAAGTACGCCGCCGCGCAAGATGCCCTATACAACATCGTCACCACAACGGACGACGAGGCCTCCGCCTACCACGCCATGATGACCAAGACACCCGGCGGATATTACAACATCCAGGCGGGCAACAACGTGACAGACGGAATAGGAAAAGGCATTGGGTATAACTACCTCTTCAACGACGTAACCAACTCCAGTCGCATCGTCAGCTGGGAGGCCACAGCCGACGCCGCACAGTGGACGCCGGAGGCCGTCACGGAGTGGCCCCTAAGCATCGCCAACGCCGTGGCGGGCACGTACTACGCCACGCTCTGCCTGCCCTTTGACTACACCACGCCGGAGGGCACGACGGCGCAGGCCATCACCGTGGAAGGCACGACTGCCCAAGCCACCGACCTTAGCAGCGGCGTGCCCGCCGGCACCGCCGTCGTCATCACCAGCGACACGGCGGCACCAACGCTCAACGTGGGCGCCGTGAGCACCACGGACGACGGGGGCGACCTGGAAGGCACCTTCTTCGACCAAAACATAGAAGCAAAGAGCGTCTACACCTTCAGCGGCGGCAGCGGCGGCGACACGCCCGGTTTCTACGTCTATACGGGCACCATCCTCTCGGCCTACAAAGCTTGGCTACCCCTGACAGACAGCAACGTACGCGCCTTCCTCCTCGACGGCTCCACGCTGACGGCCATCAGCGGCGCGCCCACCGACGAGGCCTCCGACGCGCAGCCCGACAGCAGCGCCGCCAACGCTACCTACGACCTGCAAGGTCGCCGCGTGGCGCACACCCGGTGCGGCATCTACATTCAAAAGGGAAAGAAGGTGCTGCTAAAATAAAAAAGACGCGCCTGCCCAAGAAACCACAAGAAGCGCCGCAGCTCCACACGCTGCGGCGCTTCTGCGTAGGGTAAAGACCCGGCGCAAAAAAGCAAACGAGAATAATGAAGCCGGAATCATTTGCCGCGTGCAGCCCGTCTTGACTCTTTCCGAGGCAAAGTTACGACGATTTAAACGCGGGGAAGGCTACACATTATTCTGCCGGAACGACCTTTCTTGCCGCAAACGCAGATTAATAGAGGATGATGATGACCGAACCGGCTATCATGATCACGGAGCCGAGGAGTTTTTTGCGTATTCCCGTCTCATGGAAGAACTTGTAGCCAAAGGCTATGCTGACGAGCGTGGAGAGTTGGAACAGGGCGAGGGCATAGCCTACGTTCATATACTTGAAGCTATAGTTGGTGGTGAACTGCATCAAACCTATGGAGCATACCAGCGAAGCGTAACGCAGTACGTCGGCACGGCTGTTTCTTCTCCAGTCTTTTACCAGCGGCGCACGCATCACTTTCAAGAATACAAACGAGAACACCATGCCGAAGCCGCACCAGATGACAAGGCTTGTCGGCGTATCACTGAGCAGTACGACCTTTTTCAGAAATACGGCCTCTACCGCCGTAAGTATCATCGCCCAGATACGGTAACGGATAGCCCGGTTCTTCAGTAGCCGCCACGAGAAACCCTCGTCAGTGGTGTCAAAGACAAAATAGCTGCCGAAGATGATGAGCGCCATACCGCCCAATCCGGCCGGCGTAGGGAGTTCGCCGAGCAGTATTATTCCCGTCACCAGCCCGATGATGCTCTTGTAGCTGTTAATCGGTCCGAGAACGGAAAGGTCGCCGCCACGAAGCGCAAGGATAAGGAAGCCGTTGCCCACGCCGCCAAAGACTCCGGCAAGTGCCGACCACATCCAAAACGCTGCGGAGAATGAAGCCCAGTCAATGCGTAGCCCGAAGAGGATAAAACAAACGACAAAAAGCAGTGCGTAGGAAGTAAAATTGACGGCAAGGGGGTGATGCCCGCTGCCGTCAGTCAGTCGCTTCTGAAACACATTGCTTACCGGATTGCTCAATATGCGGAGCAATACCGCAAGATAAACAGGCATAGACTAATGCTCCACGTAAAGCATGTGCTGGTCGCGGTCGGTAATCCACCAGCGGCCGTCCGTCTTCCGGTACTTGTCATAGTAGCGGATATAGATGTGCGTGGGAACATCCTTGTCGTCAACGAGTAAGGCGGTGAGGTAAACGACTCCGGTAGCATGGGTGGCATCCTGGAAGTCAAGATACTGCTGCCCGGTCTGATGAAAGGAAACCTTTGCAGCGCCTCCAGCCTTGTAAGCCGTTATCATGCTGTCAACATCATGAAACTCGCTGACATTATCGCCGGCATAGACCTTGAGGTTTAAGTCCTTCACGAAAATCTCACGATAGGCCTCCTGATTGCCCCGGTCACTCTCAACGGCATATTTGTCGACGAGGGCGCGAAGTTGCGCACGGTCGCTGATTTCCTGTTGGCTGATGGTCTCCTGTGAGAATGCGCTGACAGATACCAGCAACATGGCTATTGCTAAAAAAAACTTCTTCATTTCCTCCTTTGTTTGTTGTTATGGTGCGATGTATTTCTCACCGTCCTTGATATAAACGCCCTTTCCTCTCCGGTATTGAGTGCCGTCAAGTTTGTAGGCTTTTCCGTCGTTAGCCTTGTCTGCTTGAATTGAGGATATTGCCGTTGTCTGCTTGCCAAGCCCCAGACGTGTAAGCCACGACGCTACGGTCGTCCGCGAAGAAGCGTTGCGGATACTCGACCCCGATATGCCCAGGCTTTCAAGGATTGTCGCATTAGGGAAGTAGCTGCTGAGCATTGACCGATAACTGCTTACTCCGCTGCCACCGTGAGTTCCGAAGGGCACGAATGTCTTGCCCCCAAGTTCCTGCTGATGGGCTTCAAGGAATGTGCGGATAATCTTCGGCGGTTGCCCCATCCATATCGGTCCACCGATGAAAATCGTGTCATAGTCGCTGAGGCTGTTGAAGTCGCCAACGTAAGCCGGACGTGCGTCAGAAGCCTCTATGTTGTTGACATAGTTCACGCACTCCTCATAGTTCTCCGGATAAGGATTGACGGGGACAATCTGGAAGGTGTCAACATCGGCAAGCTCCGTGATATAGTCCACCATGATGGCCGTATTGCCCCGCTCCACGTTCCCCACCTGCCAATTCTCTCCGGCACGGGAGAAAAACACTACCAGCATCTTGGCTCGTGTTGCTTCCGAGCCGTCCCCCTGTGCGAATCCCATGGTCGAACACAAGAAGGCGACTATTGTTGTCAAGACGTACTTCATACGTTGTCTGAGTTTGTGTGTTGAAAAGTTTTGCCTCCCTCTGTTTATTTGATGACAGTCTCCACCCATCGGTCAACTTTGTCCATACCGCCACGGACGTTGTGTCCGGCAATGGAGAAGGGATGGGTGACGTTGGCTTTCGGATACTGCGCCTTCAAGTCCTCGACGACGCTGCCCAGGCCGCTGCCCTCATGGGTGGTAAACGGAATGATGGTCTTGCCGTTAAGGTCGTACTGCTTGAAGAAAGTGAACATCACCCTTGGGTAGGTTCCCCACCAGATGGGACCGCCGACAAAGACGGTGTCGTACTGCTCAATGTCCTTCACCTCGCCCTTGAAGGCCGGGAACTCATTCTGTTGAGCCTCCTCCTGCGCCACCTCCGTCAGGCGGTTGTAAGGCATGTCGTAACTTTTCTCGGCCACAATCTCGAACTCCGTTCCGCCCGTCAGCCGCTGTATCTCGTCGGCCACGAGCTTGGTGTTCCCCACCTTGATGTTTCCAACGCTATAATTTTCCCCTGCGTGTGAGAAAAAGACAATAAGAATATTGGCGTCTTTTCTCGTTGTCGAATCGCTATTACTACTCATTTTGTTACTCTTATTATTAACGTTAAGGCTCTTGCTACCGTTGCATGAAGCTGAAATCAGCAGCGCTACAGCAAGCAGCAGGAAGTATTTTATTGTTTTCATCAGTGTGTAGCTTTTAAGTATTGTAGCGCGCCGTACCAGTAGCTGGCCGTGGTGCCGCCGTCAATAAGGATGTCGGTGCCGCTGATGAAACGGCCACGGCTTGACATCAGGAACTCGGCAAGGTCGCCAATCTCGTCAGGCGTGCCGGCACGATGTGCGGGGCTGGCGGCTATCATGTCCTTATAGCCCTTGGCGCGCGGGCCGTGCAGCTCGTCGTTGGCAAGCGGTGTGATGATGATGCCCGGCGAGATGGAGTTGATGGTCGCCCCGCGCTTTGCCCAGCGGTCAGCCTCGAAAGCACAACGGAGCACGTTGCAACGCTTTGAGTACTGATACGCCTTCAGCGTGTCGTTGATAGCCTGCACGAAGTCGAGCTTCAAGAGGTCGTCAGGGTCGCTCATCGCAAGCGCGTCGTTCTGCTCCTGCGGCAGTGCGCCAAGCCGGTGTCCGCTCTGTGAGGAGATGGTGATTGCCGAGCCGCCCTCGCAGATCACCTTACCGAACTCCTGGAGAAGGAAGGCCGTGCCGACCATGTCGACCCGAAGAATCTCAGAGACGGGAGCCTGCGACGGTGATACGCCGGCGGCGTTGATGAGGTTTGCCACCTCGCCATACTTCTGCGCCTCCTTGACGAGGTTGAGGACGTCCTCGTGGCTACCGAGATCGCACTTGAAGGTTGAGCACTCGAAGCCGGCGTCCTCCAGCGTCTTCTGCGCTGCCTGTGCGTTCCTCTCATTGTAGTCGGCAAGTACGACGTGCTTCTCTGCGGCCACCCTGCGGACTATGGCCTGACCGATGGAACCGGTGCCTAATAATACAGCTACTTTCTTCATTGTTGTTGTTATAATTATTTCCTTGTTTTTACGATTGCAAAGCTACGATATATTTCCATTGCGCCCGTTAACCCGTTAACGGATTTACTTACCTTTATTACAGAACCAACGATCACTGTCCGAACAAAGTAAGGAAGAAAGTAAGGAGTGAAATCGGTAAAATTGTTAATTCCTTCCGTTATTGTAATAATAAACAGGTGTGAAAATATGGGCTAACTTTGCAACAGAAAGAGCAGACACACTAAACTATAAACTAAAATCATTATGGCTACAGTATTTGAAGACTTGAGAAACGGGGAGCATTATGACATCCGCGACGAGAAGTATGTAAAAGAGGTACACAGCGAGATAGGCCGTTGCCGCCACATCTGCTGGGAGATTAACAGCACAGACCCGAATGACGTCGAGACTATCACGAAGAAGGAGCACGAGCTTATCCCCGACATGGCTGACGACGCCTTCCTCACGCCGCCGTTTCAGATTGACTGCGGATGCACGCTACACTTAGGCAAGAACGTGTTCGCCAACCACGGGCTGACCGTAATGTCCGTCGGGTCCATTGTCATTGAGGACGGTGTGATGATGGGGCCTGAGGTAGGACTGTTCACCGTCAACCACGAGCCGCAGGAAGTGCGCCGCATCTACACCGGCGTCATCACGCTGAAGAAGAACGCATGGATTGGCGCACGGGTGAACATCATGCCGGGTGTTACCGTCGGCGAGGGGGCCATCGTCGCTTCCGGTGCTGTCGTCACCCATGACGTTGAGCCGCACACGCTCGTCGCCGGAGTGCCGGCAAGGGTGATAAAGAAGTGGGAATAAAGCAAAGCCGCCTGCCAATTATTGGGGATTGACAGGCGGCTTTAATTGTTTCCTATAGATCGAAGGCCGTTATCTTATCCGCCTCTTTTGTCCGTTGACAATATAGGTCCCGGCAGCGAGCGTGTCTATGCTCGCGGCGTTGGCAAGCACACGGTTTCCGTCGAGGTCATAAACGTTGTAACGCTGTTGTCCGTCGCTATTTGCCGATGACACACCGCTTGTGCTGTCTATGTCGATGAGCCGGTAAGCCTTCTTGCCCAGGCCAATCTGCTCGGCATAGTCGACGATGTAGGTTCCGTGCTGGCGGTTGATGCGGTTCTGCAGGGGCACAGCATTATCGTCGGAGGTTGATTCGTGGTTGAACACGAGGTCCAGACAGGCCTTGTCGAGGGCTACGGGGTCCGTCGAGGCGAGAATGCCAATGTCTTTCATCTCCGGGTCGGCAGGATGGGAATCGCAATCACAATCCACACTGAGGTTGTTCATCACGTTGATGTAGATGATCGAGTCGCCGAACTGGTTCGCCACGGCCTGCGCCGCCGCAGCCATCGACTCCAGAAAATCGTCCTGTGCGGGACTGCCCCACGACGTGGTGCTTGCTCCGGCGGAGTGGATGTAAATCTTCCCGCGTGAAGACGCCACACCTATCGACTGGTTCTTCAGCACACCGCCGAAGCCGCCCATGGCATGACCTTTGAAGTGAGCCAGGTTTATCAAGAAATCGTAGTTCTTCAGATGCGAACCTACGAGGTCGTATTGCAGGTGCGTCTTGTCGAGGGTCGGAATCTGCACGTCGCCCTCCTCGTCCATAATATCTACGGTGGCTATTTGGTCAAAGCCATGATTGTGGATGGTCTGGCGATGGCGTGCCGTCGTGCCGCGGCTGCCGCCGTAGGCCGTGTTGCACTCCACGATAGTGCCGTGAACCGTGTCAACAAGCTCTTTTATCAGCGACGGCTGCAAGTAGTTGTTGCCGCCTTGTTCGCCGGTTGAAATCTTCACGGCTACACGCCCTACGGCCTCCCGGCCAAGTGCCCGGTAGATGCGGACGAGCCCTTCGGCGGAGATGTCCCGGGTGAAATATACCTTCGAGGCCGACGCATCATCGGTCTGCGTTGAGGTCGGGCCGGCAGTGTCGGCCGTGTCCTTTGCCTGTGCGCAAGAAATGGTCAGCATACCCAGCATCAGCAGAAATAACGAACTCCTTCTCATTTGCTCTGTCCTCCTTTTATTTTAATGTGTTAACCCAATTCTCAAGTTCCTTTTCGCTTGTCGCCATCCCCGTTGTTGTCCCGTCGTCGTGGGTGTTGAACTTGAACTCATGGGCGTTCTCGACCCTCGCTCCGTTCTGCTCGGCCGTGCGTGTCATGTCTTTGATGACGGTTCCGGGCCAGCCGGCATGGGTCATGAACGGCACGACGACCTTTCCGCGAAAGTCGTTGGTCGAGAGGAACGTCAGTACGGGGCTCGACATCTTGTACCACCATGTCGGCGTGCCCACCACGATGCGGTCATAGTCCTTCACTGCGTGCTTCAACGGTTTTATCGGACGCCGAAAGTCGCGCTCAACTTCGTTTTGTGCGTCGGCAACGATCTGCTCATAATTGCCCGTGTACGGCGCGACGGTCTCAAGCCGTTCGATGTCTGCTCCCGTTGCCTCGGCCACTTTCCGGGCAATCTTCTCCGTGTTGCCGCTCTGACTGAAATAAACTACTAATGTCTTCATATTTTTGTCCTCCTTTTCCGGTTTGCTGTCCTGACCGTTGCATGCCGTTGCAACAAACGCAAGCAACGAGGCCAGAACAATAGCGATCTTCCTCATTTTGAGCTATTCCTCTTTTTACGGTGCAAAATAAAGGCGGCAGAACGAAACCACCTTTATTCTTTTTACAGATGAATGTACCCATTTGTAGGATTTCTGCTTTTTCCGTGTCTTTCCATGGTGCTAAGCGCGGCGGTCCCCCACCTCGCGACGGCGCACGTAAAGCCCTGTGAGACAAGCGCGCCGACCGGCCGCCCCATACGTCCGACCTATCGGCTGACAAGTCCGACCTGTCAGCTGATAAGTCCGAGCTGTCAGCTGATACGTCCGAGCTATCGGCTGATAAGTCCGACCTGCCTTCCGCGCGTCCGGACATTTTTTAAAACCGTCTGAAAACGCCACGCCGATAGGTGGCAGACGGCGTTAGCTTCCCGAAAGCTAAGGCTCGATACCGGCCGATGGAGCTTTGACGGATTATTGCTGCGCAGAATTTGGAGCGACGAGGATTTTCAAGAAGTCGTTGGGCGTCACGACACGAATGGCGGAATTTTTGAAATCACCGGTATGTCGTGTTATAAAAAGTCAGCAAAGTCTAATAAGTATCTATTAACAAACGATATTCTTGTCTTATGATGGATTACAGGTTCAAGCGGGAAAATCGCCTATAACGCTTGGTTTTTCAAAACAATTGATTACCTTTGCAGAAAAGAGAGGAACAATTATGACGGCAACAGAAATTAATGCGGAAATTTACCGAAGTCTGGGATATTTGTCAGGTAACGAGAACTATCTTCGGAAAGCAATGTATGAGCTAAAGCAACTCGCACTGCAAATGAGGCATGAATCTGATAAGGCAACGATTAAGAAAATCAAGGTCAAGGAAATGCCTTTATCAATAGACAATTATATTGGAATAGCATCTCCTAACCGCGAGGACGATAAGGCTGCATTAGAAGAATATCTGACTGAGAAATATAACATCTGAGCCAAATGAAAGTGTTTCTTGACACCAATGTTGTGATGGAGGTGCTTGGCCACCGCAAACAGATGAAAGACTCACGTCGGATATTGGAGGCAGCTTTTCAAGGAGGCATTGATGCTTTCATGTCGGCAGGTGGAGTTTATACTATCTCATATCTTCTTGGCATTGAGTTGAAGAACAAGAATATCCATGAGCCTTACAAGACTGCAAAAGTAAGGGAGTTGCTCACCGATTTGCTAAAGAACTACATCACAGTTATAGACATCTCTCACAATGAAATGGTCAATGCCCTGGGAAGTAAGACTTTCCGCGACATAGAGGACTCTTATCAGTACTATTGCGCCATTGAAAATGGTTGCGATGTTCTGATTACCATTAACATAAAGCATTTCAAAGGAGAGCATGACGAAACTATTCCTGTCTATTCCCCTTCCGAATTCGTTAAGCAGTATATAGAAGTAGAAGAGGAAGAAAAACAATAATAGCATTTCTTTCCTATTCTTACCTATCGGCTGATGCGTTCTATTAGCGTCACGTCGTTGATACGCTGTATAGAATCAACCAAGGACGCTTTAATTTCTATTGCAGTCATATAAATCTCTTATTATTAACTTTAAGGATGCCGGGATTACTTGGCAAAAATAGTTAGTTATTTCTCCCCCCGAAAACTAATGCGGCGCGCATTTGTCTTTTCGCTGCTGCCGCTCGCTCCTTTTCCTTTCGGAAAGGCCACGGCCGCTCAGAGCGTTCCGGCCTCCACCATGCGGACGACGCGTTCCAGGAGTTGGTCGTCGCCCCGGGGGTCGTAGTGGCGGGCGAGGCTGTTGCCGAAGAGCAGGCCGATGCCTTGATAGACGTTGGCGCGAAGGGGGCCGACGAAGGCGCGGGCTATGGAATAGCCCGTCTGGTTGCATTCGCGGTCGATGAGCTTCAGCAGGAGGCGGCCTTCGCTGCGCGTCATGCGGCGCACGACGGGCGTATATTCCCGCTTCAGCTCTTCCTCTACGCGGCGGATGTGTTCCTGGCGCGTCTTCTTGTCGGGCAGCGTCTCGAGGTAGGCGTAGGTCTCAATGATGGTGTAGCGCGCCAGCTTGGCGTAGGGCAGGAGCTTCTTCACCTGGCGGACGAGGCGCTCGTAGTGCTGCCGCTCCTTCTCGTTGCGCGGATGCCAGACGTTGAGCTTGGGCAGCACGGGGGTGATGATTTCGGGAATGGAGTCGCCGTGGTAGAAAGCCTTGCCCACCTGCACATAGACGGGCAAGGCGGGCGCCTCGGCCTCGGGCACGGCGTCCTGCGCCCGCAGCGACAGGGCGGACAGCAGCAAGACGAAGAGGGGAAGCAGGCGGCGCGGCATATGGCAGGCTGTTTTTTGTCAGGCTGCAAAAGTATCAAAAAGGGGTGGGACGGCGCGTTATTATTTATTAATTGCGTGCAAGAGTCCTAAAAAGGCATTTATGATATGGGCGAAACCTCAAGGCCGAGACCTCGATTTCGCCCGGAAACGACATAATTTGGGCGAAATGTGGCGAAATTGCCGCAGATTTCACCCGAATAATAGGAGACGTCAAAAGTTTAGTAGTACATTTGCGCAAACTAAAAGACAGTACCATGGAAGCACTGATAGGAAGGGAAGCAGAAATAAAAACACTCAAAACTCTGATTGAAAGTCCTAAGGCGGAATTCGTAGCTTTGTACGGCCGCCGCCGCGTAGGAAAAACGTTCTTGATCAACAAGGTGTTTGGTGACCATTTGGCCTTTAAGATGACCGGTGTCATAGGGGGTTCTTTACAAGCCCAGTTCATGGCTTTTGCCGACGCCATGGATGATTTCGGCTACGAAATGCCCAAAAAGCCGGGCAATTGGATGGAGGCTTTCATCATGCTGAAAAATGCCTTAAAAAAAAGCGTAAGGACTCAGGAGCGTTGTGTTGTTTTCATTGACGAGTTGCCGGCGCTGGATGCGGAGCGTTCCAATGTAGCAAGTGCCGTGGGCTATTTCTGGAACCAGTGGGCTTCCCTTCATGACAATATCCTGTTCATCGTTTGCGGTAGTGCCACCAGCTGGATGATAACTAATGTCATAGACAGCAAAGGAGGTCTGCACGACCGGCTGACAGAAGAGATGGCCGTCCATCCGTTCTCTTTGAAGGAAGTGGAAAGCTATTTGGACGCACATCATTTTCTGTGGAACCGCCTGATGATTCTCCAAGCTTACATGATATTCGGTGGCATCCCTTATTACCTGAGCCTGCTAAATAAAGACGAAAGCTTGGTGCAGAATGTTGACAGGCTATTCTTCAGCCGTGACAACAATATGCGCAGGGAATTCAGACGGCTTTTCAATACGCTTTACAAGAACTCCGGCAGATACATCGATTTGGTGAAGGTGCTCAGCAGAAGTCGTCACGGCATGACACGCCAGCAAATTGCGGAAGCGCTCAAGTGCCCCAACAATGGGCATTTGGGCAATCAACTTGAAGATTTGGTCTATTGCGACTTGGTTCGCAAAAACGTCGTCAGAGAGAAGGAGATTAAGCGCAAGGATGCCATCTATCAGCTGTCTGATTTCTTTTGCCTCTTTTACTTAAACTTTATTGACCGAGCAGAGGTGGAACAGTCCTACTGGGCTCATCACATCAATACGCCGGAAATAAACACATGGATGGGCTTGACCTACGAGCGGATATGCATGGCTCATATTCCACAGATAAAGCGGGCTTTGCGCATTGACGGCATCTCCACCTTGAGCTATTCCTGGAGGAGCAAGACGACACTGCCCGCTGTTCAGATAGACATCATCATAGAAAGGGCCGACAGGATAGTCAACGTCTGTGAGGTGAAATATTCCCAAGACGAGTATGAGCTTAACAAGGAAGAATACGAAAGAATATCGCGGAGGGCGAGCACGTTCATTAAAGAGACAGGGCTGCGCTACACACCGTGGAGTACGCTGATCACTACAACGGGACTGGCCAAAGGCAAGTATACAGCCATGATACAGTCGGTTGTTACCTTAGACGATCTTTTTGCTTTGTAATTCTCAATGTGCAGTACTACGGGCGCATCAGATAAAGAGAAATTTGCCGAACAGCCGCAAGCAATATACCAAGCCCCTGTGCCTGACTGAAAGCCAACAAAAAAAGCTGTGCACATTTGGAGGATCTACGGCCCGTTGATTAATTTGAGCGAATCATTGACGAAGTCAGGAAAAGGGTTAGGACGGCGCGTTATTATTTATTAATTGCGTGCAAGAGTCCTAAAAAATAAGTTACTTTGCCCTCAGACGTTAGCCCCCCGCCGCACCGGCTGCGGGCAGCGGCAAAAATAAATCATAGAGAGAAGCATGAAAAAGGAACGCAAGAGCCGCGCGCGGCTGACGAAGCGCGAGCTGGAGCAACAGTTGCCGGAATTCTTCGCCTCGCACGCGGGGCAGGACTTCAGTGTGAAGGACCTCTTCCGCGAGCTGCACGCGACGAACCACCCCGCGAAGATGCTGGTGCTGGACGTGCTGCAGAACCTCGTCCTGGACGATCTGGTGGCCACCGACGGGCAGGGCAACTACCGCTACGCAGCGCGCACGCAGGTCATGGAAGGCACCTTCCAGCGCAAGAGCAACGGCCACAACGCCTTCATCCCCGACGACGGGGGCAAGAACATCCTCGTCATGGAGCGCAACTCGCTGCACGCGCTCGACGGCGACCGCGTACGCGTCACGATGCTGGCGCGGCGGCAGGGGCACACGCGCGAGGCGCAGGTGACGGAGATTTTGGAGCGGCGCAACACGACCTTCGTGGGGCGCCTGAAGGTGGAGCAGGGCTACGGCTTCCTCATCACGGAGAGCCGCACGCTGGCCAACGACATCTTCATTCCCGGCAAAGCGCTGAAGGGCGGCAAGACGGGCGACAAGGCCGTCGTCGAGATAACGGACTGGCCGCAGGACGCGAAGAGCCCCACAGGGCGCGTCGTGGACATCCTGGGCCGCCAGGGCGACAACGACACGGAGATGAACGCCATCCTGGCCGCCTACCACCTGCCCTACCGATACCCCGAGAAGGTGGAGCGCGCGGCGGACAAGATACGGGCCGACATCACGCCCGAGGAAATAGCGCGACGCGAAGACCTGCGCGAGGTGACCACCTTCACCATCGACCCGCACGACGCGAAGGACTTCGACGACGCCCTGAGCCTGCGCCGCGCCGGCTGGGAAGAGTTGCCCGAAGCCCTGCGCCCCAAGCGGACGAAAGACGCCGCCGAGAAGAAGCTCTACGAGGTAGGCATCCACATTGCCGACGTGACGCACTACGTGCACGAGGGCGACACCGTGGACAAGGAAGCACAGCAACGCGCCACGAGCATCTACCTCGTTGACCGCACCATACCCATGCTACCCGAGCACCTCTGCAACGAGCTATGCTCCCTGCGCCAGGACGAGGACAAGCTGACCTACTCCACCCTCTTCCACATAACGGAGGAGGGCGACGTTCTCGACTGGCGTCTGCGCCACAGCGTGATACGCTCTAACCGACGCTTCACGTACGAAGAGGTGCAGTACATCCTGGAGCAGAACGGCGAAGCTTCCGAGGAAGACCTCCGCACGCCGGGCGAGCACCCCGCCCCCCTGCCGCAGGGCAGTGCGCCGCAAGGCGAATACGCCGAAGAACTGATCATCCTGAACCGCTTAGCCAAGAAGCTGCGCGCACAGCGCTTCAAGAACGGCGCCATAGGCTTCGACCGCCCCGAGGTACGCTTCGACATCGACGAGACGGGGCACCCCGTATCCACCTACCTCAAGATAGCGCGCGACGCCAACAAGCTGGTGGAGGAGTTCATGCTCCTGGCCAACAAGACTGTGGCCGCCAGCGTGGCCAACCCCGCCGCCAACCCGCCCCTCTACGACCCGCAGACGCGCACCCTCGAGACGCCGCCGCGCGGCGGCCGGCGGCAGCAGCCCAAGGTGCTGCCCTACCGCATCCACGACGCGCCCGACACCGAGAAGCTGGAGAAGCTGCAAGGCTTCGTGGCACAGTTTGGCCACAAACTGCGCACCGACGGCTCGAAAAGCGACGTCAGCCGCAGCCTGAACAGCCTGCTCGACGAGGTGAAAGGGCGGCCCGAGGAGAACGTCGTAGAGATGGTAGCCCTGCGCACCATGATGAAAGCCCGCTACAGCATCCACAACATTGGGCACTACGGCCTCATGTTCAAATACTACACCCACTTTACCTCGCCCATCCGCCGCTACCCCGACATGATGGTTCACCGCTTGCTGACGCGCTACGCCGAAGGCGGGCGCTCCGCCTCCGCCACGAAGTACGAGGCGCTCTGCGAACACGCCTCGGACATGGAGCAAGTGGCCGAACAAGCCGAGCGCGCCAGCATAAAGTATAAGCAGGTGGAATTCATGGCCGACCGCCTGGGGCAGGAGTTCGAAGGCACGATAGACGGCGTGACGGAGTTCGGCCTCTACGTGGAGCTCGACGCAAACGGCTGCGAAGGCATGGTGCCGCTGCGCATGCTGGCCGACGACTACTACGAGTTCGACGAGCGCAACTTCTGCCTCGTAGGGCGTCGCCACCACAAGCGATACTGCCTGGGCGACCGCGTACGCATCTGCGTGGAGCGCGCCAACCTGGAACGGCGGCAGCTGGACTTCAGCCTCGTAGAGGAAGAAAGCTGGCAAGTGGAGCAACCTCCCACCCCGCCCCAACCGAAGCCCCAAAAGGCAAAGGGCGGCAAGAAGGGCTCGCCCCGGCGCCGCTGACCACACGCGACACCGAGAAACCTGAACAAAGAGTTCGGCTAAATCATGGTTGACCTGCCGTTTCTTGACCAACGTGGGGACTACCGCTCGCTGAAAGCCTTCAAGAAGGCAGAGTGCATCTTCGACATCACGTTCTACTTCGCTAACACGTTCTTGCAACGTGGCGACCGCACGATAGACCAAATGGTGCAGGCGGCACGGTCGGGAAAACAGAACTTAGCGGAAGGGTATATCGACGGGGTGACATCGAAAGAGATGGCCATCAAGCTGACCAACGTGAATCGCGCCAGCCTGCACGAGTTGCTGCTGGACTATGAGGACTACCTGCGCGTGAGGGGTCTCACGCAATGGGGGCTGGAGGACGCTCGATGTAGTCAGGCACAGGCATTTTGCCGCCAACATCTCGACTCCGCCGTCTATCGCGAAAAGATACGCACCCGTAGCGCCGAGACAATAGCAAACATTGCCATCACGCTAATACACCAGGAAGACGTGCTCCTGCGCGGCCTGATAGAATGGATGAAGCGCCGGTTCCTGCAACAGGGTGGCATCAAGGAAGAGATGTACCGAGCCAGAACACAGGCTCGGGGCTATGGACGCCCGCAGAGGAACGACGGGGGATGATGGGGATGACGGGGGGGGGTAAGGGGGGTGAATTGGGTGGATGGGGTGCATGGGGGGTATGGGTTGCGTGGAT